>NZ_LZRD01000022.1 GCF_001687325.1 Streptomyces sp. PTY087I2 | reverse complement strand
CTCGGCCGCCTCGCGCGCCGCGTCCCCGGCCGCCCGGCCCGCCGCCTCCGCCTCGTCCCGCAGGGCCCGGCCCGCCGCCACGGCCTCGGCCTCCAGCGCCTGCGCCTCGCTCTCGGCCAGGGCCAGGATCCGCTGCGCCCGCTCCCCCAGCTCGGCGTAGTCCTGCACGGGCAGCGTCGCGACGGTCTCCGCCAGCCGGGCCGCCTCGGCGCGCAGCTCCTCCACCCGGCGGTCCAGCCGTGCGATCTCGGCGAGCGCCCCGTCCCGCTCGGCCGTCAGGGCGGCCACCATGCGGTCCACCTGGTCCGGGCGGTACCCCTTCCCTCGGACACCGACGACGTCGAACGCGGACACCGGTCCAGCACGCATCCCTGAAACCTCTCTCCGACCCACCGATCCACCGCGATACGTCAAGGATGCGGCAATTGGTGCCGGAAGTCGGAATCGATCAGCGGCATTCAGGCCGGAAGCGACCGGCATCACAGATCCGGGCGAACCGGCACACAGCGAGGCGCCCGAACCCGGGAAGGGTTCGGGCGCCTCGGCCGGACCAGAAGGCCGGGCCGCCGGATCGGGCCGGCAGACCGGGTCAGATCAGATCAAGCCGTCCCACATCTGCTCCAGCAGCACCGACCACCAGCTCTCCGGCGACGCCAGCGCCGCCGGGTCCAGGGCCACCAGCTGTGCCTGGAAGTCGACGGTCCAACGGCCCGCCTGCTCCGGGTTCAGCCCGTACCGCAGCCGCCACATCCGGCCCAGCAGCGCCATCGACCGCACGAACTCGGGCAGCCCGGTGTTCACGAACTGCGGCGGCACCGGCTGCCCACCGGGACCCGCCTCCACCGGGACGGCCACGATGTTCGCCGTCCCGTACTGCACACAGATCGCCCGGCCGAAGTCCGTACCCATCACCAGGTACGACCCCGCGTCCGACGCCGGCTGCACCTGCCGCTGCGCGGCCAGCTCGGCCAGCGTCGGCACCACCGGCTGCCCCGGCTGCGCCCAGAAGAACGGCCCGAAATCGGCGGGCAGCCCCGCCCACACCAGGGTGCGCGCGACGACCTCGGGCACCCCCTGACGGGACACCGCCCGCTGGTCGAACCGGAGGATGCCCTGCGGACCGAACGCCTGTGCCAGCTCCTCGGCGATCGCCTCCGGCGGCAGCGCGGGCGCGGGCGGCATCTGCGGCAGCGGCGCCCGCACCGGCGCGGGCCGCGCCGGGCCGTCGGCGACCTGGTGCAGCTCGCCCTGGTGCGTCAGCAGATGCTGCATGCCCTGCTGGCGGCTGGCGTGATCCGTGCCGTACGGGGCGACGCTGGTGATCCGGACCTGCGGCCAGGTCTCCCGGATCATCCGCGCGCAGTACCCGCCCGGCAGCTCACAGGACTCCAGCTCCGTGTGGAGCTCGATGACCTGCTGCGGCGGTACGTTCATCGCCCGCAGCTCGTGCAGCATCTGCCACTCGGGGTGCGGGGTGCCCGGCGCCGAGCGGCGGATCAGCTGCTGCTCACTGCCGTCCGGGGCCCGGAACCGCAGCACGGCCTGGTAGCCGGGGCCCACGGTCGGCTGACCGGTGGGCTGCTGCGGATAGCCGTACGCCGCGGGCGGCGGGGTGTGCCCACCGGGCGGCGGACCGGGCGGGCCGGGCGGACCCGGCGGCTGCGGTACGGAACCGGGGGCTCCGCCCAGCGAACCGCCCGGTACTCCGGGCGGACCGGGCGGGCCGACCTGGCCCGGAGCCGCGAACATCGTCTCGGCGTGGTGCACCCCGGCACCCGGAGGCGGCGTGGCACCCGGCGGCGGGCCGGGGGGCCCGGGGGGCTGCGGAGCACCGGGGGCACCGGGCGGGCCGGGAGGCTGCGGGGCACCCGGGGCACCGGGCGGGCCCGGCGGCCTGGGGGCACCCGGGACGCCCGCGCCGATGCTGCTCCCGTCGGCGAGCATCGTCGCGGCATGGTGCACCCCGCCACCGGGAGGCGGCGTGGAACCGGGGGCCGCGGGCGGGCCGGGCGGAGCGGGAGGTCCGGGCGGCGGGGTGGAACCCTGCGGCGCACCGGGCGGGCCGAGCTGGGAGACCAGCTGCGTCGGTACGTACCCGCCCGCGGGGGCTCCGGGCGCACCCGGACCCGAAGGCGGCGGCGTCGCGCCGGGAGGCATGCCGGGAACCCCGGGCGCACCGGGCGGCGGCGGGGTCGACGGACCGCCCCCACGCGTTCCGCGCGGCGGCACCACGGCCTTGCTGGTGGCGGCGTCGGCGATGTCACCGGCCCCGTCCGACGCACCCTGCTCCGGCCGGAGCGCGGGCGCCACCTGCGTACGCGGCAGCTGACTGCCGCCCGACATCAGCGCGGTGGGCGCCTCCGCCGGAACGACCGGCGGCGGGGTCTCCTCGTCGTCCGTCCCCGACAGCGGCGGCGCGAACACGGTCGCGGGCAGCGGGACCGCCGCGTCGTCGGAGTCGGAGTTGGTGTCCGTACCGGCCCACGGGGTCGCCCCGGCGGGCACACCGTCGGAAGCCGTGGGCTCGTAGGCCGCGCCACCGTCGGCGGCGGGCCACGCCGGGGCGGAGCCTCCGGCGGAAGGAGGAGAGGGCGGCGTCGGCCCGGGGACGGGGGTCTGGCCCGACGCGGATACCGGCGGGGCCGGGGGCGCAGATGGTGCCTGGGCCGGGGGCGTGCCCTGCGACGGGGGCGGGAACGCCGACGCGGGGGCCGAGGCGTGCGACGCGGACGACGGGGCCGGGGGCGCGGCCTGCGACGAGGAGGGCGAGGCCTGCGCAGACGCCGGCGGCGACGGCTCGGCCGGCTCCGCGTCCCGGCGTTCCGCCCGGTGGTCCGGGATCCCCAGCTTGTCCGCCGCCTCCTGGAGCCACTCCGGCGGCGTCAGCAGGAACGACGTCTGGTTCAGGTCCACCCGCTGCGGCGGCTCCGGAGCGGCGGCCGGCGCACCCGCCGGAGCCCCGTACTCCTCCTCGTACCGCCGGATGACCTCACCCACCGGCAGCCCCGGCCACAGCGTCGCCTCACCGCTGTCCCGGGCGATCACCAGCCGCTGGCGGCCCCCGTCGGAGACAGGAGCCTCCGCCCGGTCCTCGGCCCACACCACGAAACCGAGGTCGAACTCACGGACGCGCACCTCACGGTGCTGGTACGCGGGTACGTCACCGTTGACCCACTCGTCCGCCCGCTCCTGTGCCTGCGCGAAAGTCACCACCGCGCTCACCCCTCCACCGGGACGGCGCGCGCGAAGCCGCCGTCCACCATCAGGTTCGCCACGGTCTCCAGCTCCGGCGGATTGCCCGCCAGCCGCTCGAGGAAGGCGTCGAAGTCCGTACCGCAGGGCAGCAGCAGCCGCTCCACACGCTCCTGGACGCTCCAGCCGTCCTGGTCCCGGGCATCGTCGTACGGGCAGAACCACACCGAACCGACATCCTGGCCGCGCACCTTCACGGCGAGAATCCCGCCCTGGACGAACGCGACGCCCAGGAAGTCCTTGGTGAAGTGATCCCGCAGACACTTGTTCACGTACACGAGGTCGTTCATCGCGGCTTCGTCACGCACCGTGAAGAACGGCTGGTCCACCAGCAGCCCCAGTTCGGCGTCGAGCGCCGCGCCCACGGGGGCGGCACCGCCCGCCGCCTTGAGGAAGGAGCGGTACGCGCCGGGCAGCCGGTAGCCGAGGTCCTCCTCGACGCCCTGAACCTGCTGCTCGGTCACCGCGCCCGCGCCCTTCGGGAGGCGGAAGTGCGCCGGGCGGGTCTCCTGCAACGGGCGCGTGCCGCGCCGGTTCTGGTCGACGTCCGTACCCGCGAGGCCACCGTGGTGACGCAGCAGCGCCTTCACCTCGACCGGCACCAGCTCCATCCGCCGGCCGCCGGGCACGTGGTGCCAGGTCCAGCCGTGCGGGGTCGCCACCGCGGGAATCGTGTCCCACAGGTCGTGCCCGCTCGCCGCCATCGCCGCGTTCGCCGACACGTAATCGGTCAGGCGCAGCTCGTCGATACCGAAGCCCGGAGGCGGGTCGGCGATCTCGGCCGCGGCGCGCGCGTACGGCGTAAGGACCGGGTGGCCGCTGCCGTCCATCCGCACCCCTCCGGGGTGCCGGGACGCCCGGACCGGATCCGGGAAATTCACGACCTGCCCGGCATAGGCGGCGTTCGGTGGCGCGGCTTGCTGCCCGAGCCGACCTGTCGTCATGGCTGATGCCCCCTGCTGCGTCCGGTGTTCCGCACAGCCTAAGCGGTGGGGCAACAGGGGGTCCCGTCCCGCCGGTTCCGTCACGAACGGTCACATCCGTGTGACGGTGAGGCGACGGTCCCGCACCTTCGGGCGACACGCAGACACGTTTCCCCGACCCAGCTTCCCCACCACCCGGCACATTTGGCAGGCTGTCCCCGCAACTCGGGGGATTGCAGGGAGGGACGTCAGCACGATGCATTCAGCACAAACCGTCACATCAGGGGATCCACGCCTCAGCTGGAGCAGTACCGGGACCAGCCGTACGCCCCGACTGATCCATCGCCGCGACGGGATCCTCCCCGCCGTGGCCGCCGCGCTGTCCGTCCGCGGCGAGACGCTGACCTGCACCGCGGGCAAGGGGGACCAGCCGCCGGTGCTGCACCCGCTCGTCCAGGACTTCCTCGACACCCTCACCAGCGGGCAGCGCGAACGCTTCACCGGGCGCTGCCCCGAAGCGATACTGCTCTCCCGTCAGCTCACCGCCGCCGAGACCGGGCGCTCCAAACGGGCGCAGCGAAAACCCCTGACCAACGGGGAGGCGCGGCGCGCGCTCAAGCACGCGCGGATCACCGCTCGGCGCATCCGCGAGGACGGTGACCCGCTGCACGGCAGTTACGCGCCGCCCTGCCGGTCCTGTTCCGCTCTCCTGTCCCACTTCGGCGTACGCCCCGTCGATCTGACCTCCACCGGCGCCGCGACCACCGCCGAGAAGGGCTGACCGCCCACCGATGCACGACCGCCAGCAGCACACCTCCACGACCCGTTTCTCCGTCGCCGTCGACGCCGCCCTGCGCGAGGCGGGCTGGCAGCCCGGGCGCTGGGACATCCGCCAGGCGGAGGAGTGGGCCGACGCCCTGCGCTCCCACGCCTCCCCGGCCGGCCACCGGCACGCGGTGTTCCCGGCCGCGGTCGAGGCGTGGGCCGAGTTCGGCGGCCTTCACATCAAGGCGTCCGCGCCGGGTCGGCAGATCGCGCCGACGGCGGTACGGATCGACCCGCTGAGCGGGCTGCACCTGGCCCGGACGCTGGGCGACCTCGGCCGGGCCCTGGAGACGGAGGTCAGTCCGCTGGGGGCGGAGGGGGAGGAGCAGGCGGTGCTGGCGATCGATACGGAGGGGCGGGTGTACAGCATCGATCACACCGGGGACTGGTTCCTGGGCCAGGACATCGACGAGGCGCTGGCCACGCTGGTAACAGGCACGCAACCGCCCCGCCTGACTTCGGCCTGAGCCACGCATCCAGCCCGTCCGGCGTTTGAGGACGGAACCGTTGCTCGGGACGAACCCGGCACCATCACTTCCCCGGACACGGAGGGGTCACCGGTCCCCACAGCCAGGGTTCCGTCCTCAATCGCCGGACGGGCTGAAAAGGCCGACCCTCAATCGCCGGACGGGCTTGAAACGCCCACCGGAAGCACCGCCGAGACGCGGAAGCCGCCCGCCTCCGTGGGGCCCGAGACGAATACGCCTCCCAGGCCCAGCACCCGCTCCCGCATCCCCACCAGCCCGTTCCCCCCGCTCGGCAGCCCCGCATCCGCCGCCGCCGCGTCCGAGGGCCCGTTCTCCACCTGCATCGCGACCTCGGCCTCCCGATGCGCGAGCCGTACCCACGTCTTCGCGCCCGCCGCATGCTTGTGCACGTTCGTCAGCGCCTCCTGGACCACCCGGTACGCCGTCTGCTCCACCTCCGGCGGATACGGCCGCAGCTCGCCGTGGACCGACAGCTCCACCACCATCCCCGCCTGCCGCGACTGCGCCACCAGCGCCTCCAGCTCGTGCAGCCGGGGCCCGTCCTCCGTCGCGGCGGAGGCGGCGGCCACCGCGGCCGCCTGCCGTACCGACGCCAGCGGAACCCCGCCCGCCGCGGCCGGCGCCGTCAGCGCCTCCCCCGTACGCAGCACCCCCAGCATCTCGCGCAGCTCCGTCAGCGCCTGCCGGCCCATGTCACCGACCAGCGCCGCGTTGCGCACGGCCTTCGCCGGGTCCTTCGGGGCGACGGCCTGGAGCGCGGCGGCGTGCACCACCATGAGGCTCACCCGGTGCGCGACCACGTCGTGCATCTCCCGGGCGATCCGGGTCCGCTCCTCCGTACGCGCCCACTCCGCCCGCTCCTCCGCCCGGTCCGCGAGCAGCGACAGCTCCCGCTCCAGCGAATCGGCCCGCTCCCGCAGGCTCTCCATCAGACGGCGTCTGGCCCCTATGTAGAGGCCGAGGAGGACGGACGGGGCCGTGAGCCCCACCGCCATGAAGACGGACATCAGCGGGACGTACCAGTCCCCCGGCCCGAAGTCGGTCTGCTCGGCCACGCTCTGCCGCAGCCGTACGTACGTGATGATGAACGTACCCACCAGCGCCATGCTCGCCAGCACGACGGTGATCCGGCGCGGCACCTCGGACGCGGCCAGCGTGTACAGGCCGACCAGGGCCATCAGGAAGCCCATCTCGGCGGGCGTCATCGCGATCGTCAGCAGCACCACGACGATCGGCCACCGTCGGCGCACCAGCAGCACCGAACCCGCGAGAAGCCCGAACACCACACCCACCGGCACCGGGATCCCGGTGTTCCGGGCGAACTCCACCCCTTCCAGTCCACACTCCAGCGCCGACACCAGCGCCAGTCCCACGTCCAGGGCGACACTCCGTCGCCGCTCCCACCACCAGTAGCCGCGGGTGGTCGATCCCGCCGCCTCCCGGTCTGCCCCCGTTGCGGTCATGGCATCCAGCCTACGGGCGGACGCATCCCAATTTCGGGCGACCGGCAACAGCACGTTCGGGGTGACCGGCGACAGCATGCTCGGGTGACCGGCGACAGCACGTTCCGCGGCCGGACGGGAGCGCCGGGCTCCGTCTCCCCTTTTCCGTCTCCCTTCTGTCGTCGCGTGGAAGGCGCTTGGTACGGCATAGTGTTGGGTGCCGATCCGGCGAACCGACCCAATGTCCGGTTCGATCGGAATTGATCCCCCATGGTGTAATCAGGCAGCACTGCGGTTTTTGGTACCGTCTGTTCAGGTTCGAATCCTGATGGGGGAGCTTCGACACGCGGGCCCCGACCACACCGGTCGGGGCCCGCCCCCGTTTCCAGCGGAAACGCCCCCGGTATCCTGCGGATGACCACCACCCGAAGCCGAAGGGCACATCCGTGAGCGCAACCAGCCCGGCAGCCGTCGTCGTCCTCGCAGCGGGTGAGGGCACCCGTATGAAGTCGAAGACCCCCAAGGTTCTGCACGAGATCTCCGGGCGCTCGCTCGTCGGACATGTCGTCGCCGCCGCCCGTGAGCTGGACCCCCAGCACCTCGTCGTGGTCGTCGGTCATGCCAGCGAGCAGGTCACCGCCCACCTGAACGCCGGCGACGCCCCCGTGCGCACCGCGTTCCAGGCCGAGCAGAACGGCACCGGGCACGCCGTCCGCATGGGGCTCGAAGAGCTCGGCGGGGCCGTCGACGGGACCGTGATCGTCGTGTGCGGCGACACCCCGCTGCTCTCCGGCGAGACGCTCGGCGCGCTCGCCGCCACCCACGCCGCCGACGCCAACGCGGTGACCGTCCTGACCGCCGAGGTCCCGGACTCCACCGGCTACGGACGCATCGTGCGCGACCCCGCCACCGGCGCGGTCACCGAGATCGTCGAGCACAAGGACGCCACCGACGAGCAGCGGGCGATCCGCGAGATCAACTCCGGGGTGTTCGCGTTCGACGGGCGGCTGCTGGGCGACGCGCTGGGCAAGGTGCGTACCGACAACAGCCAGGGCGAGGAGTACCTCACCGATGTGCTGTCGATCCTGCGTGAGGCGGGGCACCGGGTCGGGGCCTCCGTGGCCGGCGACCACCGCGAGATCCTCGGCATCAACAACCGGCTCCAGCTCGCCGAGGCGCGTCGGCTGCTCAACGAGCGGCTGCTGGAGCGGGCCATGCTCGCGGGTGTGACCGTCGTCGACCCGGCGTCCACGCTGATCGACGCGACCGTGACGTACGAGCGCGATGTGATCGTGCACCCCGGGACCCAGCTGCTCGGCTCCACGCATCTCGGGGAGGACTCCGAGGTCGGGCCCAACTCGCGGATCCAGGACACCCTCGTCGGCACCGGTGCTCGCGTCGACAACTCCGTGACGCTCTCCGCCGAGGTCGGCCCCGGGGCCTCCGTCGGGCCGTACGCCTACCTGCGGCCGGGGACCCGGCTGGGGACGAAGGCCAAGGCCGGTACGTACGTGGAGATGAAGAACGCCACGATCGGGGAAGGGACCAAGGTCCCGCACCTGAGTTATGTCGGCGACGCGACCATCGGCGACCACACCAACATCGGTGCGGCCAGCGTCTTCGTGAACTACGACGGTGTGGCCAAGCACCACACGACGATCGGCTCCCACTGCCGTACCGGATCGGACAATATGTTTGTGGCACCGGTCACGGTCGGGGACGGCGTCTACACCGCCGCCGGGTCGGTCATCACGAAGGACGTCCCCTCCGGTTCGCTGGCCGTCGCGCGGGGCCAGCAGCGGAATATCGAGGGTTGGGTGGCCCGGAAGCGTCCGGGCAGCGCCGCCGCGCAGGCCGCTCAGGCGTCGTCGCAGGAGCCCGACGGGCAAAGCTGACCGGAAACAGGTACGCCGGTGACGGCGTACCGTGATAGATGCTCACCCCATTTCGGCTGGCTCGTTGCACATCGGGACCTATGCGTGCAGCGCCAGATACACGTCTGAGGAGACTGTGCTGTGACCGGGATCAAGACGACCGGCGAGAAGAAACTGATGCTCTTCTCCGGCCGCGCCCACCCCGAGCTGGCCGAGGAGGTCGCCCATCAGCTGGGAGTCGGTCTCGTGCCGACGAAGGCCTTCGATTTCGCCAACGGTGAGATCTACGTGCGGTTCCAGGAGTCGGCACGTGGCGCGGACTGCTTCCTGATCCAGAGCCACACGGCCCCGATCAACAAGTGGATCATGGAGCAGCTGATCATGCTGGACGCGCTGAAGCGCGCGTCGGCCCGCTCCATCACGGTGATCGTGCCGTTCTACGGGTACGCCCGCCAGGACAAGAAGCACAAGGGCCGCGAGCCGATCTCGGCCCGCCTGGTGGCGGACCTGATGAAGACGGCGGGTGCGGACCGGATCCTCACCGTCGATCTGCACACCGACCAGATCCAGGGCTTCTTCGACGGCCCGGTGGACCACCTGTTCGCGCTGCCGATCCTGGCGGACTACGTGGGCGCGAAGGTCGACCGCTCCAAGCTGACGATCGTCTCCCCCGACGCGGGCCGCGTCCGGGTCGCCGACCGCTGGTGCGACCGGCTGGACGCGCCCCTGGCGATCGTCCACAAGCGCCGCGACAAGGACGTACCGAACCAGGTCTCCGTCCACGAGGTCGTCGGCAACGTCGAGGGCCGGGTCTGTGTGCTCGTCGACGACATGATCGACACCGGTGGCACGATCTGCGCCGCCGCGGACGCCCTGTTCGCGCACGGCGCCGAGGACGTCATCGTGACGGCGACGCACGGCGTGCTGTCGGGTCCGGCGGCCGACCGGCTGAAGAACTCGAAGGTGAGCGAGTTCGTCTTCACGGACACGCTGCCGACCCCGGGCGAGCTGGAGCTCGACAAGATCACGGTGCTCTCGATCGCGCCGACGATCGCGCGCGCGGTGCGCGAGGTGTTCGAGGACGGTTCGGTGACGAGCCTCTTCGAGGAGCAGGGCTGACAGCAGTGACGATCACCCTCGGGTGATCCACTTTGGGATGCGGCCTCCCCGCCGGGTAGACTCAGCGAGTTGCTCGGCGAGGGAGGCCGTACCCGTGTGTACGGCGGTCCGTTATCGACGCGCTCTTCGTAGCAGGCCTGTCGTGGGCCGGGTGACCGTCCGAGTTCCGTCATCCGACGGCTCACCCACCTGACGAGGAGTGCACCATGGCCGAGATCAAGCTCGCCACCGAGGTCCGTACCGAGTTCGGCAAGGGCGCCGCCCGCCGCGTCCGCCGTGCCGACCGTGTTCCCGGTGTCGTCTACGGCCACGGCGCCGAGCCCGTCCACATCACCCTGCCCGGCCACGAGCTGCTGCTCGCGCTGCGTACGGCCAACGTGCTGATCGGTCTGGAGATCGACGGCAAGGACGCGCTGGTCATCCCGAAGGCCGTCCAGCGTCACCCCCTCAAGGGCACCATCGAGCACGTCGACCTGCTCACCGTGAAGCGCGGCGAGAAGGTCCAGGTCGAGATCGCGGTGCACGCCGAGGGCGACCTGGCCCCGGGCGCCAACCTGCTGGAGTTCGTCCAGAACACGCTGCTGGTCGAGGCCGAGGCCACCCACATCCCCGAGTCCGTCACGGTCTCCGTCGCGGGCCTGGACGCCGGTGCCTCGATCGTCGCCAAGGACATCTCGCTGCCCAAGGGCGCCACGCTGGCCGGTGACGAGGACGCCATCGTGATCCAGGTCGTCGCCGCGCAGGCCGAGGAGCCGGCCGACGAGGCCGCCGAGGGCGAGGCCGAGGGCGCCGAGGCCTGAGCCTCTCCCCTCACCGTTCCACCTGCTTGACTGACGGGGTGGTGGTTCCCTTCCGGGAGCCGCCGCCCCGTTCGCCTGTGCCTCAAGCCGTATGTCCTGTGCCGTAAGCCCTATGTGAGGAGACCGAGCACTGATGTCCGACGCCACCGACCCCTGGCTCATCGTGGGCCTGGGCAACCCGGGTCCCGACTACGCGGCGAACCGGCACAACGTCGGGTTCATGGTCGCCGATCTGCTGGCGGCCCGGATCGGCGGGAAGTTCAAGCGGGCGCAGAAGGCACAGGCGCAGGTCGTGGAGGGGCGGATCGGTCCGCCCGGTCCGGCGAGCCGGCGGGTGATCCTGGTGAAGCCGATGTCGTACATGAATCTGTCGGGCGGGCCGGTGACGGCGCTGCGGGACTTCTACAAGGTGCCGACGGACCATGTCGTGGCGGTCCATGACGAGCTGGATGTCGACTACGGGTCGCTGCGGCTGAAACTGGGCGGCGGGGACAACGGGCACAACGGGCTGAAGTCGATGACGAAGGCGATGGGTCCGGACTATCACCGGGTGCGGTTCGGGATCGGGCGGCCGCCGGGGCGGATGCAGGTCGCGGACTTCGTGCTGAAGGACTTCTCGTCGACGGAGCGCAAGGAGCTGGAGTTCCTGGTGGACCGGTCGGCGGACGCGGTGGAGTGCCTGCTGGCGGAGGGCCTGGAGCGGGCGCAGAGCGCGTACAACTCCTGAGCCACGGGCGGCCTCCCGTGCCGCGTACGACTCCCTGAGGCCGTGCCCGGTCCGTCGCTCTCCCCCGCCGCTTACAACTCCTGAGCCACGGGTCGCCGTCCCCCGCCGCGTACAACTCCTGACATTCCCTTCCCTGCTGGGGCGTTTTTCGGCCATAGGTTGACCGGGGGTGCGGGTCTGGCCAAGGATCTGCCCCCATGAAGCGGAGCTCTTCCCACCGGGCGGCGGTAGCGGGGCGGCGGGTGGCCATGGGGCTGGTCGTCCTGGTGCTGCTGGTCGCGGGTGCGTGGTCGTCGTGGGACACCGCGCACCACATCCTTCTGCCCAAGGGCCGTGACCACGGGACCGTGACGGTCGCGGAGTGCGGCGAGGAGAAGTGCACCGGGTCGTTCGTGCCGGACTCGGTGTCGCGGGAGCGCCCGCGGGTGACCGTGGACCGGTCCGTGGCGGCGCGTGAGGGGGATCGTTTCCCCGTGGTGGTGAAGCCCGGTTCCGATGCGGTGGTCCGCACGGGGTTGCCGGGCTTTCTGCATGCCTGGGTGCCGCTCGCCGGGGCGCTGGTGCTGGCCGCGTTCGTGATCGGCGGCGGGCTGCGGATGGCGCGGACGGCGTGGGGTGTGGGAACGGCGGGGGCGGCCCTGCTGGTGGCGACGTTCGTCGCGCTGTAGCAGGACCGCCCCGGGGTGTTCCGTACGGTCAGCCGGTGTTGCGCAGACCTGCCGCGACGCCGTTGACGGTGAGCAGCAGGGCGCGGGAGAGCAGCGGGTCGGGCTCCTCGCCGCGTTCGGCGGCCTGGCGCTGGCGGGCGAGCAGGGAGACCTGGAGGTAGGAGATCGGGTCCAGGTAGGCGTCGCGGATGGAGAAGGTCTGCTGGAGCACCGGGTTGGTGTCGAGCAGCTTCTCGCCGCCGGTGATCCGCAGGACCTCCTGCACGGTGAGGGCGTGTTCGGCCTCGATGCCGTCGAAGACGTGCTTCAGCTCGTCGGGGACGAGCGTGTCGACGTAGTGGCGGGCGATGCGCAGGTCGGTCTTGGCGAGCGTCATCTCGACGTTGGAGATGAAGTTGCGGAAGAAGTGCCAGTGCTCGTGCATCTCGTCGAGGACGGTGTCGAGACCGGCTTCGCGCAGGGCCTTGAGGCCGGAGCCGACGCCGAACCAGCCGGGCACGATCTGCCGCGACTGGGTCCAGCCGAAGACCCACGGGATGGCCCGCAGGCCGTCCAGCGAGACGCCCGAGCCGGGGCGGCGGGAGGGCCGCGAGCCCAGGTGCAGGTCGGCGAGCTGGTCCACCGGGGTGGAGGCGAGGAAGTACGCGGGCAGGTCCGGGTCCTCGACGAGCTTGCGGTAGGCGCTGTGGGCGGCGTCGGAGACGGTGTCCATGGCCGCGTCCCAGCGGGCCAGGGCCTCGTCGGACTGGCGGGGCGCGGTGTGCAGGGCGGAGGCCTGGAGGGTGGCCGCGACGGTCAGTTCCAGGTTCTCGCGGGCGAGCGCGGGGATGAGGTACTTGTCGGAGATGACCTCGCCCTGCTCGGTCACCTTGATCTCGCCCTCCAGCGTTCCCCACGGCTGGGCGAGGATCGCGTCGTGGGAGGGGCCGCCGCCGCGGCCGACGGTGCCGCCGCGGCCGTGGAAGAGGCGCAGCCGTACGCCGTAGCGGTGGGCGACGTCGCGCAGCCGGCGCTGGGCGCGGTGGATCTCCCACTGGGAGGTGGTGATGCCGCCGAACTTGGAGGAGTCGCTGTAGCCGAGCATGACCTCCTGGACGTCGCCGCGCAGGGAGACGAGGCGCCGGTAGGAGGGGTCGGCCAGCATCTCGTCGAGGATCTGGTCGGCGGCCTTCAGCTCGTCGGTGGTCTCCAGGAGCGGCACGATGCCGATCTTGGCCCAGCCGGCGTGGAGGTCGATGAGTCCGGCCTCGCGGGCGAGGACGGCGGCGGCGAAGACGTCGTCGGCGCCCTGGCACATGGAGATGATGTAGGACTCGATGACTTCGGGGCCGAAGCGCTCGAAGGCCTGCTTGATGGTGTGGAAGACGCCGAGGGTCTTCTCGCCGGCCGCGTCGAGCGGGGCGGGCGTGGGGGCCAGCGGCCGGCGGGAGCGCAGCTCCTTGGCGAGCAGCTTCTGCCGGTAGTCGCGCGGCATGTCGGCGTAGCGCCAGGACTCCTCGCCGAGCCGGTCGAAGAGCTGGCCGAGGGTGTGGTGGTGGGCGTCGGCGTGTTCGCGTACGTCCATGGTGGCGAGCTGGAGGCCGAAGGCGGCCAGGGTGCGGATGGTGCGGTCCATCCGGCCGTCGGCGAAGAGGCCGCCGCGGTGCTCGCGCAGGGAGGTCTGGATGAGCTCCAGGTCGGCGATGAGCTCGGCGGTGCCGAGGTAGTCGCAGCCGGGGCGGTGGGGGGTGCCCTCGGCGAGGCGCTCGCGGGTGTTGACGAGCTTCTGCCGGATGCAGGTGGCCTTGAGGCGGTAGGGCTCCTCGGCGTTCAGCCGCTTGTAGCGGGGGCTGATGCCGGGGAGGCGTTCCAGGTCGGCCTGGAGGGAGGTGAGGAGTTCCTCGGTGGCTCCGGCGTAACGGATGGAGTTGGAGAGGAGGCCGCGGAGGTAGTCGATCATCTCCAGGGCGTCGGTGATGCCGTGCTCGTGCTGGAGGATCAGGACGTCCCAGGTGACGGCGGGCGTCACGTTGGGGTTGCCGTCGCGGTCGCCGCCGATCCAGGTGCCGAAGGTGAGCGGGCGGGTACCGGCGGGGAGTTCGACGCCGACGCGGTCCAGCTCGGCGGCGAGGTCCTCCAGGACGTCGCCCACCGCGTTGGCGTGCAGCTCGTCCAGGTAGTAGATGGCGTTGCGGGCCTCGTCGGCGGGCTCCGGGCGGACGACGCGGAGTTCGTCGGTCTGCCAGATGAGGTCGATGTTCTCGGCGAGGCGCAGGTCGAGGCGGCGGCGGTCGGCCTCGATGACCGGGGTCTCCAGCAGCTCGGCGATGCGGCGCAGCTTGTTGAGGACGGAGCGGCGGGCAGCCTCGGTGGGGTGGGCGGTGAAGACGGGCCGCACGTTGAGGTTCTTGACCGTCTCGCGCAGGTGCTCGGGGTCGGCGTCCTTGAGGCGGTCGGCGGTGCGGGCCAGGAGGCCGCCCTCGGCCGAGCGGCGGTCGCGCATCTCGTGGGCGCGGTGGACCTGCTCGGTGACGTTGGCGAGGTGGAAGTAGGTGGAGAAGGCGCGCACGAGCTGGGCGGCGGTCTCCAGCTCCGTCTCGCCGAGGAGCTCGGCGGCGGCCTCGCCGTCGGTGCGGGTCAGGGCGCGTACTCGTTCGACGAGGTCGAGGAGTTCCTGGCCCTCCTGGCGTACGAGGGTCTCGCCGAGGAGGTCGCCGAGGCGGCGGATGTCGGCGCGCAGCGCGGGGCTGGCGGCAGGGGTCTGGTCGGCACTGCTCACAGTGTGCGGCTCCTTGCAGTGAATGAGGAGGTGCGTTCGCTTCGCCGTCCCCCACCTGGATGGCGGTGGGAGCGGGTGGCGGGGTCCGGGGCCCTGCGGCTGGCAGCGGTGCTGTCGCCACGCCCCGACGAGCGGGTGCGGACCGCGCTGTCCGACCCTCCCAGGATAGGTGTCGTCGCAGGCGGCGCGTCCGTTGCCCCGAGGGGTCGCGGCGGCCGCCCGGGACACCCGGGCGGTTACCCCCTACCCCGGGGGCGGGCGGGCTACCGCGTGGGACGGGTTGGAGCGGCCTCTCGTGTTGTGGGGCCCGTCACTGCCATACTTACCAAGCCGTAGGTTACGGAACCGTAGCCACGGCCGTCCGAGCCTTCTCCCTCACCCTCAGAGGTATCCCCCTATGCCGAGCACTCCTCCTGTGATCGACGAGACCGAGCCGCCCGGGGCCGCGGCGGCGCAGCCCTCCGGCACGCTGGGCGGCGACAGCAAGCGGTCGATCGAGCAGTTCGCACTGCTGGCGTTCATCGTGGTGCCGTTCATCGCGCTGGTCGCGGCGGTGCCGCTGGCCTGGGGGTGGGGGGTGAGCTGGCTCGACATCGGTCTGCTGGTGGCGATGTACTTCATCGGCTGCCACGGGATCACGATCGGTTTCCACCGGTACTTCACGCACGGTTCGTTCAAGGCGAAGCGGCCGTTGCGGATCGCGCTGGCCGTGATGGGCTCGCTGGCGGTGGAGGGGCCGCTGGTGCGGTGGGTGGCCGATCACCGCAAGCACCACCGGTTCTCGGACGCCGAGGGCGACCCGCATTCGCCGTGGCGGTTCGGGGAGAGCCTGCCGGCCCTGATGAAGGGGCTGTGGTGGGCGCACATCGCGTGGATGTTCGACGAGGAGCAGACGCCGCAGCAGAAGTACGCCCCCGATCTGATCAAGGACCCGGCGATCCGGGCGGTCTCGCGCCACTTCCTGACCTTCACGATCGTCTCGCTGGCGATCCCGCCGCTGGTGGGCGGTCTGGTGACGATGTCGTGGTGGGGTGCGGCGACGGCGTTCTTCTGGGGTTCGCTGGTACGGGTGGCGCTGCTGCACCACGTGACCTGGTCGATCAACTCGATCTGCCACGCGGTGGGCAAGCGCCCCTTCAAGTCACGTGACCGGTCGGGGAACGTGTGGTGGCTGGCGGTGCTGTCGTGCGGCGAGTCCTGGCACAACCTGCACCACGCGGACCCGACGAGCGCCCGGCACGGGGTGATGCGGGGGCAGATCGACTCCAGCGCCCGGCTGATCCGCTGGTTCGAGAAGCTGGGCTGGGCCTATGACGTGCGGTGGCCGGATGCCGCGCGGATCGACTCCCGGCGCACGGCCGCCCCCGCCGACGCGGCATGATTGACGACGTGGCGACCGACTCCAGCACGAGCAGCGACAAGAGCAGGGCCTCCTCCTCCCGACGGGCCCGGCGGGTCCGGATGACGGGGAAGGAGCGCCGCGAACAGCTGCTGGACATCGGGCGCGCCCTGTTCGCCGACAAGGGCTTCGAGGGCACGTCGGTGGAGGAGATCGCGGCGCGCGCCGGGGTGTCCAAGCCGGTGGTGTACGAGCACTTCGGCGGCAAGGAGGGCCTGTACGCGGTGGTGGTCGACCGCGAGATGCGCCAGCTGCTGGACATGGTGACGGGGGCGCTCACGGCGGGCCATCCGCGCGAACTGCTGGAGCAGGCGGCGTTCGCGCTGCTGGACTACATCGAGTCGTACACGGACGGTTTCCGGATCCTGGTGCGGGATTCGCCGGTGGCGCAGTCGACGGGCACGTTCGCGTCGCTGATCAGCGACATCGCCACGCAGGTGGAGGACATCCTGGGCCTGGAGTTCAAGGCCCGCGGCTTCGACCCGAAGCTGGCCCCGCTGTACGCGCAGGCGCTGGTGGGGATGGTGGCGCTGACGGGCCAGTGGTGGCTGGACGTCCGCAAGCCCAAGAAGGCCGAGGTGGCCGCCCACCTGGTGAACCTGTGCTGGCACGGGCTGGAGAACCTGGAGTCGAAGCCGCGGCTGATAGGGCACCGGAAGAGCTGAGGAGCCCGCCTGTTACGCGTCCGGCTCCAGGAACTCCAGCCGGTTGCCGGCCGGGTCGTGGGCGTAGAAGCGGCGGTGGCCGGGGAGGTTGTCGTCCCAGGTGACGGGGACGCCGTGGGACTCCAGGCGGGCCGCGTACTCCACGATCCCCGTCACGCGCAGGCCCGGGTGGGCCTTCTTCGCGGGGCGGAAGTCCTCCTCGATGCCCAGGTGGAGCTGGACCGGTCCGGCGGCGAACCAGCAGCCACCGCGGGCGGCGAGCACCGGGGGTTTCGGGATCTCGGTCATGCCCAGGGCGTCGGCGTAGAAGGCGCGCAGGGCGTCCTCGGTGCCGGGCGGGGCGGCCAGCTGGACGTGGTCGACGGCGGCGAGGCCGACAGGGGCAGAGGCGGTCATCACTTCTCCTTGCGGGCTACGGCGAAGATGCGGCGGAACGGGAAGACCGTGCCGTACGGGCCCGGCGGGTAGGCCTCGCGGAGCAGGTCGCGGTATGCGGCGAGGAACGCGTCGCGGGCCTCGGGCTCGTCGGCCAGCGCGGTGAGGACGGGGCGCAGGGCGGTGCCCTTGACCCAGTCGAGGACCGCGTCGTCGCCGTGCAGGGTCTGGAGGTAGGTGGTCTCCCAGACGTCGGCCGTGCAGCCGAGGTCGCGGAGGCGGGTGAGGTAGTCGACGGGGTCCAGGACGGAGGCGGTGCGGTCGCCGACGCCGTGGAGCAGGGGGCGCCAGCGGTCGGACTCGCGGAGGGCGGCCAGGAGCGTGTGGCTGGGGGCGGTGAAGTTGCCGGGGACCTGGAAGGCGAGGGTGCCGCCGGGGGCCAGGGCGTCGAGCCAGCGGGGGAAGTGATCGGCGTGGCCGGGGATCCACTGGAGTGCGGAGGTGGAGACGATCAGGCCGTACGTCTCAGTGGGCTCCCAGGTCGCCGCGTCGGCCTCGGCGAAGTCGAGCAGCGGCGGCCGGGCGTGGGCGGCGGCCTCGGCGAGCATGTCGCGCGAGGTGTCGTAGCCGGTGATCCGGGCGTCCGGCCAGCGGTCGGCGAGGAGGGCGGTGACGTTGCCCGCGCCGCAGCCGAGGTCGGCGATCCGGGGCGCCGGCCGGCCGGGGAGGTCGTCGCCGATGCGGGCCAGCAGGTCGTGGAAGGGGCGGGTCCGGTGGTCCGCGTGACGCAGGTACTGCTGCGGATCCCAGGCAGGCTGGTCGCGTGAGGTCATGGAAACAGGATCCCGCCGCAACTATCTTGATGTCAAGACACTTGAATTCAAGAGACTTCATGTCGAGGGACCCTCTACACTGATCGACATGGAGGACGAGGTCGACCGACTGGTCGCTGCATGGCGCCGCGAGCGCCCCGACCTCGACGTGGAACCACTCGAGGTGCTCAGTCGCGTCTCCCGCCTGGCACGCCACCTCGACCGGGCCCGCCGCATAGCCTTCGCCGAGCACCATCTGGAGCCGTGGGAGTTCGACGTGCTCACGTCGCTGCGCCGGGCCGGCGCCCCGTACCAGCTCTCCCCCGGGCAACTCCTCACCCAGACCCTGGTCACCTCGGGCACGATGACCAACCGCATCGACCGGCTCACCAAGAAGAACCTGGTCGAGCGGCTGCCCGACCCGAACGACCGGCGCGGCGTCCTCGTCCGGCTCACGGCCGAGGGGCGCGACAAGGCCGACCAGTCGCTGGCCGGGCTGCTCGACCAGGAACGCGCCATCCTCGGCGAGCTGTCCCGCGCCCAGCGCGGTGAACTGGCCGGGCTACTGCGCCAGTTGACCGCCCCGTTCGACAACATCCCGACCTGACGCATCCGTTTCCGGGCCCACGGGACCGACCCCCGCCCGGCGCGCCAGCGCCACCGCGGCCAGCGTCGAGTGCACCCCGAGCTTGCCCAGCACGTTCTGCATATGGGTGCGCACCGTGTGCGGGGACAGGAACAGCCGCTCCGCGACCGCCTTGCGGCCCAGGCCCGCCACCATGCAGCGCAGCACCTCGCGCTCCCGGGGCGTCAGCGACTCCACCAGCCGCTCACTGTCGGTGCGGTGCTTACGGGCGGCCGTCAGCTCCCGCAGCACGCCGGTGAGCAGGGCGGGCGGCAGATGCGTCTCGTCGCGCAGCACACCCCGGATCACCGACAGCAGCCGTTGCAGCGAGCAGTCCTTGGCCACCCAGCCCGAGGCCCCCGCCTGGAGCGCCCGGGCGGCGGCGCGCGGGTCGTCCTTCTCGGCGAGCACCACCGACCGCACGCCCGGCCGGGCCGCGCGGACCCCGGCGACCAGCGCGATGCCGTCGACGGCGGCCGTCTCCTCCGGCCGGGGCGCGGGGACGGCGGGAAGCTCGCCGCCGCCCGTCCGGGCGCCCAGCTCGGCGTCGACCAGGAGCACGTCGTAACCGCGCCCCTCGGCGGCCGCGCGCTCCAGGGCGCGCAGCGCGGCCGGGCCGCTGCCCGCCGCGGAGACGTCGACGTCCGGTTCGGCCGCGAGGGCGGCCGCGAGCGACTCGGCGAAGATGCGGTGGTCGTCCACCACGAGAACCCGGATACGCGCCACAGAACCCCCATCGGTGGGGGCGGAAAGCTGCGGGTACGGCGCCCGGGGCTGTACTGCGGCCTGCCGCGCCCGACGACCGCCGTCGTCGAACCGCCTGCCACCCTGCCCCGGACGCCGTACCCGGCTTTCTCGCTCCCCTGAATCGACACCGGCCCCCACCGGTGCTGAGCATCAGCGTACGGGTGGGGGCCCCGGCGGGAAGGCGAATCGGTGAACTGGTCACCTCCGGTGTGCGGACCGCCCCTTGCCGGTGGGTCTTAGGGTGTGCTTCATGTTCCGTCTTGAGACAGAAGTAGACAAAGAACGTCGCATTCTGCTGAGCGGGCGTCTGCACGAGGACAACGTCGCCGCATCGGCTGGCCTGCGTGCACTGCTCTCCACCTCCGCTGAGCAGGAAGTCCCGCTGGAGGTCTGGGCGTTGGACGAGCACGGGGCCCTGGCGGGCGGGCTGACCGGGCGGACCTGGGCGTACTGGCTGCACGTCGATCTGCTCTGGGTCGACGCCCCGCACCGGGGCCTCGGCCTCGGCGCGCGCCTGCTCGCCGAGGCCGAACGGACCGCCCGCACCGAGCGCGCCTGCACCCGCTCGCGGCTGGAGACCTGGGACTTCCAGGCCCCTGGCTTCTACCGGGGACAGGGGTACGAGGAGATCGGCCGGGTCGCCGACTACCCGCCCGGCGTCACGGAGTTCATCCTGGTCAAGGAGTTGTGAGCGCGGGGACCCGGAGACGGATTCAAGGCCCCCGACGCCCCCTCTCAGCGCAGCCGACGCGCCCCCGCGGACGGGACGGCGTCGAAGATCCCCGGGGCCGCGTGTCCGGCCGCCGCGAACGCCTCGCCGACCGCCTTGGCCACCGTTCCGGCCGCCGCCTCCTCCACCAGGACGACCGCCGAGCCGCCGAAGCCGCCCCCGGTCATCCGCGCCCCCAGCGCCCCGGCCGCGTTCGCCGTCTCGACCACGAGGTCCAACTCGGGGCAGGAGACCCGCAGATCGTCGCGGAGCGAGACATGGCCCTCGTTCAGGACGGGACCCGCCGCGCGGACGTCGCCCGCGTCGAGCAGGGAAATGACCTGCTCGACCCGGCGGTTGTCGCTGACGACATGGCGTACGTAACGGATGACGGACGCGTCCGCCCCGGCGTCGGCGAGCGTGGTGAGCGCCGAGGCGAGGTTGTCGTACGGCAGATCGCGCAGCATCGGTATGCCGAGCAGCCGGGCGCCCTCCTCGCAGCCGGCCCGGCGCTCCGCGTACGCCCCGTCGCCGAGCGCGTGCTTGACCCGGGTGTCGACGACCAGGAGCGTCAGGCCCTGGGCGGCCAGGTCGAAGGGGACCTGGCGCAGCGAGAGGTCGCGGGTGTCCAGGTGGAGGGCGTGGCCCTCGGTGCAGCAGGCCGAGGCCATCTGGTCCATGATCCCGCAGGGCACGCCGACGAAGTCGTTCTCGGCACGGCGGCCGACGACGGCGAGTTCGGCGGCGCTCAGGCCGAGTGCGAAGAGGTCGTTCAGGGCGAGCGCGGTGACGACTTCGAGGGCGGCGGACGAGGAGAGCCCGGCGCCGGTGGGCACGGTGGAGGTCAGGGAGATGTCCGCCCCGGTGACCGGGTGCCCGGCTTCGCGCAGCGCCCAGAGGACCCCGGCGGGGTAGGCGGCCCAGCCGTGGCCGGAGTGCGGGGCGAGTTCGTCGACGCGGAGCGAGACGACGCCGCCGGGGACGTCGGTGGAGTACAGCCGCAGGACGCCGTCGTCGCGGCGGGAGACGGCGGCGACGGCGGTGTGCGGGAGGGCGAGCGGCATGACGAAGCCGTCGTTGAAGTCGGTGTACTCGCCGATCAGGTTCACTCGTCCGGGCGCGGCCCAGATGCCCTCGGGCTCGCTTCCGTACAGCTCGGCGAAGGTGGCGGCGGGTTCCGGCAGCGCGGTGGTTCCGGTCATGGGGCGGTCGTGTCCTCTCGGCGGGCGAACTGCCAGGCGTCGGCGATGATTCCGGCCAGATCGGCGCGGGACGGCTGCCAGCCGAGGCGCTCGATGGCGGTGGCGGCGGAGGCGACGAGGACGGCCGGGTCGCCGCCGCGGCGGGGGGCGGCGGTCTCGGGGACCGGGTGGCCGGTGACCTTGCGGACGGTCTCGATGACCTCGCGGACCGAGAAGCCGTTGCCGTTGCCGAGGTTGCAGATCAGGTGCTCGCCCGGGGCGGCGGCGGTGAGGGCCAGCAGATGGGCCTCGGCGAGGTCGGCGACGTGGATGTAGTCGCGGACGCAGGTGCCGTCGGGGGTGGGGTAGTCGTCGCCGTAGACGCTGATCGACTCGCGCCTGCCGAGGGCGACTTGGAGGACGAGCGGGATGAGGTGGGACTCGGGGTCGTGGCGCTCGCCGCACCTGCCGTATGCCCCGGCCACGTTGAAGTAGCGCAGCGAGACGGCGGCCAGTCCGTGGGCGGTGGCCTCGCCGCTGATCATGTGGTCGACGGCGAGCTTGGACGCGCCGTAGGGGCTGGTGGGGGCGGTGGGGTCGGTCTCGGTGATGGGGCTGGAGACCGGTTCGCCGTAGGTGGCGGCGGTGGAGGAGAAGACCAGGGTGCGGACGCCGTGTTCCCGCATGGCGGCGAGCAGGGCGGTGGTGCCGCCGACGTTGTTGACCCAGTACTTCTCGGGGTTCACGACGGACTCGCCGACCTGGGAGAAGGCGGCGAAGTGCAGGACGCCGTCGTAGGAGGGGTCCAGATGGCGGGCGGCGTCCTGGATGCGGCCCTCGATGAACGCGGCCCCGGCCGGGACGCCCTCGCGGAAGCCGGTGGACAGGTCGTCGAGGACGGTCACGGTGTGCCCGGCCTCCAGCAGATGCTGGGCGACGACGCTGCCGACGTATCCGGCGCCGCCGGTGACCAGGTACTTCTTCGGCTCGCTCATTCGCTCGCTACCTCTCGCAGTCGCTCGGCCGCGGCCTCCGGCGGCACGTCGTTGATGAACACGCTCATGCCGGACTCGGACCCCGCGAGGAACTTCAGCTTGCCGGAGGTCCGGCGAATGGTGAAAAGCTCCAGGTGCAGGGCGAAGTCCTCGCGGCCGTCGACCCCGAACGGCGCCTGGTGCCAGGCGGAGATGTACGGGGTCGGCGGCTCGCCGGGTCCGAAGATCCGGTCGAAGCGCCTCAAGAGTTCCAGATAGACCTGTGGGAACTCTGTCCGCGCGCCCTCGTCCAGCCCCCGCAGGTCGGGGACGCGGCGGCGGGGGTGGAGGTGGACCTCGTAGGGCCAGTGCGCCGCGTACGGGACGAAGGCGATCCAGTGGTCGGTGGCGAGGACGACGCGTGAGCCGTCCTTCTCCTCGCGGGCGACCACGTCGTCGAAGAGGTTGCCCCCGGTCTCCTCGCGGTGGCGGGCGGCCGAGCGGAGCATCAGCTCGGTGCGCGGGGTGACGAAGGGGTAGCCGTAGATCTGGCCGTGCGGATGGCCGAGGGTGACGCCGATCTCGGCGCCCCGGTTCTCGAAGCAGAAGACCTGGGTGACCTGGTCGAGGGCGGCGAGGGCGGCGGTGCGGTCGGTCCAGGCGGCGAGGACGAGCGCGGCCTGTTCCTCGGTGAGGTCGGCGAAGGACGCGTCGTGGTCGGAGGTGAAGCAGACGACCTCGCAGCGGCCGGAGTCACCGGCGAGCGAGGGGAAGCGGTTCTCGAAGACCGCGACGTCGTAGTGGTCGTCGGGGATCTCGCTGTGCCGGCCGTCCCGGGTGGGGCAGAGCGGGCAGGCGTCGGCCGGCGGGTGATAGGTGCGGGCCTGGCGGTGCGAGGCGATGGCGACCGCGTCGCCGAGCAGCGGGTCGTGGCGGATCTCGGACGAGGTCGAGACGGGGTCCAGGGGGCGCCGGTCGACGGCGTCGCGGACGGTGTCCTCCGCGGCGTCGTAGTAGATCAGCTCACGCCCGTCGGCGAGGGTCGTCACCGTCTTCTTCACCAGGGTCCTCCACCCGATCCCTCCAACATAATCGCACATAACAAATCACAAGCGCACACCTCCGTCAATGCCTGGGATCCCGGGAGTCTGGGGGCTACATACCCGGACATTCACCCGCACTCGATCACGATCGAACAAAGAACCCCAACGAGGCTGTTCATTTCTCGAACATGACGGCGTAAGTTCCGTCGGGTTAAGTTCGCGATACGAAGCGAGTACCCCCCATGCAGACACTGGCCGAAGGGCTTCGGCTCCCCACGAACGGGCTCGACTACGCCATCCTGGCGATCTACTTCGCCGTCGTACTCGGCATCGGCTTCATGGCCCGTGCGAGCGTGAAGACGAGCCTCGACTTCTTCCTCTCCGGACGGTCCCTGCCCGCCTGGGTGACCGGGCTCGCCTTCGTCGCGGCGAACCTCGGCGCCACCGAGATCCTCGGTATGGCGGCCACCGGCGCGCAGTACGGCGTCGCGGTGGTGCACTGGTACTGGATCGGCGCGATCCCCGCCATGGTCTTCCTCGGCCTGGTGATGATGCCGTTCTACTACCGCTCCAAGGTCCGTTCCGTACCGGAGTTCCTGCTCCAGCGGTTCGACACATCCGCCCACCTGCTGAGCTCCATACTCTTCGCCTTCGCGGCGATCCTCATCGCGGGCGTCAACCTCTACGCCCTGTCGATCGTCGTGGAGGCGCTCCTCGGCTGGCCGCAGTGGGTCGCGATCGTCGTCGCGGGCCTGTTCGTGCTGGTCTACATCACGATCGGCGGGCTCTCCTCGGCGATCTACAACGAGGTGCTCCAGTTCTTCGTCATCCTCGCCGCGCTGATCCCCCTCACCGTCCTCGGCCTGAAGCGGGTCGGCGGCTGGGACGCCATGAGCGACTCGCTGACGAAGCAGCACGGCGGGGACTTCATGACCGCCTGGGGCGGCACCGGCATCGGTGACGCCAACCCGCTGGGCGCCAACTGGCTGACGATCATCCTCGGCCTCGGCTTCGTGCTGTCCTTCGGCTACTGGACGACGAACTTCGCCGAGGTGCAGCGCGCCCTGTCCGCGAAGAACCTCTCCGCCGCCAAGCGCACCCCGCTGATCGCCGCCTTCCCGAAGATCTTCATCGTCTTCGCGGTGATGATCCCGGGCCTGGTCGCCGCCGTGATCGTGCCCAAGATCGGCACCCCGGGCTCCGACCTGACCTACAACGACGCGATTCCCCTGCTGATGCAGGAGCTGCTGCCCAACGGCGTCCTCGGCATCGCCGTGACCGGTCTGCTCGCCGCGTTCATGGCGGGCATGGCGGCCAACGTGTCCTCGTTCAACACGGTGTTCACGACCGACATCTGGCAGCGGTACGTGGTGAAGGACAAGCCGGACACGTACTACCTGAGGTTCGGGCGGCTGATCACGGCGATCGGCGTGCTGGCCTCGATCGGCACGGCCTTCATCGCCGCGAGCTTCTCGAACATCATGAGCTACTTGCAGACGCTGTTCTCGTTCTTCAATGTGCCCATGTTTGTCGTATTTATTATCGGAATGTTCTGGAAGCGCGCTTCCATGAAGTCCGGTGTCTGGGGCCTGGTGGCCGGTACCGCCGCCGCGATGGTCAACTACTTCTGGATCTACAAGGGCGGGGTCATCGACATCCCGTCCGACCAGGGCGCCAACTTCGTCTCCGCGATCGTCGGCTTCGTCGCCGGAGCCGTCGTCATGGTCGTCGTCACCCTCTTCACCGCGCCGAAGCCCGAGGCGGAGCTGGCCGGTCTGGTGTACGGGACCGAGTCGCCGAGCCCCGACGAGGAGCTGGAGGAGGCCGACAAGGCCTGGTACCGCAAGCCGGCGCTGCTCGGCTGGGGCGCGATCGTGCTCGCCGCCGCGTGCTACATCCCCTACTCGTTCTGATCGGAGGCACTCACCATGTCCGACCTGCACAAGGAAGTCTCCGAGCTGGAGCGCAAGTCCGCGACCGCGGCCCGTCTCTTCGACATCCGGCGGATCATCGGCGGCCTGTTCGTGGTCTACGGAGTGATCGTCACCATCGCCGGACTCAGCCCGTCCGACGCCGACCTGAAGAAGGCCGAGGGTGTCCACATCAACCTGTGGACGGGCCTCGCCATGCTGGCGCTCGGCCTGTTCTTCCTGGTCTGGATGAAGCTGCGCCCGGCCGAGGCCCCGGCGGCCCCGGAAGCGGAGCCGGAGCGGGAGCCGGGGTCCGACGCGGGCTGACAGGCCTCAAGGCCCTCGGGGGCCGTACGTCACCCGCGCTGACCGGGAACGTACGGCCCCTGCTGCGTCTGTTGCGATTGTTGCGTGCCGTCCGGGGCGTACGGGCCCTGCCGCGGGCCGCCGTTCGCCGCGGCGCGTTCCAGCAGTCCGGTGCGGGCGGCGAGGGCGGCGGCCTCCAGCCGGGAGCCGACCCCGAGCTTCATCAGGACCCGCTGGACGTGGGTGCGGGCGGTGCTCGGGGCGATGTCCATGCCGGCCGCGATCAGCCGGGTTCCCTCGCCCTCGGCGACCCGTACCAGCACCTCGGCCTCGCGCGGGGTGAGCATCCGCAGCAGCCGCCGCCCCTCGTCGTCGGGCTGGGCCGCCGGGTTGAGCAGCTCGGCGAAGGCCCCCCGCAGCAGCTGCGGGGCGATGGCGCTCTCCCCCGCCCGCGCCTTCAGCATGGCCCGCTCGACGCCCTCGATGCGCTCGTCGTGCCGGACGTACCCGGCGGCCCCGGCGGCGAACGCCGCGGCGATCCCGCGCGGGCTGGGCACCGGCCCGAGGACCACCACCGCCACCTGCGGGCGCTCCTGGCCGATGCGCGTGATCGGGTCGAAGACGCCGGGGGCGGCGGGCGAGGCCGTACCGAACAGACAGACCTCCGGGGCCCTGCTGACGACCAGTTCCGCAGCGCCGGAGGTCGGCGCGGCCGCCGCGAGCACCCGGTGCCCGCGGAGTTTCAGCGCCGAGGCGAGTGCCTCGGCGAGCAGACGGTGATCATCGACCACCATGAGCCGCACGCCCATCGGTCCTCAGCCCCCAAAGCCCTGTACGCCCGGCCCCCCGGACTCCTGCCCCGGCAAGGTACACGCTCGCCCGACGCGGCGCGGCGCATACACGGCAGAAGCCCCCGGGATTGCCGAATTCTGCGCCATTCGGGGCTCGTTGACCGGTAGTCGGTGATCACGTCGCGCGCAAGCGGGGCGGAAAACGATCGGCCCCGCCGGTCGGGAGATCGGCCGGCGGGGCCTGTGGTCGCCCGGCAGGGGCGGGGTGATCAGTCGGTGCGGTAGGCGACGACGAGGTAGACCTTCTCGTCGGGGGTGACGGTGCTCGGCTTGTGGACCGACCGGGCGGCCATGAAGAGCTGCCCCTCGGAGTAGTGGAGTTCGGCCGAGCCGATGCTGAAGCGCTTCTCCGCCTTGCGGACGGCCTCGTCGTCCGGGTTCTCCATCAGCGTGGTCTGCTTGAAGGTCTCGCCGTCGATGGAGACGACCTGGCCGCCCTTGTCGTAGGGGGCCTCCTTGTAGGCGATGATGCTGGTGCCGTCCATCCGGAGCGGGGTCAGGGTGTAGCGGTCGCCCGCGTCCGCCCGGCCGCCGAGGAGCTTGCCGGTGTCCAGGTCGAAGGCGACGATCTCGTTCGTGTCGCCGTACTCGCTGGTTCCGTCGTGGCGCTCGGTCGGCAGGTACAGCCGATTGTTGCCGACGGCCATCTTCTGGCACTTCTCGACGTCGGTGGAGTCGCAGTCGCCCGCGTACTTCTCCGCGTCGGCGGGGATACGGACCTTCAGCTTACCGGTCGCCGCGTCGATCGAGAAGAAGTCGGAGATGCCGCTGCCGTCGCCGGCGGTGTCACCGACGTCGGCCGCGACCACCAGCGGCTTGGTGGAGACGATGTGCGCGTACTCGACGCCCGCGGGCATCTGGAACGAGGACAGCGGGGCGCCGGTCGTCGGGTTCAGCGCCTGCACGGTGAGCTGCGGGCTGTCGTACGTACCGCACTTGCGGACCACGGCGAGGGCCTCGCCGCCCGCGTAGCCACGGTCGTAGCAGCCGTCCGCGCCGGTCTTCGGCTTCCAGAGTTCGGCGCCGGTGTCCAGCTTGAAGGCCGCGCCGCCCGAGGTGCCGCCCGCCGCGACGGTGGTCCCGCTGAGCGTGACCTCGTCGAAGTTGACCGGCCGGTCACCGCCGGTGGCGGAGGTGACGCTCTTGCTCCACAGGAGCTTCCCGGCGGCCAGGTCGATCACGCCGACCTGGTTGCACGCCGGGTACTTCTTCTCCTTGGTCGGCTTCGACTCCTTGAAGACGATGGGCGTCTTGTAGTCCTTGCTCACGTGGCGGGACGTGGTGCAGATCTCGCCGGCCAGCGGGAAGGACCAGAGCTTGGTGCCCTTGTCGCGGTCGTAGCCGTTGATCTCGTCGATGCCGGTCTTCACGTACGCCTTGTCGGTGAGCCAGGATCCCTCGACCTGCACGATGTCCTTGACGACCGGCTGCGGCACCTGGAAGGCGACCTTGGACTTCGTGTTGGCGGGCGCCTTCTCGCTGCCGCCGGCCAGGCCGCTGTCCTTGCCGCCCTTGCCCTCGCCGCCGGTGGAACCGGACGAGGAGGCCTCGTTCTTGCCGCCCTTGTCGTCACCGCTGGTGGCGGAGTAGACGATCCCGGCGCCGATGATCAGCACCACGGCGACGGCCGCGGCGACGATGATCTGCATCTGGGTGGAGAACTTCTTGCCGCCGCTGCCGTCGCCGCCCGGCTGCGGGGCCCCGTACTGCGGGTGCATGGGCTGGGTCGGGTAGCCGTACGCCTGCTGCGGCATCCCGGGCTGACCATGCTGGCCGGGCTGGCCGGCGGGCCCCTGCGGGTAGCCGTACCCCGGCTGCGGGGCCTGCGGGTAGCCGTATCCGTTGGGCTGCGGCGCGGGCGGGGTGGGGTAGCCGCCCTGTGCGGGGGGCGGCGGGGTGCCGTAGCCCCCGGCGGGCGCGTCCTGCGGCACGGTGGGCGGCTGCGGCGGGGCGGCGGGGGGCTGCTGGGGCTGCTGCGGCTGCTTGCCGAAGGGGTCCGCGGGCGGCAGGGTCGGCTGGCCGAAGCCACCGGCCGGCGGGTCCTGCGGCGCGCCGAACCCGCCCGAGGGCGGACCGGCGGGCGGCGCCGGGGGCGTGTTCGGCGTTCCGGGCGGCGTGTTCGACGGCTGCTCGTCGGGGTTGGGCGGCTGCTGCGGCGGCTGGGGCGGCTGGGTCATGGCGTGCGTACCTCGGGGGACGAGTGGGTGTGGGGGCGCGTGGGGCAGGAAGCGGCCGACGGCGTTCGGGTGCCGGGGCCGGAGGGGGTCCGGCGGACCGTCACTTCTCGAACACCAGCATCGTCGTCTGCTCCAGCTCTTCCTTGTCGTTGCTCGCGCTCACGCGCTGGCTGAAGATGAAGGAACGGCCGTCCTTGTAGAGGACCTTGGACGAGAAGAAGCCGTTCTCGATCCGGCCGGCCCCCGCCGGGTGCTGGAGCAGCGTCTTGGGGGTGCCGCCGGTCGGCGGGAGCGTCACGATGGCGCCTGCGGTGTCGTACTTCGGCCGCATGTAGAGCAGGACGTTGCCGCCCTCCATGCCCAGCGGCTTCAGGACGCGCTCGGCCGGGGCGGGCGCCTCCCACTTGGGCTTGCCGGTGTTCAGGTTGAAGGCGACGACCTTGTTCGTCCGGGCGGTCCCGCTGGTGTCGTCCTCGGTCGCGATGTAGAAGGTGTTGGCGTCGGCGGCGACACCGCTGCACCCTTCGAGCTTCTGGCCGAAGATCGCGAAGCTGTTGCCGCAGTCGGCGGTGAGCTTGTCACCCTTGGCGGGCATCAGCTGGGAGCGGAGCTTGCCGCTCTCGGTGATCGCGACGATGGTGTACTGCTTCTTCTCCCGGTGCTCCAGCCGGACGACGAGCGGGGTGGAGGAGTAGACCCGGGTGACTTCCCAGCCGCGCGGCGGCTCGTACGTCCAGCGGGGCTTGCCGGTGGCCGGGTTCAGCTCCTGGACCTGGTGCTGCGGGTTCTTGACGTCGTCGGTGCGGCAGCTGGCGGCGGCGATCAGCTTGTCGCCCCCGGAGAAGGCGAAGGGCTTGCAGTTGCCCTCGGGGTTGCCGAACAGCTCCTTGCCGTCGCTGACCCGGTAGGCGTTGGAGTTGCCGGTACGCCCGACGGCGACGGTGTCCCCGCTGATCGCCAGGCCGATGTCGGACAGGAAGTCCCAGGTCCCGTTCTTCTTGATCTCCTTCTTCCAGCCGGCCTTGCCGGTGTTGAGGTCGACCATCTGGAGGACGGAGCAGTTGGCGCGGTCCGTGGTGCCGTTCTTCACCCCGATGACGAGCTTGCCGTCGGGGGTCGGGGTGTTGGGCGCGGCGCACACGTCGGCGGGGAGATCGAGCTTCCACTTCTGCTTGCCGTCGGCGACGGAGTATCCGGACACGCTCCGGTACATGGCCTTGGCGACGACGTCGCCGGCGAACCAGGGGCCCTGGACGGACGCGCCGTTGCGCGGCAGGTCGACGTCGTTCTTCTGGAGCCAGGCGACCTTGGCCTCGCCCGGCTTGCGCCCGGCGTTGAGGTCGTCGCCGGCGTCACGCCCGTCGCCGCTGCCGTCGCCCTCGTCGACGGTCGGGGACTCGCTGGGGGCCTTGGGGTCGTTGCTGCCGGTGGCGACGGGCTTCTTCGGGTCCTCGTCACCGCTGTCGCTCACGAGGAACCAGGTGCCCGCCCCGGCCGCCAGGACCACGGCGAGCGCCGCCGCGACCACGATGCCGGTCTTCCCCTTGAGGAACCCGCCACCGGATCCGGATCCGCCGGGGGCGGGGGCGCCGGGGTACTGCTGCTGCGGGTAGCCGTAACCGGTCTGGGGCTGCTGACCGTACGGACCGGGAGCCTGCTGACCGTACGGCCCCGGGGCCTGCTGACCGTAGGGCCCGGGCTGCTGACCGTACGGCCCGGGCGCCTGCTGCCCGTACTGGCCGGGGGCCTGCTGGCCGTACGGCCCCGGGGCCTGGCCGGGCTGCTGCGGATAGCCGTAGCCGGGCTGGCCCGGGGGCTGCTGGGGGTAGCCGTACGCCGGGGCGCCCGGCGGGGGCGTCTGCGGCGGGCCGGCCGGGGGCGCGGGCGGCGGCGTCTGCGGCGGCTTGGCCAGATTCGGCTGGTCCTGTGGCGCCTGCGGCTGGCCCTGTGGCGGCTGAGGAGCTCCGTTCGGCGGCTCCTGCGGAGCCCCGAAGCCTCCCTGCGGCGGTTGCTGGCTGGGCGGCTGGCTCATATCAGCACGTCCCCCTTCGTGCGGCCCGGTGCGCGATCCGGTCTCCCCCGCATTCCCGAAGGGGCTGAATCCCCCTCGGAAAGGAGCGAATCGGGCATGGCTTCCGCAGTGTTACGACAGTCGGCGGGGCTTCTTTGTACCACCCACCGGGCGTCGGACACCGATTCGGGCCAACCGCTGTTCCCAAGGGAGAACCGCGTCGTGATGCCCTCGTTACGCCTTGGCCGGAGGTGAGGGTTCAGTCACCGAAGGCGATCATCGTGCGCATCTCCATCTCCTCCTCGTCGGTGTCCCCGGAGACGTGGGGCCGCATCAGGAGAGAACGTCCGTCGGCATAGAGGACGAGCGAACCGACGAGGGTGCGCTCGGTCGCCGCGGCCGACGCCGGGTGCCGAAGGACCGGTTCCAGTGCGCCGCCCTGCGGGCCGAGCGCCACGATGCCTCCGCCGACGCCCTTGGCCTTCGACCTGGGCGGGCTCAGGTATATCAGCGCCCTGCCGCCCTCGACCCGCAACGGCGTCAGGGTCTGCTCGGTGGGAGCCCGAACCTTCCACTTCTCCTTGCCGGTACTCATGTCGAAGGCGAGCACCTCGCTGGCCCACGACCCGTCCTCGACGGTGTACCTCGATGCGAGGTAGAGCGTGTCGGCATCGGCGGCCAAGCCGATGCAGGTGTCGAAGTTCGCACCCAGGTTCCGCTGTGTGAGGGTGCACTGAACCCCGAGTTTTTCCTCGTCGACGACGAGCTGGGAGCGGAAAGTCCCGTCGGTGTTCAGGACCACAATCTCCATATCGTCTTTCGGGTCCCTCACATTCTGCAAGAGGAGCACCAGAGGGTCGACGGAGTAGAACTGGCCGACCATCCAGCCCTCCTTGGGCTTGTACGTCCACACGGTCTTGCCGGTGACGGGGTCGATGCGCCGCACTTCGCTGTCGGCCTCGTCGATCGGCTGCTTGCCACAGGCGACAGCGGCGAACATGGCGGCACCACCCGTCATGGCGTACGAATAACAGGGGCCGGCCACTTTGCCCCACAGGTGCTTGCCGTCGCTGACCCGATAGGCGTCCGAACGGCCGATCCTCCCGATCGTCAGGACGTCACCGCTGATCGCCATGACGATGTTCCTGAGCCCGTCCTGCGTCGGCGCCTGCGGGAAGGTTTTGGACCAGCCCGCCTCACCGGTGGCCAGGTCGATCATCTGGAGCTTCTCGCAGGCCGCCTCCTCCTTCGAGGTGGCGGACATGAGCCCGATCACGAGCTTCCCGTCCACGGTCGGCTGGGTGGGTGCCGCGCAGACGTCGGCAGGCAGGGGCAGGCTCCACTTCTGCGATCCGTCCTCCAGGGAATAGCCGGACACCGTGCGGTACATGGCCTTGGCCACGATGCCGCCGGTGACCCAGGGGCCGAGGGCGGACGCACCACGCCCCGGCAGGTCCACGCCGTTCTTCTGGATCCAGCGGACCTTCGCCTCGCCTTCCTTGCGCCCCTTGTTGATCTCCGCGGCCTCGGCGGCGGGCGTCTTCTTCCGGTTCGACTCGGCGCCGGGCTGCTTCGGGGCGGTGCTCTCCTTCGCGACGGGCTTCTTGTCGTCGGAGCCGTCATCGCCACGGACCCCGAGCCAGACGCCCGCACCGATCACGAGGACCCCGGCGAGCACGGCGGCGACGAGCCCTACGACCCGCCCCCGGGAGCGCCCACCGGAAGGCCGGTTCGGAGGCTGGGGCTGGGGCTGCGGTCGGCCGTAGGGCACGGTGGGCGGCTGCGGCGGAGAGCCGTACGCGGGCTGGGGCGGCTGACCGTACGGGCCAGGCTGGGGCTGCCCCGGGTCCCCGTACACACCAGGCCGCGGTTCGTACGGAGCACCGAAGCCCTCCTGCGGCGGCGGCTGCGACATCGGTGTGGTCCCCCTCGAACGTACGGTCACTGCCGTCCCGTTCTACCACCCGTCACACCGGCCCCACCTGCCCGGTCAGGCGTCCTCGGCCAGTTCCAGCCAGCGCATTTCCAACTCGTCCCGCTCGGTGACGAGTTCGCGCAGTTCGGCGTCGAGCTTGGCGACCTTCTCGAAGTCGGTGGCGTTGTCCGCGATCTGCTGGTGCAGCGTGGTCTCGCGGGTGGAGAGCTTGTCGAGCTGCCGCTCGACCTTCTGGAGCTCCTTCTTCGCGGCGCGGGACGCCTGCGCGGAGACCGCCGGGGCGGCGGCGGGGGCTGAGGACGAGCGGGGCGCGGCAGCGGCGGAGGGGGTCGCCGCCTCCTCCAGCTTCTGCCGGCGCTCCAGGTACTCGTCGATCCCGCGCGGCAGCATCCGCAGGGCCCGGTCGCCGAGGAGCGCCATGACCTTGTCCGTGGTCCGCTCGATGAAGAACCGGTCGTGGGAGATCACGATCATCGATCCGGGCCAGCCGTCGAGGAGGTCCTCCAGCTGGGTCAGGGTCTCGATGTCGAGGTCGTTGGTGGGCTCGTCGAGGAAGAGGACGTTGGGCTCGTCCATCAGCAGCCGCAGGATCTGGAGCCGGCGGCGCTCACCGCCGGAGAGGTCGCCGACGGGCGTCCACTGCTTCTCCTTGGTGAAGCCGAACTGCTCACAGAGCTGACCGGCGGTCATCTCACGGCCCTTGCCGAGGTCGACCCGGTCGCGGACCTGCTGGACGGCCTCCAGGACGCGGAGGTTCGGGTTCAGCTCGTGGACCTCCTGGGAGAGGTAGGCGAGCTTGACGGTCTTGCCGACGACGATCTTCCCGGCGGCGGGCTGCTCCTCGCCCTGGGTGCGGGCGGCCTCGGCGAGGGCGCGCAGCAGGGAGGTCTTGCCCGCGCCGTTGACGCCGACGAGGCCGATGCGGTCGCCGGGGCCGAGCTGCCAGGTGAGGTGGGTGAGGAGGGTCTTGGGCCCGGCCTGGACGGTCACGTCCTCCAGGTCGAAGACGGTCTTGCCGAGGCGGGCGTTGGCGAACTTCATCAGCTCGCTGGTGTCGCGCGGCGGCGGCACGTCGGCGATGAGTTCGTTGGCGGCCTCGATGCGGTAGCGCGGCTTGGAGGTACGGGCGGGGGCGCCGCGGCGCAGCCAGGCCAGCTCCTTGCGCATCAGGTTCTGCCGCTTGGCCTCCTCGGTGGCCGCGATGCGTTCGCGCTCGGCGCGGGCGAACACGTAGTCGCTGTAGCCGCCCTCGTACTCGTGGACGACGCCGCGCTGGACGTCCCACATGCGGGTGCAGACCTGGTCGAGGAACCACCGGTCGTGGGTGACGCAGACGAGGGCGGAGCGGCGGGCGCGCAGATGTCCGGCGAGCCAGGAGATGCCCTCGACGTCGAGGTGGTTGGTGGGCTCGTCGAGGACGATCAGGTCCTGCTCCTCGATGAGCAGCTTCGCCAGCGCGATCCGGCGGCGCTCACCGCCGGAGAGCGGGGCGATGACGGTGTCGAGCCCGTGCTCGAAGCCGGGGAGGGCCAGACCGCCGAAGAGCCCGGTGAGCACGTCACGGATCTTGGCGCTGCCCGCCCACTCGTGGTCGGCCAGATCGCCGATGACCTCGTGGCGGATGGTCGCCTTCGGGTCGAGGGAGTCGTGCTGGGTGAGGACGCCGAGGCGCAGCCCGCCGTTGTGGGTGACGCGGCCGGTGTCCGCCTCCTCCAGCTTGGCGAGCATCCGGATGAGGGTGGTCTTGCCGTCGCCGTTGCGGCCCACGACACCGATCCGGTCGCCCTCGGACACCCCGAGGGACACACCGTCGAGCAGGGCACGGGTGCCGTACACCTTGCTGACCTGCTCGACATTGACCAGATTGACGGCCATTTCACTCCTGTCCGGGGGATCGATCGACCTTCCCAGGGTACGGCGCGGCGGAGGGGGCCCGGTCGGGCGGCCCAAAGGCGTCCTGCCGATCAGGGCCGGTCCGGGAGGGAGCGGATGCCGGGATAGCCTCGTGCGGGTGCTTTTGCCGATCGACGGGGGAAATCCATGGGTTCGGTCCCGGTGACCGTTCTGGTGGTGGACGACGACGCGCTGGTACGCGACGGCCTGAGGCGGATCCTGGAGTCGGCCGACGACATCCGGGTGCCGGCGGTCCGCGGCCCCGGGGAGGCGCTGGAGCCGGCACACCGGCACCGGCCGGACGTGGCGCTGGTGGATCTGCACATGCCCGGCACGGACGGCATCGAGGTGCTGCGCGGTCTGCGGAAGGAAACACCTCACGTGTCTGTCTCGATACTCAGCCGCACCTCCCTCCGCCGTACGGCCGTCGCCGTCGCGGGCCTGACCGCATCGCCGCCGAGATCCTCGGCATCGACGGCGTCGTCAAGAACTGCTGGTAGCCGGGGAATGGGGAGAGGGGTTTTTTGCCGATGACCGTCGTCGCGACCGCGCTGCGCTGGACCTTCCTTGTGGGCGGAGTGGCCGTCCTGGCCGCCTTCCTCGTCAGCGCCGCCCGGGCCCGTATCGCCGGCACCCGCTTCGGTGAGCTGGTCGACGCACTGGAGACCCGGTGGTTCGCCACGGGCCAGGTGTTCTTCGCCGTACTGGCGGGCCTCGCCGGGTCCTGGGCCGCGGGCTGGGCGGGCGGGACCCGTCCGCCGCTCCTGGAGTCGGTGCCGATGCTGTTCCCGCTGGGCATCGTCGCCGCGTTCGTCGTCCGCCGTACGGGCGGGGGCGCGGGCGGCAACGAGGACACGGACCGGGACGGCAGGACGTTCCTGGTGAAACTGCTCGCCCTGCTGGCCGCGCCGCTGCTCCTGGGCGGCGTGATGACGGGCTGGTGAGGGGGAGGCCGGGGGCCGATAAGCCGGGGACGGGCGGCGAGACGCACGGGCGGCTCGCCGCGCGAAGTACGCCGAGACCCTGAGCTCCGTCGTGGACGACCGCGAGGAGGTCGTGGTGACCCGCGCGGGCCACGAGCCGGTGGTGATCGTGGCCCTCGACGAGTACGAGTCCCTCAAGGAAACGGCGTACCAGCTCCGGAGTCCGGAACGAGGGGATGGGCAAGCCGGAACCGCTGAAGTACGGCATCCAGGGGTACTGGTCGCGGCGCATCACCGACGAACACCGGCTCATCTACAAGGTGGTCGACGACGAGGTCCGCACCGCCGCCTGCCGCTACCACTACGGCCGCTGATCCCCGCCGCCCCCTACAGCCCCCTCCGCCCCGCCCGCTCCACCAGCAGCCAGCCGCCCAGGGTCATCGCGACGGCGGTCGGGGCGCTGACCGGGATCGCGATCAGCAGGGCCGTGCGGCCGTCCAGCAGGTCGTTGAAGCCGACCATGGACAGGCCGAGGACGCCGAGCAGGCAGAGCGTCGCGCCGACGGCCGCGAGCGGGCCGTGGCCATGGACGGGGGCCGTTCCCGGCGCGGGCGTCGCCGGGCGTTCGAAGGTGCGGAAGGCGGCGACCAGGGCCGCGGTCAGGGCTCCCGCGAGGGCGAGCCGTAGCGGGACCTGGGCCCACCAGGCGGCCGACGCGGGCTCGGGCAGGTCGACGTCGAGGGCGAGCAGCGCACCGTACACGCCGAACATCGCCGTGAGGTGCCAGAGGAACGCGGTCATCGCCACCCCGTTGGCCGCCACCACCGTGCGCCAGACGCGGGGGCGCTCCAGCAGGCGGGCGGCCGGGGCGCGGAGGAGTTCGACCGCGCCGACGAGCCAGAGGCCGTGGGCCAGCAGGGCGAGGGTGGGCGGGGCCATGTTGCTGACCTTCTCGCCGGGCATTCCGACCATCGAGAGCGGGTACGGGCCGAACGCCACCAGCGCCGTGGCGGTGACCAGGCCGCCACCGGCGAGCAGGGCGGCGCGGCGCAGGTGGATGCGGCCGTCGGCGCGCAGGAAGCCCAGCTGGTGGACCGCCAGCCACACGAACGCGAAGTTCAGGAACTCGACGTACGGGACTCCGGCGGCGAACCGCAGGACGTCGACCGTGACCGCCGCGCCCGCAAGACCCGCGAACGCCCCCCAGCCGTACCGCTCGTGCAGCCTCAGCAGCGGCGGCGTGAACGCGACCATCGCCAGGTAGATCCCGATGAACCACAGCGGCTGGGTCACCATGCGCAGGGTCACGCCGGTCAGCCCGCCGCCCCCGCCGAGGAGTTGGACCAGCAGCGCCGCCGCACCCCAGACGAGGACGAAGACCATGGTCGGGCGCAGCAGCCGCTGGAGGCGGGCGCGCAGGAAGGCGGAGTAGACGGAGTCCGCGGCGGCCCCCGGAGCGGGCTCGGGGCGCTTGCGGAGCAGGGAGCGGTAGGACAGCGCGTGCGAGAAGCCGCCGACGAAGAAGAACACCGGCATGACCTGGAGCAGCCAGGTCAGCGGCTGGAGCGCCGGGACGACGGCGAGCAGGTTGCCCACCCCGTCCGGGGTGACGGCGGCCATCAGCCAGTGGCCGAGCACGACCGCGCCGAGCGAGGCGACCCGGAGGAGGTCGACGTAACGGTCCCGGGTGGCGGGCGTCGCCCCGGCCAGTTCACGAACACTTGATCCCATGGACGTACGGTCGCGCGAGGCGGGCGGGGCCCGGCAGCGCGACCGTACTCAGATCCGGGGTGAGTACGCCGGGCAGAAGGCTCAGATCACGTGCGCGCCCGGCGCCGGCGACACCGCCACGCGCGCGTTGCGGCAGGTCCCCGACGTCAGCAGCGCGGCCGCCACCTTCTCGGCCGTCTCCTCGTCCGGGACCAGGAACGCCGTCGTCGGACCGGAACCGGAGACCAGCGCGGCCAGCGCCCCCGCTTCCGTGCCCGCCGCCAGCGTGTCCGCGAGGGACGGGCGCAGGGAGAGGGCGGCGGGCTGGAGGTCGTTGCTCAGCGCGCCCGCGAGTGCGCCGGAGTCGCCGGAGCGCAGGGCGGCCGGCAGGGCGGGCGACGCGGTCGGTTCCGGGACCTCGGTGCCGGCCGTGAGGCGGTCGAACTCGCCGTAGACGGCGGGCGTCGAGAGGCCGCCGTCCGCCACCGCGAAGACCCAGTGGAACGTGCCGCCCACCTCGATCGGGGTCAGCTTCTCGCCGCGTCCCGTACCGAGCGCGGCCCCGCCCACCAGGCTGAACGGCACGTCGCTGCCCAGCTCCGCGCAGATCGCGAGGAGTTCGTCGCGGCTCGCGCCCGTCCCCCACAGCGCGTCGCAGGCGACCAGGGCGGCCGCCCCGTCGGCGCTGCCGCCCGCCATGCCGCCCGCGACCGGGATGTCCTTGGCGATGTGGAGGTGGACGGCGGGGTCAATGCCGTACCGCTCGGCCAGGGCCACGGCGGCGCGGGCGGCGAGGTTGGTGGCGTCCAGCGGGACCTGCGCGGCGTCCGGGCCCGAGCAGGTGATGCGCAGCTCGTCGGCGGGGGTCGCGGTGACCTCGTCGTACAGGCCGACGGCGAGGAAGACGTTGGCCAGGTCGTGGAAGCCGTCGGGGCGCGCGGCGCCCACGGCCAGCTGCACGTTGACCTTGGCGGGGACCCGGACGGTGACGCCCGTACGCACAGAACTCACAGGGCTCACAGAACTCACAGGGCTCACCGGGCTCACGGGGCTCACCGGGCCGTCTCCGGCTTGTGCGCGACTCATTCCGACACCTCCGGCTTGTGCTCCGCGATCGCCGCGAACTCCTCCACCGTCAGCGACTCCCCGCGCGCCTGCGGCGAGATCCCGGCGGCGACCAGCGCGGCCTCGGCGGCGGGTGCGGAACCCGCCCAGCCGGACAGCGCGGCGCGCAGCGTCTTGCGGCGCTGGGCGAAGGCCGCGTCCACGACCGCGAAGACCTCGGCGCGGGACGCCTTCGTGGCCAGCGGTTCGGCGCGGCGGACCAGCGAGACCAGGCCGGAGTCCACGTTCGGGGCGGGCCAGAAGACATTGCGGCCGATCGCCCCGGCGCGCTTGACCTCCGCGTACCAGTTGGCCTTCACCGACGGCACGCCGTAGACCTTGTTTCCCGGCCGGGCCGCGAGGCGGTCGGCGACCTCGGACTGGACCATGACGAGGGTCCGCTCGATGCTCGGGAACCGCTCCAGCATCGTGAGCAGGACGGGCACGGCCACGTTGTACGGGAGGTTCGCCACGAGCGCGGTCGGCGCGGGGCCCGGCAGCTCGGTGACCAGCATCGCGTCGGAGTGGACGAGGGCGAACCGGTCGGCACGCTCCGGCATCCGGGCCTGGACCGTGGCGGGCAGCGCGGCCGCGAGGGTGTCGTCGATCTCGACCGCGACCACCCGGTCCGCCGCCTCCAGCAGCGCCAGGGTCAGCGAGCCGAGCCCGGGGCCGACCTCGACGACCACGTCGTCCGGGCGGACCTCGGCCGTGCGCACGATGCGGCGGACGGTGTTGGCGTCGATGACGAAGTTCTGACCGCGCTGCTTGGTCGGGCGTACGCCCAGCTTGGCTGCCAGGTCGCGGATGTCTGCGGGGCCCAGGAGGGCGTCGGGCTCTGTGCTGCTCACCCGGTAAGCCTACGGCCGCAGTGCGGCCACGGACTCGCCCCCCGCTGCACGTACAGCTTCTTCGCCCGGTACGTCTGCTCGGCGGCGGGCGCGTCCTGGGGGCGTCCGCTGCCGCCGAGGGACTGCCAGGTCTGCGTGTCGAACTGGTACAGCCCGCCGTACGTGCCGCTCGGGTCGACCGCGTCGGGCCGCCCGCCGGACTCGCAGGCGGCGAGCGCGGACCAGTTCAGCCCGTCCGCCCCGGCGACGGATTCGGGCCGCTGCCGGGTGCCGGTGCGCACGACGCGGCTCACCGGCAGGTGCACCAGTTCCTCGGCCGCCCGCCGCGGCTTCTGCCGTACGCCGTTGACGGTCCGGACCGCGTACGTGACCCGGCGTACGCCGTTGCGCCCGGCCCGCTCGACGACCTCGGTGCCCCGGAACAGGGCGGGGTCCTCGCTGCGTTCGACGGCGTACGGGACCGTCTCCTCGCGCACCTCGCGGGTGTCGGTGATCCGCATGACGGAGATCGTCTGGCCGTCGCGGGGGAAGCTCGCCGGGGCGACGGAGGTGGTGTCCTGGCCGTGCAGGGTGATGCCCGCCTCGGCGAGGGCTTCGTGGACGGTCGCGGCGTTGGTGCGCAGGGTGCGTTCCTGGCCGTCGGCCATGAAGGTCACGGCGCGCTCGGTGCGGACGGTGAGGGTGAGGCCGGTGCGGGCGATCCGGGTGGAGCGGGCGGCGGAGAGGTGCGCCCCCTCGGCCCGGATCCCGAACTCGCGCAGCGCCCCGGCCACGGTGTCGGCGGTCGTCCAGACCCGGTGGCGGACGCCGTCGAGGGTGAGGGTGACGGGCCGCCCGTAGCGGACGACGACCTCGTCGCCGTGGTCGAGGCCGGCGCCGGGGTCCGGGGAGACACGGTCGTGCGCGCCGAGGGTGACGCCCTCCTGCTCCAGCAGCTCGGTGACGTCGTCGGCGAAGGTGTGCAGGGTGCGGGGCGCGCCGTCGACCTCCAGCCGGACGGCCTTGTCGTGGGCGACGAACGCGGTGGTGCCGCCGGCCAGGAAGGCGACGACCAGGGCCCGGGGGACGAGCCGGCTCAGCTTCAGGTTCTCGGGATCGGCGACGAGGGCGCGCCGCCGCTTGGCGGCCCGCCGGGCCTCGGCACGGGTGGGGCCCTGGCGGGGCACGGTGAGCGGGGTGTCGGCGAGCGGCGGCCCGGCGGGCGCGGGGGCGGCGAACGGCAGTCCGGCAACCGGCGGCCCGGCGGGCTCGGTGTCGACGAGCGGGGTGTCGGCGAGCGGGGTGTCGACCATGGTCGGGGCGTGGGCGGGGGCGACCGGGGCGACCGGGGCGACCGGGGCGACCGGCGGAACGTACGGGGCGGAACGTACGGGGCGGCCTGTGGGACGTACCCAACGGGTCCCGCCGGCCACGCCCCGCCCCCGACCCCGTCGCCACCCAGCGTCAGCTGCTCGTGGAACGCGCCGACGCGCCTGTCCTGCGAAGTGTTCACGCCGTTCACGCCGCTCCCGAAGATCCGCCCGCCGACACCCCGTCGTGCGCGGGGACGATAGCGGAGCTCCGGTCACTCTCCAAAGCGACACAGCTACGCAACGTGCGCATCAGGGTTCGGACCCGGGCTCAGGGCCGGGTTCGGAACCGGGCTCAGAAGTCGAACGCCCGTGCCGTGTTGTCGTAGACCGCGGCGGCGAGCGCGTCCTCCTCCAGCCCCTTCACCTCGGCCATCGCGCGGAGCGTGACGGGGATGAGGTAGGGCGCGTTGGGCCGCCCGCGGTACGGGGCCGGGGTGAGGAACGGGGCGTCCGTCTCGACGAGGACCAGCTCGGCCGGGGCGACGGCGAGGGCGTCCCGCAGCGGCTGGGCGTTCTTGAAGGTCACGTTGCCCGCGAACGACATGAAGTACCCGGCCCGCGCGCAGATCCGGGCCATCTCGGCGTCGCCGGAGTAGCAGTGGAACACCGTCCGCTCGGGCGCCCCCGCGTCCGCCAGCACCCGCAGCACGTCCGCGTGCGCGTCGCGGTCGTGGATGACCAGGGCCTTGCCGTGCCGCTTGGCGATCTCGATGTGGGCCCGGAAGGACTCCTCCTGGGCCGCGATGCCCTCGGGGCCCGTACGGAAGAAGTCGAGGCCCGTCTCGCCGACCCCGCGTACGTGGTCCAGGGCGGCCAGCGCGTCGATCTCGGCCAGCGCCTCGTCCAGCGCCGCCCTGCCGCCGGGCTCCCGCGCCCCCTGCCGCGCCGTGCCGTCCGGATCACCGTGGACGATGCGCGGGGCCTCGTTGGGGTGCAGGGCGACCGAGGCGTGGACGGCGGGGTGGGCGGCCGCGGTCTCGGCGGCCCAGCGGGAGCCGGCCACGTCGCAGCCCACCTGGACGACGGTGGTCACGTTCACCGCGGCGGCCCGGGCGAGGGCCTCCTCGACGGTGGCGTCCTGCATGTCCAGGTGGGTGTGGGAATCGGCGACCGGAACCCGCAGGGGCTCGGGCAGCGGCGGGGCTTCGGTACGGCTCATGCCGACGATCGTACGAGGACCCCGCCCCCGTACGACGTCGGCATGAGGCCCTACGACGCAGGCACGAGGCCCGAAGACGTCACCTGCGCTGGAACGGGTGCAGCAGGTCGGACAGCCGCCAGTGCCGGTCCGGGGTGGCGGCCGTCGACACCGTACGGTCCTTCGCGCCGGTCTCCGCGGTCTGCGGCATCTGCTGCTTCCGCAGCAGCTCCTGAACGCCCGCGACCCGCCCCGCACGCATGATGCGCACCACATGTCCGCCGCAGTTGGCACAGGTGGGCGTGGAGAGCGGCGACGGCACCCGCTCACCGTCCGCCGTGTAGACGACGAACGCATGGCCGTGGACGTCGACGTGGTGCTCTATCTCGTAAGACTGCTCCCAGCCGTACCCGCACTTCATGCAGGCGAAGGCGTACGCCTCATGGACAGTGGTCGCTGCGATCTCGCTCATGCCTGCTCCTCTTGTCCGCCGGTCACACACTCCGGGGACGGCCGGCCCGCCCGAGGGGTTCGAACAGGTGGCCCGTCCCTTCCAGTGGACACCTGCACCCGGATGGACGCACCAGCTCAAAGGCATTGTTGATGCGTTCTTGGCCTCCTTTGGCCGCCCTTTGCCGACGCATGGCGCGGGAGAGGAGCGAGGCAGGACAGCGCGTGACCGCCGGGCCACCGAGCGCCCCCGAGCGCGCCGCGCGCCGGTCGTGAACGCGCCCGCGCACCACCCCCGCCCGCCGCCGCCCCCTTCCTTGAATTACCAGGGATTTCGCCCCTCCCACACCCCATCCGCACCCCATGAATTCACCATTCAATTGAATGCATGATTTTCCCCGGATGCCGCCCCCGATTTGCGACGCCCCCATTCGTCCTTTTCACTCATTACGTCCACCCCATTTCCCACAGGACGGGGAACAACCCATGTTCACCACGGACACCACTGCCACCGACATCGAGCTCGACCTCGACGCCGCTCTCAACCCCGGTGAGGTCGAAGGTCTGTACCGCGACTCCCGCGAGTGCGCCTACCTGGCGCTCCTCGCAGGCGGCGGAGCCCTGCTGCTCTCGCCTCCGACCCCGCGCCCGAAGAAGGGCTAGTCGCCGGCACATGGACCAGACACATGCTTCGTCGCCCCTGGCGGGTGCCGTGCATGACCTGGCAACAGAGGTGGTCCTCGCTCTTCGGAGCGGGGACCACCTCGCCACGGTGTGCGGCGCGGCGGGAATCGACGAGGAGAATCGGACCGGAATCGCGGCGGTACGGGTCATCGGGGCCGACCTGTTGCTGCCGAGTGTTCTTTACGGACGTCATCCGCATCCGGGGGACGTCGCCGTACTCGACCGGGCGGTGCGGGAATTCCCGCCCAAGCCCGACGCTCCGGCCGCCACGGCCTGGAGCCACTGGCACATGATCTCCACGCTCCAGCGGATGGCGCCGCCCGCACCGGGTGCCGCCGCCCCCGGCACATACGCGGAGCCGGACGCCGCCTGGCTGGAGGAGGCCCCCTGGCAGGCGTTCACCCACCAGCTCTCGGTCCTCGCGCCGCTCGCCGTCCCGGCCGCCCCCTCGGCGGTGCGGCGGGCCGCGGCGAACCGGGCCGTCGACCTGTCGCGCGGCTTCGTCCGCGCGGTGCGGCGGCGCGACTGGCTCCAGGCGGCGGGCGCGGGCCGCTGGCTCGCGGCGATCGGCGGCGAACCGGCCACCCTGGGCCTGGAACGCGGCCTGGACTTCGTCGAGCAGATGGGCGGGCACGACCCCCGGGTGACGCTCCACGTACGGGCCGCCCGGCTGATGGCCGAGGCGAGGGCCCGGTGACGACGACCGCGACCGAGGACCCGCGGGAGAGACCGGGTGCGGGCCGCGCGGCCCAGGAACGCGCCTCCACGTCCGAGGCCGCCGGGGCCTCCGGGGCCTCCGGGGCCTCCGGGGCCTCCGGGGCCTCCGGGGCCTCCGAAGCTTCCAGGACCGCCGGGGCCCCCGAGGCCGCCGAAGCTTCCAGGGCCGCCGGGGCCGCCAGGGCCTCCGACGCTTCCGAGGCCTCCGGGGCCGCGCTCGCCGTCCTCCCCGGCGTCCTGGCCTCCGCCCTCGCCTGGACCGACGCGCACCGCGCCCGCTTCGCGCTCCCCGACGACGTCCTGGAACCCCACACCCAGGTCAACGCCACGCTGAAGCCGCTGGGCGAGCTGGCCCAGCTCGGCTCGACGATCCGCCGCACGACCGCCCCCGGCACCCCGGAGCACGAGCTGGCCGGGGACCTCGTCACGTACGCCTGGGAACAGGTGCACGAGGGCGCGCTGCTCCTGGAGCTGCTGCGCGCCGAGCCGTTCGCCGCGTACCCGTACGAGATCTACGCCGCCTTCGCCGGGTACGGGCTGCGCCACGAGGGCTTCGAGGCGCTGGCCCGCCCGCTCACCGCGACCCGCGCCTGGGCCCACACCGAGCAGCACGCCAACCGCCAGCTGGGGCTGGTCAACTCCGAGCGGCGGGTGGGCGTGCTGACCCACACGGACGCGGGCGGGGTGCTGTCGCGGACCTGGCTGGGCGGGCTCTCCGAGCCGTGGATGTTCGAGGGCCCGTCCGGCTACGCGCTGACCCACACCGTCTTCCACCTCACGGACTGGGGCCGGATGCCCGACCGGGTGCCGGAGAAGATCGACGGCTATCTGCGGACCTGGCTGCCCGCGTGGGCGGACGGCTGTCTGGAGAGCGGCCAGTGGGACCTGACCGGCGAGCTGCTGGCGGTGGGCGCGTCGCTGCCGGGCCCGGCGCCCGTGGAGCTGCTGGACGCGGTCTGGCCGGTGCTGGCCGACGTACAGCATCCGACCGGCTGCGTCCCGGAGACCGGCGTACCGGTCCAGGACCCCGCGCCCGACCCGTACCCCTTCATCGACTGCTACCACTCCACGCTCGTGACGGCCTTCGCGGCGGCCCTGTCCCTGAGGTCGCTGCGGTCGCCGGGACAGACGGACGGGTCCGCGCCCGGCCGGGAAAGGCGCACCGCATGAGCAGCGGCATCCAGCAGATCCACGACGTCGGGGCGAAGGCCCTGGGCTGGCTGTACGAACACCGCGAGGGCTTCCGGCTGGAGACGGACCCGTCCCCGGAGGCGGGGATGCTGGACCGGTTCAAGCCGCTGGGCGAGCTGGCGCTGATCGGGAAGGTCATCTTCCGCGAGGGGGTGGCCGGATCCCAGCAGTCCTCCCTCGCCCACAAGCTGCTGGACCACGCCTGGCACGAGCTGCTGGGTTCCGGGGAACGGCTGCTGGAGGGCCAGCGGCGCGAACCGCTCTCGCCGGTGCCGCTGGAGGTCTACGTACCGTTCCGGGAGCTCGGCTACCGGCAGCCGGACCTGGAGTCCGCGATCCGGCTCAACCACCGCCTGGCCAGCTGGGCGGCGCTGGAGGTGCTGCCGGTGCGGCGGCTCGGCCTCAGCGCCATCGAGCGGCGGTTCGGGGCGGAGCCGAGCGTTCCGGAGACGGCGGCACTGGCCCACACCTGGCTGGCGCGTCGGCCCGAGCCGTGGACGGTCGAGGGCCATATCGGCTACGACATCACGCACACGGTGTTCCACCTCACCGACTGGGGCGAGAAGCCGGCCGGGCTCCCCACCGACATCGCGGAGTACCTGGCGCTCTGGCTGCCGGTCTGGCTGGACGACTGGCTGGACCTGAAGCGCTGGGACCTGCTGGGCGAGCTGCTGGTGGTCGACGCCTGTCTGCCGGAACCGACCCTGGACCCGGCGGCCTGGGCCGGGTTCGCGCAGGCGCAGGAGCCGGACGGGGCGATGCCGGTGGTGGGCGGGATGCCGGAGGGGGACGAGGAGGCGGTGTTCGACCTGGTCTACCACCCGACGCTGGTCGCCGCGTTCGCCTCGGCGCTGGCGATGTCCCGGGCCCTGTCCGACCTCTCCGCCGCCCCGGCCCCGGCATGACGGACGCGACCGCGGTCCGCGTGACCGCCCCCGGCTCCCGGGACGCCACCGCCCGCCTCCTGGCCGAGGCCGCGCGGGCCGTCGACGCGCCCGACCTGGTGCTCGCGGTCAGCCGGGACGGGGTGCGCACGGTCCACACCGGCGGGAGCGCGGAGCCGGGCCCGGTCCCCCGCGAGCTGATGGCGTACGAGCTGGGCTCGGCGTCGAAGCCGTACGCGGGGCTGCTGCTGGCCCGGCTGGTGGCACAGGGCCGGGTGCGGTACGAGGACCGGGCGGCGGACCTGCTGGCCCCGGGCTTCCCGGTGCACCCGGCGGTACGCCGGATCACCCTGCGCCATCTGGTCACCCACACCTCGGGGCTGCCGGGCCTGCCCGCCGACTTCTACCCGCAGGCGGTGCCCCGCTGGTCGACCGACCCGTACGGCGGCTACCCGGCCGACCGGGTGGTCCGGGCCTTCCTGCGGGCCCGCCCGCGCCACCGGCCCGGTACCCGCTGGCACTACTCGAACTTCGCCGTCTCGGTCCTGGGCCACACCCTGGCGGCGGCCACCGGGACCCCGTGGGAGGTCCTGCTCCACCAGCAGGTGCTGGCCCCGCTGGGCCTGGACGCGACCCGGGTGCGCCCGGGCCCCGACGGCACGGACGCGGTGGGCCACCGCCGCGACGGCACGCCGGTGCCCGCGCTGGACACCGGGGGCTTCGCGGCGGCGGGTGCGGTCCGGGCGACTCCGCTGGACCTGTTGACGTTCCTGGAGGCGCATGTGGGCGGGCGGGAGGCGGTGGCCTCGCGGCCGGGCGGGCCGGCTGTGACGGACTCACGACCGGACGGGCCCGGACCCCGGGGCGCGGCGCCGACGGACCCCGCGCTGGCCGGGCCGCTGGCGGAGGTCCGGCGTCCGGTGCTGCGACGCGGCTGGCGGCACGCGCACACCCACACGCTCACGTGGTTCCACCACCCGTCCCCGTACGGCCCGGTCCTCTTCCACGCCGGGGCGACCCTCGGCCAGCAGGCGTTCCTGGGCTTCCGCCCGGGGACGGGGCTCGCGGTGGCGGCGACGGCGACGCGGCGGGTGCACCGGGCGGACACGTTCGTGGCGACGGCGTACGGCGTACTGACGGAAACGCCGTAGACACCGCCGTACGCGTACGCACCAAGGCTTAAGGCTTCGGGGCCTTCTCCGCGTTCTTGGCGGCCACCACCGCGTCGAACACCTCCCGCTTGGGCAGCCCGGCCGCGGCGGCGACGGCGGCGATGGCCTCCTTGCGCCGCTCCCCCGCCTCCTCGCGCACCCGCACGCGCCGTACCAGCTCCTCGGCGTCCAGCTCCTCGGGCCCGGAGTCGGCCGCCCCCTCCACCACGACGGTGATCTCGCCGCGCACCCCGTCGGCGGCCCACACGGCCAGCTCGCCGAGGGGCCCGCGCTTGACCTCCTCGTACGTCTTGGTCAGCTCGCGGCAGACGGCGGCGCGGCGGTCGGCGCCGAAGACCTCGGCCATGGCGGCGAGGGTGTCGTCGAGCCGGTGGGGGGCTTCGAAGAAGACCATGGTGCGGCGCTCGTCGGCGTTCTCGCGGAGCCGGGAGAGCCGTTCACCGGCCTTGCGCGGCAGAAACCCCTCGAAGCAGAACCGGTCGACGGGCAACCCGGAGAGGGCAAGGGCGGTCAGAACCGCACTCGGCCCCGGCACGGCGGTGACGCGAATATCCCGCTCCACAGCGGCGGCGACGAGCCGATACCCCGGGTCGGAGACGGAGGGCATCCCGGCATCCGTAACGAGAAGCACCCGAGCACCGCCGCTCAACGCTTCGACCAGCTCGGGCGTCCGGGCGGACTCGTTCCCCTCGAAGTAGGAGACGACACGCCCCGAGGTGTGGATGCCGAGCGCCTGAGTGAGCCGACGCAGCCGCCGGGTGTCCTCGGCGGCGACGACATCGGCCCGCTCCAGTTCGGCGGCGAGGCGGGGCGGGGCGTCCGCCACATCGCCGATGGGGGTCCCTGCGAGCACGAGCGTTCCAGTCGTTCCAGTCACATCAGCCATCCTCGCAGCACGGGCAGCACCCTTCGCACAGATGCGTTCCCTACGATGGCGCGGTGACGAGTACCGCACCCGAGACCCAGCGGGGCCACGACGCCGGGGACCCGCTCGGCGAACAGCCGACCTCCTGGCAACGGCGGCTGCGCCGCTTCGGCCATGTCCCCCGCCCGGACACCTCGCTCCGCGACCGGCTGGACCCGCCGTACGCCCGGCCCGGCCGGCAGGTGTGGTCGGTGCTCGCGATCCCGCCGCATGTGGCGGACCGCCTGGTGCGCTGGTCCGGCTGGGGCGGCCCGCTGCTCGTGACGCTCGTCGCGGGCCTGCTGCGGTTCTGGAAGCTGGACCGGCCGCACGCGGTGATATTCGACGAGACGTACTACGCGAAGGACGCGTGGGCGCTGGTCAACCAGGGGTACGAGGGTTCCTGGCCCAAGGACGTCGACAAGCAGATCCTCAACGACCCCTCCTCCGTCCCGATCCCGACCGACCCGGGCTATGTGGTGCACCCGCCGGTCGGCAAGTGGGTCATCGGCTTCGGTGAGCAGCTGTTCGGCTTCACGCCGTTCGGCTGGCGGTTCATGGTGGCGGTACTGGGCACGCTCTCCGTCCTGCTCCTCTGCCGGATCGGCCGACGCCTGTTCCGCTCGACGTTCCTGGGCTGCCTGGCGGGGCTGCTGCTGGCGGTGGACGGCCTGCACTTCGTGATGAGCCGGACCGCGCTGCTGGACCTGATCGTGATGTTCTTCGTGCTGGCCGCGTTCGGCTGCCTGGTGGTGGACCGGGACCACGCCCGCCGCAGACTGGCGGCCGCGCTGCCCGTCGACGAGGAGGGCGTACTGCGCCCGAACGCCCAAGTGGCGGAGACTCTGCGCCTGGGGTGGCGGCCGTGGCGGCTGGCGGCGGGCGTGATGCTGGGCCTGGCGTTCGCGACGAAGTGGAACGGCCTGTACGTGCTGGCCGCGTTCGGCCTGATGACGGTGTTGTGGGACGTAGGCGCCCGCCGCACGGCAGGGGCAGTCCACCCCTACCAGGCGGTGCTGCGCCGCGACCTGATCCCGGCCTTCGTCTCGACGGTGCCGGTCGCGATCGTCACATACCTCGTGTCCTGGACCGGCTGGATCGTCACGGACAAGGGCTACTACCGCAACTGGGCGGCGACCGAGGGCAAGGACTCCTCCTGGAGCTGGCTGTTCCCGGACTGGCTGCGCAGCCTGTGGCACTACGAGAACCAGGTGTACGACTTCCACGTCGGCCTCACCTCGGGCCACACGTACGAGTCCAACCCCTGGAGCTGGCTGGTCCTGGGCCGCCCGGTCTCGTACTTCTACGAGGAGCAGACGGGCTGCGCGGAGTCCTCCACGGGCAAGTGCGCCGCCGAGGTCCTGGCCATCGGCACCCCGCTCCTGTGGTGGCTGGCGTGCTTCGCCCTGGCGTACGTGGTGTGGCGCTGGTTCTTCCGCCGCGACTGGCGGGCCGGCGCGATCGCCTGCGGTGTGGCGGCGGGCTGGCTGCCCTGGTTCTTCTACCAGGAGCGGACGATCTTCCTCTTCTACGCGGTGGTGTTCGTCCCGTTCCTCTGCCTGGCGGTCACGATGATGCTGGGCGCGATCGTGGGCCCGGCAGCCGGCACAGGCGCCCGCGCCGAACTGGGCCTCACCCCCCACGACCCCACCGGCGAACGCCGCCGCACCCTGGGCGCGATCGCGGTGGGCGTGCTGGTGCTCCTGATCATCTGGAACTTCATCTACTTCTGGCCGCTGTACACGGGGACGTCGATCCCGGAGGACCTGTGGCGGGACCGGATGTGGCTGGATACGTGGGTGTAGGCGGTCCCGCCGGGCATCAGGCGGGCGTCGGGGCCGCCCGCCGCTGCCGTACCAGGAAGACCGCCGCCACGGCCGACACCAGCAGGAAGAGCAGCGCGGTTCCGCCCGAGATCCAGGCGAGCAGGGCCGCGCCGCCGCCCCCGACGTCCGCCTCGCGGGCGACCAGCTGGGGGTCGTCGGCCTGGTAGCGGACGGTGAGGGTGGCGCCCACGGACTGTTTGCCGCCGCCGCTGCCCGTCGGCAGGTCCGCCACCACGGTCCGGCCGTCGGCCTCGAACTCGACCCGGCAGTGGCCGATCATGCACGACCCGCTCGTGTGCAGCGTGGCCTCGGCCCGCTCGCCGCCCCGGAGGGAGCGCAGATGCTCGGCCGCCGGGAACATCACGAGCAGCGACAGCATCCCCAGCAGCAGCGCGAGCGTCAGCGACATCACCAGGGATCCACGGGGGCCCAGTCCGCTCTGCCCGTTCCCGGTCGCGGTCCCGTTCGCTGTGCTGCTGTCCACCTGTCCCGCCTCCCCGTCCGTCGGCGCCGGGCCGACGTTCCCCGTTCTGGTGTCCGAGCAGACTAGTTCGGGGCCCGAGCAGACCGGGCGAGAACGACGGGGGCTGTCGGAGGCCTCGCGTAGGTTGAGCGGCGTCGCAGTCGAACGGGAGGAACGGGGAAACACGGTGAAGGCGTACGACCTGGGGTTCGGAGAGGCCGCAGACGCGCTGTCGGTCCGGCCCGGCCAGAGCATCGGGATCGATCTGCCCGGGGCCCGCGTCGCCGGCTGGTGCGGCGGTCGCGCACCCGGTATCGGGACGGCCTCCTGGCCCCGGAGTCCGGTCACGGGGCTGCCGATGATCCATGTCATCACCCTCGAACTGCCGGAGGACTACCGGCGCAAGGGCGAGGACCTGGTGGCCGTCTCCTTCTTCCAGGCCGACGACCACGTCGCCGACGCCATCGAGAGCGTCGACGAGCTGCTGGCGGGCACCGCGCCCACCCCGGAGCAGGCCGCCGATCCGTTCCTGGCCGAGGTGATCGCGGCGGCGGCCGCACGCCACCCCCGCCAGCAGGACCTGGAGGACATGATCGGCGGCGCGCACGCGCTCATCCGGCTCACCGCCGAGGAGTTCGCCGCGCCCCGCATCGACCCGCCGGCCGACATCCGGCCGGACGGGCTCGGTGACAAGTACAGCCGTGGCCAGAACGCCTGGGACGACAGCGCCCCCGAGATCACGGTGTGGATCGGCGAGCGCACCGGCGACCCGAACACCGGCCTCGCCCCGTCGGAGGACGGCGAGGGCGGCTACGTGGAGGCCTGGTCCTCGGACGACAAGGATCTCGAAGCGTTCTGGTCGTCCGTCGAGGGCGTCTCCCACCTCGGCGGGACGGTGATGGCCTGCCAGTCGCTGCCGGAGGGGCTGACCCCGTACGTCTTCGAGCTGGAGGACGGCGTCGGCGGGGTCAACTTCGGCGGCGGCAACGCACAGATCGACCTGGAGTCGGGCGTCTTCGACTGGGCGCAGTAGCGAGGCACGGCTCTCCCGGCTCAGTCGCCCCCGCAGCCGCCGCAGCTCGATCCGCAGGTCGATGCGCAGCTCGACCCGCCGCAACTGCTGTAGTGGCTGCTGCTCTTGCCGCTGCCGCTCGACCGGCCCGACGAAGACCGCGGCGGGTTTCTGCGGCGCTCCTCCGCCTCCCGCATCGCCCGCTCGTCCGCCGCCCGCTGACGCTCTGCCCGCTCCCGGGCCTCGCGGAGGCGTTCGCGTTGGCGGGTGGCGCCGTCGACCGGTTTCCAGACGCCCAGCCCGTGGTGGCGGTCCGGGCGGAGGGGGGCCGTGGTCACGGCCGCGTACATCCGTCCCGTCGCCTGGTGGAGGTCGTATCTGGCGTAGGCGTATTCGATGACGACCTCGTCGCCCTCCGCGAGGGTTCCGTACAGCACCGCTTCGAACGGCTCGTGCCTCGGGTTGATGTCGTGGTGTCCGTTCCCCTCCGCGTACACCGAGCCGCTGCCCAGGAGCCGCGTCGGGGTGCGGGTGTCGCGGCCCCGGGGGACGTACGAGATCAGCGGGGGCGCCGAGGGCGTACGGGCGTCCGCGCACACCCAGTGGCGTCCGTCCGCCCCGGTGCGTACGCCCACGATCAGGGCCGGCTGGTCCTCCTCGTAGAGCCGTCGCGCCGCCCGGTACGCGAGCTGGCCCCAGCCGGCGAAGGTCGTACCGGCAACGAGAAGGACGACGCAGACCCGCTGCTGGCCGATGGCGTCGTACCCGACTCCGCCCGAGGTCAGGTCCCCGACCAGGCCGTCGGTCAGGACGGCGAGGCCGAGCAGGCAGAGCGCCAGCCCGAGGTAGACCTGGGCGTGGCCGCGGTGGCCGTCCGATTCCGGGACGCCTTCAGGCAGCGGGAAGCGGCGCACTCCGGCCGCGGCGAGGACCAGCGCCCGCTGTCGTCGGCGGGCCCGCAGCCGCAGGCCGCCGCCGGTGACCGCGATGGCGCAGACGGCGAGGACGATCAGGTACCCGGCCGTCGCCTGGCGGTCGGTGTCGTCGGTGCGGGCCGCCAGCAGGGCCGTCTCCACCGCGACGAACAGGGCCGCCGGGAAGACGGCGACCGGAACGTACCGGTACCAGAGCGGCAGGGCGGTCAGCAGGACCACGCCCGGATACCTCAGCCAGTCCGTGCCGCCCCCGAGCCCGTCGCGCCAGGCCCCGGACGCGGACGAGAGCCCGAAGAGAAGGACGTACGACGTCACCACCAGGGCGGCCAGGATCCAGCCGCCCAGAACCGGGGCGAGGACCATCGGGACCCCCGCCCTGCGCCACCGTTCGGCGTCGGCCACGGACCAGGCGGCGATGGAGCCTCCGGTCATGGACCGCGTCGTGCTGCCGTCTCCGCCCACGGACCAGACCGGAACGCCACCTTCGGGCAGGGTCCCGGGCGGCAGGTATTTGATGTGGTCCACCACCTGCGGCCGATCGCGGTGCACTCCCCATGTGAACATCCCGTACGCCCCCCGACGTCCGCTCCCCCGTGCGTTCCCGGCCAGTCTTCCCGCAACGGTCCCGGCCCACACAGGTCTCGGCCCCGGCCCACACAGGCCACACCGGAGAGCGCTTTCCAGCCAAGCATTCCGGTCCGGTAACAACACCCTCACCGCCTGCCACAGCCGCTTAGGGTTCCTCACAGTTGCCCCTTGAACATGTTCAGGGGGTCTCCTGGGGAGGGGGACTGCGAAATGCGCAGTGGAGCGAAGGTCGCCGTGATCGGCGGAGCGTTCGTGCTGGTGACCGGTGGGATCGGTTACGGGGCGTACAGCGTGCTCGGGGACACGGGCGGTGGCGGCGGGGGTACGCAGAGCGCGTCCGAGTCGTCGAAGGTGAAAACGGGGCCGCCGAGCGCGGAGGAGATAGCGGAGACGTCGAAGGGCTTCTTCGACGCGTGGGCGTCCGGGGACGCGTCGGCGGCGGCCGTCCTGACCAACAACGAGGCGGGCGCGGAGCCGGTGCTCGCCTCGTACGGCGAGGACGCCCACATCGGCAAAATCAAGATCACCCCGGGCCAGGCCGTCGGCACGAAGGTCCCGTACACGGTCAAGGCGACCGTCTCGTACGAGGGGAAGTCGAAGCCCCTCTCCTACGCCTCGGAGTTGACCGTCGTCCGCGGCTTGACGACGGGCAAGGCTCTCGTCGACTGGGAACCGACCGTCGTGCACCCGCAGTTGACGGAGGGCGCGACGCTGAAGACGGGCGAGTCCTCGACGCCGGCGATCGAGGCCGTCGACCGCAACGGCACGGTGCTGACGAAGGAGAAGTACCCCTCACTGGGGCCGATCCTGGACACCCTGCGCCAGAAGTACGGGGAGACCTCGGGCGGTTCGGCCGGCATCGAGACCTGGATCGAGCCCGCCGACGAGTCCCAGCCGGACGTCAACCTGCTGACCCTCGCCAAGGGCAAGCCGGGCAAGGTGCAGACGACGCTGGACGCGAACGCGCAGGCGGCGGCCGAGCGGGCGGTGAAGAAGTTCTCGGAGGCGTCGGTGGTCGCGGTGAAGCCGTCCACCGGGGAGATCCGCGCGGTGGCCAACAACCCGGTGACCGAGTTCAACGTGGCGCTCCAGGGCAAGCAGGCGCCCGGCTCGACGCTGAAGATCATGACGGCGGCGATGCTGCTGGAGAAGGGGCTCGTCACCGCGAACGGGGCCGCCGAATGCCCGCCGGACGTCAGGTACTACACCCGTACGATCGAGAATCTGGACCGCTTCTCGCTGCCGGACGGCTCCACCTTCACTCAGAGCTTCGCCAAGTCCTGCAACACCGCCTTCATCAAGCTGATCGACGATGTCGACGACGACTCGGCGCTCGCCAAGGAGGCCCGGGAGGTCTTCGGGATCGGCCTGGACTGGAAGACTGGTGTCGTGACGTCCGACGGCAGCGTGCCGGAGGAGGTCCAAGGCGAGGCCGCCGCGCAGTACATCGGGCAGGGCACGGTCCAGATGAACGTCCTCAACATGGCGTCCATCACCGCGACCGCCCGCACCGGCACCTTCCGCCAGCCCGTCATCGTCCCGCAGTCCCTGGACAACCGGGAGTTGGCGACGGCCTCGCGCTCGCTGTCGCCGTCCGTCACGCAGCAGCTCACGACGATGATGCGCGCCACGGCCGCCTGGGGCACCGGCGCGAAGGCCATGGCAGGCGTCGGCGGCGACAAGGGCGCCAAGACCGGCTCGGCAGAGGTCGACGGACAGGACACCTCCAACAGTTGGTTCACCGGCTTCAGCAACGACCTCGCCGCGGCGGCGGTCGTTCAGACCGGCGGCCACGGCGGCGACGCGGCGGGCCCGGTCGTGGCGGAGGTGCTGAAGGCGGGCGGCTGAGGCCCCGCAGCTGACCGGCGCGGGCGGCTGAGGCCGGAGCCGGTACGCGCGGACGCGGGGGGCCGGGGCCCGGACGGATTCACGGCTCGCGTTCGGCCACGGAGGCGTTACGTAAACCAGGGAGGAGTTACGTATGGGGCGGCGGCGGCCGAAGCCGGGTTCCCTCTGGCGTCGGGCAGCGGCCGTCCTCGGCGTGCTGATGGTGGGCGCGGGGGCCGTCGTCATCCTCCGCTCCCGGCCGACCGGCGACGTGGACCCCTTCGGCGCCCTGGTCGGCGTGGTGGGAGCGGTCATCGGCGTCGCCGGGTTGCTGCTGCCCCTCTGGGAGCACCGGCGGAGCCGCCGGGAGGGCGCGGTCCGGGCCCTGGTCCGGGCGGTCGAGAGCCACGAGGACCAGCAGTACCGCAACATTCTGGGCCCGGGCAGCGCCTTCCTGCCAGTGCGCTTCCGCTTCTCGGCGGCCCCGGACGGCAGCCCCGGCGACGCGGGCTCCGAGGAGTGGCGGACCGTCGTCGACCGCTACCTCGGGCTGCCCGGACCTGTACGGCGGCTCGCGGTGACCGGCGGCCCCGGTACGGGCAAGTCCCTGCTGGCCCGGGAGTTGACGCGCGCGCTGGCCGCCCGCCATGACGAGGACGCGGGCGACGGGGTGCCGGTCCTGCTCCCTCTCTCCGCGTGGGACGGGCCACCGGACCGGGAGGATCCGCGGAGCGAGGGGTTCCATCTGGCGTTCCGCCGCTGGGCCATCCAGCAGGCCGCACAGACGTACGGGCAGCCCTCCGCCCAGGTCGAGGAGGCGCTGACCGACAAGGCGGTCCTCGTCCTCGACGGTCTGGACGAGCTCGATCCCGGAGGGGCGGAGGAACGTCCCCGGGCAGCCGCGTTGCTCCGCTATCTCGCGGTGAACCGGGACTGCTTCCGCCATGTGGTCGTCACCTGCCGCAGCGATGTCTACGAGCAGTTCGAAGGTCCGGCCCCGCTGGCCGGGGCGGGCCGCGCCGAACTGCTGCCGGTCCCGCCGGACATGGCGCTCGACTACCTCAAGAGCCGCAGCGAGTGGTCCCACAGCGGCCTCACCGAGCGCTGGGACGGGGTCCTGGACGAGATGCGGGTGTCCCCCGGAGGGCCACTGGCGCGTGCCCTGAGCACCCCGTGGCGGCTCACCATGATCGCGAACGCGTTCCATGTCCGGGGCGAGGGCGGCGCGGGATGGCTCAGGGATCCCTCGGAGCTGGTGACGCGATGGGGGCGCGACGTCCTCTGGGAGCGCTACCGGGCGGAGGAGGAGGATTTCGCCGCCGAACACGGCCTGCCCGGGCGGCTGTGGAGCCTGTTCTCTCCGGAGGAACGGCTGCGGAGCGCGGAGGACTCCGCGTCCGCGGACGACATGAGCAGGGAGGCCGAGGAGTACCTGCTGTCGCTCTTCGTCCCCTCCGTCGTGGCGGAGCATCCGCGCGACCCCGACCGCTACCCGGCCGAACGGGTCTCCGCGTGGCTCACCCTGCTGGCGACGCACCGAGGCGTCGACAGATTCACCGGGACCCGGTATCTGAGCCTGATCGCCGACCTCCGGGCGGATCTGACCCCGCACCAGTTGTGGCCGCTGGGCGGCCGTCGTCTCGTGCGGACCCTGCACGGTTCGCTGTACACCCTCTTCGCGCTGCTGATGGCGGGGCTGGCCGCCGTCGCCCTGCGCGATCCCCTGGACATCGCGCTCGGCTTTCCCGTGGTCGTCGCCGCGGGCTTCACGGCGCTGGTGGCGTGGTCCGACCAGGCGGACATCGACCCGGCGAGCCGTTTCCGCACGGGCGGAAGGGCGGGCGGGCCGCTCGACCTGTACGTGAGGACCGTGGGCATGCCGCTGCTCGGTGTGTACGTCGGTGGCACGTTCGGGTTCATCGTCTCGGCGAGCCTCACCCGGGCCCCGTTGCCCGACGTCCCCACGACCGTGTGGGTGGCGACGGCGGCCGGAGCGCTCCTGGGGATCCCGCTGGTGCAGAACCGGTCGACCGAGACCTACACCACCGTCAGGGGCGCGCTGCCCGGACAGCGCCACAAGATCTTCCTCGTCTGCGCCGCGCTGCGCGGCCGTCTTCCGCTGCGGCTGGGCCGCTTCCTGGACTGGGCGCACGAGGGAGGCCTGCTGCGCGTGGACGGTCACGCCTACCGCTTCCGGCACGACGAGTTCGAGCAGTACCTGTGGCGCTCCCACTGGCGGCCGGAGATCCTCCCCCCGTGTCTGGCCGCCGCGGACGCCGCCCTCCGGACCGGGGAGACGGCGGCGGACCGGCCGGCCCGGGCGGGGCGGCGGATGCTGGAGCAGTTGGACACGCTCGACCGGCACGGCGTGGATCTGTACGCCACCTGCATGATGAGCATCGGCATAGCGGGCGCGCAGGCCGAAACGGCGCTGCGCGCGTGGGCGGACCACTTGGCCACCGGCGCCGTGGACCCCGAGGCGGAAGCCGTTCTACGGGACCGGGCCGGGCAGATGGTACGCCGCTTCCACGAGGTGGCGTCGCGCGCGGGGTGATCCGCCGGGCAGTCCGCCGCGCTGCCCCGGGAGGACCTCGTCACCCTGCCGCGCCCCGCAGGATGCGGGTCACCACCAGCTCCGGATCGTCGGTCGGCAGGGCGTGGCCCGTACCGGGCACGATCTCCGCCTCGGCGGTGGGCACGAGGGCTTCGACTCGCTCGGCGACCTGGCGCGCGTCGTGCAGTGCGCTCCGCTCCCCCAGCAGGAAGAGCGAGGGCACCCGCACCCGGCGCAGCTCCTCGTCAGAGAAGACCCGGGCCGGTGGAAGGGCGCGCCGGAAGCCGATGGATGCCCGTCCCAACTCCATCAGCTCGGTCTCCAGAATGGCGCTGTTACGGATCCGGCGGGCGAGCCAGGGCCGCAGTGCGCGGGGCGCCATGCCCGCCAGACCGCCGGCGATGAGCCAGGCGTAGAAGCGGCGGCCGGGGTCGGCGAATCCGGCGGGTTCCACCAGGGTGAGGGCGGCCGTGCGGCCCGGGTAGTACATCTGATGGCCGAGCGCCAGCCAGCCGCCGTAGGAGCAGCCGACGAGATGGGCGGCGGTGGCCTCCAGCCCGGCGAGCACCTCCTCCAGCCAGCGCGCGTCGTCCTCGACTCCGGTCAGCGGGGCGCTCTGGACGCTGGCGCCCGGCTCGCCGACCGTGTCGACGGCGATCACCGTACGACGGCGGGCGAGCGGCTCGATGTACCGGTGCCACATCAGGGAGTTGCCGTTGGCACCCGACAGCAGGACGACCGGGTCGGGGCAGGGCGGCCCGACCCGGTGGACGCGGGTGGTGCCGAAGGATGTCGGGAGGTCGAGGGTGTCTCCGGTGCCCGGCCAGAGCCGGGCGAGCAGGCGTCCGTAGACGGCATGGAAACGCTCGCGGGCCTTGTCGTTCCTGAACTCGCCTATGCTCATGGTACAGACGTATCACAACGTGGTACACCCGTACCACTACAGGGAGGTCGGACCATCGCCGCGCGCGTCGATCACGAGGAACGCAGAAAACAGATCGCGGAGGCTCTGCTGCGTATCGCCGCCACCGAGGGGCTCCAGTCGGTGAGCATGCGGGCGGTCGCCGCCGAGGCGGGCGTCTCCCTTCGGCTGGTGCAGTACTACTTCACGACCAAGCAAGCCCTGGTGCTGGACGCCCTCGCCCGGCTCGGCGCCCAACTGCAAGCCCGTATGGACCGATGGGTCCGCGCCGCGGGCTCTCCGCCGCAGCCACGCTCCACGGTCACCGCGATTCTCTCCAGCGTCCTGCCGACCGACGAGGAGAGCCGTCGGATCACCCGGATCTACGCCGCCTACTACGTGCTCGTCCTCGGCGACAGCTCGCTGGAGGAGCACACCGTCCCCCAACCCGCCCTGCTGGAAGGCTTCCTCACCGAGCAGCTCCGTCTGGCGCAGGAGGCGGGCGTGGTCGGCCCCGAGAAGGATCCCGCCATGGCGGCGGCCGGACTGCTGGCCATGGTCAACGGCCTCGGCTCCAGCGTGCTGGGCGGCCAGCGCACCGGCGAGGCGGCTCTGGACGTCCTGCACCACCACTTGGACGAGCTGTTCGGCCCCGCCCCACAGGCCCGCCCGCGTCCTGCCGCGACGTAAGCCGGGTGGAGCACCGTAAGAAGGGCGGAACACCGCAAGAAGACGGGTGGAGCACCGCAGGACGGGCGGAACACACCGCCTAAGCCCCGGCCTCCGCCGCCCACTCCCCCCGCCCCGCCAGATCCAGCACCAGCGCGGCGATGTTCCACGCGTCGTCGTCGCCCCGGTGGTGGCGGCCCTCCAGCGGGAGGCCGGCCGTCTTCAGGGCCTGGGCCATGCCGGGGCGGCGGCGCAGCCCGTACGCGGCGGTGAAGGCGGCCTTGGCGTTCGTGTGCCGCTGTCCGAAGGGGTACGCCGTGCCCGTCGCCCGGCACTGGCGCGTGAACTGGTTACGGTCGTAGTCGCCCCAACTCGCCCACGGCAGCAGCCCCGTACGGTGCTCGGCGGCCAGCGCCCGGCAGGCCTCGGCGAACGACAGGCCGTCGTCCACCTCCGCCTGCGTCAGGCCGGTCAGCTCCGTGCAGAACGGGCTGACCTTCGAGCGCGCGGGCCGGACCAACAGCCGGTGCTTGGCGAGCCGTTGGCCCGCGCGCAGGTCGACGACCGTGAGGCCGATCTCGATGATCTCGCTCACCTGCCCGGGCGGCGGCTGCCCCTCCCAGCAGGTCGCCTCGACATCGACGACGTTCAGCAGATGTTCGTCCTTCTCCCCCAGCTCCATGGGGCGAGCGTAGAAGTACGCCCGCTCCCGGGTCATCCGGGTTTCGCGGCAGCCCCGCTCCCCTCGCGGACCCCATCGTCGGCCAACTCGGCCCGTGGCACCGATGGTTCGGGAAGGGTACGGAAGAACAGCCAGCTCAGCAAAGGCATCAGCGCAAGAGGTGCCAGGGCGGTCTGAAGGGACGTGGCGTCGGCGAGCGCCCCGACGACGGGGCTGGCCAGGCCGCCGATGCTGACGGTCAGGCCGAGGGTGATCCCGCTGGCGGTGCCGACCCGGGAGGGCAAGTAGTCCTGGCCCAGCGTGACTTGGAGGGAGAAGGGCACGTACAGGCCCGCCGAGGTCAGCGCGACGAAGAGGTAGACGGCCGGGCCCGGCACCCACACCACGCCCGCGATGGCCACGGCCGCGACCAGGTAGGACCGGCGCGCGACCGTCACCCGGTCCCACCGGGCGGCCAGCGACCCGCCGAGCACCGAGCCGACCGTGCTGCCGAGGTAGAGCACGGTCAGGGCTGCGGTGCCCGTGACCATGCTGCCGCCGAGGCGCTGGCGTACGTACAGCGAGATGAAGGTGCTCAGGCCGATGAACGCGATCGAGCGGAAGACCACGGCCAGGGACAGCTTCACGAAGGAGGCGATGTCGTCGCTGCCGGGCGACGGTGTCGTACGGGAGCCGCCGGCGCCCTGCCGCTCCTGGAGAACCCGCACCACGGGCAGGCACATCGCGGCCCCCGCGAGGGCGGGCAGGACGAGCAGGGGCGTCCAGCTCAGACCTCCCGTGGCCACCACGGCCGCGACCATGAGCGGGGCCAGCGCGAAGCCGACCGTGCCGCCCATGGAGAACCAGCCCATGGCCCGGTGACTGCCCCGGGCGGCGATACGGGCGACGCGGGCGGATTCGGGATGGTAGGCGGCGACCCCGATCCCCGACAGCGCGACGAACGCCAGGGTGAGCGGATAGGAACCGCTCAGCCCGCTCAGCGCGATGCCGACACCGCCGAGCAGCGTGCTGACCGGCAGCAGCCAGGGCATGGCCCACCGATCGGTGAGCACCCCGAACACCGGCTGCGCCACCGACGACAGCAGCGAGGCGGCCAGCACGATGCCCGAGGCGACGGCGAGGGAGTAGGCGCGCTCGGCGATGAAGTACGGCACCAGGGCCGCGACGCAGCCTTGGTAGACGTCGACGCAGGCGTGGCCCACGGACAGCAGGACGATCGGCGTGTTCCTTCGCATGCCACCATGGTCCGGCCCGGAATCCCTGGCGCGCTTTCATTAACCTGCCACATGATGACGAACATCCGCCACGATCCCGTGGCCCCGACCCGTACCCGCCGGCTGGCCCCCGGCGGCTCGATCGACGCGCACCGGCACGACGACCACCAGATCGTCTACGCGGGCCGGGGCGTGCTGACCGTCACGACCGACGCGGGCTCCTGGGTCGCGCCGGGCACCCGCGCGATCTGGGTCCCCGCCGGAGTCGTCCACGCGCACCGGGCCTACGGCGAACTCGATCTGCACCTGGTGGGCCTGCCCGTCACCGAGAACCCGCTCGGCCTCGACGCCCCGACCGTGCTGGCCGTCAGCCCGCTGCTGCGCGAGCTGCTCATCGCCTACACCCGCGCCGAGGCCGACGGCGAGAGCCCCGAACGGGCCCGGCTGCGCGCCGTACTCCTCGACCAGCTGCGCACGTCCGACGCCCAGCAACCGCTGCACCTGCCCACGCCCGCCACCCCGTTGCTGGGCGCCCTGTGCGCCATCCTCCAGGCCGACCCCGGCGACCGCCGTACGCTGGCCGAGCTCGGCCGCCAGGTCGGGGCGAGCGACCGGACGCTGTCCCGGCTGTTCCGCAGCGACCTCGGGATGACGTTCCCGCAGTGGCGTACGCAGCTGCGGCTCCACCACGCGCTGATCCTGCTGACCGAGCGGACGCCGGTGACGGCGGTGGCGCATCGGTGCGGGTGGTCGTCGACGAGCGCGTTCATCGAGGTGTTCCGCCGTACGTTCGGCCACACCCCGGGCTCGCATCCGGCGGGATGAGCCGGTGAGCTGGTGAGCTGGTGAGCTGGTGAGCCCACGCTCCGGAACCCCCTCGCGTGCATAGTGCACGGACCGCTAGCGTGCAGCCATGAGCACACCCGAACCCGCAGAAACCGCACCCGTCTCCCCCGCCCACCCCCGGTTCGCGGAGGCGCTGGCCGAACTGGGCCTCCAGGTCGAGGTACGCCGCTTCCCCGACGCGACCAGGACCGCCGCCGAGGCCGCGGCGGCGATCGGCTGCGAGCTGAGCGAGATCGTCAAGTCCCTGGTCTTCACGGCGGACGGCGTGCCGGTACTGGTCCTGATGGACGGGGCGTCGCGGGTGGACGTCGAGCTGGTACGCCGGGAACTCGGCGCGCGGAAGGTGGCGCGGGCGAACGCGGACCTGGTCAGGGAGACGACGGGCTACGCGATCGGTGGCGTACCCCCCTTCGGCCACGCCACGAAGACCCGCGTCCTGGCCGACCGCCGCCTGCTGGACCACGCGGTGGTGTGGGCGGCGGCGGGCACCCCGCACACGGTGTTCCCGCTCGACCCGAAAACGCTGATCGCCCACGCGGGCGCGACGGTCGCGGATGTGCGCGAGCCCGCCAAGTGACCCCTCTGGTCGCCCTCGCGGTGCTCATAGCCGCGATCACGCACGCCAGCTGGAACGCCATCGCCCACGCGATCAAGGACCAGCTGCTCTCCTTCACGCTGATCTCCGGCGGCGGCCTGCTGATCGGCGCGGCGATGGCCCTGTTCGCCCCGTTCCCGGCGGCGGGCGCCTGGCCGTACCTCCTGGTCTCGGCCGCGCTGCACGTGGCGTACATGCTGCTGCTGATGCGCTCGTTCACGCTGGGCGACTTCGGCCAGATGTACCCGATCGCCCGGGGCACGGCCCCGCTGGTGGTGACGGTCCTGGCGGCGGTGTTCGTCGGCGAACGCCCGGACGCCTGGGCCACGACGGGCGTGGCGGTGGCCTCGGCCGGACTGGTCGGCCTGGCCCTGTGGGGCATCCGGGGTTCCGGGAAGCGCCCGCACTGGCCGGCGATCGTGGCGGCCCTCGGTACGGGCCTGGCCATCGCGGGCTACACGACGGTCGACGGCGTCGGAGTCCGCGCCTCCGGCACCCCGCTGGGCTACGTCGCGTGGCTGATGATCCTGGAGGGCCTGGCGATCCCGGCGTACGCGTACTACCGCCGCCGCACCGAACTGGCCACCCAACTCCGCCCGTTCGCGGCACGGGGCCTGCTGGGCGCGGCCCTGTCGGTGGCCGCGTACGGCCTGGTGCTCTGGGCCCAGACGAGGGCCCCGCTCGCCCCGATCGCGGCACTGCGCGAGTCCTCGATCATCGTGGGCGCGGCGATCGGCACCCTGTTCTTCAAGGAGCGCTTCGGGGCTCCGAGGATCGCGGCAGCGGGGCTGATGGTGGTGGGCATCGGGCTGATGCTGCACACGAGTTGAGGCGGTGGGAGGAGCTTGCCGAAGAGGCGGACCAACCGGCATGGCTCTGGATGGATCCGCAGGGCAAGATCAAGCGCATGGGAAGTACGCGGTTTGCAGAGCTGTTCGACCAGGGGCGGGACGCGATCCTGTCCGGGGAAGCCCCACGCCAGGAGCCGCCCCTGGAAGGCGGAGGACGCTGGGGACTCACCGTGGTCCTGCGGCCGGAATCGTCGGTCGCGCGACGAATGGAACGCATGACCGCGGAGGCCATGGCTGTGGCTGGGGGCTCGCACTGGCCCACCGGCGCCGAGGTCTCCTCGCATTTCACCATCCGCACGCTGGAGCGCTACCGTCCGATCGTTCCCGAGGATGACGAGCGGGTCCTGCGGTATCAGGCGGCCCTGCACGAGGCGTCCGCCCGGGTGGGAACCGTCCGGCTGGAGCTGACCGGGCTGACGCTCACTCCTGCGAGCGTCATGCTGTGCGCTTCTCCGTCGGACGATGCCATCGAACGGTTCGCCGGGTATCTGGCGGAGGAGTTGGCGAGTGATGGCTGGTTCGAGGCCGGGTTCACCCGCGATATCTGGTACGCGAACTTGGTTCACTTCACCGGACTGCCCGAGAATTCCCAGGCGCTTGTCGAGTGGGTGGCCGCCCGCCGGAGCCTGGACCTGGGGGCGAGCGTGCACACGTTCGCAGACCTGGTCTCCTGGACGTTCAATGGTCGGCACATGGTGCCCGCGACGCTTGGAAGCGAAAGGCTGAGAGGGCCTGCCGGCTGATCACGGCGGTCGGCATCGGGCTGATGCTGCACACGAGTTGAGGTCCCCACCCCTCCGTACGGGCATACTCGTGACTGAGGTGATGTCGATGTCCACAGGGTTGGCCGACAACAACACGGCTGACTGAGCTGCGCGCACAGCACTGACCCGGCGTTCAAGCCGGCCGAGCGGCTTTCCACGCTGCGGCTGATCCTGACCCGCTGCCTCCGCGCGGAAGCACGCTGACGGAGGGCAGCCGGGTCGGGGCTGCCGGGTCAGGACAGGGCCTTGGCCCACTCGGTGACGACATCGGCGTACTGCTGCGCCATCGGGTCGTGCATGGTGTGGGGGGCGTCCAGCGGGGTGAAGGTGACGGGTTGCCCGGTGGCCTCCAGCAAGCGGCGGGCCTGCGCGGCCTGGACATCCGACATCGCGCCCATGAGCCGTCCGGTGTCGGGGTCGGTCATGTGGAAGTGGTGGGTGAGCAGGACCGGGGTCTTGACCTGGGCGAGCATGGCCGCGTGGTCGCAGCCGACGTTCGCGGTGTCCTCGGCCCACACCTTTGCCCACTCGGGGTCGTACTCCTTGAACCGCTGCACCGGCGTGGGGGAGGCACCGGACTCGGGGTTCCCGTCGCCCATCATGAACCCGATCCCCGGGTGGAGGAACTCGGGCAACTCGGCGGGCGCGGCCTTGACCATGCCGGTCCAGTCACCGATGGACCACTGCGGGCCGAGCCACTTCGCCCACAGCGCGAAGACCGGCCCGAGAGTCTGCGCCATCCCCGGCCCGTAAGGCGGAGCGGCCTGGGAGGAGAACAGCGGCGGGTCCTCCAGAACGACGCCGCGGACCAGGCCCGGCTTGGCGTAGGCGGCCACATGGGCGGCGATGACACCGCCCGAGGAGTTGCCGGCGACGAGGGTGGGGCGGCCGATCACCAGGTCGATGAACCGCTCGACGTCGGCACCCCAGGTGTTCAGGGAGTAGCGCCCCGGCGTCCAGGTGGAACGGCCCTGGCCACGCAGGTCGATGGCGAACACCTGGAACTCGGAGCTCAGCAGGCCGATCGCGTCCTCGTAGCCCCACCAGGACTCGGTCTGCGACGGGATCAGCAGCAGAGCGGGTGCGTCCGGGCGGCCCTCCACGACGTAGTTCATGCGGATCTCGCCCAGGTCCACCAGCTGCTCGGTGAACCGGTGCGGGACGAAACTGTCGGCGCGGTCAGCGGCCTCGGACATGCGCATGGTCGTACTCCTTGCATGTGCGGCAGGCAGCCCAGGGCTACGGACGGCTACCTGCTGTCATCTTTCCGGCGGAGCGCCCGGACGGCGACCCGGAAACGACCGTAGGCCCCCTTGCGGACAGCTTCGGTCCTCAAACGGGTGCGGGCCGCGGCAGCGGGCGTCGCGGCGAGTCCGTACCGGGTTCAGCGGCCTTCGCCGCCACCGCCGACCGCGTACGGGACGAAGGCCACCCAAGCGGTGAGGGCGAGGGCGAGGCGGGGGCCGTGGAGATGCTTGGAGTCGCGTACGTGGACGGCGTCGGGGGAGGTCGCGACCTCGACGCAGTCGCTGGGGTTGCTGCTGTCGCTGTAGCTGCTCTTGAACCAGCGCAGATCGGAGGCGTTCCGGGCAGAGGACTTCTGGATCACGTCACTCCCGATGTGGGTCAGTGGGCTGCGGCGTACGCGATGAAGCCCTCCCACACGGCGGGGGCGACGGCGAGACGGGGCCCCTGCGCGTTCTTGGAGTCGCGTACGAGGACGGCGTCCGGGGCGGTCGCGATCTCGACGCACTCGTTGCTGTTGCTGCTGTCGCTGTAACTGCTTTTGAACCAGCGCAGTTCGGACGTGCCTCCGGCAGAGGTGTCGCTGCTCATGTCTCTCCCAGCACTTGCTCGATGAAGGCCCGCGACTCCCTCGGGTTGAGAGCCTGCGCCCGGATGATGCCACACCGCAGTTCGACGATCCGCAGGTGTTTCGGGTCGGAGACCGGCCGACTGCCGAAGTCACCCTCGGAGCGCCCCACTGCCGAGCCGTCCTTGAACTTCAGCACCTGCATCTCACCACCCATTCCGGCGTGCTCGTCACGGCTGGTCGGCATCACCTGAATCTCGACATGGCGCAGCTCGCTCACCTCAAGGAGGTGTTCAAGCTGTCGACGCCACACCATTCTGCCCCCAAGGTGGCGTCGCAGGGTCACCTCTTCCTGGACAAAGCTCAGCTCCGGCGCGGGCGAGCGGCCGAAGATGGACTGCCGCGCCATACGCGCCGCCACCAGCCTCTCCACGTCGTCGTGCGAGAACGCGGGCCTGCGCATCCCGAACAACGCCCGCGCGTACTCCTCGGTCTGCAACAGACCGTGGATGTTGTGGTTTCCGTACGCCGAGAGCTCCACGGCAGCGGCCTCCAGCTTCGCCAGCTCCCGGATCTTCTTCGGATACCGCACCTCCGCGATATCCGGTTTCATCGCCGCGAGCTTCCCTTCCGCCCCCACCGCCACGTCCACCGCGTCCATGAACTCCGGGCGCGGGATACGGCTTCCGCCCTCCACCTTGTAGATCAGGTCCTCGCCGTACCCCAGCAGCGCCCCCAGCTCGCCCGCCCGCAGGCCCGCCGCCTCGCGCCAGATCTTGATCTGGCGGCCCACCGCCGCGACGACCGCAGCCCCCGACTCGTCGTCCGGGTCGACCTCCCAACCGGGCTCGTCCACCGCGTCGTTGCCGCGCTCCGTACCGTCATCGACCATGCTCATGCGAGCCCCCGCTTCCGACGTGCGTGCCGTTCCTGCGTCAACCGCTTCCGTTCCCCGCACGTCACTGCCGACAGCCCGGACAACACCGGACAAGCCCCGGACAGTCACCGTACGCAACGGCCGCATCACTGGGAAAGGTACGCCGAGACCGCCACGCTGAGTGACATGAACCAGGAAGTCACCCGCTCCCAACACACGCCCACCGACCGCGCGTTCACCGTGCTGCTCTCCCCCACCCGTCGCGGGGCCCGGCTCGCCCGGCTGTTGACCACGGCCCATCTCGCCGCGTGGGGGCTCCCGTCGGAGTCGGCCGCGCACATCGTCGCCGAGCTGGCGGCCAACGCCACCGTCCACGGTCGTGTGAAGGGCCGGGACTTCCAACTCGGCCTCACCGTACGGGGCGACACCCTGCGGATCGAGGTCACGGACACACGCGGTGACAGCGTCCCGCCCGGCCCCGGGGCCGTGAAGCCGCCCGGGGACGACGCGGAGACCGGGCGCGGCCTGCTCATCGTCGAGGCGCTGGCGGACCACTGGGGCATCGTCCCCGGGCCGGTCCCGCGCAAGACGGTGTGGGCGGAGATCGGCCTCGTACGGTGATCACCGGTTCCACGGCAGACGCCCCTCCCCCCTCCGGACGGGCAGGGGTGAGGGGCGTCGGGAATCGTCCGGGTCAGACGGTCGCCTTCGTGGTCTCGTCGTCCGTGTCTCCGCCGGTTTCGTCGGAGCCGCCCGCCTTCCGGACCCGCACGTATTCAAGGAAGCTGTTCAGCTCGCGCTTGACGACGGGGGCGAGGAGGTAGAGGCCGATGATGTTGATGACGGCCAGGGAGAAGAGCACCGCGTCGGCCAGGTCGATGAGGGTCTGGAGGGTGAGCAGCGACCCGGCGACGGCGAACAGGGTGTAGAGCGACTTGTAGACGGTCTCGCTGGTGCGGCTACGGCCGAAGAGATGCGTCCAGGCCTTGAGGCCGTAGTAGCCCCAGGTGAGCACCGTGGAGATCGCGAAGAGCATCACCGCGATGGTGAGGATGTACGGGAACCAGGGCAGCACGGTCTCGAACGCGTCGGAGGTGATCGTCACGCCGCCGATGGACTCGCCGTCGCGGGCCTCGCCCCAGCTGGCGGGGTTGGCGATGACGATGGTCAGCGCGGTCATGGTGCAGATGATGACGGTGTCGATGAACGGCTCCAGCAGGGCGACCAGGCCCTCGCTGGCGGGGTGCTTGGTCTTCACCGCGGAGTGGGCGATCGGCGCGGAGCCGATGCCGGCCTCGTTGGAGAACGCGGCGCGCTTGAAGCCGACGATCAGTGCGCCGAGGATGCCGCCCGCGACGCCCTGGGGGTTGAAGGCGCCCTCGATGATCGTGGTGATCGCGGCGGGCACGGCGGTGATGTTGACGAGGATGACGACGAGGCACGCGACGATGTAGATGCCCGCCATCGCGGGGACCAGGCGGCTGGTGACCGAGGCGATCGAGCGGATCCCGCCGAGCAGGACGATGCCGACGAGCGCGGCGACCAGGATGCCGAAGAAGAGAGCGCCTCCGGAGGAGCCCATCGCACCGCTCTCGCCGCCGGTGACGGAGACGAGCTGGGCGTAGGACTGGTTGACCTGGAAGAGGTTGCCGCCGAAGAGCCCGAAGAACAGGATCATGATCGAGGCGAGGACGGCGAGGACCTTGCCGAGGCTCTTGCCGTTCTTCCCGAAGCGTTCGGCGAGCCCCTTGGGCAGGTAGTGCATCGGCCCGCCGGAGACCGTGCCGTCGGCGTGGACCTCGCGGTACTTCACACCGAGGGTGACCTCGACGAACTTGGTGGCCATGCCGAGCAGACCGCAGATGATCATCCAGAACGTGGCTCCGGCGCCGCCGATGGAGACGGCGACGGCCACACCGGCGATGTTGCCGAGGCCGACCGTGCCGGAGACGGCGGCGGTCAGGGCCTGGAAGTGGTTGACCTCGCCCGCCGAGTCCTTGTCGTCGTACTTGCCGCGCACCACGTCGACGGCGAGACGGAACTTGCGCACCTGGACGAACCCGAACCAGCCGGTGAAGACCAGACCGGCCAGCGCCAGCCAGGTGACGATGAGCGGCACGTCCGCCCCGGCGATGGAGACGGAGTAGAAGACGATCCCGCCCAGCCAGTCGGCTATGGGCTCGAAGAATCCGCTGACGGATTCGTCGATGTTCTGGGTGATGGAGTCGAGTGTCACGTTTGGCTACCTCGATGACGCGGGAGCGGCGGACTGGGGGGTGCCTTCGCCGGTCGGTGTGCAGTGGGGGACGTCGAGAAACGTTGGGGGACGCTGGGAGAGTGAGCGAACGTCGTTGTCCGGTCGGCGACCCGGCGTGTCCATGGGATGGACGACGGTGACGGTCGCTCTGGCCTGCTGCCGGAGAGGTTCCGGCGCTCCGCGTCGACGGTGGTTCCGCCTGCGAAGTTGGGCATTTGTACCACGCCGTTTACCCGATCTTTAGTGGCACACATCACATTTCGGGAGAATGGCGGTGAAGATGCTGGGTGGGTGACGTCATCGTTATGCGGAACCGCAGATACGTTTATCGGACACCTATCCGGCGGCTGCCCGCCCCCCCGGCCGCGGCTCGGAGCGAAGGCCCGGCCCCGAGGCCACGTGACCGTCCTTGTCGTCGTCGGCCATGAGTCAGCCATGAGTCAGCCATGAGTCGGCCATGAAGAGAACGCTCCTCGCTGTCGTCCAGGTCTTCTGTGCGGGCCGGTTATGCCTTGTGTGCGGGCCAGTCGATGATGCGGGCCCCGATGACAGCGGTCTGGAGGGCATAGCGGTGCCGGGGGTCGGCGGGGTCGGATCCGGTGAGCTGGTGGATGCGTTCGAGGCGGTACGTGAGGGCCCGGACGCTCAAGGAGAGACTCCGGGCGGCCTGAGTGGTGACGCAGCCCGCGTCGAAGTAGGCGGTAAGGGTCTCCAGATACTGTTCCGGGCCGCCCCGGGCCTTCAGAAGCGGCCCCAGGGTGGTCCGGACGAGGTCCGCCATGGCCTGCCGGTCCCGCGTCAGCACCGGGTAGACCAGAAGGTCCGCGGCGTACAGCACCGGGTCCTCCAGAGCGAGACGGCCCGCCAGCTCCAGGGCCCGCAGAGCTTCCTCGTACGAGTGGACGACCCCACCGGCACCCGGGTGCGGCCGTCCGATCGCGGCCCGTCCGCCGTCGGTCGCGGCGTGGGCCTGTTTGGCGAAGTACGTGAGGACCTGGCGCTGATCCCCGGGGGCGATACAGATCAGCCGGCCGTCCTTGGTGGTGAGAAGGATGCTGCGCTCCCCGAAACGACTCGTGACCGCCCGCTCCACGTCCCGGGGCACGGAGTCGCCCTCCGTGTACGGGGTGGGCCCTTCGGCGACGGCGACGGCGTGCGCGTGGGAGAACCGCAGCCCGAGCAACTCGGCCCGTTCGGCCAGGATTCCCGGTTCACCGCTCCCGTACAGAAGGTCGTCGATGAACTCCCGGCGTGCCGCCTCCTGCTGCCGGACGGCGAGCTGCTCGGCACGTTCGTAGCCCTCGCAGAGCGCTTCGACGGCCAGTTGTACGGCGGCGAGCACGCGGTCGGAGCCCGCCGTCCCGGCGGGCCAGGCGGCCCGGGCCCGGGACAGGTGGTGCACGACCAGGGCCCGCAGGGTCGTGCCGCCGACCGCGGCCTCTTCCCCGAAGGACCGGAGCTTTTCCAACGCGTCCCCGCCGGGGTCCCGGCCCGTTGCCGCGACCGCGTCCAGCAGGGCTTCGAATCCGGGGTACGTCCGTGCGCAGGTCGACGGGAATCCGCCGGGTCCACTCGGAGCGGGCGCGGCAGCCTGCCGCCCGCTCTGCGCGGGCTTCACCCGCAACCGCGAGGCCGAGGTCTCCTGCACAGCGCATGCGGTGGATCCGGGCGTTTCGTTCGCTGGAGCAGGCATTCGTCCACGACGGACAACCTTCCGAGGTCTCGGCAAGCCGAGGGGCGGTTGCCCCTCCGACGCCGACCAGACTTCCCGGCACACCAGCGCGCTTAGCGACGCGTTGGCCGCATCATAGTGGCGGGCGGGGGGTCAGCGCCCTGCGGCGGGGGCGACGAAGCACCACTACTGCCTTCACCGGGTCGTGGTGGGGCGCGATCCGGTGAGCCCTCCGAAAGCCTCACCGGATCGTGCGCCGGCGCGACCCACTGCGGCGCGACATCAACTACCTAAAGAACCAAGAGAAAGAACCCAACCCCACCCAACCCACCCCGGTGGCCACCTGACGGACCCCAGGGGCTTTCGGGGCTTCGTCACTCACACGGGTGACATTTCCCAACTCAGCTCGCTTTTGGGCTGGTTGCCCGGCATATGCTCACGCCAGAACCACATCCCACACATACGTCGGCCCCCGACCGGGACTGCAATCCCAACCGAGGGCCTGGCCACCTAGGAAGTTAGGGCTTCCCGATGGATACCCAGCAGAATACTGCCCTCACCCGCGCCCTGGCGGAGGTTCCCGGACCTCTCCCCACCCGTGGCGTCATCCACATCACCATCCCCCACACCGACCGCTTCACCGTCGTGGGCAACCATCTCGCCCAGCATCCCGACCTCAGCTGCACCGCCGTCGGACTCGCCGTACTCATCCAGTCCCTGCCCCAAGGGACCGAAATCAGCATCAAGGCCCTCGCCGCCCGCTGCAAGGAAGGCGAAAAGCGCATCGCCGCCGCCCTCCGCGAACTCGAAGCCCACGGCTACCTGCAACGCATCCGCCACCGGCTGCCCGGCAAGAAAGTCATCACCCGCACCGTCTTCTGTAGCCAGCCCGCCGCGCTGATGCACCCCCGCCGCCCGGCAGCGGAGGCACGCACCGGGTCCGCCGCGCCAGCACCTGCACCTGCACCCGTGCCCGTACCCGTACCCGTACAGGCGCCCGCACCCGTGCCCGCACCCGCCCCCGTACCGACGGCTGCGCCGCCCGCGCCGGAGGCACCCGTGGCCCCGCCCGTCCTGCCGCCCCCGCCCGCACCGTCAGCCCCGGCCTTCATGCCGCGCGTACCGCCCCCGACCGCGCCCAAGGCGCCTCGCCGGCCTCTCCCCCAGCCCCGCGATCTCACCCCGGAGCTCGACCGCGCCGCCACCGCGTTCCTCGGCGATCTGCACCGACACGCGCCCCAGTTCACCCTGTCCGAGGACGATGTCCGTCGGCTGGTCCCCGGAGTGGCGGCCTGGCTCGAACGCGACGCCCGCCCGGACAGCATCCGCCGTGCCCTCACCGACGACCCGCCCCACCCCCTCAAGCACCCGGCCAAGCTCCTCACCTACCGGCTCACCGAGCTGCTCCCGCCCGCACCTCCCGGCGTCGACGACCTCGCCGCGCTCGCTCGCCCCCGCGTCACCGTCACGCCCTTCCAGACCTGCGACGACTGCGACCGCGCCTTCCGCTCCCCCACCCCCGGCCACTGCCGCGACTGCCGCGAAACCCGCGCCCACCGAACCGCATACGCCCAGGCAGCCGCCTGAGGTTGTCAACCGACGTGTCCTCGGGCCGCCGAAGCAGTTACCCATGGGAAACGATCTTCTTCAGCTCCCAGGAGGGACGATGATGTACGGGCATGGGGCGGTCAGGGCGTGCCGGGCAGCAGTCCGTTTTGCGCTCTGCGTGGTAACTGCGATGGTGGCCACGCTGGGCGGGATCACCCCCGCAGCCGCCGCTTCCGAGGACTTCCACGTCACGTACGAGAGCAGCGTGGGTGACACCACCCGCAACTCGTACTGGGTGGACATCACGGGCACCGTCACCCGCGTCGGTGACCAGTACGAGCTGACAGCCGTCGTGAAGTCCCGGTGCCACCGGGATTCCGGCCCCTCCCAGGAATGGGGCATGGCGTTCGGTTCGAGCGCCGAAAGCTGGCGGTACGTGACACGGTCCTGCACCGACAGCTACCCGTACGCGCAGGACACGGTCAAGGAGACCGGCCCCCTGCTCACGGACGGCCGCGTGTACATCCAGGCAGGCGCCTATGGCGGAGAGACCTTCGGCAGCTGGGGCTGGGGAACCCAGCGAAGCGTCTGGGTGTGACAGCAGGAGCCGCGCACCCGTCACCGGGTGCGCAAGGCCTCGGTCCTAGCGGCCGGCCGTCGCGTCCCAGTCGCGGCGGAGCAGGCCGAAGACCCAGGAGTCGGAGACGTCGCCGTTGACGACGCAGTCCTCGCGGAGGGTGCCTTCGCGGACGAAGCCGAGCTTCTCCAGGACCCGGGCGGAGCCCACGTTACGGGTGTCGGTCTCGGCCTGGACGCGGTTCAGGTCCAGGGTGTCGTACGCCCACCGCAGGACGGCGTGCGCGGTCTCCGTGGCGTAGCCGTTGCCCCACACGGCGGCGTCGAAGACGTAGCACAGGGACGCGCTGCGGAAGTCCGGGTTCCAATTGAACAGGCCGCACCAGCCGATGAACGAGCCGTCGGAGACCCGGTCGATGGCCAGCCGCGCTCCCGAGCCCTCCTCCTCGATCTTCCGGCAGATCGCAAGGAAGCGCTGGAAGCGGGCCGGATCGGTCCACGGCGGGGAGTCCCAGTAGCGCAGCACGTGGGCGTCGCTCTGGAGCGCGTAGAGCGGCGCCGCGTCGGCCTCGGTGAACGGCCGCAGTCGCAGGCGCTCGGTCGTCAGCTCGGGGGTGGGCAAGGTCATGCGGGCATCCTGCCGCGCACCGCCCACCCCTCGCCATTCGTTTTGTCTCCGGCCGCCCGCGCCAACGGCCGGTACCCGCGCCGCGACTAGCATCCCGGACCATGACCACGACGACCAGCGCCCAACCCGACGACGACGCGTACGAAATCGATACCGACCCGGACCGCATCGACCTCGACCTCGTACACCACTGGCTCTCCACCGACGCCTTCTGGGCGCTCGGCCGCAGCCGGGACCTCGTCGAGCGGTCGATGCGCGGATCGCTCAACTTCGGTGTGTACGACGGCGAGGGCACGCAGGTCGCGTACGCCCGGGTCGTCACCGACCACGCCACCTTCGACTGGCTCTGCGACGTCTACGTGGACCGCGCGCACCGGGGCCGGGGCCTCGGCGTACGGCTGGCGACCGCCGTCCGCGACCACCTCGCCCCGTACGAACTCAAGCGGACCCTCCTCTCCACACTCGACGCCCACGATCTGTACGCCAAGGTCGGGTTCGTCCCCGTGCCCGACCCGAAGAAGTTGATGATCCTCGGGCCGACGGCGTAGGGCGCCGAGCCGGGGGTGTCCGCAGGCCGTCAGTGAGCGATGCCGTCGATCAGCTCCCTGGCTCCCTGGCGCAGCAGGCTGACGGCGACAGAGGTGCCCAGGGTCGCCGGGTCGAGCGCTCCGGCCCATTCATGGGCGTTGAGGACGGTCTTGCCGTCGGGGGTGAAGACCTTGGCCCGGAGCGACAGGTCGCCGTTCCGCTCCACCTGGGCGTACCCGGCGATGGGGCTGTTGCAGTGCCCTTGCAGCACGTGCAGGAACATGCGCTCGGCGGTCGTCTCGCGGTGTGCCGCCGGGTCGCCGAGTCCGCTCACGGCGTCGATGAGGGCGGTGTCGCCCTCTCGGCACTGTAGGGCGAGGACGCCCGCACCGATCGGCGGGCACATGACCTCGGGCGACAGGATCTCGGTGATGACATCGGGGCGGCCGATGCGCTCCAGCCCGGAAGCTGCCAGGAGCAGCGCATCGGCCTCACCCGCGGCGAGCTTCTCCAGACGGCGGTTGGCGTTGCCGCGCATCGGTACGCAGAGGAGGTGCGGGTGCGATGCGGCGAGCTGGGCGGCGCGGCGGACGGAGGACGTGCCGATGCGTGTCCCGGCGGGGAGTTCGTCGAGGCGCAGGCCGCCGGGGTGGATCAGTGCGTCCCTGATGTCGTCGCGCCGGAGGAAGGCGGCGAAGGCTGTCCCTGCGGGCAGGGGCCTGTCCGCAGGGATGTCCTTGACGCAGTGCACCGCGAGGTCGGCTTCCCCGGCCAGGAGGGCGGCATCCACCTCCTTGGTGAACGCGCCCTTGCCCTCCACCGCGCTGAGGTCGCCCATCCACTTGTCGCCCGTCGTCCTGACCGGAACGACCTCCGTACGGGTATCGGGGTGGAGCACGGCCAGTTCGGCGCGGACACGCTCCACCTGGGCGAGCGCCATGGGCGAGTCACGGGACACGATGCGGATCAGTTCAGCGGGCATGCCACTCACGATAGACCGTCAGATACGGGTTCCGACGAGAAGCCCTGATGCCCATGTCGCCACTGTTCCAAGCAAGTTGGAGTGTTCGGGCAGGTGTGCGACAAAGCTGTCGACACGTGCCTGGTGGTCGTTGGGCCATGTGGGCTGCGGCAACAGGTCGTCGACGACGTAAAGGCCGCCCGGTTCCAGCAGATCGATGAGGTCGTCCAGACGGTGGAACTTCCCCGGGCGGCAGTCGACATAGGCAAGTGCGAGAGGGGGCCCGGCGTAGTTGTCGAGCCAGGCATCCGCGTCTGCCGACACGAAGGACACCCGGGTGTCGTGGCCCAGGTGTTCGGCGGCTACCGCCTGGTGTGCGGGATCCATCTCGACGCTGGTCAGACGGGCGTCGGGGTGCATCCCGTGGAGCAGCCAGGATGCCCCGACGCCGACCCCAGTCCCCAGTTCGACCAGGTGCCCCCGGGGCTTGGACGCGGCAAGCGTGGCGAGGAGGGAGCCGGTCCGGTCCTCGCAGGACATCGCGAATCCGAGACGATCCGCGTCCGCCAGAAGGGCGTCGAGGGCGGCCGGGCGGAAGTAGGGGCGGTCATCCACGGTTCCGCTCCAGGTGTGCAGCCACCTGTTCGGCGGCAAATGTCAGCACGTGATCCGCACCCGCGCGCCGGAGCATGGCGATGTATTCGGTCATGCCCTCGGGACCCAGTTCCGTCAGGGCCGGCCATTCGCCGGAGGTGGAGTAGGCGACGAGCGGTGCCTCCTGGTCGGCCCGGAGTCGTGCGAGGACATCGACTGCGGTCATGACGGGCTGAAGGGTGAGCGAGTCCGCGCCTTCGGCGATCCAGCGCCGGGCCTGGACCACGGTGTCGCGCTGGGCCCGCCCCTGTTCGAGCTGAAGCCCTCGCCGGTGGCCGACAGCCGGGTCGGTGGCCATCAACGTCTTGAATGGCCCGTACAGCGTTGTGTGGATGGCCAGATTGGGGTTCACGCCGACGTCGCGCAGCCCACCATCGTCCAAGGCGGCACGGACAGCGCGCACCGAACCGTCGAGCATCGCGGTGGGCGAGACGACATCGGCTCCGGCCTCGGCGTGCTGGACCGCCATCTCACCCATCAGCCGATAGGTCGCGCCGAGGTCAATACCTCCGGCGCGGGTGCGCAACACGCACTCGCCGTTGCTGGTCCAGGAGCATCCGCAGACCTCTGTGGTCACGGCCAGATCCGGTGTGGCTGCTTTGATCGCCGAGACCGCCCGAACCATGAGGTTCCCTGCGGACACGGCTGCCGACCCGGTGCTGTCGCGGTCGTGGCCGAGGGCAAATACCTTGACGCCACCGATGCCGAGCCCGCTCCAGCGGGCCACAGTCCGCCGCACGTCCGAAAGCTGCACCGCGCCAGGAAGGCTTCCGGCCCCCGGGTGCCCGTCGGGGAGCACGAGAAGCGGAGCGCTGAGGTCTCCGGCGGTGAGCGCGGGGCGGGTGTAGAGGGCGCGCACAGCGGACCGGGCACGCGAGGGGTTGATGCCGTCAGGGCTGGCGGCCGGTAACGGCCGTTCGGTGAGTGCGGTCATGTGCTCAGTAGATACCGACATCACGTCGGCAAAGTAGGGCGCGCGGAATCAGTGCAGGGAGTGGACGCAGCGCACGAGCACTCCCCCGCGGAGCAACCGGGAGCCGTCGCCTGCCGACCCCCTCAGCCCGCCCCTACTCCTCCTTCGCCCTCCACTCCGCCACGATCTCCCCGTCCTCCTCCACCCCCGTCGGCCGGAAGCCGAGTGCGGTGTACAGGTGGGCGGCCGCCTCGTTCTCCGGGGCGTACGAGAGGCGTACGGCCGTGCTGTCCTCGCGGGCCGACAGCCAGTCCGCCAGGGTGTGTACGGCTGCGCGGCCGATGCCCGTGCCCTGGTGGGCGGCGTCGATCAGCATGCCGCCTATCCAGTGCGAACCGTCCTCGTCCCGGGCCCACATGATGTGGCCGGTCACCTCGTCGCCCGCGAGGACCGCCAGGGAGTTCCAGGTGTCCTCGCGGCTGCTGAGAACGAGGTAGCGGGCGGCCAGGGCGGGGACCCAGTCGCGCTGGTCGTCGCGGGGGGCGCTGTCGGCGACCGCACGCCAGTTGTCCGCGTCCACCTCGTGGAGGGTGACGGGGCGGCCGGTTCTGTCGGTGTGTCCGTGGTTGATCATCCGCGCAGGCTAGACCGCCGGGGCGGCGCCTGACCAGGGGGTTTACCGCTACGCCATCGCCTGCCGCCAGCCCGTGTTCACCGCGACGATCCCGCCGTCCACCCGCAGCGTCGTCCCCGTGATCCACGATGCGTCGGACGAGGCGAGGAAGGCGACCGCCGACGCGATGTCCTCGGGGGTGCCGATCCGGCCCAGCGGGTAGAGGGCCGCCGCCCGGGCCAGCTCCGCGTCGCGGCCCGCCCAGGCGTCGGTGCGGATCGTGCCGGGGGCGACCAGGTTGACCCGGACGCCGCGCGGGCCCGCGTGGCCCGCCAGCGTACGGGTCAGGCTGGCCAGGCCCGCCTTGGCCGCGCTGTACGCGTGGCCGCCGAAGTCCTGTTCGCCGTTGACCGAGCCGATGGTGACGATCGCGCCCCGGCCCGAGGCGACCAGATGCGGCAGGGCGGCGCGGGCGCAGCGGAACGGGCCGGAGAGGGTGATGTCCAGGTCGCGTTCCCACTGCTCGTCCGGCTCGTCCTCGAAAAGTTCGGCGTCCTCGCTCGCCGCGTACGCGTTGTTGACCAGGACGTCGAGCCGGCCGAAGGTCTCGACGGCGTACGCCACCGCCGCCTCCACCGCCGTCCGGTCGGCCACGTCGCAGGCGAGGGAGTCGGCGGTGCCGCCCGCCTCGCGTATCGCCGCCGCCGTCTCCGACGCGCGCTTCGCGTCCAGGTCCGTGACGAGGACCGAGGCCCCTTCCGCCGCCAGGCGGTGGGCCGTTGCCGCGCCGATGCCCTGGCCGGCGGCGGTGATCAGGATGCTGTGGCCGTCGAAACGGGCAGGTGTCACAGGTGTCATAGCGCCGACCGTACTGCCCTGACCAGCGCCTGGGCACGGGGGTCGGCGGTGACTCCCTTCTGGAGGCCGTTGGTGACATAGCCGAGCGCGATGCCGGATTCCGGGTCGGCGAAGCCCAGGGAGCCGCCGCGGCCCGGGTGGCCGAAGGAGCCGGGGCCCAGCAGCGGGGCGGCCGGGCCGTGCAGCATGTAGCCCAGGCCGTAACGGGTGTTGACGACCAGCACCCGGTCCGGGCCCGCCGACTCCTCCGTACGGGCCAGGGTCAGCGTGGCCGGGGCGAACAGCCGGCGGTGGCCGTCGACCGGGCCGATCATCGCGGCGTAGCAGCGGGCCAGGCCCCGGGCGGTCGCGATGCCGCCCGACGCGGGGAGTTCGGCCGCCCGGTAGGCGGGGTCGTTCTCGTCGGGGAACGGGTCGATCGCGCCGAACGCCCGCCGGGTCAGCGACTCCGGGTCGCGGTACGCCTCGACGACGGAGCGTTTGGGGCGTACGCGCAGGGCGCCCGACGCGGCGGCCGCGGCCGGGGGCTCCACGGGGCCGATGCGGCCGATGCGGTGGGCCTCGTCGGCGGGGAGTCCGAACCAGAAGTCCAGGCCGAGCGGGCGGGCGATCTCCTCGGCGATCCAGCGGCCGATGGTGCGGCCCGTGGCACGGCGGACCAGTTCGCCGATCAGCCAGCTGTAGGTCTGGGCGTGGTAGCCGTGGTCGGTGCCGGGCTCCCACTGCGGGCGCTGGGCGGCGACGGCGGCGGGCCCGGAGACCCCGTCGGCGGCCTCGGCGGGGGTGAGGGGGCGGTCCAGGACCGGGACTCCGGCCCGGTGGGCGAGGAGGTCGCGGACGAGGACGCGTTCCTTGCCGTTCGCCGTGAACTCCGGCCAGTACGTGGAGACCGGGGCGTCCAGGTCCACCTGGCCGCGCTGGTGGAGGAGGAGCGGGACGGCGGCGGCGATGCCCTTGCCCGCCGAGCGGACGATCTGGACGGTGTCGACGGCCCACGGTTCGGTGCCGTCGACGTCTCTCGTACCGGCCCACAGGTCGACGACCTTGCGTCCGTGGCGGTAGACGGCGACGGCCGCGCCGCGCTCGCCGCGCTGCTCGAAGTTGCGGACGAAGGCGTCCGCGACCGGTTCGTACCCGGGGGCCACCGTGCCCCGTACGTCCACGGTCACGGCCCTGCCCTCGGTCACGGTCACGTCCCTGGTCGCTGCTGCCTCCATGCCGGATTCCGGTCCCGCGCCGGATTCCGCTTCCGCGCCCGTACCCGTCGTGCTCACTCCCGCGCTCCCGCTCATCCCCCCATGGTGCACGTCCCGGCGGGGTGTTCGGGGAGCGGGTCTCCGTGACCACCGGGCTGTCACCATCTGTTTACGGTGACGGAACGCGGACCGCTCCCGGGTCGAAGCCGAACGGCAGCTCAAGCCGGTGGGAGCGCATCAGCTCCTCGTCGCTCAGCAGGTCCTGCGTACGGTCGTCGGCGGCGATGACGCCCTCGCTGAGGATGACCGCGCGCGGGCAGAGCTCCAGGGCGTACGGCAGATCGTGGGTGACCATCAGCACCGTGACGTCCAAGGACCGCAGGATATCGGCCAGTTCGCGACGGGATGCCGGGTCCAGGTTGGACGAGGGTTCGTCCAGGACGAGGATCTCCGGGTCCATCGCGAGGACGGTGGCCACGGCGACGCGGCGGCGCTGCCCGAAGGAGAGGTGGTGCGGCGGGCGGGCCGCGTACTCCTCCATGCCGACCTGCTTCAGCGCCCGCAGGACGCGTTCCTCCAGCTCCGGTCCGCGCAGTCCGGCGGAGGCGGGCCCGAAGGCGACGTCCTCGCGGACCGTGGGCATGAACAGCTGGTCGTCCGGGTCCTGGAACACGATGCCGACCCGGCGGCGGATCTCGGCCAGATTCCGCTTGGCCACCGGGAGCCCGGCGACCCGGACCGTGCCGGAGCCCGCCTCCAGGATGCCGTTGAGGTGCAGGACGAGCGTGGTCTTGCCCGCGCCGTTGGGGCCGAGGACCGCGACGCGCTCGCCGCGCCCCACGGTCAGATTCACCCCGAAGAGGGCCTGGTGGCCATCGGGGTAGGCGTAGGCGAGGCCGCTGACCTCCAGCGACGGGGCGGCGGTCTCGGCGTCCTTCGGGGAATTCGGGGAATCGGTCACAGGGTCCATCCCAGCAGACAGACCGCGAGCGCGAGCACGGGGAGCGTCGCCGCGTACGCCCATTGGGCCCGGTCCGCCGTCACCTCGTCGATCACCGGCATCGTGCCCGTGTACCCCCGGCTCACCATGGCGAGGTGGACGCGTTCGCCGCGTTCGTAGGAGCGGATGAACAGGGCCCCCGCCGAGGCGGCGAGCACCCGCCACTGCCGTACGCCACGCGCCTCGAAGCCCCGGGAGCGGCGGGCGATCGCCATGCGCCGCATCTCGTCGGTGACGACGTCCCCGTACCGGATCATGAACGAGGCGATCTGTACGAGCAGCGGCGGCAGCTTCAGGCGCTGGAGGCCGAGGAGGACGGCGCGCAGTTCGGTGGTGGAGGCCAGGAGCACCGACGCGGCGACGCCGAGGGTGGCCTTGGCCAGCACGTTCCACGCGCCCCAGAGGCCGGGGACGCTGACGGAGATACCGAGGACGGTCGTCTGCTCGCCCGGCACCACGAACGGCATGAGCAGGGCGAACGCGACGAACGGCGCCTCGACGACGAGCCGTTTCAGCAGGAAGCCGGCGGGGATCCGGGCCACGGCGGCGACGGCGGCCAGCAGCGCCGCGTACAGCGCGAAGGCCCACATCGCCTCGCGCGGGGTGCAGACGACCACGAGCACGAAGCAGAAGACGGCGACGAGTTTGCAGTGCGGGGGCAGGCCGTGGACCGGCGAGTGTCCGTGCCGGTAGAGCTTGTGGGCGTGGCCCGCACCCATGTCAGGCGTTCTCGTGGTCGCGGTCGTGGGACGCTCCGCCGGGCTCTTCCTTACGGCGGCGGACCACCCAGAACACCCCGGTGCCCACGACGACGGTCGCGCTGACGCCGATCACCCCGGCGAGGCCGCCGGAGAGCCGGGCGTTCGCGATGTCGCCGACGCCGTAGTCGGCGAGCGGGGAGTCGGCAGCCCCGTGCTCTTCCGCCTTCTCGTCGAAGCCCTGGTCGGCGGCGACCCGCTCCAGGCCGTCGGGGTTGGCGGAGGCGTAGAAGGAGACGAACCCGGCGAGGAGGAACGCCGAGACCAGGCCGGTGATCCAGAACCCCCGGTTGGAGCGGTGCGCGGCGGCGGGCTCGGGGGCGCGGGTGGCGGCGGGCGCGTCGACCAGTTCGCCGTCGATGCGGAGCTTGAGGGGGGCGGTCAGGCTGCCCTGGACGCCGTGGACGAGGTCGGGGCGTACGGCGAGGACCGCACCGACGGTCAGCGCGGTGATCACCGCCTCGCCGATGCCGATCAGGACGTGGACGCCGACCATGGCCGTGAAGACCTTGCCGATCGGGATGTCGGTGGTGCCGCCGATCCAGTAGAGCAGCGTGAAGACGGCGGCCGACGCGGGTACGGAGACGAGCGCGGCGACGAACGCCGAGGCGGTCGCGGACCGGCGGGTGCGCGGCAGCAGGCCGGTGAGCAGGCGGAACACCGCGTACGCGACGACGACGGTGACCACGCCCATGACGGTGATGTTCACGCCGAGCGCGGTGAGACCGCCGTCCGCGAAGAAGACGCCCTGCAACAACAGGACCACGGACAGACAGAGCACCGCTGTGTAGGGCCCGACAAGGATCGCGGCCAGCGCCCCTCCCATCAGATGGCCGCTGGTACCGGCGGCCACCGGGAAGTTGAGCATCTGCACGGCGAAGATGAAGGCGGCCACCAGACCGGCGAGCGGGGCGGTGCGCTCGTCCAGTTCGCGGCGCGCGCCGCGCAGGCTGACGGCGACCGCGCCGACCGCGAACGCGCCGGCGGCGACGGAGACAGGTGCGTCGATGAATCCATCGGGTACATGCATGTCAGAGACTCCGCTTTCTGAACTTCCGCACGGTGTCCGCGTCCGCTCGGGCACGGACCTGCGGGCGGGGTCATGAACCCATCAATCATAGTGCTCTCTTGCGAACCGTGCGCAAGAGCGGGAGTCCGGCAGCTGAGATGCACCCACGGTCACGGTGCGTACGCGCTCGCCGCGCCACTTCCGCAAAATATGGGACATTAGAGGGCAGAGCTACACATATAGGAGGAGCCGGCCTATGTCCCCTGTGATCGAAGAACACGCACGCGCCCGGCTCATCACCGATGGCCCTCTCACCCGGCCGGTCCCCGTCGATCTGCGCTACGACCCGGCCGACGAGCGGCGCACCGTCCACATAGGGCTGCCCGACGGCACCGACTGGGCGTTCGGCCGCGACCTCCTGGAACGCGGTCTGCGCACACCGATCGAGCGCGGCGCCGTCCGCGTCTGGCCCTGCGGCCGTACGCAGCTGATCGTGGAGCTGCATTCGACGGACGGGGTCGAGGTGTTCCAGTTCGAGATCCGGACGCTGATCCGGTTCCTCGCCCGGACCCGTCGTACGCAGACACCGGCGGCGTCACCGGACGCGGGCGGCGAACCGCGGCCGCCGTCCCGCACCACCCGCCCCGACAAGAACGCCGAGCAGGGCGTCAAGGAGGAGCGGGGCGCCCAGCCGGCCCACGGCTGAACGGCGTCCGCAGATGCGCGGAAAGCCCCCGTGCCGTTCGCACGGGGGCTTTCGCTGTGCCCCGGTCCCCGTCCCCACAGGTAACCGGCGCTTCCGGGGCCCGCGCTCCGCTCAGACGCGGCCCCGGAGTCTCACCGTCCGGACGGGTCAGACGCGGACGAGCTCACGCTCGCCCTCGCCGTCACCGGACCCGGCGGATTCGGACGTGTCGGTCAGCTGCTGCTGGAGCTTCTCGCCCTCCACGTCCACGTTGGGCAGCGCCCGGTCCAGCCAGCGCGGCAGCCACCAGGCCTTGCGGCCGAGCAGGGCCAGGACCGCGGGCACGATCGCCATGCGCACCACGAAGGCATCGAAGAGGACGGCGATGGCGAGCGAGAAGCCGATCATCTTGATCATCTGCTCGCTGGAGCCGATGAAGCCGGCGAAGACCGCCATCATGATCACCGCGGCGGCCGTGACCACCCGTGCGCCGTGCTTGAAGCCGGTCACGATGGCCTGGCCCGGGCTCTCGCCGTGGACGTACGCCTCGCGCATCCGGGTGACGAGGAAGACCTCGTAGTCCATCGCGAGACCGAAGACCACACCGACCATGAAGATCGGCATCATGCTCATGATCGGACCGGTCTGCTCGACGCCGAAGAGCGAGCCGAGCCAGCCCCACTGGAAGACCGCGACGACCGCGCCGAGGGCCGCGACCACCGAGAGCAGGAAGCCCAGGGCCGCCTTCAGCGGGACGAGGACCGAGCGGAAGACCAGCATCAGCAGCAGGAACGCGAGGCCGACGACGAGCGCCAGGTAGGGCACCAGGGCGTCGTTCATCTTCTGCGAGAAGTCGATGTTCATCGCGGTGGCGCCGGTGACCAGGACCTCGGCCCCGGTGTCGGCCTTGATGTTCTTGCCCGCGTCCCGGATGTCGTGGACGACCTCCTCCGTGGCGTGGGAGGACGGCCGGTCCTTCGGGATGACCACGATCGTCGCGGTGTCGTCGGCCTTGTTGAACTGGGCCGGGGCGACGGCGACGACGCCGATGGACTCGATCTCCTCGGAGACCCGGGCGGCGGCGGCCTTGCCGTCGGAGCTGTCCTTCGTGTCGACGACGACCATCAGCGGACCGTTGAACCCGGGGCCGAAGCCGTCCGAGAGCATGTCGTACGCCTGGCGCTGCGTGGTCGACTTCGGCTGGGCGCCGTCGTCGGGCAGGCCCATCTCCAGCGAGGCGGCCGGTACGGCGATGACGCCGAGGCCGAGGACACCGACGAGCATGACCCAGACCGGCTTGCGCAGCACGAACCGCGCCCAGCGGGTGCCCATGTTCGGCTTGGCCTCGGGGCTCTTCTCCGCCTCGGCGGCCTTACGGGCCTTGCGGCCCATGACCCGCTTGCCCGCGAAGCCCAGCAGGGCCGGGACGAGGGTGAGGGCGATGACGACGGCGATCGCGACCGTACCGGCGGCGGCGAAGCCCATCTTCGTCAGCATCGGGATGTTGACGACGGCGAGGCCCACCAGCGCGATGACCACGGTCAGACCGGCGAAGACGACCGCGGACCCGGCCGTGCCGACGGCCCGCCCGGCGGCTTCCTCACGGTCCCGGCCGTCGGCCAGTTCGGCGCGGTAGCGGGAGACGATGAACAGGGCGTAGTCGATGCCGACCGCGAGGCCGATCATCATGGCGAGGGTCGAGGTGGTCGAGCCCAGGTCCAGGACGTTGGCCAGCGCGGTGATCGTCGAGACCCCGATGCCGACCCCGATGAGCGCGGTCAGCAGCGGCAGCCCGGCGGCGACCAGCGAACCGAAGGTGATGACGAGGACGATCGCGGCGATGACGACACCGACGATCTCGGCGGTCCCGGTGTGCGGCATGACCTGGAGGGCGTCGCCGCCGATCTCCACCTTCATGCCGCTCTTCTGCGCCTCCTTGCCCGCGTCCTCCAGGGAGTCCCGGGTCGCGTCGGTCAGCTCCATGGAGTTGACCTGGTAGGAGACGGAGATGTACGCCGTCGAACCGTCCTGGCTCACGGCCTGCGCCAGGAACGGGTCGTCGACCTTGGCGATCTGCGGCGAGCCGGACTCCAGCTCCTTGACGATGCCGGTGATCTCGCGCTTGTTCCCGGCGTCGGTCACCTTCTCGCCCTCGGGGGCCTTGAAGACGACCCGGGCGGTCGCGCCGTCGGCGCTGTTGCCGGGGTTGCGCTCTTCCAGGAGGTCGAAGGCGCGCTGCGCCTCCGTACCGGGGATCGAGAAGGAACTGGAGGTGGCGGTGGACGCGGTGGCCGCACCGATTCCGGCGACCGCCAGCAACGCCACCCAGATGAGGGCGACGAAGCCGCGGCGGCGGAAGGTGAGCCGTCCGAGCTTGTAGAGGAAAGTGGCCACGGGGGCGTACTCCCGGTCAGGTCGTATGAGTGGAAATTGGGCGTGAGGAACCAGCCCGACGACGAGAGCGGCGTGTCAGGTGGAGCTTCGGGGAGAGGGCCGTGCGGGCGGGACGGGCCGTACGCGGGAACGAGCCGTACGGCAGGTCGTGCGGGGACGTCAGACGCCGAGAGCGGGGAGAATCACGGCATCCACGTAATCCATGAGGAACGCCTGGTCGAGCGGGCGGTCCTCGATCAGCTGCCGGGCGGCCAGCGCGCCGACCAGCATGTGCGGGATGTACTTCAGCGCCGGGTTGTCCGGACGCAGCTCGCCCCGGTCCACCGCCCGTTGCAGCAGCTGGTCGAGCCCGGTCATCTCCGGTTCGATCAGCAGCTCGCGCAGGGCCTGGAGCAGCTCGGGGTTCTCGTGGACGGCATGGCTCAGACCCCGCATCAGCGCGGCGTCCTTCTCCATCTGGCAGTCGTCGGTCCGGCTCAGCGCGGCATGGAAGTCACCGCGCAGCGAACCGGTGTCGATGTCCGAAAGGCTCACCGGCTTGTCGTGCCGCAGCGCCTTCACGACCAGCTCGGGCTTGGAGCCCCACTGGCGGTAGAGAGTGGCCTTGCTCGAACGGGTACGGGCGGCGACGGCGTCCATGGTCAGGGCGTCGTAGCCGACCTCGCGGAGCAGGTCGAGGACGGCCTCGTAGAGTTCGCCCTCACGCTCGGGGGTCAGCCTGGTGCGTGCCATGTGCCGACCTCCTTCGCGTTCGTTTCACCTGCCGGCGGCCTCGCTCAGCATCGAACGAAACCGTTTCGTACACCTGAACAGTACCCTCACCCTCCAGCGAAACGAAATCGTTTCGCTTGTGTCGTGCACCACAAGTTGCCCCGGGCCCCGCGCACCGAAAACATTGGGGGGTGAGTGACGACGTCGCGTATCTCCGTTTCCCGCACCTCCACCAGGACTTGCTGTGCTTCGCGGCCGAGGACGACCTCTGGGTCGCCCCCCTCGCCGCCGCCGGGCACCGGCCCGGACGCGCCTGGCGGGTGACCGTCGACCGGACCCGGGTCAGCCATCCGCGCTTCTCGCCCGACGGCACCTCCATCGCGTACACGACCTGGCGGACCCTGGACCCCGAGATCCACCTCGCCCCGGTGGACGGCGGCCCGGCGCGCCGGCTCACCTACTGGGGCTCGACGGACGCCCGGGTCTGCGGCTGGAGCCCCGATCCGGGCGAGGCCTGTCAGATCCTCGCCGTCTCCTCGCACAACCAGCCGTTCTCGTACTTCTCCTGGGCCTACAGCGTCCCCACCGACGGCAGCCCCGGCGGCAGGCTCCCCTGGGGCCCGGTCTCCGACATCGCGGTCGCCGACATCGACGGCGAGCGCCGCACCCTGCTGCTCACCGGCACGCCCCCGCACGAACCGGCCGCCTGGAAGCGTTACCGGGGCGGGGCCATGGGCCGCCTGTGGCTGCACGGCGAGCGGCTGCTCCCGGACATCGACGGGCATCTCGCCAACCCGATGTTCGTCGGCCGCCGCATCGCGTTCCTCTCCGACCACCAGGGCGTCGGCAACCTCTACTCCTGCCGCATGGACGGCACCGACCTGCGCCGCCACACCGACCACGACGCCTTCTACGCCCGCAACGCCTCCAGCGACGGGCACCGGGTGATCTACCAGTGCGCGGGCGAGCTGTGGCTGGTCGAGGACCTGGAGTCGCCCGACGCCACCCCGCGCAAGCTGGAGGTACGCCTCGGGGGCCCGCGCACCGGCCGGCGCGTCCACCAGGTGCCCGCCGCCAGCAACGTCGACTCGCTCTCCGTGGACGAGACGGGCCGGGCCAGCGCCGTCACCGTACGCGGCAGTCTCTACTGGCTCACCCACCGCGACGGCCCCGCCCGCACCATCGCCGACACCCCGGGCGTGCGGGTGCGGCTTCCGGAGATGCTCGGCAGCGGCGGGCAGGTCGCGTACGTCACCGACGCGGAGGGCCCGGACGCGGTCGAGATCGCCTATCTGCCGCGCGCCAGCGGCGACCGGCCGCCGCGCAGGCTGGCCACCGGGCTGCTGGGCCGGGTCCAGGAGATGGTCTCCGACCCGGACGGGAAGCGCCTGGCCATCGCCTCGAACGACGGCCGCCTGCTGCTCCTGGACACCGGCGAGGAGGAGGCGGAGGCGGAGCCCCTGGAAACCCTGGAGCCCGTGGAGCCCGTGGAGCCTGTGGAGCCTGTGGAAAAGGCTCCCAGCGGCTCGACCCGCGCCGACCTGCACGCGGCGACCGGTGCGGCGCCCCCGGACAGCGCCGTGCCGGCCGACGAGCACCCCGGGCTCACCGAGCTGATCCGCTCGGTCAACGGCCCGGTCCGCGATCTGGCCTTCTCCCCCGACGGCGACTGGCTGACCTGGTCGCACCCGGGCGTCGGCCGCTCGCTGCGGCAGATCAAGCTGGCCCGGATCTCCGGCCCCGGCGCCCCGGCGATCGTGGACGTCACCAACGGCCGCTTCGAGGACGAGAACCCGGTCTTCACGGAGGACGGCCGCTATCTGGCGTTCCTGTCCTGGCGCGGCTTCGACCCGGTGTACGACGTCCACACCGGCGACCTGTCCTTCCCGCTCGGCTGCCGCCCGTATCTGGTCCCGCTCTCCTCGGCGACCCCCTCCCCCTTCGCGCTCTCGCCCGACGGACGCCCGGCGGCGGGCGGCCTGGACCCGGTGGACGTGCCGGAAGGAGGCGGTACGTCGGAGGGGTCGACGGTGATGGTGGAGTTCGAGGGGCTGGAGAGCCGGGTGACGCCGTTCCCGGTCTCCGCCTCCAAGTACTCGGCGCTCGCCCCGGTCAGCGGCGGCGGTCTGGTCTGGCTGCGCTGGCCGATCTCGGGCGCGCTGGGCGAGACGTTCGCCAACCCGGCCGACATGTCGGGGCGGCCCACTCTGGAGCACTTCAACATCGCGAAGGCCCGCAGGACCGAACTGGTCGACCACCTCGACTGGTTCGCGGTCAGCGGCGACTGCTCGCGCCTCGTCGTGATGGACGACGGCGAACTGCGCGCCGTCCCCGCCACCGAGCCCGGCGACGGCGACACCACGGTCTACCTCGACCTGCGCCGCATCCTGCACGAGGTCGACCCGGGCGCGGAGTGGCGGCAGGCGTACGGGGAAGCGGGCCGGATCATCCGCGACTACTTCTGGGAACCGGACATGTGCGGCATCGACTGGGACGGGGTGCTGGACCAGTACCGCCCGCTGGTCGAACGGGTCGCGTCCCCCGACGAGTTCGCGGATCTGCTGCGCGAGGTGCTGGGCGAGCTGGGCACCTCGCACGCGTACGTCTCCCCCGCCCGCCGCAACGAGGGCCCGCCGCACTACCAGCGGGCGATCGGCCTGCTCGGCGCCAACCTGGTCTGCCGGGACGGCGCGTGGACGATCCAGCGCATCCTGCCCGGCGACTCCTCGGACTCCAAGGCCCGTTCCCCACTGGCCGGTACGGGGATCAGGGAGGGCGCGGTCCTCACCCATGTCGACGGCCGGCCGGTGGACCCGGTGGCGGGACCGTACCCGCTGCTGACGGCGGCGGGCGGCACCACGGTGGAGCTGACCTTCTCCCCGGCGGGCGGCGGCCCGTCCCGCCGGGTGGCGATCATGCCGCTGGTCGACGAACGCCCGCTGCGCTACCAGGACTGGGTGGCCAAACGCCGTGACGTCGTACGGGAGTTGAGCGGCGGCAAGTGCGGCTATCTGCACATCCCGGACCTGGGCGGCTCCGGCTGGGCCCAGTTCAACCGGGACCTGCGCCTGGAGGTGGCCCGGCCCGCGCTCATCGTGGACGTACGGGGCAACGCGGGCGGCCACATCAGCGAGCTGGTCGTGGAGAAGCTCACCCGCACGATCCTCGGCTGGGACCTGACCCGTAACGCGCAGGCGGTCAGTTACGCCTCCAACGCGCCGCGCGGCCCGGTGGTGGCCCTGGCGGACGAGGCGACCTCCTCTGACGGCGACATGATCACCGCCGCGTTCCGGCTGCTGAAGATGGGGCCGGTGGTGGGCCAGCGCACCTGGGGCGGGGTGGTCGGCATGACCGGCCGCCACCGGCTCGGCGACGGCACGTCGATCACGGTGCCGATGAACGCCGCCTGGTTCGACACGTACGGCTGGTCGGTGGAGAACCACGGTGTGGAGCCGGACGTGGAGGCCCTGCGCACCCCGCTGGACTGGGCGGAGGGCCGGTACGCGGTCCTGGACGACGCGGTCCGCCTGGCGCTGGACCTGCTGGCGGCCCACCCGGCGGCCACGCCACCGTCGTACGACACGGCCCCGAACCTGCGCAGGCCGCCGCTGCCCCCGAGGTGACGGCCGGTCACACCGGCGCGGGGTCCCCCGTGCGGGGAAGGTGAGCACCCGTCCGGGCGTGCCTGCGGGCGCCCGTGCGTGGGCGGCGGACACGATGGAAGGGGCTGCCCACGTACGAGGGAGACGCATGACCGAGAACCGCTCGGACGAGATCGCACGCGGCCGGCCTGGGGAAGCCCCCGGCCCCGCCCCCGCACCGCCCGACCTGCGGCGGATCGGGGCGAACCCCGACTTCTGGTATCCGGTCGCGCTCTCCCGGAGCGTACGGAAGGAGGAGGCGGCCGCAGCCGTGTTCGCCGGGGAGCGCATCGCGCTCTACCGCGCCCGGAGCGGTGCCGTCCACGCGCTGGAGGACCGGTGCGCCCACCGGCAGGTGCCGCTGAGCATGGGCGTCGTGGACGGCGAGACGCTCCGCTGCTGCTACCACGCCTGGGCGTACCGGGGCGACGGCCGTATCTCGCAGATCCCGTACCTCTCCAAGGGCGACGCCCGGCCGCCGCGCGGCGTGCGCGCCTATCCGGTGCGCGAGGCGTACGGCCTGGTGTTCGTCTTCCCGGGCGACCCGGAGAAGGCGGCGGCCACCGCGCTGCCGGACATTCCCGCCTTCGCCTCGCCGCGGTACCGGACGATGACGTTCTCCCGGACCGTGCGCTGCCACTACTCGTTCCTGCACGAGAACCTGCTGGACATGAACCACCAGTTCCTCCACCGGGGCGTGGTCGGCAAGCTCCAGCCGAAGCTGCTGGGGTACGAGAGCGGGCCGGCCTCGGTGGAGGCCCGCTACCTGTTCAGCCACGCCGGGGGCAAGCGCAACCGCAGCGCGAGCCTGCTCGCGGCCGAGGGCCTGGGCGGCCAGCCCTCCAGCGATGTCATGACGATTCGCACCGAGTACCCGTACCAGACGCTGGACCTGGTCCCGGAGAAGGCCGACCACCCGGCGCTGCGCCTCTGGGCGGTGTACGTCCCCGAGGACGCGGAGCAGCGCGTCTGCCACGCGTACGGGCTGCTCATGATCGAGAAGCCGAGGATTCCGGCCGCGCTGAGCGTGGCCTGGCCGTTCATCCGGCACTTCACCGAACGGGTCTTCGCGGAGGACCGCATGGCCGTCGAGGCCGAACAGCGGGCGTGGGACGAACAGGGCGAGGACCGCAACCACGAGGTGTTCTCCCTGATCCTGGACGTCCGCGACGTCCTGCGCGCGAACGGCGTGCCCATTTCCAGCCCGTCCGGCGATTGAGGACATCCTTTAAACCCGCGCCCCGGGGAGGGCGGGCCCGCGCAAAGAAGGAGGCGCACCCGGCAACCCGGGTGCGCCTCCTGACGCGACGCGTACGCACGCGCTGACCGCAGCACGTACGCGTCACACCTCAACGACCGTCAACGGTCAAAACGCTCGCGCGCCTGGTCCGCGGCGTCCTGGGCACGGTCCTTCATGCCCGAGGAGGAGTCCGACCGCTGGTCGCGGGCCTGCTGGCCGCGCTCCTTGGCCTGGTCCTTGCCCTGGCCGGCCTTCTGCTTGGCCTGGTCGGCGAGCTCCTGCGCCTTGTCCTTGAACTGGTCTGCGATACCCATGCTGTTCACTCCTGTGGGATGCGTGGGGGTACATGTGGGGTGGCCCCCTGCGGGGCCGTGCTCAGCGTTGCACGACCCGACATCCCGCGCATTTCGGACCGCTACTCACCGTGAGGAGAGGCCCGCCCGCCCTGCTACGTACGGTCGGCGCGCTCCGCCCGCGCGTCCTGGTCCGCCGCTCCCCCGGCCCCCACCAAACCCTTCGGCACGGTGTGGAGGCGCGGTTCGAAGCGCCGCATCTCGCGCTGTCCGCCGATCGCGATGACCGAGGGCAGATAGCCCCGGACCGACTGCATCCCGCGCAGCCACCACTGGGCGTAGACGTGCGGGGAGCGCCGCGCGATGCCGTCCACGATCCGGTCGACGGCGGGGCCGAGCGGATAGGTGCGATTCATCGGCCACGGCAGCCGCTGCCGCAGCTCGCGCATCACGTCGTCCTGGTCCGCGCCGCGCACCATGTCGGTGTCGGTCCAGGAGAGGTAGCCGACGCCGACCTTGACGCCCTTGTGGCCGACCTCGGCGCGCAGGCTGTGCGCGAACGCCTCGACGCCCGACTTGGACGCGCAGTACGCGGTCATCATCGGGGCCGGGGTCATCGCGGCCAGCGACGCTATCTGGAGGAAGTAGCCCCGGCTCTCCGTCAGCACCGGCAGGAACGCCCGGCCCGTGACCGCGCCGCCGATGAGGTTGACCTCGATGACCCGCCGCCAGGCGGCCGGGTCGGAGTCGGCGAATGGACCGCCCGTGGCGACGCCCGCGTTGGCGACGACCACGTCGACCTTGCCGAAACGTTCCTTGACCTCACGCGCCACCTGGGCCATCGCCTCGTGGTCGGTGACATCGGCGAACCAGTGGTCGCTCTCGCCGTGCAGCCGGCCGGAGACCTGCTTCAGCTCGTCCGGCTCCAGGCCGACGAGCGCGAGGGTCGCCCCGCGTGCGGACAGTTTGCGGGCGAGCAGTTCGCCCACGCCCCGGGCCGCGCCGGTGACGACGACGACCTGCCCCTCCAGATTCCGCTTGCCGCTCATGCGACATCCTCCTTCTCCGCCGTGGCGGCCGCGCCCGTGGCGACGTACCGGGTGACCAGCTCCCTGATTTTCGCCGAAACGGCCTCCGGGGCCTCGACCGGCGTCATGTGTCCCATGCCCGTCAGCTCGGTCAGGCCGAGGCCGACCGGCAGGGCGTCCGCGATGGCCCGCGCGTGGACCGGCGGGGTCAGCCGGTCGTCCGTGCCGGCGATCACCGCGGTCGGCACCCGCAACGCCCGTACGCCGTCGGCGAGATCCAGCTCGGCGAGCACATGGCCCCACTCCACCCGGGCGCGGCGCGGACAGGCGTGCACGATCCGGGCGCAGGCGTCGACCCGGTCCGGGGCCGAACCCCGCCCCATCGTGGCGTACTTGAGGATCTTCCTGGAGACCGGGGTGACCGGCCCGAGGGGGGCCTTCGCGCCCAGTACGGCGGTGGTGAGCCGGGTCCGCAGCGCGCCCGGGCGGAGCGGCAGGACCAGGGCCTCGGCGGTCAGCCGCGTCACTCCGGTGGAGCAGAGCAGCACGGCGGCGGCGTGCTCACGCAGTCCGGGCCGGGCGGCGGCGGCCATCACCGTCATCCCGCCCATGGAGTGCCCGGCGATCACCGCCTTGCGGCCCGGGGCGAGCGTCGCGGCGAGGACCGCTTCGAGGTCGTCGGCCAGGGCGTTCGTGCTGTAGCCGCCGGGGCCCGGCTCGGGGGTGAGACCGTGGCCGCGCTGGTCGTAGGCGATGACGCGGTGGTCGGCGGCCAGGTCGCGGATCTGGGCGTCCCAGAAACGGGTGTTGCAGGTCCAGCCGTGGGCGAGGACGACGGCGGGCGCGTCCTCGGGGCCGTGCAGTTCGACGTGGATCCGCGAACCGTCGGCGGAGCGCGCGGTCAGCTCGGCGGCGGGCACGGGCGGGACGGCGCCGCGGTACGGGAGCCGGCTCATCGTGCGGCCTCCTCGGCGACGGGTCCGGCCTCCGCGGCGGCGGTGACGGTCTCGCGGTCGGTGCGGCCGGGCTGCTCGGGGACGAGCCCGGATCCGGCGGCCCGCCGCTCACCGCCCGCGCCGCCGGCCCGGATGACGTCGTACTCCGCGAGGTCCACCGACCGGGTCTGCCGCCGGAACTCGCCCGTCGTGCCCGGCCAGACGGTGGTGTTACGGCCCGCCTCGTCCAGGTACCAGCTGGTGCAGCCGCCGGTGTTCCACACCGTGCGCTTCATCCGCTGCTGGACCTTGTCGTTCCACGCGGTGACGGAGACGGACCGGGCGTCGAGCGCGGCGCGCCCGCCGAGCACGTTCAACTGGCGGAGGTAGTCGGCCATGTAGTTCAGCTGGGACTCGATCATCAGGATCATCGAGGAGTTCCCGAGGCCCGTGTTGGGGCCGATGATCGTCATCCAGTTGGGGAACCCGGAGGCGGTCGCGCCGCGCAGCGAGTTCATGCCGTCCTTCCAGGTCTCGGCGAGGGTGATGCCCTCCGCTCCGACGACCCGCTCGGCGATCGGCAGGTCCGTCACATGGAAGCCGGTGCCGAAGATGATCGCGTCGACCTCGGCCTCGGTGCCGTCGGCGGCGACGACCGTGGAGCCGCGTATCTCGCTGAGCCCGGAGGCGACGACGTCCACATTGGGCTGGGCGAGCGCCGGGTAGTAGGTGCTGGAGAGCAGGATCCGCTTGCAGCCGATGCGGTAGTCGGGGGTCAGCTTGGCCCGCAGGGCCGGGTCCTTGATGGCCCGCGCCATGTTGGACTTGGCTATCTTCTCCACCAGGCCCAGCTGGTCGGGGTGCTTGGTGAAGGCGCTGACCTGCAACTCCCGTATGCCCCACAGCAGTCCGCGGCGCGCGGTGCCGGTGACGGGGACCGCCCGGTGGAGCGCGCGCTCGGCCTTGCTGATGGTGCGGTCCATGCGCGGCATGACCCAGGGCGGGGTGCGCTGGAAGAGCGTGAGCTTCGCGGTCTTCGGCTGTATCGCGGGGACGATCTGGATCGCGGAGGCGCCGGTGCCGACCATCGCGACGCGCTTGCCGGCCAGGTCGTAGTCGTGGTCCCAGCGCGCGGAGTGGAAGACCTTGCCGGGGAAGGAGTCGAGCCCGGGTATGTCGGGCATCTTGGGGTCGGAGAGCGGACCGGTGGCGGAGACGACGACATCGGCGTGGAGCGTGGTCCCGTTGGCGGACTCGATCACCCAGTACAGGTTCTCCTTGTCCCAGCTCATCAGCTTCACCTCGTGGTTCAGCCGGATGTGCGGGCGGAGCCCGAAGGTGTCGGCGACGCGCTCCAGGTAGGCCCGGATGTGCTCCTGACCGGAGAAGGTGCGCGGCCAGTCCGGATTGGGCGCGAAGGAGAAGGAGTAGAGGTGGGACGGTACGTCGCAGGCGCAGCCGGGATAGCTGTTGTCCCGCCAGGTGCCGCCCACCGAGCCGGCCCGCTCCAGGACGACGAAATCGGTGATGCCTTCGCGGCGCAGCCGGACGGCGGCCCCCAGGCCCCCGAATCCGGTACCGATCACCGCCACACGTACGTGCTCCTGCTGGGCCATGCTGCCGCCTCCCGCGGTACGTCACGCGACTTTGCCAGCAATCACTGGCATGGTTCGGAGAGTAGAGCAGGGTCGTACTGATGGGTAGGGGTCGGACCAAGGAAAGTTACCGGCGGTACAACATAGGGTGCCCCTGTGGCTGAAGGACGCGAGCACCGCGAATACCGCATGGAGGAGCTGGCCAAGGAGGCCGGCATCACCGTGCGGACCCTGCGCTTCTACCGGGAGCGCGGGCTGATCCCGCCGCCGCGCCGCGAGGGCCGGATCGCCTGGTACGACGACCACCACCTGGCCCGGCTGCGCACGATCGCGGGCCTGCTGGAGCGCGGCCACACGCTCAACGGCATCGCCGATCTGGCGGCCACCTTCGAGAGCGGCCGCGATGTCGCCGAGGTGCTGGGCCTGGGCGAACCGACCGAGGAGACCCCGGTCCGGCTCACCCCGGAGCAGCTCGCGGACTACTTCGAGGGCGAGGTCACGCCGGAGAACCTCGCCGCCGCGCTGGACCTCGGCTATCTCGCCACCGACGGGGACGAGATCGTGCACATCAGCCGCCGCCTCCTGGAGGTGTCGGCCGAGCTCGTACGGGAAGGGGTGCCGCTGTCCACGGTGCTCTCCTCGGGCCGCCGCGTCCGCGAGCACGCGGAGGCGCTCGCGGACATCTTCGTACGCGTACTGCATGCCCACACGAAAGAGACCGAACCCGCCCAACTCCGGCCACTTGCGCGCGCGGTGGTGGACGCGGAGCTGTCGATGGCCCTGGACCGGAGGCTGCGCCGCGAGGACGGCACGCAGCCCCCGAAGGCGTAAGCGCGCGACCGGCCCCGAAGGCGTAACCGCACCCGAGAGACCTGGCACCGCCCGGGGGCCCGAGAGACCTGGCGGCCGCCCGGGGCTACCGCTCGTAGACCACCGTGACGGGCGCGTGGTCGCTCCAGCGCTCGCCGTGCGTGGCGGCCCGCTCGACCCAGGCCTTCACCGCGCGCCCGGCCAGCCCCGGGGTGGCCATCTGGTAGTCGATGCGCCAGCCGCTGTCGTTGTCGAAGGCCCGCCCCCGGTAGGACCACCAGCTGTACGGCCCCTCGACATCCGGGTGCAGCGACCGTACGACGTCGACGTACGCGGCCTCCTCCAGGACCCGGGTCAGCCAGGCGCGCTCCTCGGGGAGGAAGCCGGAGCTCTTGCGGTTGGCCTTCCAGTTCTTCAGGTCGGCCTCCTGGTGGGCGATGTTCCAGTCACCGCAGACCACGACCTCGCGGCCGTCCGCCGCCGCCCGCGCCTTCAGACCCTGGAGGTAGGGCAGGAAGGCCGCCATGAAGCGCTCCTTCTCGCCCTGGCGCTCGGTGCCGACCTCGCCGGAGGGCAGATACAGGCTCGCGACCGTGACCCCGGGAAGGTCGATCTCCACATACCGGCCGCTCGTGTCGAACTCCTCCGCCCCCGGGACCCCGTGGCCGCCGAAGCCGATCTGGACCCGCTCGGGGGCGTGCCGCGAGTAGAGCGAGACACCCGCGCGGCCCTTGGCGGCGGCGGGCGCGTGGACGGTGTGCCACCCCTCGGGGGCGCCCACCCCTTCGGGCAGCTGGGCGAGCTCGGCCCGCACTTCCTGGAGGCAGACCACATCGGCGTCGGTCGCCGCCAGCCACTCGACGAAGCCCTTCTTGGCAGCGGCCCGGAGCCCATTAACATTCACAGTGGTAACGGTCAGCATCCCCGAACAGTACCTACTCCACCCCCACGCACAGATATACGATAATCAGCATGCTTATTCATCCTCGGCCCTTCGACCACCCCGACGCCGTCAAACTCAACGATCAGGTGCAGCTCGAATACGCCGAGCGCTACGGCGACGAGGGCGATGTCACACCGCTCGACCCGTCGATGTTCGTACCGCCGCACGGTCTGTATCTGCTCGCCTACGACGAGCAGGACCGCCCGGTGGCGACGGGCGGCTGGCGGACGCAGAACCTCAACGCCGAGGGGTACGAGGACGGCGACGCGGAGATCAAGCGGATGTTCGTGATCCCCGAGGGCCGCGGCCGGGGCCTGGCCCGGCGGATGCTCGCCGCTCTGGAGGAGGACGCCCGGGCCGCGGGCCGGACCAGGATGGTCCTGGAGACCGGCGACCGGCAGCCCGAGGCCGTCGCGCTGTACACCTCGTGCGGTTACACCGTCTGCGACGTGAAGTTCGGCCACTACCGGACGTACGACAGCAGCATCTGCATGGCGAAGCCGCTGCGACAGCCGTAGCAGCCACGGGGACCGCGCGGCCGGTCACGCGTCCCCGCCGAGTCACAGGGGCCCGGCGGGCCGGTCACGCACCCCCGCCGAGCACGAGGACCACATGCTCGTCCTCCCCGTGCCGCACCGTGCCGGTCGCCGTGAACCCGCACTTCTCCAGCAGGCGTACGGAGCCGGTGTTGCCGACCACCGGATCCGCGTACAGCGGGCGGGCCGTCTCCCGCTCCAGGAACGCGGTCAGCGCCACGGTGCCGATGCCCCGGCCCCAGTACGCACGGCCGAACCAATAGCCGAGGAAGCGCCGGTCCTCCTCCCACCAGGCCACGATGTTCCCCGCCGTCTCGCCGTCCACGACGACCGTCTGCACGAAGTTGGCGGGATCCCCCAGCACCCGCGTCTTCCAGTGCGTCATGAACGCATCCCTCTCCCGGGGAGCGAACCGCGACCGCCGGGCCGCCTCCGGATCGTGCTCGTACGCGAGGAACACCTCCAGGTCCTCGGGCACGACATTCCTGAGCTGCACACTGTTCTCCACGTTCTCCATGCCGACCGAGTCTGGCACCCGCCACTGACAATCGGCCCGGCCGCTCACCTCGGGGTGGCCAGCACCTGGGTCCAGTAGGGGCCGCGCGGGGAGTCGGCGATGCCCACGCCCACATGTGTGAAGTCACAGTTGAAGATGTCGCCGTCGCGGCCGGGGCTGTTGCGCCACTCCTCGACGACCGCCGCCGGATCGCTCATGCCGGTCGCGATGGTCTCCCCGACGGCCGACCACTCGTATCCGGTGGCGCCGACCCGGTCGCCCGGGCCCTGCCCCGAGGAGTCGGTGTGGTCGAAGTAGTTCCGCGCGGCCATGTCCTCGGAGTGCCGCTGGGCGACCTCGGTCAGCCGGGGGTCGGTCTCCAGCTCCGGGCAGCCGTTCGCGGCGCGCAGGGTGTTGACCCGGGTGACCACGCGGGCGTCCGGGCCGGGGCGCGGAGCGGGCGCCGGCGAGGCGGAGGGCGACGCGGAGACGGTGGGCGGCCGGGTGGCGGTCCGGCTCGGGGTCGGCGTGGGGGTGGGCGAGACCGTGGAGGGGCTGGGGCTCGGCGCGGCGGGGGCGGGCGCGGGCGGCGGCGCGGGGCTGGAGGTGACCCCGCCGCCCCGGGACTCGGGCTCGGCGGGGGCGGAGGGCCAGATCAGTACGGCGAGGGCGGTCACGGCGGCCGCCCCGGCTATGAGCCCGGCCGCCTTCCCGGCCGAGAAGGCGGCCGGGGCGGCGTGCGCGGCACCACCGGAAGCGGCCGAGGGCGCGGCGGCGGAGGCGGTGGCCGGGGCGGCCGATGAGGCGACGGCCACCGCCACCTGCTGCCCGCTGTCGTAGAGCGGCACCACGAGCGCGAGCCCGGAGAGCAGGCCCTCCGGCGGGACCAGCCCCGTACTGCCGTCGGAGCAGGAGGCGCAGCCCCGTACATGGCGGGCGATCCGCTTGCGCCACAGCGGCGTCGGCGTACCGTCCCAGTCACCCAGCAGGTCCTCCAGGGCCGGGCAGCGGGGGTCGGAGGCCAGCGCCCGGACGACGGTGCGGCCGACGTCGAGCTGGTTCTTCACCCGCTGGACGCGTACGGCGGCGTGCTGCGGGGAAAGGCCGAGCGCGTCGGCCAGCTCGGGCCGGGTGAGGTCGCCGGTCGTCTCCAGCCACCACAGCGACAGCACGTCGCGCTCGGCATCGTCCAGCCAGCGGGTCGCCTCGGCCGTCTCGCGCCGCTGCCCGGAGAGTTCCAGGCGCAGGATCGTCAGGTCGACGAAGTCGGCGGCGGGGTCGGCGGGGTCGCTGGTCTCCTCCAGCGGGGCGGGGCGGTGGCCGAGGTGGGACCAGCGGCTGCGGACCTGGTTCATGGCGATGGCGACGAGCCAGGAACGGAAACGGGCCGGATCGCGCAGGGCGGGCAGTCCTGAGAGCGCCCGGAGCATGGTCTCCTGCACCACGTCGTCCACGTCCGGATGGCCGTTGAGGGCGCGCCCGACGACGTTGTAGACCAGCGGGAGGTACTGGGCGGCCAGCCGCTCCCCGGCGGCCCGGTCGCCGTTCCTCGCCGCGATGACCAGAGCGGTGCTGTCCACGCCGTTCACGCCCTTCGTTCGGGTTCGCCACCGGAATGTGGGCCAGGTCACCCCTGGGGGTTTTGTTATCCGTCCCCCGTCCGGTGGTCAACCAGTATGCGGGGGCCGGCAGGCAGCCCCGCCGGGAGAGTGCCGGGAGCGGGGAGAGACATGTCGAGCGACACGGACACCGACGAGGCGCACGCCACCGATCCGGGCTCCACCGGAGCGGAGGCCACGAATCCGCGGGCCACCGAGGCGCACGTCACCGCGGCGCGGACGGGCGAGGCCATCACCACCTCGGCCCTGCACGCGGCGGCGACCGGCGCCGACACCTTCCCCGGGGTCCTGCGGGAGGCGCTGAACCGCCGCGGGCTCTCCCTGGAGCGGGTGAGCGAACGGCTCAGGGTGCGCGGCATCACCATCAGCCAGGCCACCCTGAGCAGCTGGCAGCGCGGCCGCAGCCAGCCCGAACGGGCCCGCTCCCTCCAGGCGGTGGACGTGCTGGAGGAGATCCTGGAGCTGCCCGCCGGGGCCCTGCGCTCGCTGCTCGGCCCGCGCCGCCCGCGCGGCCGGACGACCCCGCCCGACGCGGAGGGCGCGGCGCTCCAGATCCTCGGCGAGGACTCGGTGGTGGAGAAGGCGCTCGGCGCGCGCTTCCGCCACTTCAACCAGGAGACCAGCTCGCTGATGGTCCACGACATCGTCAGGGTCGGCGAGACCGGCACGCTGAGCGGCATCTCCACCACGAACGTGCTGCGCGCCAAGCGGGCCGGGGCGGACCGGGCGATCTTCGTCCTCAGCTTCGACGACGAGGCGGCCGAACCGGTCGACATCAAGGTCACCTGCGGCCGCCTGGCGGAGGCCACCTACCTGAAGGGGCTCAAGTCCCTGGTGCTGGAGATCCACTTCGGCCGGGAACTGGCCAAGCTGGACACCACGGTGGTGAGTTACGCCGTCGAGGTCAGCCCCTCCGAGACTCCGGCCACGCACTACGAACGCTGGTCGCGGACGAACCTCCACGAATACCTCCAGCAGGTCTTCTTCCACCCGGGCGCCCTGCCTGCGGACTGCCACCGCTACGTCCGGGAGAAGGTCGGCGCCCCGCCGCGCGGCCGCCGCCGTATCCCGCTGAGCGCGGCGCACGACGTCCATGTGCTCACCTCCCGGTGCAAGCCCGGCGTCCACGGGGTGGCGTGGGAGTACGGAACGGGAACAGGCGCTACGGGGCCAAGTGGAACGGGAGACCGCCCAGGATGAGTGGACGGTCTCCCGCGTCTGGGGGGTGGCCTTTTCTGCCGGTCTGTTCCTGCGGTGGGACTACTTGGTGTTGAGGGTCAGCCCGTAGTACGCGAGGGCGTCGTCGAGCGGCTGGAAGTAGGAGGAGCCGGGCGAGTTGACCTGGCCGTTGCAGCGCTGGTTGCTGGGACCGCCGGAGGTCATGCCCTGGGCCTGGTCCCCGGAGACGTACGCGCCGCCGCTGTCCCCGCCCTGGGTGCAGACGCTGGAGCTGGCCAGGCCGGTCACGACGGTGTCGGGGCCGCCGTTCTGGTCGGTGTAGGTGACGCTGACGTTGTACGAACCGACCTTGCCGCAGGTCCACTGGGTGGTCTGCCCGGACTTGCAGAGCGCCGCGCCGGAGGGGGCCCGCTTGCTGCCCTTGACCGGTACGGTGCCGGCCCTGCCGTACGTGGTGATGTCGAGGCCGATGGAGTTCCCGGCGTCGACGGCCGCGATGCCCATGTCGACGCTGCGGGTGCCGAGCGCGAACCGGGTGTGGGTGCCCTTGGCGAACCGGGTGCCGTTGTAGGCCAGTTCGGGCAGGTCCTCGATGCAGTGCCCGGCGGTCACGAGCACCTGCTTGCCGTTACGGTCCTTGGCGCCGTAACCGACGGAGCAGAGGTAGCCGTTGAAGGTCATCCGGCTGCCGGGCGGAACGACGGCCTGGGTCTCCAGCTTCTCCTGGCCCTTGACGACGCGCACGGCGTCGCCGTTGCTCTTCGCGGCCTTGAGGAAGCTGCGGGTGGCCGCGTCGGTGTCGCCGTTGACCTCGATGGTCACGGTGTCGGACGCGAGGTCGACGGACCACGCGGAGACCCCGGCCGGGGCGCTCTTGAGCGCCTTGGCGTCGAGCTGGGCCTTGATCCGGTCGAGCTCGCTCTCGCCACGCTCGGGAACCCGGGCCTGAAGACCCGCGGCCCGGACGTCCTTCGCCGCCTCGGCGTCGGCGGCGTTGACGACCAGCGACCCGTCCTTGGCGAAGAAGGCCCCGAGCGTGTCGACCCGGTCCTTCCGCAGCTCCGCGAACCGGTCCTGCTGCTCGGCCTCACGGTCCAGCCGCTCGACGGCGGCCTTCTCGCTGACACCCAGGGTCACGGCGAGCGCCTTGACCATCTCGGGCTGGTACGCCGGCGCCGCCGCGGGCGCCGAGGGCTCCTCCGTCGTACCGGCGTAGGCCCCTGTGGCGACTCCGGCCGACAGAAGGGCGCCGATCGAGGCGGCCACGATGTATCTGCGCGCGTTCTTCTTTCCGTGCTTCACGCGATTCCTTCCGCTACGCAGGCGAGCGTCCAGACAATGGGGGGTGGCCACACCGCGCCTGGGGAAGCGCGGTGTGTTCCATGGACACTGCCCGGCGGCGATGACATGTTCCTGTCGCCGCGCCTCGAACTCTGGCGCAGCCGGAACTGCCGCGACAAGAAGTGGCGGTGGGGCTCTTTTCTACAGAACTGGCCGAGAACTGTAGAGAGAACGGCGGAAAGCGCTGGTGCGGACCTTTGCGCCGGGCCGTACGCCCGCTCTGGAGTCCACCCCGGAGTCCACCCCGAACACCATTCCCCAGCAGTAGAGTTGCCTTCCGAATGAGGGGGGACACCGGCGTGAACAGAGGCCGAAGAGCCGTACTGATGTGGACGGGCCTGGCGGTCGCCATACTCGCGGGAGTGCTGTCCTTCCTCAGCTGGGACCGGGCCGACCAGGTGGCCGGAGTGGTCTCCGCCGTGGTGGGCGTGGCCGCCCTGGGAGTCGGCGTGTACGGGGCGCTCGGCCCGCCCGGGGGCCCCGACGTGCAGGTCTCGGCCACGGGCCGGGCGGTGTCCCGTGGAAGCGGCGAGGCCAACACCGGCTTCGTCGCTCCGTCCTCCGCCAGCGCGCCCGGCTCGGTGTCCGTCGGCGACACCGGCGACGCGGAGGCCGACGGGGGCAACGCGAACACCGGGTTCCGGCAGGGGTAGCGGCGCTGTGGCCGGCGGCAGGATCGGGGCGAAGGAAACGGGCGACGCGTCGGCACAAGGAGGCGCGGCTCTCTCGAACACCGGGGTCATCAACGGCCCGGTGACCCTTTCCTCTCCTTCGCGGCGGCCCGCGGTGTCGGGCTATCTGCTCCAGGTCGAGAGGATGGCGGCGGCCGACTTCCAGGGACGTGAGGCCGAGCTTTCGGAACTGGCGTCCTTCAGCACGGAGGAACGTCCGCAGGGAGCGGCCGGAAAGAACTACTGGCGCTGGCTGGCCCCCGCCTGGGCCGGAAAGTCCGCTCTGCTGGCGGAGTTCGTCCTGAATCCGCCGCCCGGAATCGACGTCGTGGCGTTCTTCATCACCTCCCGTATGGCGGGCCAGAACGACGCCGCCGCCTTCTGCGAGGTCGTCCAGCGGCAGCTGTACGCCCTGTTGCGGGAGGAGGAGCCGCTGAGCACGCCGCACACCCGCGACGAACAGCTGCGGCTCGCCCTGGACCGGGCGGCGGAGCGCTGCGCGGCCCAGGGCCGGCGGCTCGTCCTCGTGGTGGACGGGCTGGACGAGGACCACGGCGTCACCGCCGGTCCCGACTGCCACAGCATCGCCGCGCTGCTGCCCCGTACGCCCCCGCACGGCATGCGGATCATCGTGGCCGGACGGCCGCACCCGCCCGTACCGGACGACGTGCCCGGCGACCATCCGCTGCGGACCACGGAGATCAACCACTGGCTGGCGTCCTCCCCGTATGCCCAGGCGGTCCGCTGGGACGCGGAGCAGAACCTGCTGCGGCTGCTCGACGGCGGCGGGCTGGGGCGTGAGCTGGTCGGTCTGACGGTGGCGGCGGGCGGCGGTCTCAGCGCGAGCGACATCGCCGAACTGACCGGAAGCCGCCCCCGCCTCGTGGAGCGCGAACTGTCGGCTGTCAGCGGCCGCAGCTTCCGCCGCCGCTCCGCGCACTGGACACCCGGCGGCCCTGAGGTCTACCTCCTGGCCCACGAGGAGATCCAGCGCAGCGCGGCGGACCTGATCACGGACGCGGAGCTGGCGGACTGCCGCACGCGGCTGCACGCGTGGGCCCGGACGTACCGGAGCGCGGGCTGGCCCGCCACGACGCCCGAGTACCTGCTGCGCGGTTACGCCCAGCTCCTGCGCGAACTGGGCGACACCGGGCGCCTGGTGGAGCTGGTGTGCGACGCGGAACGGCACGAGCGGCTGTGGCAGGTCACGGGGGCGGACCTCGAAGCGCTCAGCGAACTGTCGACCTCGCTGGACCAGTTGCTGTCGGACGGCAGGAGGAACGGGGACGTGGACGTCTCCGCCGCGCTGCGCCTGGCCGCCGCCCGCGACGGGCTGCACAAGCGTGCAGCCGCCCTGCCCGCCGAGCTCATCGGCCTGTGGGCGCGGCTCGGGCACACCGGCCGGGCCATCAGCCTGGCGGAATCGCAGCGGGAGCCGTACAACCGGGTGGGCGCCCTTACCGCCGTCGCCACCTGCCTCGCCGCCACCGGTCACCGGGAGCAGGCGGATGCGCTGGCGGCGGACGCGGACAGTCGCAAGGACGAGGCACGCTTCCTTGAGGCCATCGCGGAGGGACTGGCGGAGGCGGGTCTCTACAGCGAGGCGTTCCGAACGGCCGCGAGGGCGGAGGGCACGGACCGGCTGGCGCCGGCTCTTGTCGCGACGGTCAGGCGGGCGGCCCGGGAGTACGCGCTGAACGGACCGGTCGAGAAGGAAACGATTACGCCGTACGTGGTCGAGGCGGTACACGCCGTCACAACGGCTCGCGGCGTCGAGCAAGGCGAGCTGTACGCCGATCTGGCCTGCGCGTTCTCCCTGTTCGGAGACGAGGAACAGGCGCGGGAGACGATAGACCTGGCCGTCCGGGACCGTTCGGACGACGAAGGGGCGTTCCGGCAGGCTCAGAATCTCAGTCACATAGCCGTACGTCTCGCACCGGCACCAGGATTCGCACAGCGAGCCGCGAGCATCGCCCGTAGCTCAGCCGAGTTGGCGGATGCGATCGACGATCCCCGAAGCGTCGAGTGGCTCTTCCCTCAGATCGCCTCGGGCCTGGCGGCGACCGAACAGTACGAGCGCGCGGAACAGGTGGTCGCCAGGTTCCTGCCCGATCCGACCGACCGGGACGAAGGGCTGAGCGCCGCCGCCAGGGCGGCGGCCCGAGCCGGTGCCCCGGGCTGGGCACTGGAGGTCGCGGACCGTCTCACCGATCCCATCGACCGGGCCAGGGTTCTGGTAGCCGTCGGAAGGAGGTCGGCGCAGTCCGCCGACCCGGCAGAGGCCTCGCAGCTGGCCCGGTGGGTTCTCACGCTGATCGACGAGATATCCGCCCAGGCGTGGCAGGTGGGACTTCTGACCGATACGTCGGACTTCCTCCTCCAGGCGGGCGTCAGGGAGGAGGCCGAGGCTGCGGCGGCCCGAGCGACGGTCCTCGCCCGGAGCCGTCCGACGCCCCGGGGCGACGCGACAGCGCAGATCGCCGTCGCCAGGGCCTTGGTGTCGGCGGGCGCCGAGGCCGAGGCACACCGACTCGTCGACTGGGCGATGGAATCGGCCGCAGAGGAAGACGGATACGCCCGGCTGCTTCGCCTGGTCGACGTGGCGGAAGGGCTGCACGCGATCGGCCAAGACGACCACAAGGTGACCATGCTGTCCGCCCTGCTCGAAGAGGCCCGGCAGAAGGCCCACCACTCGGAACACGCTGATTCCCTGCAGCGCGTGGCCGAGGCATTCGGTGAGACAGGCGCCCCTGACCTGGCGAGGGAGGTGGCTCGGGAGCTCCTGGACGGTGCAGATGCCTCCGACAGCGCGTACGAGCAGGCGTGGAACAGATACTGCGCGGCCGGAGCCTACCTGGCTGCCGGGGACTTCGAGAAAGCATTGGCTCTCACCGACTCCCTGCCTGACGACGTGATGGACGATTTCCGCTCCGGTCTCGTGGCGAAGCTGGTGCGTGCAGGCGAATACGCGTGGGCGGAACGGCTCGCCGAGGAGTTGGCGGACACCGTCGAAGGCGATCGCTGCCTCACACACCTCGCGGCGGACCTGGCAGCAAGGGGCGATTTCCCCCGAGCAGTCGCCCTGCTCGACGAGATCTCCAGACCTGCTCTGCGTGAAGCGGCCATGGCAGAGGTCGTCAGCGCATCGGCCGGGTCGGGCGGACCCCACGAAGCCCATGCCCTGGCCGACGCCATCACCGACCCGGACCACCGGAGCAAGGCACTCGCGGCCATCGCCCGCGCCCACGGCCCCACCCCAAAGGGGCGCGTCCTGCTCGTCGAAGCACTGGCCCTGGGCCCTTGGAACCAGTTGGTCGAGGAGATCGCCGGAGTGGCCCCGGAGCATCTGCTCCTGCTGGCGGCCCTGTCCCGGAACGAGTACTAGGCGCGGGGCGCAGCGACCGCGCGGTCAGCCGTCAGCGGGGCCGGCCCCGTAGTCGGCCCTGAATCCGCTCAGACCGTCCGCGAGGTGGGCCAGCCACCCGCCAGGGGAGTACGGCTGGGGAGGATCGACCTCCATCCCCAGCTCGGCCATCGCGAGGCCGTAGTCGGACTCTTCGAGGCCGAGGGCGAGAAGCTCGCGCAGCTCGCCCGCGAGACGGGCGACCAACTGCGGGTCCGTGGTCGTGGTGTAGTCGCGCACGGCCGCATCGTGGTCCGGGAACTCGTCCGGCATGTCCTGCGAGAACCAGCCACCGAGGAACTGGCCGAGCTCGGGAAAGCGGGCATGCCACTCCCAGCGGGTACGAGGGTTCGCCGGGGGCGGCACATCGCCTTCCTCGATCGACCTTTTCAGGTGGTCCGCGATGACGAACAACCAGTCCTGGATCGCCGACCGGGGCAGGCCGACATCCGGCACAGGGTAGAACTCACCGAGGCTCAGACGCAGCCGGCCCGGAGGGTTGCGGGCGTAGTCGCGGATCTGCCGTTCGGCCGTGGCCAGGGCGTCGGGGCGGGTGTGCCAGGTGTGGCGGAGGTAGGCCTGGAGGGCCTCGCTCGCCCTGTCCGGCTCGTCATCGGCCGACATCCCTGTGTACGCCCTGATGACCTGGTCCAACTCACCGTAGCGACGGTCGAACTCGGGCGGCTTCATGGACACAGCGTTGGACCTCTACAGGTAGATCGGGACGGTGGTGAGCACGACGAAGCCGTGCGGGCTCGCAGGCTCACGCTTGAGGACGACCCGTGCCGCGCGCACCTCGACGGGCTCACGCCCGGCGAGCATCATCGCCTGCAACAGGACGCGGCCGACAGGAGCCTCACGAGAGGGCCAGGCGGCCTCGATGGCGAGGCGGGCGCGGGTGCCCTGCGCAAGCCAGCGGTGAACCTTCTGCTCATTGGCGGTCACCACCTGCTGGGTGGCCCATTGGGCGGTTTCCCGGTCGGGGTAGGTGGCCGAGCGATTCCTTACGGTCATGCGGAGAACTTCCTGTGGGCTGTGCGTGGTTCAGGAACCTGCGTGCTCGGTCCGCATATGGTCGTCGATTTCCCGGATGACTTCACGCAGCGCCTCCTGCGAAACCCACGGAATCCACCGCGTCACGTTGGCGGACAGCACCGCGGGCCGGGGAAATGTCACGAGCACCGATTGGGCGTCGGCGGCCAGCCGGGAGAAAGTCTCGCCGCAGAACGGATGCTCCGCGTCGATGAAAGCCGCCACCGAATCGGACAGCGACGGATATTCACCGTCGTAGATCCAGTTGGCGCCGAAACCGAAAAGCCCCGGAAAACGCGCCGCCGCCTCCCAGTCCGCCAGGGGAAGATCGGCGAATCCGGCTTCCGGCTCCTGTTCGACCGCCCGTAGCAGCCCGGCCAGCGTGCGCAGGTAGTCGTCTCCCGGAACACCGCCGCGCGCCTCGTCCAGCCGTTCGGTGAACGTACGCGGGAAGAATGCCGGGCCCTCCGACCGCACCAGGTCGGCCGTGTGGTCGAGCAGGGCCGCAAGGGACGCGACGGGGAACAGCCAGCGTGTGGCGTCGGCGGCTCCCATCGTGCGGACGAGGCGCCTGAACTCGTCGTCCAGGTCGAGGGCGCCCTGCGACCGCCGGGCGCGCAGCGCCGCCTCGACCACGCGTCTGACCGGTCCGTCATTGAAGAGGGAGCCGGTGTGCGAGATCACGTCGGGATCATCTCCATGAAGTTCCGGGGGGGCTCAGGGGGACACGGGGTACGACGTGATCACCACGAAGGGGGGGTCCATGCCCTTCTGGTACTTCAGGGCGACCTGTGTGGAGCGGACCTCGCTCGCGGTCGCCCCCATTCCGTGCGCATCATAGTCGGCACGCTCGACGGTGCGCCCGGTGGCGTCCGGGAAGGTGAGCGTCAGCGGCGGGGATATCTTGGAGTTGTTCGGGTCCCACGCGGGATTGTTCCTTTCCCGCTGCTGCACCCGCTCGATCCACTTCTCGATCCGGTCCGCGTTGTCGATGTCGTCGAGGGCGGCCTGGGTGTACCGCTGCGCGGACGCGAGATCCTTGTACGACGAAGCGGACGGCGCGTTGTTCTGGTCGCGCAGTCGCTGGGTCAGCTGGTCGTCGGTGAGCCCGATGTGCTTGTCCACACCGTGGCTGTTCCCGATTCCTTCCTGACTCGCGAGGTCGAGCGGATAGAAGTGATCCTTCGGGTCCTCGCCAGGAACCAGGTATTGGTGTTCTTTCTTGAAGTCGTTCAATGCCCTCGCGCCGAACGCCTCGGCCCGCGCCTCCTCCGCGTGGAACGAGGGCGCGCTCCGGTGCGCCTCGTTCAGCGGCGCCATCAGTGCGTCGAGTTTCGGCACCAGTGCGTTGACGCGGGAGTTGTACTCGGTGACGATCGCGTTCAGTTTCCCGGTGTCGATGTTCAGGACGATGCCCGCACCGATCTGGGCGGCGCCCTTGACGACCCCCTTCGCCAAACCCTTGACGAGCCCCTTGACGTCGTCCATGCCGATGCCGTCCTTGAGGTCCACCTCGACCTTCGGTACGGCCTCCTTGACGGCGTCCCAGTACACGTCCCAGACCTCGCCGTTGACGTACACGGCCGCCTCGGCGAACTGGTACAGCAGATCACTGACCTTCTGGGCCGTGTCGAACAGCACCGTCATCACCGGATGCGTGGCTGTGGGCGAGGAGGCCGAGTCGTGCTTCCACTGGTAGCCCGCGGTGCTCTCGTGCCCCATGCCGTCGTGCCCCACAGCGAGCTGCAGAACCGGCGCATGGCATCGTGCCATTCGCTGTTGCTCTGCTGCGTGATGCTGCTGACGTTGCCCGTCAAGGCGCTCTCGGTCATGGAGAGCGTCATGGTCATCGCCATCCACGCCTTGGAGAGCGAGTTGAGATGGTGCTGATGCGGGTACGGGTAGACCTCGGCGACCTTGCCCATCCGGAAGGCGTGCTTCACGACCGGCCGCAGCACCTCGCGGATCGGCTCCGGAACCCATTCGAGCAGCGAACGGATCCAGCCGTCGCCGCCGTCGTCGTCCCCCCACTTCAGGTTGGGCACGGAACCGTAGTCGGGCACTTTCTCGATGACGCTCGGGGCCGGCTGGGTGACCGCCTTCGTCCGGCCCGTGGGGTCGTTGGCCGCTTCGGCCTTGGCGTAGTTGTTGGCCGTGGAGGTGAAGCCGACCGCAGCGCCGCCGATGCTGACGACACTCCTCGCCCACACCTCGAGAAACCGGTTGCCCACCTTCACGTACGAGGCGGCGAAGGCCTGGGGGGCCGTGCCGTAGCCGCCGGCGTCCGGGTACTGCCTCAGCTTGTCCAGGAGGTCCTTGGCGCCCCTGTCCATGGGCGTCTGCTGCATGGCCACGCCGCTCGAGACCCGGAACAGGTCCGCCGGTTTGACGTCGATGGTGCCGTTCTGCCCGGGAGCCTGCGGGCTCGACGGCGAGCCGGAGCCCGGTCCCGCCATCAGCCGGCACCCCAGCCCCGCAGCACCGCCCGGTGTGCCGCGGCGTAGTTGACGTGCCCCTTGGTGACGACCTCGTGCAGCCACTTCTGTGCCGCCCGCAGGTCCTGAGCGGAGTGGTCCCACTTGTCGAGCTCGTCGACGAAGGCCTCGCGTGCCTCGCCCTCCCAGGTGAGAACGACTTTCTCCGCCCGGCCGTACAAGAGGTCCAGCTGCTCGTTGAGCTTCTTCAGAATGTCCTCGAGCTCGCCGGTCAGACTCCGAAGCGTCGCGAAGTCAACCGTTATGTGCTCGTCGTCCGCCATCCTTCTCCCCCTTTGCTCACAGATCGTCGAGGCTGCTCCGCGGTGCCTCGGCGGCCGGATTCGGCGTCGAGAGCTCAGCGGCCTCGGCCTTCACGTCCGTCTCGACCTGGACCTGCCGCAGCCGCTCCATGATGTCGAGCTCCTGCTCCGAGAACCCGTCCCTGCTCAGCCGCACGCCCTGTTCAAGACGTTGAAGGACCATGCGGATGCGTACGGCGTCCTCGGCGGCGCCCCGGTGCAGAGCTCGGTACGCCTTGGCCGCGGGTCCGCGCCAGCCCGCCTCGATGCTGTCGACAACGGCGTCCATGCGCTTGATCTGATTGTCGAGATGAGTCTGCATCGCGTTGAGGTCATCGGCGAGGACGGTCAGTCGATCACCCTTGACCCGCAGTCTGCTCTGTCCACCTTCGTCGCTCATGGATGGCCCCCGGGTCCGTGGTGGTCAACAGCGTTTCCTCCGCCGCCACTTCCGTTGTACGTGACACCTTATCAACGCCGTTTTCGCATAAGGCGGCCCGGCTCCCGCACAGGAAGGGCGCCGAAACTGCGAGATCCTGGTCGGACAGCGGCTGTCGGGACGACGCACCGACGACGGTGTCATCAGCCTTGAGGACTTCCTCTCGGCAGCAGGCTCGGTGCTGGCGCCGGATGCCTCGGTGAGCTGAGGCCATTGCACACGGTCAGGTGCGGAGCCAGATAACGAGGGCGGCCGCGGTGGCGGTGCCGAGGGAGACAACCGCAGGTACTGCGCACCACCGCATCGCGCACCTCCTGCCCGATCCGGCTCGGCGGCGTCAGTGGTGGGCGCTCGCCCCCGGCGACGTAGCTGGTCTTGAGCAGCACGCTCCTGCTGGTGCAGTCGACGATGGCCGTACCGGTCACGGCACCGTCCGAGACCTGCCCCACCTGTGCCCTTCCTGGCCGAAGGCCATGTTGTCGATGGACCCGTTCGTGTCGCTGGATGTGACGCGCCCGTTGTACGGGCCTCCGGGCCGGAAGCTCTCGACACTGCCGCACACCGGCTTCCGCCCTTCGGCCGGACTCGCTTTCCACGGCAGCGACGCTGACCCTCAGCGCAACCGCGTAAGCAGCCATGGCGGCGGCGAAAACCATCCTCATCCGCATGCAGCTCTCCCCCGCCTGATCAGTCGATTGCCCGTAAGGCGACGGGACCAACGGCCGGATCCGGCAAATGAAGCTCTTCGGTGGATGACGAGCCGGCGGCCTGTCGCTTCACGGGGGGGCGATGCCGATCGCGCGTCCAGTCGGCAACCTCGATCGCGCCCGACCCCACCCGCGCGATCGAGAAGCCTGCGCACGCATCTGTACGCCGCACTGTTACCCCCAGTAAGTTACCTCGCGGTAAGGGCTATACCGCCTTGCCCACCAGGTAGTGCCGCCTCGTTCACCCAGATTCGGATACCGGGGGAATCATGAACCGGAGCACCGCCGGCCTGCTGGCCGTCGCCGTCGTCACCGCTCTCACCGTCGGCGCGGCGCCGACGGCCTGGGCCACGCCCGCCACCGCCGCGCCCGTCGCAGCCGCGCAGACCGGCAGCAAGGCCTCCGACCCGTTCTACCGTTACGACGGCAGCGAGCCGCTGTCCTCGTACGCGCCGGGCGACGTACTGAAGAAGCGCACGCTGGACTATCACGTCCTCGGCATCCCTACGCCGGTCAAGGCCGTCCAGCTGCTCTACCGCACGACCGACGCCCAGGGCCGGCCGTCGGCCAACGTGACCACGGTGGTCCGCAGTCACCGCGGCGACGGCAGCAAGGCCGTCTCGTACCAGTCGTTCTACGACTCCCTCGACCCCGAGGACGGCCCCTCCCGGGCCATCGCCGGGAAAGTCACCCTCGGCGGAATCATCGCCAACGTCGAATCCATCGTCATGGCACCGCTGTTGCTCAAGGGCTACGACCTCGTCATCCCCGACACCGAGGGCCAGACCGCCGAGTTCGCGGCCGGTCCGGCGTACGGGACGAACACCCTCGACTCGATCCGGGCGAGCACCCGGGCCGGGGCGACGGGGCTGCACGGCGGGACCAGGTTCGGTCTGCTCGGCTACTCCGGCGGGGCCATCGCCACCAACTGGGCGGCGGCCCTGGCCCCCGCGTACGCGCCCGAGGTCGACAAGCAGCTGGTCGGCTTCGCCGAGGCGGGGCTGCTCGTCGCCCCCGCGCACAACCTGAAGTACGTCGACGGCGCCCTGGTGTGGAACGGCGTGATGCCGATGGCGGTCATCGGTGTGTCCCGTGCCTACGACATCGACATCAAGCGCTATCTGAACCCGAAGGGCATCGCGGTCTTCGACGAGCTCGAACACGGCTCGATCGTCGACGCCCTGGGCCGCTACCCGGGGGTGGCCTGGAAGGACCTGGTGAAGCCGGAGTACAAGGACCCCAACTCCATTCCCGCCTTCGTCGACGCGGTCAACAAGGTCAACCTCGGCGAGGCGGCCACCCCGACCGTCCCCGGTTTCATCGGGCAGGGAAACGCGGGCGTGCTGGAGGGGACGTTCAACAGGCCGCCGGGCATCGGCACGGGCGACGGTGTGATGGTCGCCGGTGATGTGCGGGCGCTGGCCAACCAGTACTGCGCCACCGGCAACAAGTCGATCAAGTACGAGCAGTACAACCTGCTCAGCCACCTCGGCGCCATGCCCTACTGGACCCCGCGGGCGATGTCCTGGCTCGACGACCGGTTCGCGGGCAAGACCGCCCCCACCAGTTGCGGCCGCATCCCCGCGGGCAACTCGCTGGCGCCGGAGAAGCCCGCCGCCACGAACTGACCGGCTCGTACGGCAGATGCCCCGCTCGTACGGCAGCGGTGCGGCCCGGTGTACGTGACCGGGACCGTACCGCCGCCCCCTGCGCGCGGCGCGCCGTTACGCCAGCACCTTCGCCAAGGCCGCGAGTGCTGCCCCGAGTTCCTCCTCGGTGATGGTGAGCGGCGGCGCCAGCCGTACCGTCGAGCCGTGGGTGTCCTTGACCAGCACCCCTTCGGCGAGGAGCCGCTCGCTGATCTCCCTGCCCGTGCCGATCGCGGGGTCGATGTCCACGCCCGCCCACAGTCCGCGAGCCCGGTAGCCCGTGACGCCCGCGCCGACAAGGGCGGCCAGACCGCGGTCCAGCACCTCGCCCAGCTCGGCGGCCCGCCGCTGGAACTCGCCGGTGGCCAGCAGGTCGAGGACCGCCGAACCGATCGCCGCCGACAGCGGGTTGCCGCCGAACGTCGAGCCGTGTTCACCGGGCCCGAGCACGGAGAGCACATCGCGGCGGGCGACCACGGCGGAGACCGGGACGATGCCACCGCCCAGGGCCTTGCCCAGGAGCAGCATGTCCGGGACCACGCCTTCGTGGTCGACGGCCAGCGTGCGGCCCGTGCGCCCCAGACCCGACTGGATCTCGTCGGCGATGAACAGGCACCCCTTGCGCCGGGTGAGTTCACGGACCCCGGTGAGGTAGCCGTCGTCGGGGATGACGACGCCGGCCTCGCCCTGGACGGGCTCGATCAGCACGGCCGCCGTCGTCTCGTCCACGGCGGATTCCAGAGCGGCGAGGTCGTTGTACGGGACGACCCGGAAGCCCGGGGTGAAGGGCCCGAAGCCGGCGCGGGCCGTCGCGTCCGTCGAGAAGCTCACGATCGTCGTGGTCCGGCCGTGGAAGTTGCCGTCGGCGACGACGATCGTCGCCCGGTCCGGTGCGACGCCGTTGACCTCGTACGCCCACTTGCGGGCGACCTTCACCGCGCTCTCCACGGCCTCGGCGCCGGTGTTCATCGGCAGCACCATGTCGAGGCCGGTCAGCGCGGCCAGGCGCTCGGCGAAACCCGCCAGCCGGTCGTGGTGGAAGGCGCGTGAGGTGAGGGTGAGTTCATCGAGCTGACGGTGCGCGGCCTCGATGAGGGCGGGGTGGCGGTGGCCGAAGTTGAGAGCGGAGTAGCCCGCCAGCATGTCGAGGTAGCGGCGGCCCTCGACATCCTCGACCCAGGTGCCTTCCGCGCGGGCGACGACCACGGGCAGCGGGTGGTAGTTGTGGGCGAGCACCGGGGCCTCGGCCCGGATCAGCTGCTCCGACGAACGCGTCTCGGAGGCGGCGGCGGAAGGGGTGACGGTGTCGGTCATCAGCGGATCTCCTGGGTGCAGCACTTGATGCCCCCGCCGGCCTTGCGGAACTCCGAAAGGTCGACGGGAACGGGGACATGACCGCGGTGGGCGAGCTCGTCGATCAGGCCGTGGGCCTGCGGTGCGACGAAGACATGACGGCCGTCGGAGACGGAGTTGAGGCCGAACGCCAAGGCGTCCTCCTCCGTGGCGATCACCGCGTCCGGGTAGAGCCGCCGCAGGACCTCACGGCTGCCCGCGGAGAACGCCGCCGGGTAGTAGGCGATGTTCCCCGCGCCCGTCCCGCCGCCCCCGTCCGGCTCCCCGCCGAGGTGGAACAGTGCCGTGTCCAGGTGGTAGAAGCGCGGATCCACCAGGTCGAGGCCGATCACGGGCCGACCGAAGAACTCCTGCACCTCGCGGTGCGCGGAGCTGTGCGTACGGAAGCCCGTTCCCGCCAGGACGTACCGTCCGGCCGGGACCAGGTCTCCCTCGCCCTCGCAGACCGAACCGGCGGGGTGCACCGCGTACCCGGCCTCCTTGAACCACTGCGCGTACGCCGCCGCCTCCGGCTGCCGCTCGGGCGCGTGGAAGGACGAGCCGAACACCTTGCCGTCCATGACGAGAGCCGCGTTCGCCGCGAACACCATGTCGGGCAGACCGGCGACCGGGGCGATCGTCTCGACGGTGTGGCCATGGCCCCGGTACGCCTCGACCAGGGTCAGCCACTGCTCACGGGCGAGCGGGAGATCGACCGGTGTGCCGGTGTCCATCCACGGGTTGATGGCGTAACGCACCTCGAAATGGCGGGGCTCGCACATCAGATAGCGCCTGAGGCTCGGGCCATGGCCCAGCGGGCCACGTTCTACGGGCACGGCTTTCCTCCGCCTTCTCCGGTGACGATGGGGATGCCCTCACCGTAGAAAGCGGCCGGTACGCCCGACAAGAACGAAAAGCTGCACGCATACGCAGGAATGCTGCGCAGATGCACCACTCAGAGCAGGTTCAGTGCGTCACCGCCGTCACCCGGACCCTCCCCGGTGTCCGGCGCGGGCTCGCTGACCCCCGCCTCCGGGCTGTCCGGCAGCAGGTGGGACAGCACCATGTAGCTGATCGTCTTGCGGATGAAGGGCTCGCTGCGGATCCGTTCGAGCACCTCCTCGAAGTGCTCGACATCGGTGGCCCTGATGTGGAGCAGGGCGTCGGCGGCCCCGGTCACCGTCATGGCCGCCACGATCTCCGGGTACTTGCGCGCCACCTCCGACAGCCGCCTGGGCGGCGCCGCGCCGTCGCAGTACACCTCGATGTACGCCTCGGTGCGCCAGCCGAGCGAGGCCGGGCGGACGGTCGCCCGGAACCCCGTGATCACCCCCGTGGCGCGCAGCCGGTCGACCCGGCGTTTGACCGCGGTGGCCGACAGCCCGACGGCCGTGCCGATCTCGGCGAAGCTCGCCCGGGCGTTCGCGACCAGGGTCGCGACGATCTTCCGGTCGAGTTCGTCGAACGGCGTGGGCTTCGTGGTCATGGCGGGTGGCCTTCTCCTCGTGCCGCCCCGGGAAGGGGCTGCCTGTCTCCCCATCCTGCCGGTTCGCGCGGCCCGCCCACGGCGTACACGGAACTCCTGCCTGGTTGACGCGCGTTGACAAGGAATACCACACTCGGTCAGGTCCATGACAAACAAGACTGACCGACCGACGACAGGGGATGTCCCGTGCCACCGAGACCGAGTGTGTCCACGTATGTGAGAACCGCCGTCACCACCCTCGCCGCCACCGCCATCGCCGTCACCGGACTGCTCGCCGCCGCACCCGCCGCTCCGGCGAACTCCCCCGCCGGCGCCGGGCACCCCTCCGCCGGGGTGACCGTGAAGATGCCGGCCGCCGTCGCCGACCGTCTCGGCGCCGAACGCGAGGCGCTGCTGGACGCCGTCTCCGCGGACGTCCTCTCGCGGTCCCACGACGCCAGGGATCTCGCCCCGGGTGCCGCCGTCGGCAAACTCGCCGACGAGGGCCGCAAGGTGGTCGTCGACGTACGCGACGTCTCGGGCGACTGGGCCCGCGGCGTCGCCTACGTCGAGGCATCGCGCACGCGGCACGGCGCGCCGGAGGGCTGGCTCTACATCGCCCACCGCGAGGACGGGCAGTGGATCTCGGGTCTTGAGGGTGACCGCGAGTTCGCCGACCACGTGGCCGAATCCCCGCTGGTCGGCACGGCGGAGCGACGAACGATGAGGGCCTACGCCGAAGGCAAGGTGACCCCGGACGCGCAGGCCTCACCGGCCGGAGCCCTGGCCAACACCAACGGGCTGCTGCTGCCCTGGATGCCCGACTACTACATGACCATGACCGGCGGCCCCCACGCCCACGACGGCGCGACCGGCTACTGGAGCTCCCTCGACTTCGCCGGCGGGAACGCCAGCGGCCTGGTGCGCTCGTCGCGCGAGGGTACGGCCACCTCGATGTGCGGCGCGGGCGGCGGCTGGACCCGGGTGATCCACCCCGGCGGCTTCTCCACGGACTACTACCACATGCACAACACGACCTACTACAACGGGACGTCGATCGCGCGCAGCGCCCTGCTCGGCAGCATCGGCACCGACACCTGCGCCGGCGGTTCCGCGACCGGCGCCCACGTGCACTGGGCCCTGCGCACGTACGACGCCGACTACAACGGCCAGTACACCTGGCTGAACGGCCGCACGATCGGCGGCTGGGCGTGGTGGAACGGATCCATCCAGTACTCCGGCTGCGGCACCCGTCTCGGCGTCACGGCCTGCCCCGGTACGGCGATCTACAACCGCACCGGCTGACGCCCGGGGTACCGCTCGCGGGACGTCACGGGCTCGGTGGCAGGAAAACCAAGAGATCCCGCCCAGTTGAAGTAACCGGGCGGGATCTCGTGACGTTCTTGAGAGCTACTCAAGAACTGTCGTTTGTGGACCTGTGGGGATTTGAACCCCAGACCCCCTCGATGCGAACGAGGTGCGCTACCAGACTGCGCCACAGGCCCTTGCGACGTGTGAAACTCTAGCACCCTCACGGGGGTGCTTGGAAATCCGTTCCTCCGCTGGTCAGCGGTGTCGGGTTTCCCGGTGCCCCCGGGCCTCCCCGGGGGCCTCACTCATTGGCGGCACGCGGCCGGTCCTCGTCGTCGTACTGGTCGAAGAGGGGGGTCCGGCCCCGGTCGCGGGTGCGGCGGGACTGGTTCGTGCGCTGGCGCGGGGCCGGGTCGACCGCGGGGGGCGTCGGGTGCGACGTGCCCGTCTGGGTGGGCTCGGCGGTGCTGGAGCGGGCCGCGCTCCAGGTCTCCGGGTCGCAGACCTCCACACCGCCCGTGGCCCGGGGGGCGACGGGCGCGGTGACATAGGTGGGCAGCGGTACGGGAACGGGCTCCCAGCTGTCGCCCTGGACGCGGCCGCGTTCGCGCTGCTGGTCCACCCACTCCGCGTGGTCCGTCTGCTCGACGAGAGCGCGGCGGCCGGCCTCCTGGGGAGAGACCGTGGGGGTCGGCTCCGGCCCGCCGGGGTGCGCTTCGGCGTCGTCGTCCGGCTCGGCGGGGTCCAAGGCCGCGGGCTGGTTGCGGCGCGGGCGGTTCTCCCGCAGCCGCTGCGCCGCGTCCTCGGCCCGGCGGCGGTCCATCGTGAAGGCGAACCGGCGGCGTTCCTGGGCGCGCAGATGCACGATGTACGTGCTCAGCAGCACGGCCGGCACCGCGGGGGCCCAGAGGAAGCCGAGGCCGCCGACCGCCGCGACGATCGCGCCGAGGGTGAAGGCCAGGAAGAGGACGACGGTGGTCCGCCTGCGCCGCGCCAGGACCTGGGAGCGCTGGGCGCGCCGGGCCCGCTCGGCGTCGGCCGCACCGGAGCGCGGGCGCCGCCGGGCGGGCGGCACGTGCTCCGCGGGACGCTCGCCGGACCGGCGTTCGTGCGCCGGGCGGTCGGGGTGCTGACGGTCCGGGGACTGATGCCCCGGGCGGTCCGCGTGCTGACGGTCCGAGGGCTGGTGCCCCGGGCGCCGGTCGTGCGCCGGGCGGTCGGATGCCTGGTGGCCCGGGGTGCGCTCGGGCGCGTGCGCCGGGTCGCTCAGCCGGGCTTCCGTGTGCGCCGGAGGCGCGGCAAAGGCCCGGACGTCCACGGACTCCATACGGTCCGTTTCCCGGTCCGGGTCGACGGCGGGCCCCGCCTCCTCGGCGGTGCGCTCCCGCAGCTCCTTGGCGTAACGGCGCTCCATCGCCGCCCGGCCGGACAGCAGCCGGATGGCGGTGCTGAAGCGTTCCGTCGGACGGGCTTCGTTGAGCTCGTCCTGCCTGCGGAGCCACATCGGCACCAAGTAGGCGGCCCAGGCCCCGACGATGACTGCGTAGATGAGGCCGCTGCTGCTCACGCTCACACCGTAGAGGGGTTTGCGCGGAAGGATCCGCCAATTGGCCCGGTGTGTCGCACGATCCGGCTGATATCACGGACTTTTTTTGTGATTGTTCGGATCAACAGACGCCGATAGGGCCATCCATTGCAGTCATCCGGCGATCAAATTCGAACACTTATTTTATTTCGCCGGTCGGTCCGGAGCCTCCCGGCGTCACGGGCCGCGAGCGGCGCCAGCGCCTGAGCATCCCCTCGGGCACTTCCTCGGCGGTGAGCGCGAAGATCAGGTGGTCGCGCCAGGCGCCGTCGATGTGGAGATAGCGCGGGCGCACGCCCTCCGAACGGAATCCGAGTTTCTCCACCACCCTGCGACTGGGCGCGTTCTCCGGGCGAATGCAGACCTCGATCCGGTGCAGGCCCACCGTGCGGAAGCAGTGGTCCACCGCGAGCGCCACGGCCGTCGGCATGACGCCGCGCCCGGCGACGCTCCGGTCGACCCAGTAGCCGATATGACCGGAACACATCGAGCCCCAGGTGATTCCCGCGACGGTGAGCTGGCCGACCAGCCGGCCCTCGTACTCGATGGCGAACGGCAGCATCCGTCCCGCGTTCGCCTCGGCGCGCAGATGGCGGACCATCTGCCGGTACGTGGGGCGCTGCGCGATCGGGCCGCCGGGTGTGGGCGGCGGGACGGTGGCCTCCCAGGGGCGCAGCCAGTCGCGGTTGCGCCGGTTGACCTCGCGCCAGACCCGCTGGTCACGCATCTTTATCGGGCGCAGGACGATCTCGCCGTCGGTCAGCGTCACCGGCCAGGTCGCGATGTTCAGCTCGGGCTCCCCGGTCGGGGGTGGTCGCCGCCGCGGAGCTGGTCGACGGCGTGCACCAGGAGCCGGCCGAGGACGGCGAGCCCGTCCTTCACCCCGCCGGTGGAGCCGGGGAGGTTGACGATCAGGGTGCGCGACGCGACGCCCGCGAGGCCCCGGGAGAGGGCGGCGGTCGGAACCTTGGCGAGGCCCTCGGCCCGGATCGCCTCCGGGATGCCGGGGATCTCGTGGTCGAGGACGCGGCGGGTCGCCTCGGGGGTGGCGTCGGTGGGCGAGATGCCCGTACCGCCGGTGGTGACGATGACGTCGTACCCGGCGGCGACGCCCGCGCGCAGGGCCGCCTCGACCGGGTCTCCGTCGGGGACGACCTGCGGCCCGTCGACCGTGAAGCCGAGGCCCGTCAGCGCTTCGGCGATCAGCGGGCCGCCCTTGTCCGCGTACACGCCGGCGGAGGCCCGGTTGGAGGCGGTGACGACGAGGGCGGTGTACGGGGAGAGCAACGCGGCTCCGGTGGGCTCCGGACCCCCGGAGGGCAACGCGGCTCCGGTGGGCTCCGGCCGCCCTGCCGGCTGCTCGTGGCCGGGGGCTCCGGTGGGCTCGGGCGGCGTCACGCGTCCGGTCCCGCCGGTTCCGCCGGCGCGGTGCGCCGGTAGTCGCCGGACTTGCCGCCCGACTTCGCCTCCACCCGTACGTCGGTGATGACCGCGCTCTTGTCGACCGCCTTGATCATGTCGACGACGGTCAGGGCCGCCACCGACACCGCCGTCAGGGCCTCCATCTCGACGCCCGTGCGGTCCGTCGTCTTCACGGTGGCCGTGATCTCCACCGCGTCGTCGGCCACGCCCAGGTCGACCTTCACACCGGAGACGGCCAGCGGGTGGCAGAGCGGGATCAGGTCCGGGGTGCGCTTGGCCCCCATGATCCCGGCGATCCGGGCGGTGGCGAGGGCGTCGCCCTTGGGGACCCCCTCGCCGCGCAGCAGCTCGATCACGCGCGGCGCGACGAGCACCCGGCCGGAGGCGCGGGCGACGCGGGTGGTGACGTCCTTCGCCGACACGTCGACCATGCGGGCCGCGCCCGCCTCGTCGATGTGCGTCAGCCTGTTCTGCGTACTCAACTCACTCCGCCTAGCGGTAGGGGCACCGATGGGCCTCGGACCCGGAGGGGGTCCCCCGGAAGGCACGGCGGCAGATACCGTACCGCCACCGGGCGGCGGTCAGCGGAGCAGGACCACGTCCGTCTCCGTGCCGGGCTCGACCGAGGTGGTGTCCTCGGGGACCACGATCAGCGCGTCGGCCTGGGCCAGCGCGGCGACCAGATGCGAACCGGAGCCGCCGACCGGGGTGACCGTGCCCGACTCCGCGTCGTAACGGCCGCGCAGGAACTGGCGGCGGCCGGCCGGTGAGGTGAGCGCCTTGTCGGAGCTGAGCTCGGCGCGGACTGTGGGGCGGTGCACATCGGCCAGGCCCATCAGGGTCCGGATCGCGGGGCGGACGAACAGCTCGAAGGAGACGTAGGCGGAGACCGGATTGCCCGGCAGGGCCAGCAGCGGTGTGTGGTCCGGGCCGATCGAGCCGAAGCCCTGGGGCTTGCCCGGCTGCATGGCGAGCTTGCGGAACTCGACCCCGCTGCCCGGCTCGTCCGCGTCGCCGACGGAGGACAGCGCCTCCTTGACGACGTCGTACGCGCCGACGCTGACACCGCCCGTGGTGACCAGGATGTCAGCGCGGATCAGCTGGTCCTCAATGGTGGCGCGCAGCGTCTCGGCGTCGTCGGCGACCGCGCCGACCCGGTAGGCGATGGCTCCGGCGTCCCGGGCGGCGGCGGTCAGCGCGAAGCTGTTGGAGTCGTAGATCTGGCCGCCCGTCAGTCCCTCGCCGGGCTGGATCAGTTCGCTGCCGGTGGACAGGACGACCACCCGGGGCCGGGGCCGTACGACCACGGTGGAGCAGCCGATCGCGGCGAGCAGACCGATCTGCGGCGGGCCGACGACCGATCCGGCGGCCAGGGCCAGCTCGCCCGGCTGGACGTCACTGCCACGCTCGCGCACATGGGCGCCCACCGTGACCGGACGGTGGACGCGGACCTCGCCGGTGGCGCCCTCCGGCGCGTCGGCGTGGGCGCGCATCCCCTCGGCGGGGCCCTCACCCGTACCGCCGTCCGTCCATTCGACCGGGACCACGGCCTCCGCACCGGCGGGCAGCGGGGCGCCCGTCATGATGCGGGCGGCCTGTCCCGGTCCCACGACCTGGTCGTCGGCGAGCCCCGCGCTGCCCGCGGCGACGTCACCGATGACGGTGAGCACCGCGGGGAACTCCTCGCTGGCGCCCTCGACATCGGCGACGCGCACCGCGTAACCGTCCATGGAGCTGTTGTCGAAGGGCGGCAGGGCCACCTCCACGACGACGTCCTTGACGAGGACGCAGCCCTGGGCGTCGGGCAGCTGCAACTCGATGGGCTCCAGCGGCCTCACCGAGGCGAGGATGTCGTCCAGGTGCTCGTCGACCGACCAGATCGTGCTGCTCACGGGGTTACATCTCCTCAGCGACGTACTTGCGCAGCCAGGTTTGGAAGTCCGGCCCCAGGTCTTCACGTTCGCACGCCAGTCTGACAATGGCGCGCAGATAGTCGCTGCGGTCGCCGGTGTCATAGCGGCGGCCCTTGAAGACGACGCCGTGCACGGGGCCGCCGATCTTCTCGTCCGCGGCGAGCAGCTGGAGCGCGTCGGTGAGCTGGATCTCGCCGCCGCGGCCCGGCTCGGTGTGTCGCAGTATGTCGAAGACCGCGGGGTCCAGGACGTACCGGCCGATGATGGCGAGGTTGCTGGGGGCGTCGGCCGGGTCGGGCTTCTCGACCAGGTCGGTGACGCGGACGACGTCGCTGTCGACGGTGGCGTCCGCGGCGGCGCAGCCGTACAGATGGATCTGCGAGGGGTCGACCTCCATCAGCGCGATGACGCTGCCGCCCTCACGCTCCTGGACCTCGACCATCCGGGCCAGCAGCGCGTCGCGCGGGTCGATCAGGTCGTCGCCGAGGAGCACCGCGAAGGGCTGGTCGCCCACGTGCGGGGCGGCGCACAGCACGGCGTGCCCGAGGCCGCGGGGGTCTCCCTGGCGCACGTAGTGCATGGTGGCGAGGTCGCTGGACTCCTGGACCTTGGCGAGGCGTTCGGCGTCGCCCTTGCGGGTGAGCGCGGACTCCAGCTCGTAGTTGCGGTCGAAGTGGTCCTCCAGGGGGCGCTTGTTGCGACCGGTGATCATCAGTACGTCGGAGAGGCCCGCTGCCACGGCTTCCTCGACGACATACTGGATGGCCGGCTTGTCGACGACAGGCAGCATCTCTTTCGGAGTGGCCTTCGTGGCGGGCAGGAACCGGGTGCCGAGACCTGCTGCCGGGATGACGGCCTTGCTGATCCTGGAGGGCGACTGAGTCATGTGCCGACCTTAACGGGTGCACACGGCCGGAAGCTGATATTCCGGTTAACTTCGTCCTTAAATATGCCCATACGAGAATCGTGCGAGTCACCAATGAACACCGACAAGTCCGGAAAGACGTCCGCGAAGGGCTCTCTGCGGCGCGAACTGCTCGCCGCCCGGGCCCTTCTGACGAAGGAGGACGCGCTCCGGGCCGCCGCGGTTCTCGCCGACGCCGCGCTGCACCTCCCCGAACTGGCCGACGCCCGTACGGTCGCCGCGTATGTCTCCGTGGGCCGCGAACCGGGCACCCGCGCCCTCCTGGAGGCGCTGCGCGGGCGCGGCGTGCGGGTGCTGCTGCCGGTCCTCCTGGCCGACAACGACCTGGACTGGGCGGCCTACGAGGGCCCGGCGCACCTGCTCCCGGCCGGGCGGGGGCTCCTGGAGCCGGACGGGCCGCGCCTGGGCCCCGACGCCGTCATCGCCGCCGACGCGGTGCTGCTGCCCGGCCTGGCGGTGGACGGGTCCGGGATGCGGCTGGGGCGGGGCGGCGGCAGCTACGACCGGGTGCTGGCCCGGCTGACGGCCGCCGGGGCGCACCCGTCGCTCGTCGTGCTCCTGTACGAGAACGAGGTGGTCGCGCGGGTCCCGTCGGAACCGCACGACCACCCCGTGGACGCCGTGGTCACACCGGCCGGAGCGCGGCGCTTCGTGAACCCTTCGTAGGGCCTACGGTTTCAGCGTCAGCGTGTCGACGGTGGACGCGTCGACCGCTTCGGTCCCGAAGGACCAGTCGAGCAGTTCGCCGCCGACCCACTTGTCCGTCTGGTCGGTGTAGTGCGCGTTGAAGGCGTGCCCGGAGGCCCCGCTGAGGTTGATCCAGCGGGACTTGTCCCAGTCCCCCACGTTGACGACCATGCGCATCGACGGCACCCAGATGACCTCGTAGCCGCCGGCCGCGTTCCAGCCGGTGGCGTTGACCGCGGCCTCGCCGCCGCCGAGGTTCCAGGGGCCGCGGTTGAGCGCCCGCTGGAGCAGGCCGGGGCCCTCGGTGCCGAGGGTCTGGTTCTTCAGCGTGAGCCGGTGCAGCCGGCCCCAGCTCCAGGTGGAGATGTTCTTGCCGAGCTTGGAGGTCAGCTCCCAGCGGGCGTCCTCCATCGCCCGGGCGAACAGGTCGTCCCGGCTCTCCAGGGCGTCCTCGCGGCCCCGGGCGGGCGCCTTCCACCACGCGTTGTCCTGGTCGTCCACGATCTCGCGGACCACCTGGAACCAGCGGTCGCCGCCGTCCGGCTGCGCGGTGTCGCCGTCGCGCTGGCCGCACTCGCGGACGAGCTTCCTCTGCTGGTCGGCCGGGCCGCTGTTCTTGGCCGGCGGCACATTGATGCAGTCGCCCTTGACCCGCAGCTCCTTGGGCAGCTTGTTGCCGAAGGCGAGCTTCAGGATGTTGCGCCAGACGCCGTTGAAGTACGCGGCGGCGGCCGAGTCGGCCTCCTGGGTGTAGTCCCAGCCCTCCAGCAGCTTCTGGGCCTCGCGGACGCTCGGGTCGGAGATGTTGATCTTCTTCAGCTCGGGCACCAGCAGCGCGGCGATCTCGCTGAAGTTGTCCATCTGCATCTTCTGCATGTCATCGGTCGAGACCTTCTCGCCGCCCTTGATCTTCTGGGCGAGGAGGTCGTTGATCCGCTGGCTGCGGGCGCCGTAACCCCAGTCCTTGGTCAGGAGGTGCGGGTACTTCTTCTCGTCGATGACGGCCTGGTTGGCGGTGACGATGTAGCCGCGGTCCGGGTTGTACTCGTAGGGCAGCTCGTCGAAGGGGATGTAGCCCTTCCACGCGTACTTCGGGTCCCAGCCCGGCGCCGGGACCGTACCGTCGAAGCCCGCGGAGCGGACCGGGATCTTCCCCGGGGCCTGGTAGCCGATGTTGCCCTCGGTGTCGGCGTAGATGAGGTTCTGCGAGGGGACCTCGAAGTTCTGCGCGGCCGCCCGGAAGGTCGTGAAGTCCTTGGCCCGGTTGATCGCGAAGACGGCGTCCATGGACTTGCCCGGCTGGAGCGCGGTCCACTTCAGGGCCACCGCGTACCCGTCGGCCCGGTCGGGGGCGGCGTTGCTGACGGGCGCCTTCTGGCCGACCTTGTCCAGTTCCTTGCTGCGGTCGGAGACCAGGGGGCCGTTGTTGGTCTCGCGGACGGTGATCGTCCGGTCCCGGCCGCCCGCGACCTTGATGGTCTCCTCGCGGGTCTTGAACGGCTTGGTCGCACCGTCGTACAGATAGCCGTCGCCGGAGACCTTCTCCAGGAAGAGGTCGGTGACGTCGGCGCCCAGGTTGGTCAGGCCCCAGGCGATGTCCTGGTTGTGGCCGATGATCACACCGGGCATGCCGGAGAACGTGTAGCCGGCCGTGTCGTACTGGCAGGTCGCCGAGAGCTTCCGGCAGTGCAGGCCCATCTGGTACCAGAGGGAGGGCAGCATCGGCGCGAGGTGCGGGTCGTTCGCGAGCAGCGCCTTGCCGGACGTCGTGTGCGCCCCGCCGACGACCCAGGAGTTCGAGCCGATGCCGTTGCCGTTCGGGCCGAGCAGCGCCGGGATCTCGTCGAGGGTGTCGGAGAGCGCGGCGAGCTGGGTGGTCAGGCCCTCGCCGGCACCCTGGGGGGTCGCGGAGCCGATGGAGTCCGACGGGGTCGCCTCGGGGTCGAACTTCCCGGTGACCGGCGAGATCGCGCCCTGCTCGACGATCGGCTTGTGCTGCTTGTACGGGTAGCCGGGGTACAGGTCCTCGATCTGGTCCTGGTCGAGGCGGCTGGTCAGCAGCGAACGGTCGATCTCGTCCTGCATGTTGCCGCGCAGGTCCCAGGCCATCGCCTTGAGCCAGGCCACCGAGTCGACCGGGGTCCACTTGCCGGGCTTGTAGTCGTTGGTCAGGCCCAGCGCCGCGTACTCGACCGAGATGTCCCGGCCTTCCTTGCCCTTCAGATACGCGTTGACGCCCTCCGCGTACGCCTGGAGGTTCTTCTTGGTGCTCGCGTCGAGCACCTCGTCGTACTCCTTCTGCGCCACCTGCCGCCAGCCGAGCGTGCGGAGGAAGGCATCGGTCTCCACCTGCCCGGAACCGAACATCTCGGAGAGCCGGCCGGACGTCATGTGCCGCCGGACGTCCATCTCCCAGAAGCGGTCCTGGGCCTGGACGAAGCCCTGGGCGCGGAAGAGGTCGGCGTCGGAGTCCGCGTAGATCTGCGGAATCCCGTAGGAGTCGCGTTTGACCTCGACGTCGCCGGAAAGGCCGTCGAGCGTTATCGACCCGGTGGTCTGCGGGTACGAGGCCCGCACGGTGGATACGGACCAGTACGCCCCGTACCCGACACCCGCGACGAGCGCCAGCACCAGGACGAGCACGATCAGGCGGGCGCGTCGCCCCTTCTTCCTGCCGGGCTTCTTCTCGTCGGAAGGGCCGGAAGAGGCGGTTGTGTTGGCGGGCATCGCTGTCCTTCGAGGGGGCAGGGTGGTCCTGGGAGTGCAGGAGCAACCATAGGCGCAGCGGAGAAGCCACTCGGACGCGGTATAGGGATGCATCCATTTGCGTCTTCCTCGCACGAACACTCGAAGCCGTCAAGGAATCGTTAACGATTAGGTAAGGTAACGAAGTACCTGGCTGCCGGGGGCCGATCCGGCAGGCGCACGCAGGGAAGGAACGGACCCTGACTGTCCACGCGCTCAACGAACTCCTGCTCGTCTGCTCGCTCGTCCTGCTCGTCGCCGTGGCGGCGGTACGGATCTCCTCGCGCAGCGGGCTCCCCAGCCTGCTCCTGTATCTCGGCATCGGGATCGCCCTGGGGCAGGACGGCATCTTCGACGTCAAGTTCGACAACGCCGAGCTGACGCAGGTGATCGGCTACGCCGCCCTGGTCGTCATCCTGACCGAGGGCGGACTCGGGGCGAAGTGGAAAGAGGTCAGACCCGTCCTGCCCGCCGCCGCCGTGGTCTCCACGATCGGCGTCGCCATCAGCGTGGGCATCACCGCATCGGCCGCGCACTACCTCGTCGGCCTGGACTGGCGCCAGGCGCTCATCATCGGCGCGGTCGTCTCCTCGACCGACGCCGCGGCCGTCTTCTCCGTGCTGCGCAAGGTGCCGCTGCCGCCCCGGATCACCGGCGTCCTGGAGGCCGAGTCCGGCTTCAACGACGCCCCCGTCGTCATCATGGTCGTGGCGCTGTCCGCCGTCGGCCCGGTCGAGCACTGGTACGTCCTGGTCGCGGAGATCGCGATGGAGCTGGCCATCGGCGCCGCGATCGGCATCACGGTGGGCTGGCTGGGGTCCCTGGGGCTGCGGCACGTGGCGCTGCCCGCCTCCGGCCTCTACCCGATCGCCGTGATGGCCATCGCGGTCTCGGCGTACGCGACGGGCGCCCTGGCCCACGGCAGCGGTTTCCTCGCCGTCTACCTGGCGGCGATGATCCTCGGCAACTCCAAGCTGCCCCACTGGCCCGCCACGCGCGGTTTCGCCGACGGGCTCGGCTGGCTGGCCCAGATCGGCATGTTCGTGCTGCTCGGCCTGCTGGTCACCCCGCACGACCTGGTCGACGACTTCTGGCCCGCCGTCGTGGTGGGCCTGGTGCTGACCATGGTGGCCCGGCCGGTGTCGGTCTTCCTCAGCCTCGCGCCGTTCCGGATCCCGGGCCGCGAGAAGATCCTCATGTCCTGGGCCGGGCTGCGCGGGGCGGTGCCCATCATCCTGGCGACCATTCCGATGGTGTCCGGGGTGGAGGGCAGCACCCGCATCTTCAACATCGTCTTCGTCCTGGTCATCGTCTACACCCTGATCCAGGGCCCGACGCTGCCCTGGGTCGCGAACAGGCTGAACATCGCCGAGGACCCGGCCGAGGCCGACGACCTGGGCATCGAGTCGGCCCCGCTGGAGCGGCTGCGCGGCCACCTGCTGTCGGTCGCCGTCCCGGCGAAGTCGAAGATGCACGGCGTCGAGGTCGGCGAGCTCCGGCTCCCGGCCGGGGCCGCCGTGACGCTGGTGGTCCGGGAGAACCAGAGCTTCGTGCCGTCCCCGGCGACGGTGCTGCGGCGCGGGGACGAGCTGCTGGTGGTGGCCACCGACCCGGTGCGCGACCGGGCGGAGGAACGCCTGCGGGCGGTCGCCGAGGGCGGCAAGCTGGCCGGCTGGCTGGGTACGGGATCCCCCGCTTCCGGGGCCCCCGGCGCCACGGGGCCGCAGGGCGGGTCGGCCATCCCCCAGGCGATGAAACTGGCCAAGAAGCTCGGCGGCGCCGGTGCCGACACCCGTACCGGCGTCAACGGGAGCGGCGGCGCCGGCAGCGGTACGAAGACCCGCCCCTGAGCCTCTTGGATCCTGAGCCTTTTGGTTTCCGGGCCTCTTAGAGGTGACAACACAGGCAACCCGCGGCGAACGCGTCGTAGATCACAGGCTGATACGGAAGCCCTGGGCGCAATCACAGGCACACAGGGCTTCCTGCCTGTACCATGAAGGCAAACCTGATCGACCAACTCTGTCTGATGCAGAGCTGGCGCGACCGTATGGCGGTCGTGGTGTCTCTTCGCCCGGCGCTTCTTCGCCGCTTGCAGCGAGTCGCCCGGCATCTACCGCAGTTCCGCGCGAAGAGGACAGCTCTCGGCCGCTTCCGTCCGGCCCGCCCCACAAGGGCGCCGGGAAGCAGGGCTACCAGGCGGCAGAAAGGCAAGGCCGTGGCAACCACGGTCTCCGACCGCCCCGGATACGGGCAACTGCTGCGCACCCCCGGTGCGTGGACCTTCCTCCTCCCGGGCTTCGCCGCACGGCAGCCCTTCGCGATGCTCACCATCGGCATCGTCCTCCTCGTGCAGCACACGACCGGCTCGTACGGCAGCGCGGGCGCCGTCGCGGCGGTCTCCGGCGTCTCCATGGCGCTGTTCGCCCCGCAGAGCGGCAAACTCGCCGACCGGTTCGGCCAGCGCGCCGTCCTGGTGCCCGGGGTTCTTCTCCACGCCGTCTCCGTGAGCGCCCTGACCGTCCTGGCGCTGGCGGACGCGCCCCTGTGGGCGCTGTTCGCCGCCGCCGTGCCGACCGGTGCGTCGATCCCGCAGATCGGCCCCATGGTGCGGGCCCGCTGGGCGGCGATGCTGGGGGCGACCCCCGACCGGCCGGCCTCCCCGCTGATGTCCACGGCGGCCGCGTTCGAGTCGGTGACGGACGAGTTCACGTTCGTCCTGGGCCCGGTGATCGCCACCGCGCTGTGCACCGGCGTGCATCCGGCGGCCGGCCTGATCACGGAAGCCGCCCTGACCCTGGTCGGCGGCCTCCTCTTCGCGGCGCAGCGCGCCACCCAGCCCGCCCCGCGCGCCAAGGCCACCGCGGCCGAACCGCACGCCTCGGCGCTCTCCGTTCCTGGTGTACGCGTCCTGGCCATCGCCTTCCTGGGCATCGGCGCGGTCTTCGGCGGGATGCAGGTCTCGCTGACCGCGTTCACCGAGGAGATCGGCCACCCCGGCGTCAACGGGGTGCTCTACGGGATCTTCGCCGCGGGCAACATGCTGGCCGGCATCGCCTGCGGCGCCATCGCCTGGAAGAGCAGCCCGCGCCGCCGGCTGATCGTCGGGTACGTGGCGCTGACCCTGACCGCGTCCGGCCTGTGGGCCGTGCACTCGGTGCCGCTGCTGGCCGGGCTCGGCCTGCTGGTCGGCCTCTGCATCGCCCCGGCCCTGATCAGCGGCTACACCCTCGTCGAGGCGCTGGTACCCGCCACCGCCCGTACGGAGGCCTTCACCTGGCTGACAGGCGCGGTGGCACTCGGACAGGCGGCGGCCGTGACCGTGGCGGGGCGGCTCGCCGACGCCCACGGTGCGAGCACCGGATTCCTGGTCCCCCTGGCCGGGACCGCCCTGGCCCTGATGACCCTGCTCGCCCTGCGCTCCCGGCTGACTCCGAAGTCCCAGGGACGCACGGTGGCACGTGGGATCGGTCACCGCGAGCCGGTCACGGTGGACTGATCCGACGGAATACGTCAGTATGGAGCGTCGTTAGCACTCATTGAGTGAGAGTGCCAGGAGGAGCAAGTGCCGACCTATCAGTACCAGTGCACCGAGTGCGGCGAGGGCCTCGAGGCGGTGCAGAAGTTCACCGATGATGCCCTGACCGTGTGCCCGAGCTGCGACGGACGCCTCAAGAAGGTGTTCTCCGCGGTCGGCATCGTCTTCAAGGGTTCCGGTTTCTACCGGAACGACAGCCGCGGCTCCTCGTCGAGCAGCACGCCGGCGTCGTCCTCGAAGTCGTCCGACTCGGGTTCGTCCTCGTCGTCGACGGGCTCGGACACGAAGTCGAGCGCCTCGTCGTCCGCCTCCTCGTCGTCGGCCCCCGCGGCGGCCTCGTCGTCGAGCGGTACGTCGGCCGCCTGAGCCCGCGTACGCCCCATCTGCTTTCGCACCACCTGCTTTTCACCGGACCCCGCCGAGACCGCTCGGCGGGGTCCGGGCGTTTCCCCGGGCCGACACCCCTGCGGATACGGTGACCGCATGGTGAACGCACATACGGAAACGAACTCCGGTACGCGTACGGGTACGGGTACGGCGGGGGCCGAGGGGTCCGCGGAGATCGGTGTCATCGGCGGCTCGGGCTTCTACTCCTTCCTGGAGGACGTCACCGAGGTCGCCGTGGACACCCCCTACGGAAAGCCGAGCGACTCGGTCTTCCTCGGCGAGCTCGGCGGCCGCCGGGTGGCCTTCCTGCCCCGCCACGGACGCGGCCACCACCTGCCGCCGCACCGCATCAACTACCGGGCCAACCTGTGGGCGCTGCGCTCCGTCGGCGTCCGGCAGGTGCTCGGGCCGTGCGCGGTGGGCGGGCTGCGGCCGGAGTTCGGGCCGGGCACCCTGCTCGTCCCCGACCAGCTGGTGGACCGCACGAAGGCCCGCGTGCAGACCTATTACGACGGTGAGCCCCGGGCCGACGGGACCGTGCCGAACGTCGTTCACCTGGGTTTCGCCGACCCGTACTGCCCCGAGGGCCGCAAGGCCGCGCTCGCGGCGGCCCGCGGCCGGGACTGGGAGCCGGTGGACGGCGGCACCCTGGTGGTGGTCGAGGGGCCCCGGTTCTCGACCCGCGCGGAGTCGCGCTGGCACGCGGCGATGGGCTGGTCCGTCGTGGGCATGACCGGGCACCCGGAGGCGGTCCTCGCCCGGGAGCTGGGGCTCTGCTACACCACGATGACCCTGGTGACCGACCTGGACGCGGGGGCCGAGGCGGGCGAGGGCGTCTCGCACGAGGAGGTGCTCCAGGTGTTCGCGGCCAATGTGGACCGGCTGCGCTCGGTGCTGTTCGACGCGGTGGCAGGCCTGCCGGCGAACGAGAGCCGCAACTGCACGTGCGCCCATGCGCTGGACGGGATCGACACGGGGATCACGCTGCCGTAGCGGGGCGACTGCCGCTGGGAAGGGCGGGGCTCACCGGATCGGGTGACGGAGTTGTCCACAGTGCGGGGGCTGTCCACAGGCCGCAGCGGGATCTGCTGGAACGGTGGAAAGTGAGGGGAGTCCGGCCGGGTCGAACCGGTCCGGACTCCCCTTTCCCGTGCGTTCCCCTCCGCGCTCGTGCGCTTTCCTCGGCGCTCGTCCGCTCCGATCCCAGGTGGTGCCATGTCCACTTCTCCCTCTCCCCTCTCATGTCCTGCCCCTGTGCCCGCGCCGTGCGGGGTGGGGCCGTTCGGGCCCCTGCGGGTGCGGGGCGGTGGCACGGACCGGCTGCGGCGGATGCTGCGCCGCCAACGGCGTGCGGCGGCCGCGGGGCTCGCGCTGGCGGGCGCGGCGCTGGCCACCACGGGCCTGAGCAGCGCCGACGGAGGGGCCGGCCCGCCGGACGATCCGCCGGGGGCGGGCCGACCGCCGGTGCGGCTGGTCTCGGCGCCGGTCCGGATCGCGGATCCGGAGACGGTACGGCTGCTGCGGCCGGGAGACCGGGTGGATGTGATCGCGGTGGGCGATGCGGGCGGCGACGCGCGCGTGGTGGCCCGAGGGGCGCGGGTGGCGAAGGTGCCGCCCACATCCGCGGGGGCCGGGGCGCTGGTGGTGCTGTCCGTGGCGCGGCCGACGGCCACGGCGCTGCTCGGCGCGGGCGCTTCGGGCCGGCTGGCCGTGGCGGTGTCCGATGCGCACTGACGTTCTGTCACCGCACCCGTGGGGTTCAGCGGGCTGGACAGTCCCGCCTTCTCCCGCCTTGGGTGGTGGGGCACTGTGCTCCCCTCACCGTCCATGCGAAGGAAGGCTCACCCGTGAGCGAGAAGAAGGTCAGTCTGCTGGAGGGCTTCAAGGCCTTCCTGATGCGCGGCAATGTGATCGACCTCGCGGTGGCTGTCGTCATCGGTGCCGCTTTCACCAACATCGTGAACGCGGTCGTCAAGGGCATCATCAACCCCCTGGTCGGCGCGTTCGGCACGCAGGACCTGGACAACTACAGCTCCTGCCTCCAGGGCCCGTGCACCACGGACCCGAAGACCGGGGAGATGGACGGGATCGAGATCCTGTGGGGCTCGGTGCTCAGCGCCACTCTCAGCTTCCTGATCACCGCTGCCGTCGTGTACTTCCTGATGGTGTTGCCGATGGCGAAGTATCTGGCCAGGCGGGCGGCGATGCAGGCCGCCAAGGAAGGGGTGCAGGAGACCATCGAGGTGAGCGAGCTGGAGGTGCTGAAGGAGATCCGCGACGAACTGGTCTCCCAGCGCACCGGTGGTGCGCCCGGGCCGGAGTCGGGCGGAGCCGGCGGGGCTGCTGCCGGCCCGCGCGAGGACCGGTAGCCCTCCGGGCGATCGCTCAGATGTGGTGGGGCGGCTTCTCGTCCAGGAAACGCGCGAGGTCGGCGGCGCTGTTGCCGGCCGGAGGCCGCTCGCCCCACCCCTGGTCCGTATCGTCCGCGGACTGCCGGTCCAGCGGATCGTCGAAGATGAGAACCGGCTTGGGCTTCGGTTCCGGTTCCCGGTGCGGCTGCTCCTGTGGCTGCTGCTGCTTCGCATCACGCGGGCTGGGGGCGGGGGCGGCGCTCATGTCTCCAGGGTACGGCGGCTCACCACGGGGGGGTGAGCCGCCGAGGGCCCGGGCGGCGGGCGTCAGCGGTCCTTGGGGTCGACGAGCCACAGGCCGAGCACGACGAGGAACGACAGGCAGAGGAATCCGGCCCCCCACCAGGCCGTGCCGGTGTTGCCCTCCATCCACTCGTCGATCAGGACCGTCAGCCCCCAGAGCTGGCCGACGACGACGGTCATGGCCAGGGCGAGGCGGGCGGTCAGCTTCGAGGAGCGCTCGGGGTTCTGGTCGGTGCCCGCTCCGGGCCCGGGGCCGGTGTGCCGGACGCGAGGATCCCCGTATCCGCTGGTGGGGCGGATCTGCGGGTACCGCTCGTGGACGGGCCGGTTCAGCTCGGGGTCGGCGCTGCCCGGGTGGTAGGCCGGATAGTGGGTGCCCGGGGGCGGCAGCGGCTGCTCGGGGTGCGGGGTGTCGTTCATGCCCGCCTGCCCGGGTTCTCGGCGGTGGCGGGGGTGGCACCGGTTCCCCGCCCGGGACGGGCAGCGGAACCGGGACCGGTGGCGGGGGCGGGAGCGGGGGCGCGGCTGCTGGCGTCCCTTGCGCCACCGGTCCCGGGTGTGCCGGTCCGAGGCGTACCGCCGGTCCGGGGTGTGCTGCCGGCCCGGGGGGAGCCGCCGGTCCGAGGGTCGGGCCGTTCACCGATGCTTCGGTTCCCGGCGTGTGGCCGGGCGGCGGCGGCCCGGGGCGGGGACTCGGCTCCGCCGCCGATGTCGGGGCAGCCGATACGGGCGGCGAGGTCGGGGCGCTCGCCGCCGAGCTGGCGGCAGAGGCCTTCCTCGACGCTCTCGCCGGACCGGGTGGTGCCCACGGCCCAGACGCTTCCGTCGTCCTGCTCGACGACCACGACCTTGGGCAGCCCGCGCGGCGGCGGGCCCGCGGTGACCTCGCCGGACCGGGCGTCGAAGACTCCCTCGTGGCACGGGCAGTACAGCTCGCCCTCGGTGCCCCGGTCCTTGCGCCAGAGCACGGCGCAGGCGAGGTGGGTGCAGACGGCGGAGTAGCCGACGAGGGTGCCGTCGTCGAGGCGGACGGCGACGGCCCGGTCCTCCTCGCCCGGGTAGCGGAAAGCGATCGATTCGCCGGGCAGGAGTCCGCCGGCGATGCGCTTCGGCTCGGGGGCCTTGCCCTCATCGCCGTCGCCGTGGCGGTGGAGGATGCCCGCGGCCACTCCGATACCGCCGACGGCGAGCCCGCCGGAGACGGTGGTGACGATCCGGAGGTAGTCCCGCCGGGTGGTGAGGGAGTCGGCGGCGATCCGGTCCTGGAGCGCCTCGCGCGGGTCTCCCCCGGCGGGGTGCTCGCCGGCCGGCTGCCGGTCGGTGACGCTCATCGGCGGACGTCCTTCCCGTTGATCTCGACGACGGGAAGACCGCCGGGTACCGGCCACTGGACCCGTTCGGCGGGGACGACCATGGCCACGCCGGTGCGGACCTCGGTCTCGCCGAAGACGAAGGTGTCGGCGACCTGGACGCCGGGGCGCTCCGCCTGGAGCTCCTCGACGGTTCCGTAGAAGAGCGCTCCGGTCGGGCAGACGGTGGCGCACATGGGGGCGAGACCGTAGGCGGTGCGGTCGTAGCAGAGGTTGCACTTCATCTGGAGCTTCGCCCGGAGGTCAATCTTCGGTACGCCGAAGGGGCAGGCGTTGACGCAGTTGGAGCAGCCGATGCAGCGGGTGGTGTCGGCCTGCTGCACCACACCGTCCGCGGTCACCAGGATCGCGTCGGCGGGACAGACCTCGGCGCACGGGGCGACCGGGTCCTCGCAGTGCATGCAGACGGTCGGAAGGGAGGCGACGGACTGGCCCTCGTCGGTGTAGTCGAGGTGGATCATCGATTTGCCGCGGTGCGAGTCGCATTCGCGGCAGGCGGAGACACAGGCCTGGCAGCCGATGCAGCGCCCCGGGTCGATGAAGATCGTTCTGCCCATCATGGGCCTCAGCTCCTCTCCGAGGTGCCACGGCCCTGCGGGGCCGTGGGGGGCAGCGGGTCGGTACGGGAGACCTGGGTCTCCGGGTAGGCGACATGGCCGGGGGCGACCGGCGGGGCGGGGACCTCGTCGATCCGCTCGGCGTGCTCGATGCGGCAGGCGCACACCTTGTACTCGGGGATCTTGGAGCGGGGGTCGAGGGCGTCGATGGTGAGGGCGTTGGCCGCGGTGGGGACGGGCCAGTGGTACGGGACGAACACGGTGTCGGGGCGGATCGCCTCGGTGACCAGGGCGGGGAAGACCTCGCTGCCGCGCCGGGTGACGATGCGGACGGGTTCACCGTTGCGGAAGCCGTGGGAGGGGTGGATCTCGGCCCAGGGGCGCGGGGTCTGTTCGACGAGGGCGCCGAGCCTGCGGGTCTGGTTGCCGGAGAGGAAGTGGGCGACGGTGCGGCCGGTGGTGAGGGACATGGGGTGCTCGTCGTCGTACGGGTCCATCGGCGGGTGCCATTCGACGACCTGGAGGTGGATCCTGCCGTCGGGGTGGTAGGTCTTTCCGTCCTCGAAGAGCCGGGGGGTGCCGGGGTGGTCGGTGGTGGGGCAGGGCCAGGAGATGCCGCCGGTCTCCTCCAGCCGTTCGTAGGTGATGCCGTAGTAGTCGTTGACGGTTCCGGCGGAGGCGATGCGCAGCTCGTCGAAGACCGACCGGGAGTCGGGGAAGTCGAATTTGTCGCCCGCGCCGAGGCGGCGGGCGAGTTCGCAGATCACCCAGGTGTCGGTCCGGACGCCTGGCGGCGGGTCCTGGGCCTTGTTGTGCTTGACCACGCGGGCTTCCGCGTTGGCCATCACTCCTTCGTCCTCGGCCCAGGTGGTGACGGGGAAGACGACATGGGCGTTGGCGGCTGTCTCGGAGAGGAAGAAGTCGAATTGGGCGTGGAACTCGGTGGTGTCGTACCCCTCCTTGACCACCCGGTAGTTGGGCAGGGAGACGAAGGGGTTGTTGCAGATGCCGATCAGGCCGCGGATCTCGCGGCGCTGCATCTGCCAGACCATTTCCATCATGGAGGTGCCGGCGGGCGGGAGTTCGGACTCCTCGATGCCCCAGATCTCGCAGATCTGGCGGCGGTGCTCCTCGTTCATGATGGAGCGTCCGCCCGGGAGGAGGTCGGACTTCTGGCCGTGCTCGCGGCCGCCCTGCCCGTTGCCCTGGCCGGTGATGGTGCCGTAGCCGGCGCCGGGTTTGCCGATGTGGCCGGTGGCGGTGCAGAGGTTGATCACGGAGAGGCAGTTCTCGACGCCCTGCGAGTGGTGTTCGATGCCCCGGGCGTGCCAGGCCATGGCCTTGGGGGCGCGGGCGAAGGCCCGGGCGACCTGGACGATCTGCTCGGCGGGGATTCCGCAGATCGCGGCGGCGCGGGAGGGCGGGTATTCGGCGGCCTTGGCCTTGAGCTCCTCCCACCCGGTGGCGTGGGCGGCGAGGAAGCTCTCGTCGGTGAGCCCTTCCTCGATGACGACGTTCAGTACGGAGGTGAAGAAGGCGGAGTCGGTGCCGGGTTTGAGGGCGACGTGGATGTCGGCGGTCCGGGCGATGGCGGTCTCGCGCGGGTCGACCACGATGAGGGTCGCGCCGCGGTCCCGGGCTCCCCAGACGTACTGGGTCATCACGGGGAAGCACTCGCCGACGTTGGAGCCCGCGATGAGCAGGCAGTCGGTGAGCAGGATGTCGGAGAAGGGGTTGCCGGCCCGGTCGATGCCGAAGGCCAGCTTGTTGGCGCCCGCGGCGCTGACCATGCAGAGGCGGCCGTTGTAGTCGACGTGCCGGGACTTGAGCGCGACCCGGGCGAACTTGCCCACCAGATAGGTCTTCTCGGAGAACAGGCTGGCCCCGCCGAGGAGCCCGAAGGCGTCGTTGCCGTACGTCTGCTGGATGCGTTTGACCTCGGAGACGGTGAAGTCGAGCGCCTCCTCCCAGGAGACTTCACGGAACTCCTCGTCGCGGGAGCGGCGCATCAGCGGGGCGGTCAGCCGGTCGGGGTGGTTGACCTGCTGATAGGCGTTGATGCCCTTGGGGCAGAGCCGCATCCGGTTGATGTCGTGGTTGCGGGGTTCGACGCCGAAGACCTTGCCGCCGTGGTCCACGCGCAGATACATCCCGCACTGGACGCCGCAGAAGCAGCAGTGGGTGGGGACGAGCGTCTCGCCGTTCTGGTCGGCGTGCCACCGGTCGGCCGGGATGCCGCCCGCGTCCCGGAAGGCGCGGGTGCCGGGCGGGGCGAGGGAGGGGTCCAGGGGGATGAAGGTGCGGCGGTCGGCGGCAGCTCGCGGATCCGCGGTCACTTGAAACCTTTCTTCACATGGGAGAGGTAGGCGCTGCCGCGCAGCACCCGCTTGCAGCGCGGGCAGTATTCGGCCCAGGCGTCGAAGTCGAGGCTGAGGTCGCGCATGGTGCCGCGGAGGTTCTCGACGTAGGGCCCGGTGTCGATGGGTTCCTCGCAGCGGCGACAGGCGAACACCTCGTCGTCCTTGCGGGCGGTGTACTTGAACAGCTGCATGCCGACCGCGGCCGGGCGCTGGACGATGTGGAAGAACTTGCCGAACGGGATGTAGATGAGCGTGAAGACGACGGACACCATGTGGAGGATCGCCAGGAACTGGTAGCCGCCGCCGTGCAGGAAGACCGAGGAGAAGGTGAGCAGCAGGCCGGTCACGGAGATGACGATGAGCGCGATCAGAGGCACCAGGTCGTAGGCGAAGCGCTGGCCGGTGACGGCGCCGCGGTCCTTCATCCGGCGCCACAGGAAGTACGAGGCGCCGGGGATGACGAGGACGGCGGCGATGTCCAGGCCGTGGAACATCAGCCAGCCGAGCAGGTTCAGGGAGTCGAAGCCGAGGATCTTGAAGCCCCAGATCCGCATCTCGTAGCCGGGCCCCGATCCGGTGCCGGAGGTGAAGGTGAACCAGCCCCAGGTGAGCGGGAAGGTGATCAGGGCGGCGAGGATGCAGCCCCAGAAGATGAGCTGGTGAGCGGCCCAGCGGGCGTGGGAGCGGGCGCCGAGGAACTTCTGGAAGCCGAGGTAGGTGGCGATCATCCTGGGCAGGGCGGTGGGGGCCCGGCGGAAGTTCTCCATCGAGAAGAGGCTGCGCCAGCCCTGTTTGAAGAGGCGTCGGGCGCCGGGGGCGGAGATCCAGACGGTGTAGCGGTAGGCGACGCCGAAGGCGAGGAAGACCGTGGCCACGGCGTAGGGAAGGAGGGCCGAGTCGAAGTTGCGGAGCATGCGGCTGCCGAGCACGATCGCGAGGATCAGGAGGGCGGAGACGACCACTCCGGCGAGCGTGGCCCGGCCGGTGACGGACCGGGGGCCGGTCGGCGCGGGAGGCGTGGCCGAGGGTTCGCCGGGGGCGGTGGGCTCGGCTGCTGCGGTGGCTTCTGAGGGCTCGGTCACCCGGCCACCGTAGGACTGTTTGGGCGGATTGAACCCGTTTTAGGGGGTGGGAGGGTGAGCGGGTCGCCCGGACAGTCGCAAGGGTCGCCTTGCCCGGTCCGGGTCCGGGCGCCCTGCTCGCGCCGGGCCGCCGAGCGGGACCGCCGGGCCGGGCCTGGCGCAGCGGGCGTACGGGGTCTCGGGCACCGTTTCCGGGTCGCCGGTACGTTCGAGGCGTAGCGGCCCGTGTTCTTCGGCGGGCCTCGGTCCCGACCGGAGGAGCCGCACGATGACGCGCGAGGACAAGGCCCCCGAACTGCCGCCCCTGCTGGACGCGCTGACCGATGTGGCCGGTATCCGCGTCGGTCACGCCGAGGTCGCCGGTGCGGGTGCGTTGAGCGGCACGACCGTCGTGCTGGCGCCCGAGGGCGGGGCCGTGGCGGCCGTGGACGTACGGGGCGGCGGGCCGGGTACGCGGGAGACGGACGCGCTGGATCCGCGCAACCTGGTGCAGCGGGTCGACGCGGTCGTCCTCACGGGTGGCAGTGCCTACGGGCTCGACGCGGCGTCCGGCGTGATGGCCTGGCTGGAGGAGCAGGGCCGGGGCGTCCGGGTCGGCCCCGGACCCACCCAGGTGGTGCCGGTCGTTCCGGCGGCCGCCCTCTTCGACCTCGGCCGGGGCGGCGACTGGCGGGCCCGCCCCGACGCGTCGACCGGCCGGGCCGCGGTGGAGGCGGCGGCCGCCACGGGCCCCGGGGAGCCTGTCGTCGAGGGGTCGGTGGGCGCGGGTACCGGCGCGGTGGCCGGGCAGCTCAAGGGCGGCATCGGCACGGCGAGCGTCCGCCTCGCCTCCGGGGTCACGGTGGCCGCCGTCGTCGCGGTGAACGCGGCGGGCTCGGTGGTCGATCCCCGGACCGGGGTGCTGTTCGGGGAGTACGGGGCCGGGGAGCCGCCGGCGCACCCTCCGGCCGAGGTCCACGCGGCGGCGGAGCGGCGGCTCGCGCAGCAGCGGGAGGCGGCGGAGGCGACCGGGGGCGGGGTCCCGCCGTTCAACACGACGATCGCGGTCGTCGCCACGGACGCGGACCTGACCCGGGCCCAGGCCCAGAAGCTGGCGGGCACCGCGCACGACGGCCTGGCCCGCGCGGTGCGCCCGGTCCATCTGCTGACCGACGGGGACACCGTGTTCACCCTGGCCACGGGGCAGGTGCCGGTGCCGCCCGGGGACCCGGTCGCCGTCAACGAGATCCTGGCGGCGGGCGCCGACGTCCTGGCGCGGGCCATCGTGAAGGCGGTGCGCGCGGCCCGGAGCGCCGAGGGGCCGGGCGGCACGTTCCTCTCGTACTCGGAGCTGTACGGAGGCGGGACGCGGTGAGGCTGCGGTGGAGGGGGCGCGCGGGGTGAGCCGGGGGCGCGCGCGGACGGCCGACTCGCCGTCCACGTAAGGGAGTTCCTCCCAAGCGCCCGAAATGCACCGGGAACGGGCGGGGAACTTTCGGCGTGCGCCTTACGTTTTCACCCAACCCCGGTCACGATGTCAGGCCCAGGGACTACGTTAAGCACGCATCGAGTAACACGCGGCGACGGCCTGGAGACACCACCTTGAGCGATCCGTACGAGACAACCGAGCACCACCTCGACCGACTCCTGCGACGCGCCCTGAACTCCTTCGACCTTCCCGACAGCACGGTCGACCGCCTCGGCACGGCGCTGGCCCACAGCAGTTCGCTGCACTCGTCGCACCACAGCTCCGTGCTGCACCGCGAGACCTACCGTCACACGTATCTCCTCGCCGACGGCTCCGCCCTCACCCTGTGGGAGCTGGTGCACAGCGGCGGCCGCGATGTGCACAGCCCACGCCGGCACGAGCTGTACGACGACGAGGGCGACGCCCGTATCGCCGCGTCCCGGCTGGCCGGGAGCCTCTCCGACTCCCCGGCCTTCGGTGACGAGGGGATGCCGGAGGCGCCGGGGGACCTGGAGATGCTGACGGTCCTGATGTCCGCCCCGCCGGCCCCGCTCCCCCGGACGTACGCCCCCGACAACTCCGCGGACCACGCCCGCCGGGTGCTGCGCCGTGCGGAGAACGCCGACCGGCCGGGCGAGGAGAAGGCGCGGCTGCTCCGGGCCGCCTTCGCGCACCACATCACCCAGATCTTCGGCCGGCAGTGCCATGTCGACGGCCGGGCCGCCGGATTCACGCTCTACGAGCACGCGTTCCTGCTGCTGGACGGCAGCGAGACGAGCCTGTGGGAGGTCGAGCACACGGCGACGCCCGACGGCCGCCACATGTGCGAGGTGTACGAGGACGAGCACACCGCCCGCGCGGCGATGGAGAGCCGCACCCGGATCTGCTGACCCCAGCCCGGGGCCGGCGCGCAAAGGCTGCTGTCCCGAGCCCCCGGAGCCGGCGCATCCGGTCCCGCCGAGCCCGGTGCCCCCCGGGCCCGGAGTCGGCGCCCCCGAGCAAGCACGAAGGTCGGCGGCTCCGAGGCCCGAGCCCCCGGAGCCGCCGACCTCGCGCCCTCAGGCGCAGGCCCCCTGCCGTGCCGGTCAGTTCTGGTCGGCCTCCGTGTGGGCGCGTGGCCGGGACGGCAGTGCGAACATCACCAGGAAGATCACCGAGAGCACCCCGGCCACCCACCACAGCGACTGCTGGAACGCGTCGACGAACGCCGGGCCGAGCGCCTCGGGAGCCAGCCGGTCGCCGATCGCGCCGAAGAAGACGACGGACACCAGCCCGAGGCCGAGCGCCGTCCCCATCTGCTGCACGGTGTTGATCAGGCCGGACGCCGAACCGGCATGCTCCCGCGGCACTTCGGAGAGCACCGTGTCGGTCAGCGGAGCCACGATCAGCCCCATCCCCGCGCCCATGACCACCAGCGGGACGGCCATCTGCCAGGAGCTGATGCCCATGCCGTACTGCTCGCTCTCCCAGAGGTAGATCAGCAGCCCGGCGATCATGAGGAGCGCACCGGCCTGGAGGACCTTGCGGCCGAAGCGGGGCACGAGCTTCTGCACGGAGATTCCGGCGGCCACCGAGACGGAGACGGAGAAGGGGATGCCCGTCACGCCGGCGCGCAGCACGCTCCAGCCGAGGCCCATCTGCATGTAGAGGGTCCAGACGAGGAAGAAGATGCCGAGGCCGACGCCGAAGGTCAGCTGCACGGCGATACCGGCGGCGAAGCTCTTCACCCGGAACAGGGACAGTTCGATCAGCGGCGAGCCGTCGGTCAGGGCCTTCTGCCGCTGGTGGAGCACCAGCGCGGCGAAGACGAACAGGCTGCCCACCATGGAGAGATGACCCCAGAGCGGCCAGTCCAGTTCGTGCCCCCGGGTGAGCGGATAGATGAGCATCAGCATCGCCAGGGTGACCAGCGCGACTCCGGGCAGATCGAGACGGACCGCCTTGGGGGCCTTGGACTCGGTGATGAACTTCGCGCCGAGGATCAGTCCGGCGATGCCGACGGGCAGGTTGATCAGGAAGATCGGCCGCCAGCCGAGCCCGAAGAGGTCCCACTCGGTGAGCAGGGCGCCCAGCAGCGGACCGGATACCGCGCCGAGTCCGACGACCGCGCCGAAGAGGCCGAAGACCTTGCCGCGCTCGTGCGCCGGGAAGGTGGCGTGCACGATCGAGAGGACCTGGGGCACCATCAGGGCCGCCGTCGCGCCCTGGAGGATACGGGCGGCGACCAGTATCTCGGGGCCGGGCGCGAAGCCGCACAGGGCCGAGGCCAGCGTGAACCCGCCGATGCCGATGAGGAAGAGCCGCTTACGCCCGTAGATGTCGCCGAGCCGGCCGCCCGTGATCAGCCCGGCCGCGAACGCGAGCGCGTAACCGGCGGTGATCCACTGAATCGCGGAGACGGAGGCGCCGGTCTCGCGCGTGATGCTGGGGATCGCGATGTTGACGATCGTGACGTCGACCAGGTCCATGAAGGCCGCGGTCATCACGATGGCGAGCGCGAACCAGCGACGCCGGTCGGCCGGGGCGGGCACGGGTGCGGGTGCGGGTGCGGGTGCGGGTGCGGCCGGTGCGCCCGGCGTCTTCACCGGTGGAACCGGCGTCTTCACCGATCCGGGCGGCGTGGGCGGTACGAGCTGCGAGGCCGCGGGCGGCGGCGGTGCGGAAGAAGGCATGGGGGAAACCTAGAAGGCCATTAGGTCAGATCATGACCTGATGGTCCGCCATGCTGAGGCCATGTCCGATACCCCGGCACGTCTGCTGAAGCTGCTGTCCCTCCTTCAGACCCCGCGCGAGTGGCCCGGCGGCGAACTGGCCGAGCGGCTCGACGTCAGCCCGCGCACGATCCGCCGCGATATCGACCGGCTGCGCGACCTGGGCTACCCGGTCGAGGCCTCGCGCGGCGCGGTCGGCGGCTACCGCCTGGTCGCGGGCGCCGCCATGCCGCCCCTCCTGCTGGACGACGAGGAGGCGGTGGCCATCGCGGTGGGGCTGCGGGCCGGGGCCGGGCACGCGATCGAGGGGGTCGACGAGGCCTCCGTACGGGCGCTGGCGAAGCTGGAACAGGTGCTGCCCTCCCGGCTGCGGCACCGGGTCTCCGCCCTCCAGAACGCCACGGTCCCGCTGACCCGGGGCGACGGCTCGACCATCGACCCGCGGACCCTGACGACGCTGGCCTCGGCGGCCACCGGGCGGGAGCGGCTGAGGTTCGCGTACCGCAGCGGCGACGGCACCCGGACGAAGCGGCAGGTCGAGCCGTACCGGCTGGTGAGTACCGGGCAGCGCTGGTACCTGGTGGCGTACGACCTCGGCCGGGAGGACTGGCGGACGTTCCGGGTGGACCGGGTCGGCGAGCCGTACGCCACGGGGGCCCGGTTCGCCCCGAGGCCCCTGCCCGTCGGGAGTGCGGGGAGCGAAACGGGGAGCGTGAGCGGGGGGAACGGGGATGCCGGGGGCGGGGACGCGGCGAAGTTCCTGGCGCGGTCGATGCGGCGGATGCAGCCGGAGCTGCGGCTCGACGTGTGGTTCGGCGCGCCGGCGGAGTTCGTGACGGCGCGGCTGCCCGCGCATCTCGGGGCTCCGGAGCCGGACGGGGAGGGCGGCTGCCGGCTGCGGGCCATGTGCGGCGACTCGCTGGAGTGGGTGGCGCTGCGGCTGGCGCTGGTGGACTGCGAGTTCTCCGTGACGGGGCCGCCGCAGCTGGTGGCGTACCTGGAGAGCCTGGGCGCCCGGCTGACCCGGGCCGCCGGGGCCGGGACCGGGGCCGGGACGGAACCGCGACAGGAGGCCGGCCCGGAGCAGGGACTGGTGGCCGGCCCGGAACAGGACCCGGAACAGGGATGAGCCCCGACGCCGGGGGGGGTGGGCGCCGGGGCTCAGCTCGTGGACCGGTGGAAAACCGGTCGGGTGACCGGAATGACCCGGTCGGTCAGCCGGTGCGAACCGGCTTGATGGGGAGATTACGGGTTATTGGCTCACGCCGCAGCGTCAAAGCCCGTGTCGTGAGCCATTCGCTTCAATTCGAGCAGCGCGTGCTTCTCTATCTGCCGGATCCGCTCCCGCGTGAGGCCGTGCTGCTTGCCCACTTCGGTCAGGGTCCGCTCGCGCCCGTCCTCGATGCCGTACCGCATCTTGATGATCGAGGCGGTCCTGTTGTCGAGCTTGCCGATGAGGTCGTCCAGCTCCTCGCTGCGGAGCAGGGTCATCACCGACTGCTCGGGCGAGACGGCGGAGGTGTCCTCCAGCAGATCGCCGAACTGGGTGTCGCCGTCGTCGTCCACGGACATGTTGAGGCTGACCGGGTCGCGGGCCCAGTCCAGGACGTTGCCGACGCGCTCGGCGTTGGAGTCGAGCTCGGCGGCGATCTCCGCGTGCTCCGGGTCGCGCCCGTGCTCGCGGTTGAACTCGCGCTGGACCCGGCGGATCCGGCCGAGCTCCTCCACCAGGTGGACGGGGAGCCGGATCGTGCGGGACTGGTCGGCGATGGACCGGGTGATGGCCTGGCGGATCCACCAGGTCGCGTACGTCGAGAACTTGAAGCCCTTGGCGTAGTCGAACTTCTCGACCGCGCGCACCAGGCCTGCGTTGCCCTCCTGGATCAGGTCGAGCAGAGGGAGCCCCGCGCGCGGGTAGCGGCGGGCCACGGCGACGACGAGCCGGAGGTTGGAACGGATGAATATGTCCTTGGCGCGCTCGCCATCGGCGACCAGCGCCTCCAGCTCCTCACGCTTCGCGTCACCGGCATCGCTCTCCACCTCGCCGTCGAGGATCTGCTGGGCGTAGACGCCCGCCTCGATGGTCTGGGAGAGGTCGACTTCCTTGGCGGCGTCGAGCAGCGGTGTGCGGGCGATCTCGTCCAGGTACATGCCGACCAGGTCGCGATCGGCGATCTCCCCGCCCACGGCGCGAACACTGCTTGCCCGGTCGGTCTCACCGGAGGCGGCGGACGTACGACGGGCGACGGCACGGGTTGCCATGCGTGCTCCCTTGCTGAGTAGGTCGCGACACCCTCTCGGGTGCCCTGCATCCGATGGAAACAACGACTGGAATCCGGACAGAATTCCCATGCGGCACATTCATTTTCGTGATCATGCAGTACCCTGTTCCGCTTCGACCGCCGGACATCGCTTCCGGATTCCATCGGACGCGCAGGTCAGAGCCGGTACGGAGGGGTGTTCCGCCCGCTCGCCGGCCCCCTTGCCGGCTCTCCGGCCGGGTACCCGGAATCGGCACATCCACCCGAAGCGCCCTGCTCCCACCCCGAAAGACGGCCTCGGCGGCGTTCGGGTTGCTCACGACGGCGGCGTTCGGATTGCTCACGGCGTCCGCGAAGGGCCGGGGCGGAGGCCGCAGAACCCCGAGGCCTAGGTCCGTCGGCCGATCCGGGCGGTAGCCACGGACCCGCGTACCGGGACCCCGGTCCGAGGCCGACCGGGACCGCAGCCCGATCCGCTCCGGCCCGCGCCTGCCTAGCGTGATCGGCATGGACGACACCACGGGCACCCTCGACGAAGCACTGGAGCGCATCCACCTCTCGGGGCCGGAGCGCGACGGCTGGCTCAGCAATCACGCACCGATGGCCGTGGAGGCGCTGGTGCGGCACGGCCAGGCATCGGCCGTGCACCGCTGGCTGGACCGTTACGGCCCGAAGCTGGAGGAGATGCCGGACGGTTCCGGCTCCCCCGTGACCGCGCGGAACTGGCACGAGGCGCTGGGCGACCCGCGCCGCATCGCCGACTGGACGACGTACTTCGAGCGGGAGACGGCCGGGCGTCCCTGGCGCGACGTACTCGTCGAGTGGTGGCCCCGGCTGCTGCCGGGCATCGCGGCGGGCGCCACGCATCCGGTGATCCGGGTGGGCCACTCCGTACGCACCCTGCTGGCGGGCGAGGAGACCGCCCCGCGCGTCCGGGAGCTGGCCCACGCCCTCGGCTACTGGGCCGCCCGGCACCAGCCGCTGCCCGAGCTGACCCTGCTCGGCCCGGCCCCGAGCGCGGCGGCGGCGCTGGCCCGGGTGCCGCTGGTGCCCGACCAGAGCGGCGGCATCCGGGCCCGGTTCGCGCAGCTGACCGCCTTCCCGGACTGGCCGGGGCAGGACTCCGCCACCGCGCATGCCCAGGACTTCGCGTCCGCCGCGCCCGGCCAGGGCCCTGCGCCCGCCGAGGACATCACGTCCGCCGAAGCGGCCCGGACCGCGCTCCAGGAGTTGGTGCGGGCCTCGACGCACCGGTACGCGACCCACGCGCACGGCTCGCCGGTCATGCTGGTCCACGCGGCGACCGCGCCCAACGCGGTCCTGCGTACCCTGCCCGCCCTGCCCGGCGAGCTGTGGGCGCCGAGCCTGCGGGCCGCCTGGGCGGCGAGCGCGGCGGTCACCGCCGCCTACGCGCCCCGGGAGGCGGCCCCGGCGTCGGCGACCGGCACGGCGGACGCCGGGGAGCTGTTCGCCCGGGCGGCGGCGCACGGCGACGACCACACCATCAAGTTCACCGACACGGCACTGGACGTGGGCGACGCGCTCGCGTTCTCCGCCGCCCGGCGCGCGATCGAGCTGAACCCGCCGGTGTTCTAGCCACAAGCCCCGGCACTTACAGGTCAGCCGAACTGCACCGACCGCTTCGCCAGCCCCATCCAGAAGCCGTCGATGACGCTCCGCCCCCGGTCCAGCTCGTCCTCGGCCGCGCCCAGCGTCACGAACAGCGGCGCGAAGTGCTCGGTGCGCGGGTGGGCGAGCTTTCCGGCCGGGGACGTGTGCTCGAAGTCGATCAGCGCGTCGATGTCCTGGGCCCGCAGCGCGCGGTCGCCCCAGTCGTCGAACTCCGCCGACCAGCCGGGCACCCCGCCGCCCTGGTGGCGCAGGGCGGCCAGGTTGTGAGTGAAGAAGCCGCTGCCGACGATCAGCACGCCCTCGTCGCGCAGCGGGGCGAGCTTGCGCCCGACGTCCATCAGCTTCTGCGGGTCGAGGGTGGGCAGGGAGATCTGGAGTACGGGAATGTCGGCGTCCGGGAACATCTCCACCAGCGGGACGTACGCCCCGTGGTCCAGGCCCCGGTCCGGGATGTCCTGGACCGGCGTACCGGCGCCGCGCAGCAGCTTGCGGACGCTGTCGGCGAGAGCGGGCGCGCCGGGTGCCTCGTACCGCACCCCGTAGTAGTGCTCGGGGAAGCCCCAGAAGTCGTACACGAGCGGCACGGTCTCCGTTGCCCCCAGGGCGAGCGGGGCCTCCTCCCAGTGGGCGGAGACCATCAGGATCGCGCGGGGGCGGGGCAGGTCCGCGGACCAGGCGGCGAGTTCGCCGGGCCAGACGGGATCGTCGGCCAGGGGCGGCGCGCCGTGCGAGAGGTAGAGGGCGGGCATGCGCTCCGCGGTGGCTGTCATGGCACTCCCCATCCACTGGGCGCCGGATCCCGGGCCGCCGGGCGCCGCGCTGGGCGTCCGGGTCACCGGATCCGGTCACGAGTTCGTCAGAGCGGTAGTTCCCCGAGGTCATCCGGGGGATCGTTGTTCAGGGGTCCTGCGGAATTCCGCGGGAGCCCCGCGGTTCCCCTGCCGGAGACCTCCCGGGAAGGCTCCTTGAAACTTCAAGGTCCTACCTGTGGAGACCTTAGCTCTATCTAGTTCAACTTTCAAGAAAAGGTCGTACAGTGGAGTCCATGACCACGGCATCCACCAGCGCACCGCGTTGGCTCACCGACGAGGAGCAGCGCGTCTGGCGCGCCTATCTGCATGCCACCACGCTGCTGGAGGATCACTTCGACCGCCAGTTGCAGCGCGATGCCGGCATGCCGCATACGTACTACGGACTGCTCGTCCAGCTCTCGCAGGCCCCCCGCCGCCGGATGCGGATGACGGAGCTCGCCCGGAACGCGAAGATCACCCGTTCCCGGCTCTCGCACGCCATCGCCCGGCTGGAGAAGAACGGCTGGGTACGCCGCGAGGACTGCCCCTCCGACAAGCGCGGCCAGAACGCGGTGCTCACCGACGACGGCCTCGACATGCTGCGCCGCTCGGCGCCGGGCCATGTCGAGGCCGTACGGCAGGCGATGTTCGACCGGCTCACGGAGGAGCAGGTGAGAAGCCTGGGGGAGATCATGCGGACGCTCGCCACCGGGCTGGAACCGGAGGGCACGGACGCGGATCTGCCCTGGCTCCGCTGAGCGGGACGATCTCCGGTCTCCGGTCGGAACCGGGCGGATCGCTCGCGGGGCGGAACCAGGGCAGGTGAGGCGGTTCAGGAACCGGCCGTCGTCAGTGGGCGACCACCGGAATCTTGAACTCGTCCCCGGCGTCCCCCGCGCCCTCGGCGTCCCCCGCGCCCTCGCCGGACGCGCCCTCCGTGCCGCCCGACCCCGTTCCGGGGCGGCCGGTGTTGATGAGGCCGATCGCGATGACGGCCGCGGCGACGAGGATGCCGACCGCCCACCAGATCGCGGAGGCGAAACCGCTGACCATGGCCTGGAGCTCCAGGAGCTTCGGGTCCGTGGCGCGGGCCGCGTGATCGGCGACGTACGCGGTGGTGGCGCTCGCGGCGATGGTGTTCAGCAGGGCGGTGCCGATGGCGCCGCCGACCTGCTGCGAGGTGTTGACCATCGCGGAGGCCACACCGGCGTCACGCGGCTCGATGCCGTGCGTGGCCAGGGACATCGCCGGCATGAACGCCGTACCCATACCGAGGCCGAGCAGCAGCATGCCGGGCAGGATGACGGCCGCGTAGCTGGTGTTCAGGTCCAGCTGGGTCAGCAGCAGCATGCCGACCGCGGCGACCAGGAAGCCCGGGCCCATCAGCAGGCGCGGCGGGACCCGGGTCATCAGCCGGGTGCCGATCTGGGTGGAGCCGGTGATCATGCCCGCGATCATCGGGAGGAACGCGAAGCCGGTCTTGACCGGGGAGTAGCCCTTCACGACCTGGAGGTAGTAGGTCAGGAAGAGGAACAGCCCGAACATCGCGATGATGGCGAGACCCAGCGAGAGGTAGACCCCGCCGCGGTTGCGCTCGGTGAGGACGCGCAGCGGCAGCAGCGGCGACTTCACGCGCGCCTCGGTCACGACGAAGGCCAGCAGCAGCACGGCCGCGGCGATGAACATCGAGACGGTCAGGGAGTCCGACCAGCCGGCCGACTCGGCGCGGGTGAAGCCGTAGACCAGGGCGACCAGGCCGAGGGTGGAGAGCACGACGCCGGGGATGTCCAGCGGTGCGCGGTTGCGCGTGCCGGAGGGCTCACGGATCACGAAGTACGCGCCCGCGGCGGCGACGACGGCGAACGGGATGTTGACGAAGAACGTCCAGCGCCAGTTCAGGTACTCGGTGAGGAAGCCGCCGAGGATCAGCCCGACCGCGCCGCCGCCACCGGCGATGGCCCCGTAGATGCCGAACGCCTTCGCGCGCTCCTTGGCGTCGGTGAACATCACGGCGAGGAGGGAGAGCGCGGCGGGGGCGAGCAGGGCGCCGAAGACACCCTGGAGGGCCCGGGAGCCGAACATCATCGCCTCGTTCTGGGCGGCCCCGCCGAGCGCGGAGGCCAGTGCGAAGCCGATCAGGCCGACGACGAAGGTGCGCTTACGGCCCCAGAGGTCGGCGATCCGGCCACCGAACAGGAGGAGACCGCCGAAGGCGAGGGCGTAGGCGGTGATGACCCACTGCTTGTTGCCGTCGGAGATGCCGAGGTCGGCCTGGGCGGAGGGCAGCGCGATGTTCACGATGGTCGCGTCGAGGACGACCATCAGCTGGGCGAGCGCGATGAAGGCGAGGGCTTTCCAGCGACTCGGATCGGGAAGGGCGGTGTCAGCCGTTCGGGACAGGCCGGCCGTTTTTGACATGGGTGTAGCCACCTAAGGACGTGCGAGGGCGCCGAAGCGTCGCGAAGTGGGCGTCGGCGGTACGCGCTGGGGCGTACGCGCGACGGTTACATGGGCCCGCCCGCGTGTGACCCCGAGCGGGACAGGGACGTACGGGCCGGTGTTCGGGTGGAGCGGGACCGTGCGGCCGGTGGGGTCGGCGGTCCGGAAGGTTCAGGTCGGTGCGGCCGTCACGAGCGCCGCAGATCCTCCAAGGTCGCCGCCGATCCGGGCAGTTCGGAGCGGGCCGGGTTCTCCAGGCCGTCCAGGAACAACTGCAAATGACGGTGGGTGAACCGGTCGATGCCGCGGCAGGCGATGCCGGGGAGCGGCCGGGTGAGCTGGGAGAGGGCGACGAGTACGTCACCGACGGCGATGTCGGTACGCAGCCGCCCCGCGGACTGGGCGCGCGACACGAGCCCTGCGACGGCCTCTTCGAGACGGTCGCGCTCGGCGAGCAGATCGGGGTGGTCCTTGTCGAAGACGCCGGAGATCATCGGGCACAGAGCGCCGATCCGTTCGTCGGCGGCCGCGTGCACGAAGCGGCTGAGCGCGGCGAACGGGTCGGACTCCGCGGCGGCGGCCTCCTCGGCCCTCAGGGTGGTGCGGGAGGTGACCGCGAGAACGACCTCGTGGGTGAGGGCGGCGCGGTCGGGGAAGTTCCGGTAGAGCGTGGCGTTGCCGACGCTCGCGCGGCGGGCGACGTCGTCCAGCGGCACGTCGGGCCCGAACTCGACGAACAGTTCGAGTGCGGCCGCGACGATCCGCTCACGGTTGCGCAGCGCGTCCGCCCGCGGACGGGCGACGCGGCACGATCCCGCCGGTCCGGCGCTCTTCCCGGCGACAGCCTTCGCGACACTCTTCACTGCGACCCTCCTCCCCTTCCCCGTGTGTAGCCGGTTCCCCGCGTGTGTTCCGGTTCCCCGTGTGTAGTCGGTCGGACCCCTTCCGTAACCGGGGACCGTTTCCCCGTTTAGCGGGGACACGTATGCAAACGGGGAAAGGATCCCCGCTTATTTCCCCACTCTCATGTGACCTGCATCACATCACTTTCGAGGGGAAACCCACCGATCGGCGCACCCAGCGAGCGGCCCCGGACCGCCCGGCACAGGCTGATCGCCAGAGCGCAGTCAGGGGTCGGCCGGCTGCCGCGGACCCCGAAGGCGCCTCTATGCAGCAGCCCCGCCACCGGATACGCAGACACCGCCGCCCGGTCGCCCTGGCCGGAGCGACCGCGCTGGTCATAGCGGCCATGGCCTCGGCCAGCACCACACTCCACTCCGGCGGCCGTGCCTCGGCGGGCCCGGCGGCCACCGCCCAGGACTCCGCGCTCGCCCCGTGCCGGATCTCCGCGGCCATGGGCGTACAGATGTCCGAGGGCCTGCCGACGCCGCCCGGCTACGCCCGGTCGACCGGCGAGATCAGGGCGCTCAACCTGATGATCGACTTCCCGGACGCGGAGGGGACCGAGCCCGCGACGGACCGGTTCGCGGAGTTCTTCCCGCAGACCTCCGAGTGGTTCAGGACCAGCTCGTACGGCCGGCTCGACTACCGGCCCGAGGCCCCCGTCAAGGACTGGCTGCGGATGCCGATGGCGTTCACGGAGTACGGGATAGAGCGCGGTTCACCGTTCGAGCCGGGCTACCGCCAGCTGGTGAAGGACATCGTCGCGGCCGCCGACCCCCAAGTCGACTTCTCGGAGTACGACCTGGTCAACGTGCTGGTCAGCCCGAACGCCGGGCCCTCCGCGCTGGACACCGTGCTCTCGGTGACGTTCTCCGGCAACGAGGACGCCCCGGAGGCGGACGGCGTCCCGCTCTCCAACACCTCGTTCGTCTACAGCCGCCAGGACGACGGGTCGGGGTCGTACGCCGAGACGGGCTACCGCGTCCTGCCGCACGAGAACGGCCATGTCTTCGGGCTGCCCGACCTCTACACGATGGAGGGCGGCGGCTCGGTCGGGCACTGGGACATCATGTCCGAGGACTGGGGCGCCAACAACGACTTCCTGGCCTGGCACAAGTGGAAGCTCGGCTGGCTCGACAACGAGCAGATCAGCTGCGCGTCGCAGCCCGGCGTCAGCGAGCACACCCTCGGCCCGCTGGCCACGGAGGGCGGCACCAAGCTCGCCTTCGTCCCGCTGAGCGCCCAGTCCGGCTACGCCGTGGAGGTCCGCACGGCGGCGGGCAACGACGAGGCGGTCTGCCGGCCCGGGGTGCTGATCTACAAGGTCAGCTCGGACGTAGACACCGGGCAGGGCCCGGTCTCCGTCGCCGACGCCACGGAGGACAGCGGCGGCTGCACCCGGCGCCCCAACGTCCACGCGGAACTGTCCGATGCCCCGTTCCGCCCCGGCCAGACGTTCACCGACCGGGCCAACGGCGTACGGATATCCGTGCTGGACGAGGACGACGACGGCAACTACCGGGTGCGGGTCACGCGCCCGTGAGACGGCAACTACCGGGTGCGGGTCACGCGCCCGTGAGGGGACCGGCCGCCTCCGCCAGGGCTCGGAGCCGCGGCTTGAGCAGCTTGCCGGTGGCGTTGCGCGGGAGCGGTTCGTCGGTGAACAGCACCCGGGCGGGCACCTTGAAGGCGGCGAGCGAACGCCCGACGTGCTCACGCAGCGCCCCGGCGGTGACCGTCGCCCCGGCGCGCAGCCGGACGACGGCCGCCACCTCCTCCCCCAGCACGGGATGCGGCAGGCCGAAGACGGCGGCGTCGGACACGTCGGGGTGGTCGTGCAGGACGCCCTCGACCTCGACGCAGTACACGTTCTCGCCGCCCCGGATCACCACGTCCTTGAGCCGGTCGACCACGGAAACCTGGCCCTCGCGGCATACGGCGAGGTCCCCCGTACGGAACCAGCCGCCGGGCCCGAAGGCCTCCTCGGTCGCCGCCGCGTCGCGCCAGTAGCCGCGGAACAGCGACTGGCCGCGCAGCCACAGCTCGCCCGTCTCCCCGTCGGGCAGCTCCTCGCCCGACGGCCCGGCGATCCGGACCTCGGTGACGGGGGTCGGGCGGCCCGTACCGGCGGGGTCGGCGCGGTAGTCGTCGCCGAAGTGCGCGAGGACGCCGCCGCTGGTCTCGGTGAGGCCGTAGCCGTTACGGGGCTCGACACGCTTCCCGTACCGGGCGGTGAGGCAGGCGACCAGGGCGGGCGGGGGCGCGGCTCCCCCGGTGCTGAACAGGCTGAGACCCTCAAGGGCATCCCCGTCTCCCGCGCGCTCGGCGGCCTCCAGCAGCTGGAGCCCGGTGGCGGGGACGCCGGAGAAGTGCGTGACGCGGTGGGTCCGGATCAGCCGCAGCGCCTCGTCCGCGTCCCACTTGCGCATGAGGACGAGGGTGCCGCCGGCCGCCATCGCGCCGTAGAAGCCGGTGAACGCGGCGACGTGGAAGAACGGGAACGTCATGAGCGAGACGGGGGCCGGCCCCTGCCCCGGGATGACGCCGCGCGCCCGGGCGGAGGCCGCCGCGTGGTAGCGGGGGTTGAGCGCGGCCCCGGCCTGGGCGAGATGGGTGGCGACCGCGCCCTTGGGGCGGCCGGTGGTGCCGGAGGTGTAGAGGATCGTGGCGTCGTCCTCGGGCCGGGGCTCCACGTCGGGGGGCGCGGCCAGCAGATCGGGGGCGGGGAAGTCGTCGTACCGATCGAGGCGCAGCGCCTCCGCCACGGACGCTTCCGCGCCTTCGGCGCGTTCCTCGTGCTCGCCGCGTTCCTCGTGCTCGCCGTGGAAGAGGACCACGTACGCCCCGGTCCGACGGGCCCAGCCCGCCACCCGCCCCAACCGCTCCCCGTCCACGAGAAGCACACCGGGCTCGCAGTCGTCGAGGGCGTGGGCGAACTCGTCTTCCGTCCACCAGGCGTTGAGCGGTACGGCGACGAGACCGGCCAACTGGGCGGCCCAGAAGGCGATCTGCCACTCGGGATGGTTCCGCATCGCGATCACGGCCCGGTCGCCGGGGCGCAGCCCGTACCGCTCCGACAGGCGTACGGCGAGGGCGGAGGCGGCGGCGAAGAACTCCCCGTACGTGTACGTACGTTCGCCCGCGATCAGGAACGGCGTGTCCCCGTAGGCCCAGGTGGTCTCGACGAACTCCCGCAGCGTACGGGGCCCGTCGGCGTACTCCGGCGTCCCCCGCTCGCCGATGAGCACGGCGAAGGGCGCGCCGGGCGCGGTGAGGGAGTCCTCGATACGCGCGGCGCGCCGGGCGCGTTCCGCTCGGGCTGCGGCGTCCTCGGCCGGGGGCGGGGACGGATGGGTGTGCTGCGGCACGGACGGCCTCTCTCGCGCTGACGCTGGGTGCTGTGCGAGACGCTATGCGGGCGGGGGCGGAGCCGCCAAGGCCGAGTCCCGTCCCCGAGTCCTCCCGGGGCCGTACGGCAGGACGGGGTCAGTGGTGCCGGCGTGCACGTATCCGTTTCACACGACGGTCAGCAGCCGGCCGGCGACCGTCCTGATCAGGGTGTCGCGCTGGTCGACCAGGTAGAAATGGCCTCCGGGCAGCACATCCAGGTGGAACTCGCCGGCCGCGACGTCGGACCAGCACGACATGTCCACCACCGAGGTGTCCGCGTCCTTGTCCCCGACGTACGCGTACAGAGGGCAGTCGACCGGCCGGGGGGCGCGCGGACCGTAGGTCCCGACGATCGTGAAGTCGGCGCGAATGGCCGGCAGGACGATCTCCCGGAGGTCCGGATCCGTCAGGAGCGCCTCGTCGGTGCCACCGAGCCGGCGGACCTCTTCGAGCAACGCCTCGTCGCCCTGGGTGTACAGCGTTCGCGGCGTCACCCGGTGCGGGGGTTTCCGGCTCGACACGTGGAGTGCCGCGGGGCGCACCCCGTGCCTGTCGTTCAGACGCAAGGCCACCTCGTGGGCGAGCGACCCTCCCATGCTGTGTCCGAAGAGCACCAGCGGCACGTCGTCGAGGAGGGGAAGGAGCGCCGAGGTCACCTGGTCGGCAAGCTCCTCCATGGTCTCGGCGCAAGGGTCGGTCAACCGGTCCTGCCGTCCCGGATAGCGCACGACCAGTACCTCCGTACCGCTGTCGAACGAGGTCCCCCAGGCGTGATAAAAGCTGGCCGATCCGCCTGCGTGCGGGAGCACCAGCAGCCTGCGGCGGAGCCGGTCCGTCGCCGGGTAGCGGCGGAACCACCTGTCCGTGGCGACCGTCGCCGACGGGGTGGTACGTCGGGTGCCGACGCTCATCCTGTGTCTCCTCCTGGGTGTCAGCTTCCCGGCCGCGGGCGCGGTGGTCCGCTCCTCGGCGTCGGTGCATTCTCTCGTCCGTGCAACGGCGGTGAGGGTCCGGCCGGCCCACCTCGTGCGACGCGCCGTCCGTGGTGCCGTCGGGGTACCGATCCCGAGGCCGGCGCGTCACAGGAGATGCGGGCCGGGGGCCCGAACTGCTGGAGCGGCGGAACCGCTGGGCGGCGTCAGCGGGCAGACGCCTCGGCGACCACTTGGTGGACCGCCTCCAGATTGATCATCCGGGTCAGCTCGGACTGGTCGATGGTGACGCTGAACTCCTTCTCCAGGGAGGCCAGGATCTCGATGGCGCGCAGCGAGTCGGCGCCTTGGTCGTCGATGAAGAGGCTGGTGTCCGTCACCTCGTCCTCCTCGATCTCCAGAATGTCGCAGACTATTTCCTTGATCACCGAGCGGCGGTCACTGGCGGTCGCGGTCATGGATCTGTTCTCCTCGGTGGTCTCCGGGTTTCCGGCAACTCGGCTAGAAGCGGGGCTGGATGCCATCGTCACCGAATTCAGGTCGACGACAAGCGTCGCGGCAACGCGCGGACAAAACCTTCCGACAGCGCCCCTTCCTGCCAACGAATCGTCCGGGCGGCGGACCCCAACCACGTTCTGGCAGGTTGCTGAACGCCGCGTTGACGCCGTGCTCCGCACCTCAGAAGGCTTGGGGCGGTGTTCCATGACCTCCGACCCAGGCGGCATGCCGCAGCACTGGTCCACCAGGACCGGGGGCATCCGAATCCCCTCACACCAGAACGAACCCGGAAGACCGATAATGAAGTGGAGTAAGTTGTGGGCACACTAGGTCGTTGGTGTTTCCGGCACCGGTGGATCGTCATCGTGCTATGGATCGTCGCGTTCGCAGGTATCGGCATGGTGAACGGTGCCATCGGCGGGCCCAAGTACTCCAACTCGTTGACTCTCCCGGGCAATGACTCGACCAAGGCACTCGAACTGATGCAGGCCGAGTTCCCGGAACAGGCCGGCGAATCCGCGTCCATCGTCTGGAAGGCGAAGTCGGGATCGGTCCGGGATCCGGAAGTCCAGCAGAAGATCGGCAAGATGCTGCAGGAGGTCGACAGCCTCCCTCAGATCGGCCGGGTGGCCGGACCGTACGAGCCGCAGGGCGCCGCGCAGATCAGCGAGAACGGCAAGATCGCCTATGCGCAGCTGTCCTTCAACGTGTCCTTCGAGAACATCAAGCCCGATGAGGTCAAGAAGCTCGTGAAGACGGCGAAGGCCGTCTCCGGTGATCAGCTGGACGTGCAACTGGGCGGCGGAGTCATCTCGTTCGCCGATGAACCTCCGGCCAATCTGAGCGAGATCGTCGGTGTGATCGCCGCGGCGATCATCCTCTACTTCGCCTTCGGCTCCTTCCTCGCCATGCTGGTGCCGCTCGTCACCGCGCTCTTCAGCGTCGGTGTGGGGCTCAGCACCGTCGGTCTGCTCAGCCACGTGACCTCCGTACCGGAGTTCTCCTCGATGCTCGGCATGCTCATCGGTCTGGGCGTCGGCATCGACTACGCGCTGTTCATCGTCACCCGCTACCGAGCCAACATCAACCGCGGACTCTCTCCGGAGGACGCGGCCACCGGGGCGGTCAACACGTCGGGGCGCGCGGTGCTCTTCGCCGGTGCCACCGTGTGCATCTCTCTGCTCGGTATGTTCGTCATCGACCTCGACTTCCTCAACGGCATGGCCGTGGCAGCCTCTGTGGTCGTCCTGACCACGATGCTCGCCGCCGTCACGCTGCTGCCCGGACTGCTGGGTGTGATGAAGGGCCGCGTCCTGAGCCGCCGCCAGCGGCGCAAGCTCGCCGAGCGGGGGCCGCAGACGGAGCACCCCGCCGGGCTGGCGGTGCGCTGGTCGCACATCGTGGAGCAGCGTCCGCGGATCCTCTCCGCCGTCGCCCTCGTCGTGATGGTGGCACTGGCGATTCCGACGTTCTCGCTGCGCCTGGGCTTCTCCGACCAGGGCAACAACCCGTCCACCACGACGACGAGGAAGGCATACGACCTCCTCGCCGAGGGCTTCGGAGACGGTTCGAACGGGCCTCTCCAGCTCGTCGCGGTCGTGAACTCCCCGCAGGAGAGCGCGGCGCTCGACTCGGTGGTGGCCGAGGTGAAGGGCGCGAAGGGAGTGGCCTCCGCTGTGGCGGCGCCGGCCGCGCCGGGCAGCGACCTGCGGATCGTGCAGGTCGTGCCGGAGACCTCGCCCCAGTCTGCGGAGACGTCCGAGCTGATCACCCGGCTCCGCGACGACATCGTCCCCGACGCATCCGCGGACAGCTCGCTCAAGGTCTATATCGGCGGTACGACAGCCGTCTCCGACGATTTCGCCGACGCGCTCGCCAAGAAGCTGCCCCTCTTCATCGGCGTGGTCGTCGTCCTCGGTTTCCTGCTGCTGATGCTCGCCTTCCGGAGCCTTCTGATCCCCGCCACCGCGGCGCTGATGAATGTGCTCGCGGTCGCCTCGTCCTTCGGCGCGGTGGTGCTGATCTTCCAGTGGGGGTTCGGGGCGGACCTGCTTGGCGTGGGCGAGGGCCCGGTCGAGGCGTTCCTTCCGGTGATCATGCTCTCCATGCTCTTCGGTCTCTCCATGGACTACCAGGTCTTCCTGGTGAGCCGCATGCACGAGGAGTGGGTCCACGGCAAGGACAACGCCACCTCGGTCCGCACCGGTCTCGCCGAGACCAGCCGGGTGATCAACGCCGCCGCGATCATCATGATCGCGGTGTTCGGCTCCTTCGTCCTGTCTGGCCAGCGGGCCGCGGCCATGTTCGGCCTCGGCCTGGCCGCGGCCGTGGCACTGGACGCGTTCATCCTGCGCACCATGCTTGTCCCGGCGTTGATGCACCTGTTCGGCAAGAACAACTGGTGGCTGCCGGGCTGGCTGGACCAGCGCATGCCGCACCTGGCGGTGGAACTTCCGGACGAGCCCGTTCCGGCACCGCGCCCGGTGGCGGTCGCCAGTGCCGAGGACGACACCGAAGGCGATGACCGGCTGATCCCCAGCGGACGCTGATCCTGTCGGCCACGCTGCGGGTGTGACCCGCAACTACCGCGAGGGCTCCCTCACCATCCGTGGTGAGGGAGCCCTCGCATGTGGTGGCGGGAGCGGGACCCGGGCACCGGGCCGTGCGACGGCACACCTGAACCAGCGGGAAAGAGAGCGGGGCCGCACTCCGCACGGCAAAGGAAAGCGGCCGGGCCCTGGAGCCAGGGCCGGCCGCACATCTATGAGCACATCGGCCTACGGCTGACAGCGACGCCGGTAGTAGGCATAGGTCAGGGCCAGCACCATGGGGCCGACCAGCACGAACAAGCCGCTGCTCGACACCGCGAGGATCTCCCATCCCAGGCTGTCGAACGGACCTCGTTCGAATCCGGCGATCTGGAATGTGGTGAGAACCCAGCCGATCAGGACCGCCACGATGACAAGGCCGCCGACAAGAGCCGGAACGATCATCACGTACGGCGGAACACGCTTGCCGCCGAACTTGGGAACCCAGGCCGGCACGACTTCGCCCCACGAGCGCACCAGGCCGAAACACGCCAGCGCAAAGAGCTCGGAAATCACGCTGAGCCCACCGACGTAGGAAATCGACATCCACAGAGGCATGTCCATGGGCGGGAGGCCCGTCCCCATCGTGAATCCTAAGGCGATGGGAAGCCGCCACAAGCACACCGGCAGAGCGACCAACGGAATGAGATGGGCGGTTTTCTCCGCCCAGCGCGGGACCGGCCTTTCGGTACCCATGGCGATCACTTCCGGACTCTTCATCTGGTTTGCCATACTCTCAACATTTCACGGAACCGGGGGCGCGAGATCAGTCTCAGGGATGAACCCGCTCACCCCCGGGGCTGAGGCCTGCGGTACGCGCGCTCAGCTCCTCCGGTCCAAAGTCACCGGCATCGATTCGAACCCCCAGATCAGATTGGAACGCATTCGCTGCACGGGCCCCGCGTGTCCGGCCGCCCCCACCCGCCGGGTCAGCTCTTCGAACATCACGGAGAGCTCCATGGTCGCCAGCGCCGAGCCGAGGCAGAAGTGCGTGCCCGAGGCGAAGGTCAGGTGACGGTTGGGGGTGCGGCCGACATCAAAGGCGTCGGGGTTCTCGAAGACCTGCCCGTCGCGGTTGGCGGCCGACAACCACACCGCCACCTCGTCGCCCGCCGCGATCGCCCGGCCCTCCAGCTCGGTGTCCTGGTTGGCGGTGCGCAGCACATGCATGGCCGGGCTGGTGTAGCGGAGCACTTCCTGCACCGTGCTCGGCAGCAGTCCGGGATCGGCGCGCAGCCGGTCCCACTGATCCGGGTGATCCATGAGTGCGAGCAGCCCGCCGACGGTGGCGTGCCGCGTCGTCTCGTTGCCGCCCGAGATCAGCCCGTCGCAGTTGAGGAAGATCTCCTCGTCGGTGAGCGGTTCACCGTCCACCTCGCCCTGGACCATCGCGCTGACCACATCCTCCTGCGGGTCCTCGCGTCGCAGCTCGAGCAGCTCGTCGTAGTACATGAGCAGGTCGGTGTGGGCCGCGGCCGCACGCATGGCCTGGTCCTCGCCGCCTTCCACCGCGTCGGAACCGAAGGCGACCATGGTCCGGTCCAGCATGAACCCCCAGTCCTTCTTGGGCACACCGAGCATGTCGCAGATGACGGAGACCGGCAGCCGGGCGGCGGCGTCGACGAAGTCGCTGGTTCCCTTCTCCATGGCCTCCTCCAGCGTCTCCACGACGGTGGAACGCATGGTGTCCTCAAGCCGCTTGACCATCCGCGGTGTGAACGCCGAGTTGATGATCCGCCGGATCTTCCCGTGCCGGGGCGGGTCGGTGACGATCAGCATCTTTCCCGCGGAGGCTTCGGTGGCCAGGGGGTTGTGGTCGAGCCGCATTCCCTTCTCCGAGGTGAAGTTCGCGGAGTCCCTGAGCACCTGGTTCGCCAGCGGGTGCGAGAGTACGGCCCAGAACTCAGACCCGTTCGCACGCTCGTTCCGGTAGAGCGGCGACTGCTCGCGGAGTTCCTTCCATATCTCCTCGGTACGACCACTCCTGGGCAATTCCGGGTCGGCCAGATCTGTCATTTCGTACTCCTCCGTGTGAACAGCACGGACGGACCGTACGCGCCGGCCGTGCCAGAGAATGAGCTCAGCCGTTCCGCCGGACCAGGCGCACGACTTCCGCGGCGATACGGTCCGGCGCCTGTTCCGGTTGCCAGTGGCCGATGCCTTCCAGGCTCACGGAACGGTAGGGACCGGTGACATGCTCCGCCGTCCGGTCGACGGCGACCCGGCTCGCCGCCCTGTCCTCGTCGCTCCAGATGTAGACGGTGGGTACCCCGACGGGGCCCAAGCCCTCGTGCTCGGCAAGCAGACTGCCCGAGCGGTACCAGTTCAGGGTCGCGTCCAGCACTCCGGGCCGGGTGTGCAGGTCCAGATAGCGCTTCACCTGCTCCGGGGCGACCTGGTTCCCGAAGAGGGACCGCAGCTGCGCCGCGTCGTCGACGAGCATCCCCGCGGTGGACTCCGGTGATACGAAATAGGCCAGGTACTGCGACCGTTCCCGCTGCTCGGGGTCGTTCCGCAGCGCGTACCAGTATGCCTCCGGGTGCGGGAAGGACACTGCGGTCAGGGTCCGCACCCGAGCGGAGTGGCGGGCCGCGAGGTACCAGGCGACGACGGCTCCCCAGTCATGGCCGACCACATGGGCCGAGCCGACCCCGAGGGCGTCCAGAATGCCCATCGCGTCGGCCGCCAGCAACGGCAGTGCGTAGGCGTCCGGACCTGTCGGGCGGGCGCCGTCACTGTACCCGCGCTGATCGGGCGCGATGGTCCGCAGGCCGGCGCTGTGCAGTGCCCGCACCACCTGGTCCCAGGCGTGCCTGCTTTGCGGAAACCCGTGCAGAAGGAGAACGGGATCGCCGTCCTCCGGACCCGAGACCTCCACATCGAATACCAGACCGCCGACTGAAACCCGCATGTGCTCCCCTGCCCCCTGTTCACTGTTCGCGCCGGAAAGAAGCCCGCCTTCTCGGCCGATTTTCCCGGTCTTTGCGCCGCCCCGGGCAGAGGCGTCCCATGGACGCTATCGACCGGTCCCCCGGCGGACTACCGACGTGACAGCCAACTGCTGTTCGCTCCACGGAGCATCACGCCGGATCGCACCCCCTGGCAGGTTGCTGCAGTCGTGGTTGTGACCCTCCATGCAGCGTTGTTGAGTGAGCGCTGGAATGCACGGACTGTATGCGGGCGCGGTATTTCGCGCAGATAGAGCGGGAGTAATTCAGGTGAATAGGCCCGGAGTCGAAGACATCCTTCCACTGTCACCGCTGCAGCAAGGACTGCTGTTCCACGCGGTTTACGACGAGGCTTCGGACGACATCTACACCGTCCAGCTCGTGCTCGACATCGAAGGCCCGCTGAATGCCGACAGGATGCGGCAGGCGGCGGCGGCTCTGCTGCGGCGGCATTCGAATCTCCGGTCGGCATTCCTGTACGAGAAGTTCGACGAGCCGGTGCAGGTGGTTCCGCGCGAAGTGGCGTTGCCGTGGACCGAGACCGACCTCAGCGGACTGGCCGCGGAGGAGCGTCAGGCGGAGTGGGAGCGGTGGCTCGCCGAGGACCGGATGCGCCGCTTCGATCTGAAGCGTCCGCCGCTGCTGCGGTTCACGCTCGTCACGCTGGCGCCCGGCGAGTACCGCCTCGTGTTCACCAACCATCACATCCTGCTCGACGGCTGGTCGATGCCCGTCCTGCTCACCGAGCTGTTCGAGCTGTACGGCACCGGGGGCGACGCTTCGGCGCTGCCCCGTGTCACCCCCTACCGCGAGTACCTCGGCTGGCTGGCCAAGCAGGACCGGGCGGCAGCGGACGCTGCCTGGAAGCAGGTGTTCCGCGGTATCGAGGAGCCCAGCCTGGTGGCCCCGGTCAGCCGGGGCAGGAGCCATGACCTGCCCGAACGGGTGTCCGCCTCCCTGTCCGGCGAGCTCACCACCGCGCTCGTCGCACAGAGCCGAGCGGAAGGCCGTACGCTCAACTCCCTTCTGCAAACGGCCTGGGCGACCGTGCTGGGGCAGCTCACCGGGCGCGACGACGTCGTGTTCGGCATGGCGGTCTCCGGTCGCCCGGCGCACATTCCCGGCATCGAGTCGATGGTCGGCCTCTTCATCAACACACTGCCCGTGCGCGTCGCCCTCGACCCGACCGAGACCTTCGGCGCCCTGGCCGACCGGCTCCAGGCCGAGCAGGCCGCGCTCACCGCCTACCACCACGTCAGCCTGACCGACATCCAGCAGATCGCCGGAGTGGGAGACCTCTTCGACACCTGCATCGTCCTGGAGAACTACCCGGTCGACACCGCTGACCTGAAGCTGCCCGGTGAAGGCCTGAGCATCACCGGATTCGACGCCCGTGACGCCAGCCACTACACGGCGGTGCTCACCGCCGTCCCGGGCGAGCGCATGCAGGTGCGGCTGGACTACCGCGGTGACGTCTTCGACACCGCCACCGCCCAGGACGTCCTGGACCGCTTCGTCGCACTGCTCCAGAAGATCGGTGACCAGGACCCCCGGCCTGTCGGACAGGTGGACCTGCTCACCGAGCGGAGCCGGCACCAAGTGCTGGTCGAATGGAACGACTTCCGGCGTGATGTCGATCCGGTCCCCTTCCACGGGATCGTCGAGAACCATGTGGTCCGAACGCCCGAAGCCATCGCCATCTCCTCCACCGAAGTGACCTATACCTACGAGGAGTTCAACGAGCGTGCCAATCAGCTGGCGCATCTGCTAGCCGCCTACCTGCCCGTCGACCCGGACTACCCGGCCGACCGGATCAGCTACATCCTCGACGACGCCGCGCCCGCCCTGCTCATCACCGACACCGAACACGCCCCCCGGCTCCCCGAACACGACCGGGTCCCACACCTCCTGATCGACACCGCAGACCTCACCACCGGCCGGCCGCGCCACAACCCCGCCGTCCCCGTACAGCTCACCCACCCCGCCTACGTCATCTACACCTCCGGCTCCACCGGCCGCCCCAAGGGCGTCGTCGTCACCCACCAAGGCCTGGCGAGCCTCGCGGCGACCGTGGCCGACCGGCTCGACGTCACCGCCGACAGCCGGGTCCTGCAGTACGCCTCGCCCAGCTTCGACGCCTCGGTGGCGGAGCTCTGCATGGCCTACGGCGCGGGAGCCACTCTCGTCATCCCGCCCCTCGGCCCGCTGGCCGACGACGCTCTCACCCAGGTCCTCCTCGGCCAGGAGGTGACCCATGCGATCATCCCGCCGGCGGCTCTGGCCACCGTCCCGCCCGCGAACTTCCCCTCCTTCCGCTCCCTGACGGTGGCCGGTGAGGCCACCTCCGCCGAGCTGATGGACCGGTGGGCTCCGCGTCTGCGGATGATCAACGGGTACGGGCCCAGCGAGTCGACCGTCGGCGCGACCTTCAGCGCCCCGCTGGAGGCCGGAAAGGGCGCCCCGCCCATCGGATATCCGTCGTACAACACCCGCATCCACATCCTCGACAGCCGGCTGCGGCCCGCCCCGGCCGGAGCGCCGGGTGAGCTGTACATCGCCGGTGCCGGCCTTGCCCGCGGCTATCTGGGCCGCACCGGTCTGACGGCAGAACGCTTCGTGGCCAACCCCTTCGGCGCGCCCGGTGAGCGGATGTACCGCACGGGCGACCTGGCCCGGTGGGCGCCGGACGGACAGCTGGAGTTCGTCGGCCGCGTCGACGACCAGGTCAAGCTGCGCGGCTTCCGTATCGAGCTGGAGGAGATCCAGAAGGTCATCTCCGCCCACCCGCAGGTGTCCCAGGCCGCAGTGGTGGTGCGGGAGGACCAGCCCGGCGACAAGCACCTGGTCGCCTACGTGGTGTCGAAGGGGGCCGCGCTCGACCCGGCCAGCCTCTCGGCCGAGCTGCGGGACCGTGCGTCGGGGCAACTGCCCGAGTACATGGTCCCCTCGGCTTTTGTCGCCATGGACACGCTGCCGGTGACCACCAACGGCAAGCTGGACCGCAAGGCGCTGCCCGCCCCCGAATTCAGCGGCACCACCGGCGGCCGGGGTCCGCGCAACGAGCGCGAGGAGCACCTCTGCCGGCTCTTCGCCGACATCCTGAACGTGGAGCGCGTCGGCATCGACGACCACTTCTTCGACCTGGGCGGCCACTCCCTCAGCGCGACCCGGCTGCTGGGACGCATCCGTCGCCAGCTCAAGGTGGAGCTGACCGTACGGGACCTGTTCCAGGACCCGACAGTGGCCGGGGTATCGGCCCGGATCCGGGCCGCCGAGGCCCCCACCCGCGCGCCGCTGACCGCCGGGGAACGCCCGGCTGAGATCCCGCTGTCGCCGGCCCAGCAGCGGCTGTGGTTCCTCAACCGGATGAAGGGGGGCGGCGGGAACTACAACCTGCCGGCGGCCCTGCGGCTGAGCGGCCCGCTGGATGCCGAGGCGCTGCGCCACGCCTTCACCGACGTGATCGGGCGCCACGAGAGCCTGCGCACCGTCTTCCCCGACACGGACGGCCGGCCGCGCCAGGAGATCCTGCCGGCCGACGAGATCCGTCTCGACCTGCGTCCCGCCCGGATCAGCGAGGACGGACTGCAGGACGCCCTCGTCCGGGCCACCATGGAGGAATTCGACCTGTCGTCGGAGATTCCGGTCCGGGTGAATCTGTTCCGGCTCACGCCCGACGAGCATGTGCTGTTGGTGACGCTGCATCACATCGCTGGTGACGGCTGGTCCATGGCGCCGCTGTCCCGCGATGTATCCGTCGCGTACGCGGCGCGGTGTGCCGGCAGGGAGCCGGTGTGGGAGCCGTTGCCGGTGCAGTACGCCGACTACACGGTGTGGCAGCAAGACGCCATGGGGGAGGAATCCGACCCCCACAGCACGCTGGCGCAGCAGATCGCCTACTGGCGCTCCCAGCTCGCCGACCTGCCCGAAGAGCTGGCCCTTCCGACGGACCGGGTGCGTCCCGCAGTGGCGACCTACGCCGGCGCCGACGTTCCCGTACACCTGGACGCGGCCACCCACCAGCGGCTGCTCGCCCTGGCCCAGGAGCGTGACAGCAGTCTCTTCATGGTGCTCCAGGCGGGTCTGGCGGCTCTGCTGTCGCGGTTCGGTGCGGGCTCGGACATCCCGATCGGCTCGCCGATCGCGGGGCGTACGGATGCGGCGCTGGACGATCTGGTCGGGTTCTTCGTCAATACGCTGGTGCTGCGTACGGACACGTCGGGGGATCCGACGTTCCGTGAACTGCTGGACCGGGTACGCGAGACCAACCTCGCGGCCCATGCCCACCAGGATCTCTCCTTCGAGCGGCTGGTGGAGATCCTCAACCCGACCAGGTCGCTGGCCCGGCACCCCCTCTTCCAGGTGTTCCTCTCCCTGCACAACAACCCCGAGACGGCGTTGAACCTCAACGGCGTCCAGGCCACCGCCCATGACGTTCCGCTCGACAACGCCCGCTTCGATCTCACACTCGAACTCGTGGAGTCGCGGGATGGGGAGGGTGGTGCGGCGGGTGTGTCGGGGCGGTTGGAGTTCGCCCGGGATCTGTTCGACGAGGAGACGGCAGGCCGGCTGGCCGCGGGTCTGGTGCGGTTGCTGAAGACGGTCGCGGCGGACCCGCAGGTACGGACCGGTGAGCTGGACGTGCTCTCCGCGGTGGAGCGGGGGTGGGTGGTCGAGGGATGGAACGCGACCGATCACGCGGTGGTCCCGGGGACGCTGGTG
>NZ_LZRD01000021.1 GCF_001687325.1 Streptomyces sp. PTY087I2 | reverse complement strand
GTCGACCGGCTCGCCGGCCGCGCTGCCGGTGCCGCCGTCCCCGGCCGCCCCGGGCAGCTGCACGCCGTCCAGCTCGGCTCCGCCCCTGCCGCCCCGGCCCGCCGCCCCCGCTGGAGCCGGCCCGTCCGCTTCGGCCTGGCCGCCTCGCTCGCGGGCTGCGCGCTCGGCGGAGTGGCCGTCGCCGCCGGTACGGGCGTGTTCACCGGAACCTTCGGCGGGCAGGGCTCGCCCACGCCCGCCAGCTCCGTATCGGCCGCCGTGACCCCGGGCCCCCTCATGTCCAGCGACTCCGTCGACGACCCGTCCGCCCCGGCGGACCCGTCATCGCCCGCCGAGCCGGAATCCTCCACCTCGCCCACGGCCCGCGAATCCGGCGGCCCCGAAGCCCCCGGCGGCGCGCGGACCGGCGACACGGGCCGCGAGTCCGGCACGGGCCGCCCCGACACCCCGGACCGCCCCGGCGGCAACGGCCGCGAGGAGACCACCGGGGGCGGCACCGGGCGGGACGACCGGCCCGGCGGTTCCGGCGGCGACACGGACTCGGGCAACTGGTACGAGAAGTCCGTCAAGGCCTGCAAAGCCTTCCGCGAAGGCACCCTGGACGACCGCAGCCGGCGCCAGCTCATCGAGTTCGCCAAGGGCGAGAAGAACCTGGAGCGCTTCTGCGACCGCCTCCTCGGGGGGAGCGGGGGGAGCGGTGGGAACGGCGGCTCCGGTGGCGGGGGCGACGACGACGATGACGACGACGGCGGTCAGAACGGGCCGGGCGGCGGCTCCCTGCCGCCCGTCTCCTTCCATCCCGTACCCCGCGCCGCCCCGGCCCCGGAAGCCGGCGTCGGCATGGGCGCGGACGCCGAGGTTCCGCCCCTCCCGACGAGCAGCGGTGCGGCCCCCGTACTGACCCGCTGACCTGCGTTTTCAGGTCTCGGCAGAGGTCCCGCGCGACCAGGTGTGACGTTTTTCGAAGGCCGGGCGCAGTACAGAGTGAGCCGACTGGTCATCGGCCGCGCGACGAGCCGGGGTTCCCCCCGTACCTTCGGCTCAGCGCATCGGCGCGGGCGGGACACGTTCCCCCGGTCCCGCCCGCGCCCTCTCCCGTCCCCGTAACGGCCCGTCTCCGTACCGGCTCTCCCGGCGTACGCACCGGCTCTCCTGGCGTACGTTCCGGTCGAGCAGCCGGTCACCAGTAGACGACGACCTTGTCGCCGGTCCTCACCTGGTCGAACAGCGCCGCGACCTTCTTCTTGTCCCGTACGTTGACGCAGCCGTGCGAGGCGCCGCCGTAGCCGTTGGCCGCGAAGTCCGCGGAGTAGTGCACCGCCTGGCCGCCGCTGAAGAACAGGGCGTACGGCATCGGGGTGTCGTACAGCGTCGACACATGGTCCCGGGACTTCCAGAACACCTCGAACACGCCCTCGCGGGTGGGCGTGTACTCCGAGCCGAAGCGCACGTCCATCGCCGAGACGACCCGGCCGTCGACCATCCACGCCAGGGTCCGGCTGTTCTTGCTGATGCACAGGACCCGGCCCTTCAGGCACCGTTCGTCCGGCGCGGCCACCGGCCGCTCGGTCGGCGGGCGCAGTTCGGCGGCCGTCGGCACCCGGGTCATCGCCAGCAGTCGCCGCCAGGTGACCTCGTCGGTCGAGCCGGTGACGGGCAGACTCCGCTTGGCCTGGAAGGACCGTACGGCGTCGGCGGTGACGGAGCCGTAGTAGCCGGTGGGGGTGCGCCCGAAGTGGCCGATCTGGCGCAGCCGCGCCTGGAGTTCGCGCACCCGGTCGCTCTCGGACCCGGTCCGCATCAGGACGCGCGGCGGCGGTGCGGTGCTCGGTTCCGGGGCCGGGCGGGCGGTCGTCGGGGCTGCGGCCGGGGACGGTGCGGTCGTGGACGCCGACGGGCTCGGTGACGGTGGTGCCGTACGCGGCTTCGCGTCCTCGGTCGCGGGAGCGGTACGCGTGGGGGAGGGGGCGGCTGCCTGCGTGGCCCGCGCCGGAGGTGGCGCGTCCTGCGCACCCGCCGCGGTACCCGGTTCGCACCCCGTCGCGAGGGCGGCCAGCGCGACGAGGCACACGGCGGCGATGCGACGGGCCGGTATCGCCGCGGCCGGACGTGCGCCGCGCGTGCCTCGCGTCTCCCGGCCGTCCCACCCGCTGTCCGTGTCCGTGCCCACCATCTTCGGTCCCCCCTCGTTCACCGGCTCACCCGCCGGCCTGGTGCCTCCTGTACGGATTCCCGTCCGGCCCGGTCCCCGAATCCTCCGTCGGACGCGCGCCGCGCGTCCAGCCCCCCGAGCCGACGCCCGGCCGATCATGGCCGGGTCCGGACCGTCGGGACCGGCCCTCCTCCGCGCGGCGCCGGACCGGCCGTATCGCCTGGTGAAACCCCCTGGACGACGCCCCGTACCGGCGTGCGAGACTCCGTTCATGCTGGGTGTCACCGATCTTCCGACCTATCTCGCCGGCCTGGCGCTGATCGTCCTTCTGCCGGGTCCGAACTCGCTCTACGTGCTCTCCGTCGCCGCCCGACGCGGCGTACGCACCGGGTACAAAGCAGCCGCGGGCGTCTGGACCGGGGACACCGTCCTGATGACGCTCGCCGCTCTGGGCGCCGCGTCCCTGCTGACCACCACGCCCCTGCTCTTCGCGATCGTCAAGTACGCGGGCGCGGCCTATCTGACCTGGATGGCCATCGGGATGCTGCGGGCCGCCGTGGCCCTGTGGCGCGAGCGGCACCGGCGTACCGCCGAACTCGTCGAGACGGTCGAGGCGGCCGGCGACGATTCCCGGGCGGCGGGCCCTGTCGAGCGGCCCTACCGCCGGGCGCTCGTGGTCAGCCTGGTCAACCCGAAGGCGATCCTGTTCCTGATCTCCTTCTTCGTCCAGTTCGTCGACCCCGGCTACGCCTACCCGGCGCTGTCGTTCCTGGTGCTCGGCACCCTGCTCCAGCTCGCCAGCTTCGCCTACCTCTCGGTGCTGATCTTCGGCGGCACCCGGCTGGCCGCCGTCTTCCGCCGGCGTAAGCGGCTCTCGGCGGGGGCCACTTCGGCGGCCGGCGTCCTCTTCCTCGGGTTCGCCGCCAAGCTCTCGCTCAGCAGCGTGTAGCCGGAGGCAGCGTGTAGCCGGCGGAACGGCCCGTCCGGCGGGTGGCCTCAATCCGATCGGCGGGCGGCCTCAGCGGACCTGAGGTCGAGGCCCAGCGGTTCGGCGTACGCGGCGAGCCCGGCCGGGTCCTCGCCCGCCCAGCCGATGTAGCCGTCCGGCCGGACGAGGAAGAGCCCCGGTCCGTACGCCTCCGGGGCCGGTCCCCGGTACGTACGCACCGACGCGTCCGCCACCGCCGGAAGCGCGGCGTCCGTGCCCAGCGCCAGCAGCGTGAAGTGCGGCCCCCGGAACAGGTCGAACAGCCGCCCGTGCGCGCCGGCGGGCCCGTCCGGCGCGCGGTCGCCCGCCTCCAGCAGCCCCGCCCGGCCGGTGGAGAGCGGGCCGCCCCGGTAGCCGAGACCGAGCTGCTGGGTGTCCCGGCCGCGCTCCTGGCGGCCCTGGTGGATCCGGGTCGACAGGCCCAGCATCGCCTCGGCGACCGGGCGGCGCTCCTCCTCGTAACTGTCGATCAGGGCCTCGGGCGCGCCGTGCAGCAGCACCTGGCCGAGCTTCCAGCCCAGGTTGTACGCGTCCTGGACGCTGGTGTTCAGCCCCTGGCCGCCCGCCGGGGAGTGGATGTGCGCCGCGTCGCCCATGAGCAGCACCCGGCCCGCCCGGAAGCGGTCGGCGAGAGCGGCGCGCGGGCGGAAGTCGGAGGACCACCGGACCTCGGTGACGTCCTGGGCGGCCAGGTGGGTGCGGTCGGCGACCAGGGCGCGTACGGCCTCCGGCGCGAGATCGGGTGCGCCCTCCTTGAACTGGGCGACCAGCTGGAAGTCGTCCGTGCCGGGCAGCGGGCACAGGGTGGTGTAGCCCGCGTCACCCGTGAAGATGTGCCAGTTGTCCCGGTCGAGGGCGGCGGGCGCGATCCGCACGTCGGCGACGAGCATCGGTGCCGGATCGACGGTCTCACCCGTCATGCCCACCCCGAGCGCCCGCCGCACGGTGGAGCGTCCGCCGTCCGCCGCGACCAGCCAGGAGGCCCGGATGGTCCCGGTCGTCAGCTCGGCGGTGACCCCGGCGGCGTCCTGGGCCAGCGTGGTCAGCGCGGTGGAGAAGGTGACGTCGCCGCCGAGTTCGCGCAGCCGGCCGAGCAGGATCTCCTGGGTCCGCCACTGGGGCAGCAGCCAGGGCTCCCCGTACGGCTCCGCGTCGGTGGGCGCCGCCCTGCGGAACATCTCGTACGTGCCCTGCCGTACGCCGTCCGCCCAGGCCATCCCGACCGGTGCCGTGCCGCCGTGCTCGCGCACCGCGTCGCCCGCCCCGAGGTCGTCGAACACCTCCCGGGTGCGCGGCTGGACGCCCTTGCCCCGGGAGCCGGGGAAGAGGGTCTCCGCCTGCTCGACGACCAGCGCGGGCACGCCCCGGCGGGCCAGATCGACGGCGAGCGCGAGGCCGCTGGGCCCGGCGCCGACGATCAGTACGTCGACCTCGGCCGAGGCCCGGACACTTTCCTTAACGTTGTTAAGTTCCATGATTCGGAGTCTGCGCTTAACGCTGTTAAATTGTCAAGGTGGCTACGACGAAGATCGACCGGGCGCGCGTCGCCGAGACCGCCCTGCGACTGCTGAACGAAGTGGGCCTCGACGGCCTGAGCCTGCGGGCCATCGCCGGCGAGCTCGGCGTCAAGGCACCCGCCCTCTACTGGCACTTCAAGGACAAGCAGGCCCTCCTCGACGAGATGGCCACGCTGATGTACCGCCGGATGCTCGCCGACGGCCTGCCCGGCCCCGACGAGGCCCCCGCCACCTGGCAGGCGCAGCTCGTCGCGTACAACACCGCCCTGCGCGCCGCGCTCCTGAGCTACCGCGACGGCGCGAAGGTCTACAGCGGCGCCCGCTTCACCGGCACCGACCACGCCCCCGGCCTGGACGCGCATCTGCGGACCATGACCGAGGCGGGCTTCACCCTGCGCCAGGCGGTCCGCGCGGGCACCACCGCGTCCGCGTACACGATGGGCTTCGTCACCGAGGAACAGGGCGTCCGGCCCATGCCGGACGAGCGGCGCGAGGGCTTCGACGTCGATGAACGGGCCGACCGCATGGCGGAGTTCCCCCTCGCGGCCGCCGCCGGCCCGGAGATCTTCACCGGCTACGACGAACGCTTCGAGGACGGCCTGCTGCTGATCGTCGCGGGCATCGAGGCGCGGTACGGGGTGAGGTGAGGCGGGGCGCGCCGCAGGCCCCCGGTGGCGTACCCGGTCATCCGGGCGACGCGCAGAGTTCACCCGCTGTCGTGGCGGGTGTCACCCGATCCTTCCGCGGTCTCACTACGTTGTCGGGACCATGATCGAAGGCGAGGGCACGCGTGCCGAAACTGTCCGTTGTCGTACCGTTCCACAATGTCGCGGCGTACGCCCCGACCACGCTGGGCAGTCTGGCCCGCAACGCGGACCCGGACATCGAGTTCCTGCTGGTCGATGACGCGTCCACCGACGGTACGCAGGACATCGTCGACCACTGGGCGGAGCGGCTGCCGCGCGCCCGGGTGATCAGACACGGTACGAACGTCGGCATCGCGGCCGCCCGCAACAGCGGCATCGACGCCGCGGACGGCGACTACCTCACCTTCCTCGACGGCGACGACTGGTACGCCCCCGGCCACCTCGTACGGCTGCTGCGCGCCGCCCAGGACCTCGACTGCGACTTCGCCCGCACCGACCACGTCCAGTCCACCGGCACCGCCCGCGTCGTGCGGCGCGCCCCCGCCCCGCTCCGGGACACTCTGCTCGACCCCCGCGACGGCATCGGCGCGCCCGAGCGCGAGACCATGGTCGACTACCCGTTCGTCTGGGCCGGGATCTACCACCGGCGGCTCTTCGCGGACGGCGCCCAGCGCTTCGCCACCGAACTGCGCACCGCCGAGGACCGGCTGTGGGTGTGGCAGCTCCATCTGCGCGCCCGCACCTACGCCGCGCTCGGGCTGTACGGCATCTTCTACCGGCGCGGGGTCACCACCTCCCTGACCCAGATCAAGGACGCCCGCCAGCTCGACTTCTTCGCCTCCTACGACACGCTGCTCGACGAGCTGCGCGCCGACCGGGACGCGGACGCCCTGCTGCCGAAGGCCGTCCGTACCTACTGCGCGATGATCGCCTTCCACAACGAGAAGGCCGACGACTACGAGCCCGCCACCGCCCGGAAGCTGCGCGCCGAGTCTGCCGCCGCGCTGGGCCGGATGCCGCAGGACGTGCTCGATCGCACCCTGACGACGATCGACGACAAGCGCGGCACGCTGCTCAGCCGTCTGCGCACCAAGCAGACCAAGCCGACCAAGCAGAAGGCCGCCTGACCGATGACCGTGCCCGAGCCCGTACCGACGCCCGCAGCCACGCCCGTAACCACGCCTGTACGTACGCCCCCGCGCACCCAGATCTTCCAGGTCTCCACCCTGTACGGCGCGGCCACCCTCGCCGCCGCGCTCGACGCCGGACAGTTCGGCCGGGCCACCGACAGCCACCGCATCCTGCTCGTCTCCAACAACGCGGCCGTCCCCGAGACCGCCCTGCGCCTGGAGGAGATGCGCGGTTACGGATCCCTCGCCGCCCGCTTCGACGCCGTCGTCGACTGGAACGAAGCGATCAGCCCGCACCACCCCAGCGGCTGGGGCCCCCGCTCCGAGGAGACCGTCCTGTGGCAGCGGGCCTTCCGCCGCGCCTGGGACATCGACCCCGACGCCCCCGTCGACCTCGCGGTCGAGTCCATCCAGGTCAACCCGGCCCGCGCGCTCGCCGCGATCTTCTCCGAGAGCGCCGTCCACGTCTACGCCGACGGCCTGATGAGCTACGGCCCCACCCGCAACCGGCTGCCCCAGTCCATCGCCTGCCGCATCCGGCGCGTCCTCCACCTCGACCTGGTCACCGGGCTGCGCCCGCTCCTCCTCGCCGAGGCCGGCGTCGAGCCCGAACTCGTCCCGGACGACGCCTTCCGCGCGGTCCTCTCCGAGATCGCCGCTGCCGCCGAGGGCGACCAGGGGCTCGCCGCCGCCGAGGCCGCCGCCCCCACCGCGATGCTGCTGGGCCAGTACCTCGCCGCCCTCACCATCCTCACCCCGGAAGAGGAAGAGGAGCTGCACATCCGGATGCTGCGCGGAGCCGCCCGCGCCGGGCACACCTCCATCCTCTTCAAGCCGCACCCCACCGCCCCGGCCCGCTACTCCCGCGCCCTGGACGAGGCCGCCGCCGAACTCGGCGTACGGCTCACCACGCTGGACAGCCCGCTGCTCGCCGAAACGCTGTACGAGCGGTGCGCGCCGACCCTCGTCGTCGGCTGCTTCTCCACCGCGATGTTCACCGCCGCCGCGTACTACAGCATCCCCGTCGCCCGCGTCGGCACCCGGCTGGTCCTCGACCGGATCACCCCGTACGAGAACAGCAACCGCATCCCGCTGACGATCACCGACCACCTCGTGCCGGACCTGGACGCGCTGGACGACCTGGGCGACGTGGGCGACGCGGACACCGGGGGCGGCCCGGGCGCGCAGGGCACCCCGGACGGCCCGGGCGCGCCGGGGGGCTCCGGGGGCGTCCCCCGTCTCCCGCGCACCGCGCCCGACACCCTCGCCCCGCTGGTGCGGACCGTCGGCTACTGCATGCAGGCCAAGCTCAACCCCGGGCTGCGCCCCGAGGCCGAGGCCTGGCTGCGGGAGCATCTCGACCCCACCACCCAGCACTACTTCAAACGCCGCCGGCTCCAGAGCCTCACCCTGCCCGGCGGCGGTGGCCCCCGGGGCGCGGCGGTCCGGCTGCGCCGCACCGTACGGCGTACCCGCAGCACCCTGGGCCTCTGACCCGGGGCCGGGACCGGGGCCCGAAACCCCGGTGCCGGCGTCCGACTCACAGAACGGCGGAACGAGCATGGGCCAGACCCTCACCGGGCTGCTCACGTCAGTACGTGCGAGAGCGGGACGGGCGGGCACGCCGACCCGGGCACGCCCCGGCGGCGGACCGGACCCGGCGCTCCTGGCCGCCCTGCGGCTCTGCGGCGACCACCTCGCCGCCCTCGCCGCGTCCGGCCCTCTCACCGACGCCCGCCGCACCCGGCTCGTCGCGTCGATCGGGACCCTGACCACCGCGTGCTCGACCCCGGGGGCCGACGCGTTCGACGCGCTGCTGCGGACCGGACAGCAGGCCCTGGACAGCGGCGGCGACGCCGGGGCCCGCCTCGCCCTGGGCCTCGCCGACGAGGCGACCGCCCTGCGCGCCCGCTCCAAGGGGGCGTGGCGGCTGCGCGGCAACGCCCTGGACGCGCTCGGCCGGAACGAGGAGGCGATCACCGCGTACGAACGCCACCTGGCGCTCCAGCAGAACACCGCCGCCTCGCGCGACGTCGAACGCCGGATCGCCGCCCTCCGCGCGGCGGGAGACCGCATCGACGAGGCGCTGGCGCTGTTCGGGGACGGGGACGGGGACGACGACGGGGGCAGGCGCGAGGGCACAGGCGGCGACGACGCGACGGTGGGCCTCCGTCTCTCCCGCCACCTCCCCGCCGCCGAGGCCCGCACCGCCTTCACCGAACTCGTCCGGCTCCGCACCACCGAACGCGGCGCCGCCGACCCGGCCGTCCGCCGGCTCGCCGCGCTCTACGCCGAGCACCGCCGGCTCGCGGACCGCGACCCGATGGACGACCCGCTGCTCGGCGGGGCCGAACCCATCGGCGTACCGGGTCTGCGCCGGTTCCTCGCGGGCCGGACGGTGTGCCTGGTCGCCGACACACCGCACACCGCCGAGCAGGAGCAGCGGCCGGGCAGTTCCCTGGCCGCCCTCATCGAGGGGTACGACCTCGTCGTGCGCTGCGACGCCGTACGCCACGCCGCCCCCACCGCCCGGACCGACCTGCACGCCGTCACCCTGCGCGGCACCACCCCGTGGAAGGGCCCCCGGTGGGACCGCAGGGCCACCGCCCGGCTGGTCTTCGGCGACCCGCTCCCGCACTGGCGGCTCGCCCTGCGCGGCCGGCTCGTCCCCGGCGCCCAGGACCGCGTCGGCGACGCGACGCTGCGCCGCCCGCTGCACGATCCGGCCCTGCTCGCCGAGGCGGTGGACGCGGAAGAGCCCGCGAGCACCGCGTACACCGTGCTGCGGCTCCTCGACTTCCTGGGCACCCCGGCCCGGGTGGACCTCATCGGGTTCGAAGGACCGGCGGCCCTGTCCCCGCGCGAGCGGGAGTGGATCGGATCGCGGACCGGGACCACGGACGCCACCGCAGTGAGGATCACCCTGAGATGACGACGAACGACTCCAACTCTGCGGCCGCTTCCGCGACCGGCTCCACGACGGGCTCCGCCTCCCCGGCGGCTGTGTCCCCGGGCTCCGTCTCCCCGGCCACCGCGTCCACCGGCCCCGCTTCCCCGGGCCCCGCGTCCACCGGCCCCGTGACGGGTCCCGCGTCCCTGGGCATCGCGTCCACCGGCCCCGCGACGGGGCCTGCGTCCCCGGACACCGCGTCCACCGGCCCCGCGTCCCCGGCGACCGCGTCCACTGGCCCGGCTTTCCCGGGCCCCGCGCCCACCGGCCCCAGGACGGGCCCCGCTTCCACCGGCCCCACGTCCACGGGCTCCGCGTCCCCGGCGACCGCGTCCACCGGCCCCGCGACGGGCCCCGCGTCCCTGGCGACCGCGTCCACCGGCCCGGCTTTCCCGGGCCCCGCGTCCATCGGCCCCACGACGGGTCCCGCCTCCGCCGACGACCGCCGCGCCGTCACCGGAAAGCGGCGGATCGCCTTCGCCGTGTACGTCGCCGACGCGGGCCGACTGCCCGGGCTCCAGGACCTCCTGCGCAGCCTCGCGCTGAGCAACCCGGCGCTCTGCGAGGACGTCGTCGTCCTGCACCCCGGTCTGCCGGACACCGCCTTCGACGCCGCCCACCGGCTGCACCCCCGGCTGATCCCGCGCACGGCCGCCGGACGCGACGACATCCTCCGCCTCGACGGCTACGACACCGTCATCGCCCTCACCCCCGCCCAGATCGTCCTCGGCGGGATGGACGCCCTGCTCCGACTCCGTACGGGCGTGGCCGCCGTGCCGCGCCCCGGATCGGACCCGCGTAACGGCATCGCCGACGACGGACTCCTGGTCATCCAGCGCCAGGACCTCGACCACCCCGAACCGCCCGCCACCGCGCAGGACATCCCGGAGAGCCTCCTCGTACCCCTGGAATCCCGGTACGACTTCCCGGCGGCGCGGCTCCGCGACGACCTGGCGGTCCCCGAAGGCGTCGTCGTCCTGAACTTCGCCGGTACGCCCACGACTTCCGCCGGTCCCGCCCACGCGGCCCGGGCACGCCACGACCTGGACGACGAGGCGTTCCGCGCCGCCTACCTCGCCCTCCCCGGTGCCAAACACCCCGACCTGCTGCTGCACCTCGCGCTCCCGTTCCCCGACGGCGCCCGGCCGCCGATCGACCTGGTCCGGCAGCTCGCCGAGATCCACCGGGGGCGTGGACACCACGACCTGGCCGTCGCCCTGCTGGGCGAGGCCGTCGCGGGCCGCCCCGACCTGCCGCGCTGCCACGAGACGCTCGGGGTCTGCCTGATGGCGCTGTCCCGGTACGAGGAAGCCGAGACGCACCTCCTCCTGGCCACCGCGTCCCCGGACTTCGCCCCGCGCGCGTACGGCCAACTCGCCCGCCTCGCCTGGCTGCTGGGGCGTACCGAGGACGCCCGGGGTTACGCGCTCGCCGGTCTGGACTCCGACCCGACCGACGCCAACTGCCGTGCCTGGTACGCCCGTACGTCCCAGATGATCGCGGCGGTAACCACCTCGCCGGACACCTCGCCCAGTGAACAGCTCGCCCATGTCGCCCTGTTCGCCGACGGTGACGAGAACGCGGGCGACAAGGTGCTGCCCGAGGCGGTCCGCAGCTGCTTCACCGCCGACACCGGCCCCGGCCGCTGGCACCAGCAGCACGCGCATCTGCTCGTCGACGAGGCCGGCCTCGAACGCCTCAACGCCCGCAGGGCAGTGATCGTCGGCGGCGGCGGGCTCTTCCTCCCCGACACCGCGCCCAACGGCAACAGCGGCTGGCAGTGGAACATCCCCGACGACGTGCTCGCCCGGATCACCGCCCCCCTGGCGGTCTTCGCCGTCGGCTACAACGTCTTCGACGGCCAGCGCTACCGGCGCGAGCGGTTCGCGGCCTCGCTGCAAGCCCTGGTCGAGCGGTCCGCGTTCTTCGGGCTGCGCAACCACGGCTCCGTCGCCCGGGTCAGGGAGCTGCTGCCCGACTCCCTCCGCGAGAAGGTGCGCTACCAGCCTTGCCCCACCACGGTCGCCCGCCACCTCGACCCCCGCCTCGCCGAACCCGCCGTACGCGAGGACACCGTGCTCATCAACTGCGCCTACGACCGGGCCGGTCTCCGCTTCGGCCACGACTACGGGCACTTCCTGGCGGAGATGGCCGCCGGGATCAGGGGCATTTCCGCCGTCGCGGAGGTCCGGTACGCCGCGCACATGCCCGCCGACGAGCGCTTCGTCGACGATCTGCGCCGCGAACACGGCCTCACCCTCCCCGTGGAGCCGCTGTATCTCCTCTCCAACGACGCCATCCGCGACCTCTACCGGCGTACCCGGCTGGTGATCGGGATGCGCGGGCACGCCGGGATGATCCCCTTCGGCTGCGGCACCCCCGTCATCAGCCTGGTCTCGCACCCCAAACTGGCCTACTTCCTGGCCGACATCGACCGGCCCGACTGGGGCGTCTCCGTTCACGAACGGGCCCTCGGCGCCCGGCTCGCGGAGCGGGCCCTCGCGGTGCTGGCCGACCATCCGGCGGCGGTGGCCGACGTCCACGACCGGCAGCGGACGCTGTGGTCCGTCACCCGCGACAACCTCGCCCTGCTGCGTGAACTCACCGGTCTCCCCGACCCGTTCGGTGACCCGTCCGGCGGCCCTGGCACCGCTCCCGTGGTCCCCGCGCCCCGGTCCGCCGCCGACGGGGACCACGCCGCCCCCTCCCTCCGCACCTCCCCGCCCACCCCCTGAGGACCATGTCCACCACACCCTCCCCCTCCGCTCCCGCCTCGCTCCCCGCCCCGGTGCCGACGGTCCCGGAAGCCTCCCTTCCCGTGCGCGAGCACCGCTACGACATCGACGTGATCCGGCTGCTCTGCTCGGTCGGCGTGATCGTCTCGCACGCGGGCGCCACCTTCCTGGACGCCGCAGGACGCAAGGCCTCCGGCGGCGCGCCCGCCTACTGGACCGGTCTCTTCGCGGATTCCCTCGGCAGGTTCGCCGTACCGACGTTCTTCGCCATAGCGGGCTGGGCCGCCCTGGTCGGAGCGCCGCCCAAGGACGGCGCCCGGCTGCGGCAGCGGATGGTCCGGCTGCTGGTGCCGCTCGCGGTGTGGACGGCCCTCTACCTGCTGTGGGGGCGGTGGCGGGGCACCAACGACGGGCCGATCGGAGACCTGGCCCTGGACTCGCTGTTCGCCTCCGTCCGGCCCGCCTACCACATCTGGTACCTCTACGCCTACATTCCGCTGATCATGGCGCTGGCCCTGATCCCGATGATGCGGGCGGGCAAGCGCCCCTGGGGCGTCGCGGCGGTGCTTCTGGCCGTCGCGGCCGCCCCGACGCTGGCCGGCGATCTCTCCCGGGTCACCGACTGGGACGTGCCGCGTTTCGGCTGGAGCTTCGGCGCGTACCAGGTGATCTACGCGGTGCTGGGCGCCCTGCTGATAGCGGCGCCCGCCGGGGCGTTCGGCAGACGCCGGCTGCCCTGGCTGCTGCTCGCCGCGGGGAGCCTGGTCGCCGTGATCGCGTACCAGCACAGGATCCATTACGTCATACCGAACGCGAGCCTGGCGATCGCGCTGCTCACCGGCGGTTTCGTGCTCTCGCTGCACCGGGTGCGGCTCCCGGACCGGTTCCGCCCCGTGGTGAGCCGCCTCGTCGACGCGACGTTCGGGGTCTACCTGGTCCACGTCATGTTCGAGGACGTGGTGGCCGGCCGACTGGTCCGGGCCGACGTGGGGTGGCCGGCCACGGTGGCGCTCTTCCTGGTCGTGTCGGCGGCGATCACCGTGCTGTCGTTCGCGGCGGTCCTGCTGTGGCGCCGCATCGGGCTGGCACGACTGCTGGGCTGAGGGTACGTCGGCGGGGTGGCCGGGCCGCAAGGCGTGGTGGTTACGGCCTCAAGCCCGCAGCCGGTTGCGATCTCAGCCCGCCCGGGCCGGTTACGACCTCAGCGCCCGCGCCCGCCGCACCACCCTGCGCAGCGCCGGGCTGGAGCGCAGGAACGCCAGCCGGGCCGGGACCACGCCGGGCAGTGCGAGCGAGGCCAGGCGGCGGCGCTTGAAGTAGCGCCAGGTGTGGCTGTCCAGGTGCGCGGCGAGGTAGCGCTCGGCGGCCGGGCGCAGATCGGGGCGCACCTTCGGCCGCATCGCGAAGGCGACGGCCGCCAGCAGACCGTCCAACTCCGCCCCACCGCGCGGCTTTCGGGCCGCGACCGCCTCCGCGTCGCCCAGCCCGGGCAGCACCGCGTCCGCGAGCGTCGCCGCCGTCCGCTCGGCGTTCTCGTACGGGGCCAGGCGCTCCAGCAGCAGCCCCGTGCCGGCGGTCGCCACCGGCAGGCCGTGGAACCGGGCCGCCCCGAACAGCGCGGCCGAGGTGCAGCCCACCACCAGCGCGGGCCGCAGCCGGTGCACCAGCACCTCGGCCGGGACCGGCAACGGGCCGTCCAGCACGGTCAGTTCGACGCCGAGCCGGTCCGCCTCCGCGCGCAGCTCCGCCGGGTTTTCCCAGGGGGCGTACGGATCCGGCGCGTACACCAGCCGGGTGTGACCGAGCGCCGCCGCCCCGCGCACCATCTCCCGCCGCAGCCCCGCCTCGTCGGCCGCCGGGATCAGCCCGGCCCCCGCGAGATCCTGCCCGAGCAGCAGCGCCGACTCCTCGCCCCCCGGCAACACCGCCTCCCCGTCCGCGAGTTCGGCGACGACCTTGGTGATCGCCTCGGGCGGCACGGTGCGCGGCTCCACCCCGTACTCGCCGAGCAGCAGCGGGCGCACCCCGGCCACCAGGTCCGGGTGGAGCAGCCGCCGCACCCGGGTCCCGGTCAGCGCGGGGATCTTCTCCCCGGTCGGGCCGTACGCGCCGGGCCCCTCGGCGTACACATCGACGGGGACGCCCGCGAACACCTGGGTGAGGGCCCGGGCCGGGCCGGCGTGCGGGGAGTCCACGACGAGCTCAAGATCCGTATCGCCGAGACCCCAGGCCCGCCGGAAGTGGCGCTCCCACAGCGGGGCGTCGTCCGCCCGGGGACTCCAGCCATCCGGGTGGAAGGGGGCGATCGCCTCGTTCCACGAGAGCACCTCGTCGAACCGGGTACGCAGCCGCCCGAACCCGGCGCTCTCCGAGACATCGGCGACGGTCTCCGGGGCGGGCCCGGTCCGGGACAGCAGCAGGATCCGGCGGTCGGGCTCGGTGAAGCAGCCCGCGTCGATCGCCGCGGCGAGCAGCACCACCGCCCCGGGCGAGGAGGCGTGGAAGATCCGGATGGTCATGCGGCCGAGGCCCCCTTCGTGGCGCCCGGGCGGCGGCGCAGCCTGCGCACCCGGGTCGCCCGTGTCACGCCCATGGCGTCGAGCGCCTCGTCCAGCAGCCGCTGCGGCAGGCGCCCCAGGGCCGCGGCGCCGCGCGCTTTCAGTTCACGGGCCACGGCCGGTTCGAATTTGTCCAGGTCGCCCAGATGGTGGGCGATGATCGCGCAGTACGTGCGTACGGCCTTCGGGAGAAACACCTCCGCCTCACGGTCGGCGGCGGTCTCCGCGATCACCTGGTCGAATGCGCGCAGGAAATCGAGCTGGCGCACATCGCCGATCTGGGTGAGGGAAGTCGCCACCCCGCGCCGGTAGAAATGGCTGAGCAGCCCCAGGGCGGCGAAGGATTCCGCCTCCCGGTGCAGCCGCCAGATCCACGGCCGGTCCTCCGCCGTGCGCAGCCCGTCGGTGAAGTGCAGCAGCCCCCGGTCCAGCAGCCGCCGGTGGTAGAGGCCCGCCCAGGCGAACGCGTAGTCCACCGATGTGGTGCGGTGGGCGGGCAGGATCGCGGCCCGCGGATCGCTCACCACCCCGTGCGGCCCGTGCGGAACCCGGCGTACGGTACGTGCCTTGCCGTTCACCTGGACATGGTCCGTGCGCACGAAGTCGCAGCCCAGCGCCTCGGCCCCGGCCACCAGCCGCTCGTAGTGCCCGGGCGCCAGCCAGTCGTCGCCGTCCAGGAAGGCGATGTACTCGCCGCGGGCGGCATCCAGACCGGTATTGCGCGCGGTCGCCAGACCGCCGTTCACCTCATGTTGCAGCAGGACGGCCCCGGGGATCTCGTCGGCGGCCCGGCGCAGCAGCGGGAGCGTCCCGTCGGTCGAACAGTCGTCGACGAGAAGGAACTCGAAGTCCTCGCGGGCGTTGGCCCGCAGACTTCTTAGGGTGTCGGGCGCATAGGTCTGCACGTTGAAGAACGGCACGATGACGGAGAGCTTAACCACGCACATCACGTTAGGTGCGGCCCCGGCCCTTTCCTTTTCCGCAATGCGCCCAACAGGTGAACAACGGCCGACGCTCAGGTGAATCGCCTTTTCCGGGAAGGCGATTGAGGGCGTATTCACGGCGGTCCCCCAATCGTCGGCTCGCTGTTAACCATCTGTTGCCATCGCGTTGGGCCGCTCATCGAAATGCCTTCCTAACTTCTTCGACGTGCCCCCACGTACCAGCCATGAGGCCGAACCGGCCGAGACCCCCGCCGCCCGACCGGCGCTCCGGGTCGCCGTCCTCGCCGACTCCGACACCCGGTGGAAATGGGGCGCGCTCACCGCGCGCCGCCTGACCGCCGAGGCCGCCGGGGACGGACAGGACGCGCGCCCCGTCGAGGTCAGCGGGCTGCTGCTGCGCGGCCGGGCCACCCCGACGCCCCGCCAGCTCGCGGAGGTCGGCGAGGTCGGCATCGACGCCGGGCGGGTCCGCGAGGTCACCGCCGTCGAGTTCCTGCACACCGTGCGCGACGAGGGCTTCGACCTCGTCGTCCTCGCCCTCGTCGGCGGCGGCGTCCAGGCCATGCTGCACGGCATCGCCGCGCTGAACCTCCCGCGCCGGCCCGTCGTCGTCACCGGCTACGTCGGCGTCGTCTACGAGAAGCTCGCCGACGGCCTCCTGCTGCGCCACGGGGCGGACGTCGTCCTCGCCAACTCGGCCCACGACGCGGAACGTTTCCGCGCGGTGTACGAGGGAGTGGGCGCCGACGCCTCGGCCGTCACCGAGGCCGCCCTGCCCTTCCTGGGCGGAGCCCCGTACCAGCCCGAAGAGGGCCGCGACACCGTGGTGTTCGCCGCCCAGCCCTCCGTACCGGCCTCCCGCGCCGACCGTACGTACCTGCTCCGCCGGCTCGTCGAGCACGCCCGGCTGCACCCGCGCCGCGAGGTGCTGCTGAAGCTGCGCTCCAAGCCCGGCGAGCACACCACCCACATCGAGGAACTGCCCTACCAGAAGCTCGCGCAGAAGCTGCCCGGCGGCCTCCCGCCCAACTTCCGCCTGGTGTACGGGCACATGGGCGAGGTCCTGGACCGCACCGACCTCCTGGTCACCGTCTCCTCGACCGCCGCGCTGGAGTCCCTGCACCGCCGCATCCCGACCGCGATCCTCACCGACCTCGGGGTCCGCGAACCTCTCGGCAACCACCACTTCGTCGGCTCCGGGCTCCTCACCTCCTGGGACCGGCTCGACGGCGGCACCCGGCCCCGGCCGGACGCGGAGTGGGTGGCGGGCCAGGGCGTGGCCGCCGACGGCTCGTACGGCACCGCCTACGACACCGCCCGCGCCAAGGTCACCGCCCTCCTCGACGCCGGCCGACTCCCGCCGCTCGCCCCCTACTACACGCCCGCCACCGCCCCCGGCTACCTCCCCGGCATCCTCGGCCGCCACCACCTGGCGCCCGACGGCACACCCCTGCCCGGCGCGGCCGCGCCGCAGGAGACCGGCCGGGTCCGGGGCGCGGTCCGCGAAACCGTACGCAACGCGGCGCGCGGCGCCTACCGGCACGGCGTCCAGCGCGTCGCCCCGGTGATCCGCCGGATGGGGGACCTGTGACCACTCCCGCGGCCTCGACCACCTCAGGAACCGCCACCACACCAGGAGCAGCGATGCAGCCGCCCCCGACCCCGACCGTCCTCGCCGTGATCCCCGCCCGCGGCGGATCCAAGGGCGTCCCCGCCAAGAACCTCGCCGAGGTCGGCGGCATCCCCCTGGTCGCCCGCGCCGTCCGCGCCGCGCTCGGCGCCCCCGAGGTCACCGACGTCGTCGTCACCACCGACGACGGGGCGATCGCCGAGGCCGCCCGCACCGCCGCCGCCGACCTGCGCGCCGCCCACCGGCTGCACTGCGTCGAGCGCCCCGCCGCCATCGCGGGCGACACCGCGACCAGCGAAGCGGCGGTGCTGCACGCCCTGGACGTCTACGAGGCCGAGCGGGCCCGCACCGTCGACGTGGTCCTCCTCGTCCAGTGCACCAGCCCGTTCGTCTCCCGCGAGGACATCGACGGCGTCGCCAGGGCGGTCGCCCACGGGGACGCGGACACGGCCGTCACGGTCGCCCCGTTCCACGGCTTCGTCTGGCGCGACGGGCACGCGGTCGAGGAGAGCACGTACGGCGTCAACCACGACAAGTCCGTACGCCCCCGCCGCCAGGACCGCCCCCAGGACTACCTGGAGACCGGCGCCGCCTACGCGATGGACGCGGCGGGCTTCCGCACCCACCGCCACCGCTTCTTCGGCCACACCGCCCTGGTCCCCACCGACCCGGCGCGGGTGCTGGAGATCGACGACCCGCACGACCTGGCCCGCGCCCGGGCGCTCGCCCCGCTCCTGGACCCCTCCCCGCTGCCCTCCCTCGCGGACGTGGACGCGGTCGTCCTGGACTTCGATGGCACCCAGACCGACGACCGGGTCATGGTCGACTCCGAGGGCCGCGAGACCGTCGCCGTCCACCGGGGCGACGGACTCGGGATCGCCGCGCTGCGCAAGGCGGGCGTGCCCCTCCTGATCCTCTCCACCGAGCAGAACCCGGTCGTCGCGGCCCGGGCGCGGAAGCTCCAGATCCCCGTCCTGCACGGCATCGACCGCAAGGACGAGGCGCTGAAGCGCTGGTGCGACGAGCACTCCATCGCCCCCGACCGGGTCCTCTACGTCGGCAACGACGTCAACGACCTGCCCTGCTTCTCCCTCGCCGGCTGGCCCGTCGCGGTCGCCAGCGCCCATGACTCGGTACGCGCCGCCGCGCGCGCCGTCACGACCACCCCCGGTGGCTACGGCGCGATCCGCGAGATCGCGGCCTGGCTGCTGGGTCCCACCCTCACCACCACTCCCACCCCCACTGTCCCCACCAAGTAAGGAAGCACCACCATGACCAGCACCTCCCGCCTGCGCACCTTCGGCACCCGCACCGCCGGCCCCGGCCAGCCCGTCTACATCACGGGTGAGATCGGCATCAACCACAACGGCGACCTCGACAACGCCATCGCGCTGATCGACGCGGCCGCCGAGGCCGGCTGCGACGCCGTCAAGTTCCAGAAGCGCACCCCGGAGATCTGCACCCCGCGCGACCAGTGGGACATCGAGCGCGACACCCCGTGGGGCCGGATGACGTACATCGACTACCGCCACCGCGTCGAGTTCGGCGAGGCCGAGTACACCGCCATCGCCGAGCACTGCGCCAAGCGTGGCATCGACTGGTTCGCCTCCCCGTGGGACACCGAGGCCGTCGCCTTCCTGGAGAAGTTCGACGTCCCCGCCCACAAGGTGGCCTCCGCCTCGCTCACCGACGACGAGCTGCTCCGCGCCCTGCGCGCCACCGGCCGCACGATCATCCTCTCCACCGGCATGTCCACCCCGAAGCAGATCCGCCACGCGGTCGAGGTCCTCGGCTCGGACAACATCCTGCTCTGCCACGCCACGTCGACGTACCCGGCGAAGGCCGAGGAGCTGAACCTCCGGGTCATCAACACCCTCCAGCAGGAGTACCCGAACGTCCCGATCGGCTACTCCGGCCACGAGACCGGCCTCCAGACCACGCTGGCCGCCGTCGCGCTGGGCGCCACGTTCGTCGAGCGCCACATCACCCTGGACCGCGCCATGTGGGGCTCCGACCAGGCCGCCTCCGTCGAGCCGCAGGGCCTGACCCGCCTGGTCCGCGACATCCGCACCATCGAGCAGTCGCTCGGCGACGGCGTCAAGAAGGTGTACGAGTCCGAGCTCGGCCCGATGAAGAAGCTCCGCCGCGTCGCGGGCGTCGTCGCCGAGACCGAGAACGCGCCGGCCCCCGAGCCGGTCGCGGTCTGAGCGCCGACCGGTGAACCTCGCCTTCGTCGAGAGCCCGGTCCAGCTCCTGAACGTCCTGGAGTGGGTTCACACCCAGGGGGGAGACGACCCGGCCGCCACCACGGTCGTCGTCCTCCCCCCGGTCGACCCGATGTCGCGCGGTCAGCTGCGCCGGATGGCGGAGCTGGCCCGCGACGAGGGCATCACGGTCCGCTGGCAGGAGGCGCGCGGCGAGTCCGGCGCCCCCCTGAAGGCCCTGCGCGCCCTGGCCGGCCTGGTCAGACGCGCGGACCACATAGTGATCGGCGACCCGTTCTCGCGTTACGTCCAGCTCCTGCTGACCCTGGTCCGCGCCGACCGCCTCACGGTGGTCGACGACGGCACGGCCACCATGGAGTTCGTCGCCCAGCTGGCCCGGGGCGAACGCCTGACCCGCTGGCACCGCCGGGGCCGTACGGGACCGCGCGAACTGGTCCTGGCCCCGGTCACCGCCACGGCCCGCCGCCGCTTCACCCCGACGGCCCGCCACACGGTCGAGGTGTTCACCGCGATGCCGGTCGAGGCTCCGCCCGGCATCACGGTCACCCCGAACACCTTCGCCTGGACCCGGGCCCGCTTCGGCCCGCCCAGCATCGGCAAGGGCGCCGACCTCGTCGGCACCTCCCTGGTCGAGACGGGCGTCGTCGACCCCGTCCCGTACCAGGAAGCGGTCGCGGCCCTGGCCCGCACGCACGGCGCCACCCGCTACTTCGCCCACCGCCGCGAGTCCGCCGAGAAACTCCACGCCCTGGAAGCCGCCACCGGCCTGGAGATAGTCCGCCCGGACCTCCCCCTGGAACTGATCGCCCGCCGCGGCCCCATCGGCCGCACGATCGTCAGCTTCCCTTCCACGGTCGTCCACACCCTCCCCCTGGCCCTGGCCGGCACGGGCGTGAACGTCGCGGTCTGCGACATCGCCCCGGAATGGCTCCGCGCCACGGCTTCACCGCGCGCCCAGGGCTTCCTGAGCGGGGTCACGGAGACGGCACGGGGGGTGCAGCGGCTGACCTCGACGGCCCACGCGTAGGGGGCCGCCCGGCCCCGAAGGGGGAACCGGTATACCCGTAACCACCCTCCGTCACACGTCCTCACCCGAACTTTGTTCGCCTGAGCGGCTGAAATTTCCTAGATCCATGGCCAGTTGGGGGGTCGAGGGGCCTACGCTTCATAAGGTGAACCAGTTGAAGTCCCGCGCCTCCCGCCCCCACAGCCTGGCCGACCAGCCCGGGGGAGGTGCGCTGCCCGGCCGGCTCGGTGATGAACTCCGTGCCGAGCTGATCGCCTTCCGCCGGGATCTGCACATGCACCCCGAGCTCGGCAACCAGGAGTTCCGGACCACCGCCGCCATCAAGGACCGGCTGGAGAAGGCCGGGCTGAAGCCGCAGGTCCTCGCGGTGGGGACCGGGCTCATGTGTGACGTGGGGGAGTGGGACGGGGTGACGCCGATGCTGGCGTTGCGGGCCGACATCGACGCCCTGCCGATCCCGGACACCAAGACCGGCGTGCCCTACCGGTCCACCGTGCCCGACCGGGCGCACGCCTGCGGCCACGACGTGCACACCACCACCGTCCTCGGCGCGGGCCTCGTGCTCGCCGGGCTCGCCCGCGAAGGGCTGCTGCCCAACGCCGTGCGGCTGATCTTCCAGCCCGCCGAGGAGGTCCTCCCCGGCGGCGCGGTCGACGCGATCGAGTCCGGGGTGCTGGAGGGCGTCGGCCGGATCATCGGCGTCCACTGCGACCCGAAGGTGGACGTCGGGCGGATCGGGCTGCGCATCGGGGCCATCACCTCGGCCTGCGACCGGCTGGAGATCACCCTCGACGGGCCCGGCGGCCACACCGCCCGCCCCCACCTCACCACCGACCTGGTCACCGCCGCCGCCCGGATCGCCGTCGACGTCCCCGCGCTGCTCGCCCGCCGCGTCGACGCCCGCGCCGGGCTCGCGCTGACCTGGGGCCGCCTGGAGACCGGGCACGCCCCCAACGTCATCCCGCAGCACGCCGAGCTGTCCGGCACCGTCCGCTGCCTCAACCTGGACGCCTGGCGCGAGGCCCCCGACCTGGTGCACGCCGCCGTGGACGAGGTGGCCGGAATGCATCGGGCCAAGACCGTCATCAACTACGTGCGCGGCGTGCCGCCCGTGGTGAACGACGCCGAGTCCATCGGCCTGCTGGACGCCGCGATGACCGAGCGCCGGGGATCGTATGCGATCGAGGACACCGAGCAGAGCCTCGGCGGCGAGGACTTCTCCTGGTATCTGGAGCAGGTGCCCGGCGCGATGGCCCGCCTCGGCGTCCGCACCCCGGGCGACACGCGCGGCCTCGACCTGCACCGCGGCAACTTCGACGTCGACGAAGAGGCCATCACCGTGGGAGTCGAGCTGTTCACCGCCGCCGCACTGCTCGACAGGGGCCGTTCGTGAAGCGTTGACACAGTCTTCGTGAGCCGTTCGTGGACTCCCGTGCCGCCGTGTGGGTGGCTTCTGTTCGCGACGATCCGATAACGGCTTCCGTACGTGCTCTTATCTGACATCTACGCGCGTTACGATCGCGGCGAAACCAGCGCCGGAAGAGGCGCTTCGGTCAGGTTTGAAGGAGCCTCCCCTTGCGCCGGATCACCAGGATCACCACCGTGGGCGTCGCGTCCGCGGCACTCGCTCTCAGCGTCACCGCCTGTGGCGGAAACTCGTCGGACTCCGGTTCCGGCTCCGACGGCGACAAGGCCGCCATCGCGTACGACATCGGTGGCCGCGGCGACCAGTCGTTCAACGACGCCGCCTACGCCGGTCTCGCCAAGGCGGAGAAGGAACTCGACATCTCCGGCAGCGAGGCCGAGCCCTCCGACGGTGAGGGTGACGCGGACAAGGTCCAGCGCCTCACCGAGCTGGCCCGCTCCGGCAACAACCCGGTGATCGGCGTCGGTTTCGCCTACGCGCCCGCCATCAAGAAGGTCGCGCCGAAGTTCCCGAAGACCACCTTCGGCATCATCGACGACGCCTCGGTGACCGGCGACAACATCGCCAACATCGTCTTCAACGAGGAGCAGGGCTCCTACCTCGCCGGCGTCGCCGCCGCCAAGGTGACCAAGTCCAAGACGGTCGGCTTCATCGGCGGTGTCGAGACCCCGCTGATCAAGAAGTTCGAGGCGGGCTTCGTCCAGGGCGTCAAGGACACCGACGCCTCCGTCAACGTACTGCCGCAGTACCTGACGCAGCCGCCGGACTTCGGTGGCTTCTCCAAGCCCGACCTCGGCAAGGCCGCCGCCCAGGGGCAGCTCGACAAGAAGGCCGACGTGATCTACTCGGCCGCCGGTCTGGCCGGTTCCGGTGCCATCGAGGCCGTCTCCAAGGCGGGCAAGTGGAACATCGGCGTCGACTCCGACCAGTACAAGCAGAAGGGCCTCGCGGCCTACAAGGAGTCCATCCTGACGTCGGTCACCAAGGACGTCGAGGACGCCGTGTTCAACCTGATCAAGTCGGTCCAGGACGACAAGCCGGAGACCGGTGAGATCCGCTACGGCCTGGACCAGGACGGCGTCGGCCTGTCGATGTCCAACCCGGCCTTCACCGACATGAAGGACGTCATCGCCGCCGTGGACAAGGCCAAGCAGGACATCATCGACGGCAAGATCACCGTCAAGACCGCTCCGTAAGGCCCGCGTCCGACGGCCCCTCCCGGGCCGTCGGCCCGGCTGGTTTCCCAGGCCCTGTCCGTACGCCGCGCGGCTCCCGCCGCCGGTGACGGGCAGGGCCGCGGGCCAGCCGCCCGCCCGAGCCGTACGGGGGTCTCACCGAAGACCCGCGGCACCCGCGGTCCGCGGCCCTCCGTACGAACCGAAGAAGATCCGCCTCCCGCAGTGCTCTCCCGCCCGGTCCGGACCCCGCGTCCGGCCCATGACGTGCACCCGTGTTTCACGATTCGGCAGCGCTACGCGTGTAGACATCCCTCCGGCGCGATAACTTCACCCCCGCCCCCCAGGGCCCCCGAGCCCCCCGAGCCCCTCCGCCCCCGCTCCTGTCCGGCCAAGGAGAGTGCGTCATCAACGCGTCCAGCAGTCCCCCTGCCGTAGAACTGCACGGCATCACCAAGCGCTTCCCCGGCGTCGTCGCCAACCACGACATCGACATCACCATCGGCAAGGGCACGGTCCACGCGCTCGTCGGTGAGAACGGCGCCGGCAAGTCCACCCTGATGAAGATCCTCTACGGCATGCAGAAGCCGGACGAGGGCACCATCGCGATCGACGGCGAGCAGGTCTCGTTCTCCAACCCGGGCGACGCCATCGAGCGCGGCATCGGCATGGTGCACCAGCACTTCATGCTCGCCGACAACTTCACCGTCCTGGAGAACGTCGTCCTCGGCGGCGAGAAGCTGTACGGCATCGGCTCCGGCGCCCGGAAGAAGATCAAGGAGATCTCCGACGCGTACGGGCTCGGCATCCGGCCCGACGCGCTCGTCGAGGACCTCGGGGTCGCCGACCGGCAGCGCGTGGAGATCCTCAAGGTGCTCTACCGGGGCGCCCGCATCCTCATCCTGGACGAGCCCACCGCGGTCCTCGTGCCGCAGGAGGTCGACGCGCTCTTCGCCAACCTGCGCGAGCTCAAGGCCGAGGGCCTGACCGTCATCTTCATCTCGCACAAGCTGGGCGAGGTCCTCTCGGTCGCCGACGAGATCACCGTGATCCGCCGCGGTACGACCGTGGGCACCGCCGACCCCGCGAACACCACGACCAAGCAGCTCGCCGAGCTGATGGTCGGCAGTGAGCTGCCCTCGCCGGAGACCCGTGAGTCCACCGTCACCGACGTACCGATGCTGCGGGTCGAGGACCTGAAGCTCACCGTCACCGACCCCGACGGCACCGTCCGCGACGTGCTCGCCGGCATCGACTTCACCATCCACCAGGGCGAGGTCCTGGGCATCGCGGGCGTCGAGGGCAACGGCCAGACCGAGCTCATCGAGGCCCTCATGGGCATGCGCGACCCGGACGCCGGAGTGATCACCCTCGGCTCCGACGACATCTCGCACGCCCCGACCCGTAAGCGCCGCGAGTCCGGCATCGGCTACATCCCCGAGGACCGCCACCGCCACGGTGTCCTGCTGAACGCCCCGCTGTGGGAGAACCGCATCCTCGGCCATGTCACCGAGAAGCCCAACAGCCGCGGCTGGCTGCTGGACAACAAGGCGGCCCGAGTCGACACCGAACGCATCGTGCGCGAGTACGACGTCCGCACCCCCGGCATCGACGTCACCGCGGCGTCCCTCTCCGGCGGCAACCAGCAGAAGCTGATCGTCGGCCGCGAGATGAGCCACGCGCCCAAGTTCCTGATCGCCGCCCACCCCACCCGCGGTGTGGACGTCGGCGCGCAGGCCCAGATCTGGGACCAGATCCGCGAGGCCCGTCGCGAAGGGCTCGCCGTGCTGCTGATCTCGGCCGACCTGGACGAGCTGATCGGGCTCTCCGACACCCTGCGCGTCATGTACCGCGGCCGGCTGGTCGCCGACGCCGACCCGGCCACCATCACCCCGGAGGAACTGGGCTCGGCCATGACCGGCGCCGCCACCGGTCACCTCGAAAGCCCGGAGGACGAGGCCCGATGAAGAAATTCGACAAGGACCGGCTGATCCTGGGCTTCGCCGGCCCGGTGCTCGCCCTGGTCGTCGCCCTCGCGCTGACGACCGTGGTGCTGCTCGCCTCCGGGCAGAACCCCTTCGAGCCGTACCGGATCATGTTCGACTCGGCCTCGTACGCCGACGTCCAGGTCCTGATCATCAACCAGGCCGGTACGTACTACCTCGCCGCGCTCGCGGTGGCCGTCGGCTTCCGGATGAACCTCTTCAACATCGGGGTCGACGGGCAGTACCGCCTCGCCGCGATGATGGCCGCGCTGGTCGGCGCGAGCGTCGATCTGCCGGGGCCGCTGCACATCGCGCTGATCGTGATCGTCGCGATGCTCGTGGGCGCGTTCTGGTCCGGTATCGCGGGCTTCCTCAAGACCACCCGCGGGGTGAGCGAGGTCGTCTCGACGATCATGCTCAACTCGATCGCCACCGCGCTCGTCGCCTGGATGATCCTGCCGAAGAACTTCGGTGAGCAGCCCGCCGGTTCCAACAACCTGACCACCGGGGAGATCCCGGAGTCCGGCTGGTTCCCGGGGCTGCCGATGGGGGACGGGGCCGGGGAGATCTACGGCTTCACCTTCGTCGCCGCGGGCTGCGGCATCCTCTACTGGTTCGCCCTCAACCGCACCCGGTTCGGCTTCGACCTGCGCGCCACCGGCGCCAGCGAGAGCGCCGCCCAGGCCTCCGGTGTGGACGCCAAGAAGATGGTCCTCACCTCGATGCTGATCTCCGGCGCGGTCGCGGGCCTCGCCGGCATGCCGACCCTGCTCGGCGACACGCACACCTACAGCCTCGACTTCCCCACGGGCATCGGCTTCACCGGCATCACCATCGCGCTGCTGGGCCGCAACAACCCGCTCGGCATCGCCCTCAGCGCCCTGCTGATCGCGTTCCTGGACAAGTCCTCGGCCTCGCTCGACCAGTACGGGTACGAGAAGGAGATCGCCACGATCATGCAGGGCCTGATCGTGATCTCGGTCGTCGTCTCCTACGAGCTGGTCCGCCGTTACGGCATCCGCCGCCAGCAGCAGAAGGTCGGCGAGGAGCTCGCCGCCGGACACGCCCTCACGACCGAGAAGGAGGCGGCCCTGTGAGCACCAGCAAAACCATCGCCGCACGCCCCGCCCCCCAGAAGGGCAACGGCCGTCGCAAGCTCACTCTGCCCGTCGTCCTGCTGATCGTCGCGGGCGGTCTCGCCCTGATCTCGCTGGTCCGCCTGATCAGCGGCGCCGAGGACATCACCTCGGTCGGCCAGGTCGCCGGCGCCCTGGAACTCGCCGTGCCGATCGGCCTCGCCGGACTCGGCGGTCTGTGGGCCGAGCGCGCGGGCGTCATCAACATCGGCCTCGAAGGCATGATGATCCTCGGCACCTGGTTCGGCGCCTGGGCCGGGTTCCAGTGGGGCCCGTGGATGGGCGTCCTCTTCGGGATCCTCGGCGGCTGCGTCGGCGGTCTGCTGCACGCGGTCATCACCGTCACCTTCGGCGTGAACCACATCGTCTCCGGTGTGGCCATCAACATCCTCGCCGTCGGCGTCACCCGCTACCTGTCCAACTTCGCCTTCGACGGCGTCCAGGGCGGCTCCTCCAAGCAGTCCCCGCGCGTCGACCCGATCGACAAGATCACCATTCCGGGGCTCTCGGACTGGCTCCAGGACCTCCAGCAGCACCACTGGTTCCTGATCTCCGACATCGCGGGCATCATCGGCGGTCTGATCACCGGCCTGTCCCTGCTCACCGTCGTCGCCCTGCTGCTGATCCCCGCCACCTGGTGGATCCTGTGGCGCACCCCGTTCGGGCTGCGGCTGCGCTCCTGCGGCGAGTCCCCGGTGGCCGCCGAGACCCTCGGCGTCAACGTGTACAAGTACAAGTACATCGCCGTCACCGTCTCCGGCGGGCTCGCGGGCCTCGGCGGCGCGTTCCTCGCGATCGTCGCCACCGGCATCTACCAGGAGGGCCAGACCGGCGGCCGCGGCTACATCGGTCTCGCCGCGATGATCTTCGGCAACTGGATGCCGGGCGGTATGGCGCTGGGCGCGGGCCTCTTCGGCTTCACCGACAGCCTCAAGCTGCGCGGCGGCGCCGAGAACGTCCACGCGATGCTGCTCCTGCTGGCGATCCTGCTGGTCATCGCGGTGTTCTGGCAGCTGTACAAGAAGAAGTACGTCTCCGCGGCGGTCGCCGCCGTCGTCTCGGCGCTGCTGTTCACCTGGTACTTCCTGACCGACCAGGTGCCGAGCCAGTTCGTCGACGCCGCGCCGTACGTCACCACGCTGCTGGTCCTCTCGCTCTCCGCGCAACGCCTGCGGATGCCGAAGGCCAACGGTGTGCCGTACCGCAAGGGCGAGGGCAAGTGACACCCCCGCCCGCCCCGGCCTTCGGCGAGGCCGACTGGGACGCCCTGCGGGAGGCCGCCCGGGACGCCATGTCCCGGGCGTACGCCCCCTACTCGGGCTTCCCGGTCGGCGTCGCCGCCCGGGTGGACGACGGCCGCACCATCTCCGGCTGCAACGTGGAGAACGCCAGCTACGGCCTCTCGCTCTGCGCCGAGTGCGGCCTGGTCTCCACGCTCCAGGCCACCGGCGGCGGCCGGCTGACCCACTTCACCTGCGTGGACGGCACCGGGGAGATCCTGGTGCCGTGCGGCCGGTGCCGGCAGCTCCTGTACGAGTTCGGCGGCCCCGGACTTCTCCTGGAGACGCCCGACGGGCAGCGCACGCTGGACGAGATGCTGCCCCAGTCGTTCGGCCCGCAACACCTCGGCTGAACCCCGCACGTTCCGGCGGTGGCCCTTCCCTTCCCGGAAGGGCCACCGCTCTTCTCCCTCTCTATGCGCGTAGAGTCAACGAGGACTCTTGCGTACGCACCCGGCCGGAAGGACTCCCATGGACGCCATCTCCGTCATCCGCACCAAGCGGGACCGAGGCGAGCTGACCCCCGAGCAGATCGACTGGGTCATCGACGCCTACACCCGCGGCGAGGTCGCCGACGAGCAGATGTCCGCCCTCGCCATGGCGATCCTGCTCAACGGCATGAACCGTACCGAGATCGCCCGCTGGACCGCCGCGATGATCGCCTCCGGCGAGCGGATGAACTTCCGAGCGCTCTCCCGCCCCACCACCGACAAGCACTCCACCGGAGGCGTCGGCGACAAGATCACCCTGCCGCTCGCCCCGCTGGTCGCCGCCTGCGGCGCGGCCGTTCCGCAGCTCAGCGGCCGGGGCCTCGGCCACACCGGCGGCACCCTGGACAAGCTGGAGTCCATCCCCGGCTGGCGGGCGCACCTGTCCAACGAGGAGATGCTGAACGTCCTCGACACCACCGGCGCGGTCATCTGCGCCGCCGGTGACGGCCTCGCCCCCGCCGACAAGAAGCTGTACGCGCTGCGCGATGTCACCGGCACCGTCGAGGCGATCCCGCTCATCGCCAGCTCGATCATGTCCAAGAAGATCGCCGAGGGCACCGGCGCGCTCGTCCTGGACGTCAAGGTCGGCTCCGGCGCCTTCATGAAGACCATCGAGGACGCCCGCGAACTGGCCTCCACCATGGTCGCGCTCGGCACCGACAGCGGGGTGCGCACGGTCGCCCTGCTCACCGACATGTCGACCCCGCTCGGCCTCACCGCGGGCAACGCCCTGGAGGTCCGCGAGTCCGTCGAGGTCCTCGCCGGCGGCGGCCCGCAGGACGTCATCGACCTGACCCTCGCCCTCGCCCGCGAGATGCTGGACGCGGCGGGCCTCAAGGACGCCGACCCCGAGAAGGCCCTCTCCGACGGCTCCGCGATGGACGTCTGGCGCCGCATGATCTCCGCCCAGGGCGGCGACCCGGACGCCACGCTCCCCACCGCCCGCGAACAGCACGTGGTCACCGCCTCCGCCTCCGGCGTCCTCACCCGCCTGGACGCCTACGACGTCGGCGTCGCCGCCTGGCGCCTCGGCGCGGGCCGCGCCCGCAAGGAGGACCCGGTGCAGGCGGGCGCGGGCGTCGAACTCCACGCCAAGCCCGGCGACACGGTCACCGAGGGCCAGCCCCTGATGACGCTGCACACGGACACGCCGGAGAAGTTCGACTACGCACTCAAGGCGCTGCCCGACGCGTACGACATCGCCCCGGCCGGCACGTCGTTCTCGCCGCTGCCGGTGGTGCGGGAACGTATCGCCTGACCTGCGGTTTCCTCGTACGGGTGAACGGGACCGGTGGACTGCCACCGGTCCCGTTCGGCATGCTGGACTCGGTGACGTACCGATAGAGGAGACCGCCATGAGCGCACTCACCGTCGACCCCGCGCCGGGCCCTGGCCAGGACTGGGACGACCTCGTCCGGATCTGGGAGGAGACGGACGCACCCGAGGGCTGCAAGGTGGAGATCATCGAGGAGATCGTCACCGTGTCGCCGCCGCCGTCCAAGGACCACAACACCACTGCTGAGCTGCTCCAGCGCAGGCTCTACACCGTCATCCCCGAGGAGTGGGGGATCTACCAGACCCTCGGCCTCTCCCTCCCGGGGCGGGGCGGGATCTACATCCCCGACCTCGTCGTCGTGGACCGTGCCACCGCCACCGGGCCGGGGCACACCGTCCCCGCCGAAGAAGCCCGCCTCGTCGTGGAGATCACCTCCCGCGCCAACGCCAACCACGACCGCGTCAGCAAGGTCAACGGCTACGCCAAGGCCGGAGTGGAGCTGTTCCTGCTCCTCGACCCCTGGCACTCCGGCCGCCCGACCGCGACGCTCTACGGAGAGCCGGAGGACGGGACGTACCGGGTGCTGGAGACCGTCGAGTACGGGCGGGAGCTGACCCTGCCCGAGCCGTTCGGGCTGGTCCTCGACACCGGCGTCTTCCCTATCAGCTGACACACCGGCGGCCCGCCGCACGGATCCTCTCCGTGCGGCGGGCCGCCGTCGTGCGTGGGGTGAACTACCCGCGAGCGCCCGTCACTTGCCCAGGTACGCGTTGTAGATCTTCACCGACGAGGTGTTGCCCTTCTTGTCGGTGACCTTGGCGGAGAAGGAGATCGCCTTGTTCTTCGCCGGGTTCTTGACGGAGATCTTCCCCTTCTTCACCGTGACCTTCTTCCAGGTCTTGCCGCCGTTGTAACTGACGTACGTCTTCAGCGACTTCAGGTTCTTGCCCGCGGCGGCGCCGTGCACCTTCACCGGCACCGAGACGGTCTTGCCCGCCTTGGCCCGGCCGTCGGCGCCTACGGCCGGGGTGAACCGGACCGTGGAGACGGGCAGCATCGTGAACGCGGTCTTCTTCGACGAGAACGTCCAGGACGCGTCCACCTGAGTGGAGAGCGGGTTGACCTTCGCGCTGTGCTTGACCGTGGTCGTCAGCTTGTAGGACGCGGAACCGGCCGGGACTTTGAAGCCCTCGCCGCCGCTCAGCGGGTCCTTGTTCTGGCCGATCTTCTTGCCGTTGCGGTACAGGACGGTCTTGGCCGACGTGAACTCGATGCCGCCCGCGTTGCCCGCGCCGTCCGCCAGCAGCGGAAGCATGCCGAAGATCTCGTTGCCCTCACGGGCCACGCCGTAGCCCTCGCTCACCAGCGGGCCGAACACCCCGGTGTTCACGGACTTGTTGTAGGTCTTGCCCGCCTTGAACGCGGCCCCATCGCTGATCTGGTAGCCCGCCTCGTACGTCGGCCAGCCGTCCTGGTCGACCGGGCCCAGCTGGCTGAACTCCAAGCCCCAGCGCACCTTGTCGGCCGTGGAGAGATACAGCGTGCGGGTGCCGGGCAGCTTCTGCTCGACCGCGGCGGACCAGGCGCTGCCCGAGGTGGGCAGGAAGCCCGTCGCGGAGATCGAGCCCTTCTTCTTCGGCGCTGCCGCGCCCATGGAGATCTTCACCTTCGCCAGCTGCGCGGCGGTGAACTTCCGCTCGTAGCCGGTCGCGAGCTTCTTGACCGTGCCGCCGACCGCGATGTCGTACTCGGTCGACGCGCCCTTGGTCCAGGTGCCCGACCAGTGCTGGGAGAGCGACCCGTCCGTGATCTGCGGACCCACGTGCAGCGTACGGAAGTTGGTGGTCGTGTCCATCAGCCAGCCGAAGGTGACCCCGTCGGCCTTCGTCTCCACCGAGTAGTCCGGCGAGAACAGCTGGGTCTTCGTGCCGGTGACCGGGAGCGTGATCTTCACCGGCTTCGCCTTGCGGGCGTCGAACGTCAGCGAGGTGTTCTTGGTGACCGAGACCTTCGGCTGGGCGATCCAGTCGGCGCCCTTGGTGAAGTCCTCCGGGTGGCCGTAGACCGTGGAGTTGACCACGTACGTGCCCTTGGGCACCCGGATCTTCGCCGTGCCGTTGACCACCTGCGGGCTCAGGAACGAGCCGCCGACCTTGTCGTTGAAGCCGTAGAGCGTGCTCTCCGCGTAGGCCGCCGGGAGGCCCTTCCGGTCGAGGTGCTTGACCGTCAGGTTGTAGCTCTCGACCTCACGCTCGACGGCCGCCGCCGTGCGCACGGTCTGCCCGCCGCCCGTCGCCACCAGATACGCGGAGTACGTGCCGTCCGCCGTGCCGCCGATCCGGGTGTCGGCGGTCAGCGTCGCCTCCGCGGTGCCGCCCGCGGGAACGGTCACCTTGTCCGCGCCGAGCGTGAAGAAGCCCGCCGGGGCCGGCTTGCCCGTCGGACCCGTGCCCGTCACCTTCAGATCGAGGGTGACATCCGTCGTACCGAGGTTGCGGTACGTCACCTTCTTGCTGACCGGTACGTCATCGGTGTGCGGCCACTGCTGCACCCCGAAGCTCACCGAGACCGGCTCCGCCACGACGTTCTGGGCGATCGCCCGGTCCACCTGGATCCGGCCCGAGCCCTGCTGGAACGGGTTGTACGCACCGGGCTTCGTGGACGCGGTCAGCGCGCCCTTCAGCTCGGCGTACTTCCAGCCGGGGTGCTGCTGCTTGAGCAGCGCGGCCGCGCCCGCGACATGCGGGGTGGCCATCGACGTACCCGAGATGGTGGCGTAACCGGCGGGCTTCTCGCCCACGTCCTGGGCGATCAGCGAACCGGACGGGATGGCCGCCGTGGTGTCCACGCCGGGAGCCGTCACATCCGGCTTGATCGCCCCGTCGCCGATCCGCGGGCCGCGGCTGGAGAAGTACGCCAGCTTGTCCTTGTCGTCGACCGCGCCCACGGTCAGCGCGGCGTCCGCGCTGCCCGGCGAGCCGACCGTGCCCGCCTCGTCGCCCTCGTTGCCCGCGGCGATGGCGAACAGGACGCCCTTCTCGGCCGAGAGCTTGTCGACCGCCTTCTCCAGCGGGTCCACCTCGGGGGTGTCGGGCCCGCCGAGGCTCAGGTTGACGATGTCGGCGCCCTGGGCGACCGCCCACTCCATACCGGCCAGGATGCCGGAGTCCTCGCCGTAGCCCTCGTCGTCCAGCACCTTGCCCGAGAGTAGCTTGGCGTCCGGGGCCACACCCTTGAACTTGCCGCCCGACTTCGCGCCGGTGCCCGCCGCGATCGAGGCGACGTGCGTACCGTGGCCGACCCGGTCCTTGGTGTCCTTCGCCTCGCTGAAGTTCTTCTCCGCGAGGATCTGGCCCTTGAGGTCGGGGTGGGTGGAGTCCGTCCCGGTGTCCAGAACGGCGATCTTGACGCCCTTGCCGGTGAACCCGGCCTTCCAGGCCGCCGGTGCGCCGATCTGCGGAACGCTCTTGTCGAGGCTCGCCTTCCGTACGCCGTCCAGCCAGACCCGGTCGATACCGGCGGCGGTCGTCACCTGGGCGCCCCCGGCGCGACGCTCGGTGAGCGCCTTCCAGATCTCCGGTGCGTCGGTCGTCGGCGTCGTCACCGACTCGGCGTTCAGCGACTTCAGGCTCCGGCCGACCTCGGTGCCGCCCGCGTCACGGACCTGCGCCTTCGCGGTGGCGGCCTGCTTGCCCCGGTAGCCGACGATCAGCTTCAGACCGTCCCGCTGGGACCGGAGGTTCGCCGGACGGCTCAGCTCGGTGATGTCGAACAGCCGCCGGTCGAGCTTGCCGGAGAGGATCAGCCGGTGGGCGTCGGCCGGAATGACGAGGGTGTGCCCCTTGTCGCTCATCCGCTGGACCGGGATGTGCTCCCGCCCCTTCGCGGGCCGGAAGGCGACCGGCTTGCCCTCGGCGTCCACGGTGACCCGGTCGCCGGTGACGAGGGTCAGCTGACGCACCTCCCGGTCCTGGGCCTGCGCCCGGGTGCCGGCCGCCCCCCTCGGGTCCGGCTGGGCGACGGCCGGGCTGACCATGCCGGCCGCCAGCGCCACTGCGGCCGCCGTGGCGACCGCGGGTATGCACGCGTTTCTCACGTGTCTGCGCAACTCTCCCCCTGGAGAACTCGATGGTTCTTCAACCCGTCGGCCCGCAGATACGCAGAAATGACGGCTGCGGCCGTCGGTTCACCCAACTAGAGGGGACACCGGGGAGATTGGTTCACAGGAGAGACACAAGAAGTTGTGAGTTGACGCGAAATGGCCCCTTCGCGGCGCGATCGCGCGAAGGGGCCGATGATTTTCGCCCGCCGCTCCGGTCTGCCTGGTGTGGATGCCGAAAATCCGATCACCCTGACCGTGACCGGCCGGGTCAGCCGTGCCGTCGTACCCGACCTCTGCGCCGAGCTGGAGCGCGCCCTCGCCGGTCCCCGTGGTGCCGCCCTCGCCCCGGGCGCGGCGGTGGACTGCGATGTGGGCGGGATCGTGCGGCCGGATCTGACCGCCGTCGAGGCGGTGGCCCGGCTGGGGCTCGTCGCCCGCCGCGCCGGCCACACCCTGCGGCTGCGCCGCGTCCCGCCCGAACTCCGGGCGCTGCTGGACCTGGTGGGGCTGGCCGATGTGGTGACGCTGGAGGAGGGGCCGGGAGAACGGGTGCCCGACGCCCACTGACGTACGGCCCCGGCGTGTGCGGACCCCTGTGTACGGACTCGACGCGTGCGGGCCCGCACCCTCAGCCCGTGCAGACGTACGCCCGGAGTTCCGCCGCGCTCCACGTGCCGTCCGGGTTCTGCCGGAACGAGGTGTCCGGGGCTTCCGAGCCGCCGGGCGGGCCGGTCGGCGTCGTCCGGGCGGAGCCGTCCGGGGCGTCACAGGGGTCCGGGGACGCCGTCTCCGCCCCGCGTTCCTGCGCTGGCCGGGGAGCCGGGCCGGAAGTGGCGGCCGGCTCGCCCAGCCAATGGGTGGCCCCCCAGCCGCCCGCGGCGATCACCACCCAGGCGGCGAGCAGCACGACGGGTCTTCGGCCGCCCACTACGCGTCCGCCGGCAGCCGGTCCGGCAGGCCGAACAGTGGGAACCAGCGCGGGACGTCCAGGAAGCAGTGCATCCCGGTGATCGCCCCGTCCTGGATGTCGATGACCTGGACCGCCCACGGCACGAACCCGGACCCGTCCTCGGCGGGCTTGTAGTGCGCGAAGCCGGGGGATCCGTTGGCCGAGACCGGCACCAGCCTGGAGCCCGCGCAGGCCGCGCCGATGGAGGTCATGAAGCCCGTGATGTCGCCGGTGCCGCGGAGCCACAGGTCGAACGGCGGCATCGTCATCACCGCGTCCTCGTGGAGCAGCGCGGTCAGAGCGGCCATGTCGTAGCCCTCGAACGCCTTCACATAGCGCTCCAGGAGCTTCTGCTGCTCCTCGTCGAGCGGGTCCGCCGCATCGCCCGCCCGGCCCTCCGTCTCGGTCAGCGTGGCGCGGGCCCGCTGGAGGGCGCTGTTGACCGAGGCCACGGAGGTCTCCAGCAGCTCGGCGACCTCGGCGGCCTTCCAGGCGAGCACTTCGCGCAGGATCAGCACGGCACGCTGCTTCGGCGGCAGGTGCTGGAGGGCGGCGACGAACGCCAGGCGCACCGACTCGCGCGCCACGGCCGCCTCCGCCGGGTCCTGGAGCGACGGCAGGATGCGCCCGTCGGGCATCGGCTCCAGCCAGACGTTCTCCGGGCGGGGGCTCAGCGCGGCCTGGGCGAGCGGGGTCGGGCCGGTCAGATCGACCGGGCGGGCCCGCTTGTTGCCCGCGTTCAGCATGTCCAGGCAGACGTTGGTGGCGATCCGGTAGAGCCAGGAGCGCAGCGAGGAACGGCCCTCGAACTTGTCGAAGTTGCGCCAGGCCCGGACCAGGGTGTCCTGCACCGCGTCCTCGGCCTCGAAGGCCGATCCGAGCATCCGGTAGCAGTACCCCGTCAGCTCGACCCGGTGCCCTTCCAGACGGCTGTCGATCCCGGCGGCATCGGGCTTCCCCGCGTCCGCCGCCGCACCCGCGGCCGTCGTCGTGGTCAGATCGCTCATCGCTCCACCCCTGTCGCGCGCCCTCGCGCTGTGGCATCCGTCACCCGGTACGTCGGAAGCTACCGCAGGCCACTGACAATCGGGGCGGAAAGACGACAAGGGGCGCCGGAGGCCGTGGCTCCGGCCACGATCCGTCCGGCACCCCTCGGGAGCCATCGGTCCGGCACCCCTCGGGGTGCGCCCGGCGCCTCGCTCAGGTCCCGGGCTTGCGCCCGTACACGTACACGTCGTCGCCGTTCTTCAGCAGTTTCCAGTATGCCTTCGCGTCGGCGGGCCGCATGTTGACGCAGCCGCCGGAGCCCGGCGGGTTGTACATGGACTTGGTGACCGAGTGGAACGCCTGGCCGCCGTCGAAGAACTGGGAGTACGGCATCCAGACCTTGTAGATGGTCGACCAGTGCTTGATGTTGCGCCAGTAGATCTTCTTGGCCCCGGTCCGGGTCTCCGCGCCGTCCCGGCCGGTCCGCACCGGCACCGGACCGTACTTCAGCTTCTTGCCGTCCTGGATCCAGCTCAGCTGCCGGGTCAGGTCGACACAGGCGATGCGCCCCTTGTTGGTGGGGCACTTCCCCGCCTTGTTGGGGTTCTTCCCGGCCGCCTTCTGGGCGAGCATCGTGTTCATCGTGCGCCAGGTCAGCGGGCCGGCGTAGCCGATGGTGGGGGTGATCCCGTGGGCCTTCTGGAACTTCTGGATCGCCTTGCAGTCGGCCGCCGACTGCTTGCCGTCCACGGGCCGCTTGAGGAACTTCTCGACCTGCTTCTGGTGGGGCCCCACCGACTTCGTGCAGGACGCCGCGTGGGCGGCGGTGCCGCTGCCCAGGACCAGGGCCGGAGCGGCCACCAGTCCGGCGACGGACAGCGCCACCCCGCGTCGCAGCCGTCTGCCGGATGTCTTCGCCATGTCTCCCATGCGGCAACTCCCCTTCGCCCACAGTGGTTTTGTGGTTACGCCTGGTAGACGTACGAAGGGGAGCGGTGGTTGCGCGGGGGAGGTCTCGGTTGCGTCCCGGTCCGGCGGCGCAAGGATGACGACCACCGGCCCGGCGGGCGACCGGGGCGCCCGGGCCGCTCGGCGGGGCAGGGGAGCCCGGACCGTTCAGCGGGTGGCCGGAACCAGCGCCCGCCGCTCCGCCCGCGCCACCCGGGTCCCGTACAGGGTGATCGAGACGACGCCGAGGACCGCCAGCAGGCCCAGCGTCACCGTCGCCGCCCAGCCCCCGGCGTGGAAGGCGACCGCGCCCAGCGTGCCGCCCGCGCTGGAGCCCAGGTAGTACGCCGACTGGTAGAGCGCCGACGCCTGCGCCCGGCCCTCCGTCGCCGTCCGGCTCACCGAGGACGAGGCGACCGCGTGCCCGGCGAAGAAACCGGCCGTGATCAGCACCAGGCCCAGCAGCACGGCCGCCAGCTGATCCGCCAGTGACAGCAGCAGCCCGGCGGCCGTCGTGGACACCGCCAGATACAGCGCGCCCCGGCGGCCGAGGCGGGCCACCAGACGTCCGGCGGCGGCCGAGGAGACCGTACCCACCAGGTAGACGAGGAAGATCGAGCCGATGACACCCTGCGGCAGGCTGAACGGCTCCTCGACCAGCCGGTAGCCGATCACCGTGTACACCGCGCCGAACACCGTCATGAACAGGGCGCCGATCGCGTACAGCCGGACCAGCAGCGGGTTGCCCAGGTGAGCGGCGACGGTCTTCGCCAGGGCCTTCGGGTTCAGCGAACCGGGGCGGAAGTTCCGCGCCTTCGGGATGAGGAAGTGGAAGGCGACGGCGCACGCCAGCGCGAGCAGCCCGACCGCGGCGAGCGCCGCGCGCCAGCCCCAGGCCTGGGCGACCCAGCCGGTGAGGATCCGGCCGCTCATCCCGCCGATGCTGTTGCCCGCCACGAACAGCCCGATCGCGGCGATCAGCGCCTTGGGCCGCACCTCCTCCGCGAGATACGCCATGGCGGAGGCCGGCAGCCCGGCCAGCGCCGCACCCTGGACGGCGCGCAGCGCGATCAGCGCGCCCATCGACGGGGCGAACGGCACCAGCAGCCCGACCAGCACCGCGATCGCCAGCGACGCCGTCATCATCTGCCGCCGCCCGAACCGCTCCGAGAGCGCGCTCAGCGGCAGCACGAACAGGGCCAGCGCCCCGGTCGCCGCCGAGACCGTCCAGCTCGCCTGTCCGGCGGTGGCGTCGAACGACGCGGAGACGGCGGGCAGCAGGGCCTGGGTGGAGTAGAGGAGAGCGAACGCGGCGACACCGGCGGCGAAGAGCGCGAAGCTCATCTTCCGGTAGCCGGGGCGGCCGGGCTCCAGGCGCTCATGCGCGGCGGCGGCCGGCGCGGCGGTGGTGGTGACGGGGGACGACGGGGCAGAGGCACCCACCACGACGGTGGATGCCCCGGTATCGGCGGGAGGCATACGACGAAAGTAGACCCGCCGGTTTCATGCGTCCAATGCACGAAACTGCGATAATCAATCCCATGGCGCATGAACGCAGCTCAGGGCCTCGGCTGTCACCAAGCAGTTACGAAGAAGACATCCGGGCCGTGCTCGCGCCCCGCCTCGCGTATTTCGAGGCGGTCGCCCGGCACGAGCATGTGACCCGCGCCGCACACGAGCTGGGCGTCCCGCAGTCCACGCTCTCGCGGGCCATGGTCCGGCTCGAAGCGGACTTGGGCGTCGCCCTGTTCGCCCGCAAGGGCCGTACGGTGTCCCTCACCCCGGCGGGCCGCACCTTCCTCGGCTCGGCCGAACGCGCCCTGGCCGAGGTGGAGAAGGCCGCCGACTCGGTCCGGGCGGACGCCGACCCCACGGCGGGCCGGGTCTCGTTCGGCTTCCTGCACACCATGGGCTCCGAGACCGTGCCCGCCCTGATCCGCGCCTTCCGGGTCGACCACCCCAGGGTCCGCTTCCAGCTCGTGCAGAACTACGGCGAGGCGATGATCGAACGGCTCCGCGCGGGCGGCCTCGACCTCTGCCTCACCTCGCCCGTGCCCGACGCCCCCGACCTGGTCACCCGCCGCCTCGACGAACAGCGGCTGCGGCTGGTGGTCCCGGACGACCACCGGCTCGCCTCCCGCCGCCGGATCCGCCTCGCGGAGGCCGCCGACGAGACGTTCGTGACGCTGGAGCCGGGCTACGGGCTGCGCCGGATCACCGACGACCTCTGCGCCCAGGCGGGCTTCACCCCGCGCGTCGCCTTCGAGGGCGAGGAGGCGGAGACCCTGCGCGGGCTGGTCGCGGCCGGGCTCGGGGTGGCGCTGCTGCCACCGCCCGCCGTCGCCCGCCCCGGGGTCGTCGAGCTGACGGTGACGGCCCCGCGCGCGGCCCGCGAGATCGGCGTCGCCTGGCTGGACGGACACCCCGACACCCCGCCGGTCGCCGCCTTCAAACGCTTCCTGCTCTCGCGCCGGGGGAACCTGCTGCCGGACTGAGGGAACGGACGAGACAGACCGAGGGGAACAGGTGAGCGAGAATGCCCCGGTGAATCAGTCCCCCTCTCCCCACCCGCACCAGCACCCGCAGTCGCCCGGGCTCCCGAGCCTGAAGGGCGTCATCTTCGCGTCCGTCGTCGGCTCGGTGCTGGTGCTCGCCGCCGCCGTCCTGTTCGCGCTGCTGCCCGGGGCGCTCTCCGAGGCCCGTGACTTCCGGGCCGCGCGGCCGTGCTCGGAGGCCTCCGCGCCGGAGAAAGGGGACTGCCTCGCCGAGTGGCCCGCCACCGTCGTCTCCACCGAGACCGGCCGGTCGAACAAGACCGTCACCAACTGGGTCACGCTCGACGGCGAGGCCGAGGAACCGCCGTTCAGGGTACGGATGCGGGGCCGCGGGCCCGTCTGGGAGAAGCTGACGCCCGGGGACCGGGTCACGGTCCTCTCCTGGCGCGATGTGGTGTGGGCGGTGCAGGCGGGGGAGCTGCGCCAGGACACGATCGACGAGCCGGGCCGCCACGCGACCGTCCGACTGGCCGTGGGGCTCGCCCTGTTGATCGTCGGGACCGTCTTCCTCCGGGGCGCGGGGTGGCTGCACCGCCGCCGCGCCATCCGCGCAACGGACACCCCCACGGCCCAGGTCGTCGTGGTGATGGTGGCGACGCTGCTGGCGTCCGGCATCGCCGTCACCGCCGCCGTCGCCACGGACGCCCTCTGGCTGGTCCTGCTGGTCGGCGCCGCAGGGTGCGCGACCGTATGGACGGCCACGGCGCTGCTGCTACGAGGATTCGCGCGGCGACAGGAGGCCTGACCCCGACCCCGGTGCGACGTCTGCGGCAAGAGGCCCGACACGGGCTCCGGTCCGGCGCCCCCTCAGTGCCGCAGCGACCGCCCGAACCCGGCGGCCAGCGGCATCCGCAGCCCCAGCGGCGGCGGCGCGGCGAGCGCGTCCGCGACCGGGCGGGCGTAGGAGCGGGAGAAGAGGGAGCCGCGGATGAAGTCGGCGGCCAGCGCCACCACTTCGGAGCGGTGCTGGCGCAACGCGTGCCCGTCGGAGTGGACTTCGAAGCGGCAGGTGTCCCGGTTGGACCTCTTCGCCCGCTCGGCCAGCCGGTAGGACAGCTCCGGGTCCGTACGCTCGTCGTTGGTGCCGTGCACGATCAGCACCCGGCGCCCCATCAGCTGTTTCACCGGCTCCGGCGCGGCGGCGGTGTGGTCCGGCAGCCAGGGGGCCATCGCCAGGACGGAGGTGACCGCACCGTGCCCGGCGGCCCGCAACGCGGCCCGCCCGCCCATCCCGTGGCCCACCAGGCAGACCGGAACATCGCCGTAGAGCCGCTGCACCTCGTCGGCCGCCCACGCGGCGTCCTCGGCCGGATGCGCGTCGTCCGCGTTCCAGCCCCGGCAGCGGTAGCGCAGCACGTGCACCGTGAGCCCGTCGCCCTCCCCGGCGCGGGCCAGGGCGCGGGCGAACGGCAGTTGTGCCGCGTACGAGAAGGTAGAGGGGCGGCGGTGCGAGTCGGCCTCGCCGTCCGGGAGCAGCAGAACCACGCCGCTGACCTCGTCGGTTGCTCCGGCCGTCTGTACGGCCCGTCCCAGCCTGGCTGCGGGCAGGGGGAGTGCGCGCTGTCCCATGACAGAACAGTCTCAGAAGAGCAGGTGTACTCCACCCGACTTTCCGGTCACTGTTACGCATCGGCAACCGGCGCTCTACGCGCGTAGGCGCTAGAGTGCGAAGATGACGAGCCAGACCCCGAATGTCCCTGATTCCGACCAGATCCGGCGCGCCCCCAAGGTGCTGCTCCACGACCACCTCGACGGCGGCCTGCGGCCGGGCACCATCGTCGAGCTGGCCCGCGCGCAGGGTTACGACTCCCTCCCCGAGACCGAGCCCGACAAGCTCGGCATCTGGTTCCGCGAGGCCGCCGACTCCGGTTCGCTGCCCCGGTATCTGGAGACCTTCGCCCACACCTGCGCCGTCATGCAGACCCGTGACGCGCTGTTCCGGGTGGCCGCCGAGTGCGCCGAGGACCTCGCCGAGGACGGCGTCGTCTACGCCGAGATCCGCTACGCACCCGAGCAGCACCTGGAGGGCGGCCTGACCCTCGAAGAGGTCGTCGAGGCCGTCAACGCGGGCTTCCGCGAGGGCGAGCGCATCGCCCGCAGCAACGGCCACCGCATCCGCGTCGGCGCCCTCCTCACCGCGATGCGGCACGCCGCCCGCGCCCTGGAGATCGCCGAGCTGGCCAACAGCTACCGCGACCAGGGTGTCGTCGGCTTCGACATCGCGGGCGCCGAGGCCGGCTTCCCGCCCACCCGCCACCTCGACGCGTTCGAGTACCTCAAGCGCGAGAACAACCACTTCACGATCCACGCGGGCGAGGCCTTCGGCCTGCCGTCGATCTGGCAGGCCCTCCAGTGGTGCGGCGCCGACCGGCTCGGCCACGGGGTGCGGATCATCGACGACATCGAGGTCGCCGAGGACGGCTCGGTCTCCCTCGGCCGCCTCGCCTCGTACGTACGGGACAAGCGCATCCCGCTGGAGATGTGCCCGACCTCCAACCTCCAGACCGGCGCCGCCGACTCGTACGCCGAGCACCCGATCGGGCTGCTGCGCAAGCTGCACTTCCGCATCACGGTGAACACGGACAACCGGCTGATGAGCGGCACCAGCATGAGTCAGGAATTCGAGCTGCTGACCGAGACCTTCGGATACACGCTCGACGACATGCAGTGGTTCACAGTCAATGCGATGAAATCAGCTTTCATTCCTTTCGACGAACGTCTCGCGATGATCAATGACGTCATCAAGCCCGGGTACGCCGAGCTGAGGTCGGAGTGGCTTTTCCGCCAGACCGCTGTGACCAGCAGTTCTACGGTCTCCGGAAGCTGAGGGGCGCACCGAACGAAAGGGCCGGGAAGTAGTTTCCCGGCCCTTTTTCCGCGTGTCGGGATGTTTGCGGAGGGGGTGGCGGGATGGCTAGTTTGCAGAGCCGCTCACATCCCCTTCCCCAAGGATGAATTCTCCATGAAGAAGTCTGCCAAGACTCTCGGTGTCGCCGCTCTCGGTGCCGCTTTCGCCGCTGCCGCCGCCGGCAGCGCCTCCGCCGCTCCCGCGCTGCCGCTGGACGCCGCGGCCGGGGCGCTCCCCGTCTCGACGATGGCGCTGGACACCGTCGCGCAGTCGGTCCAGAACGCGCCGGTCCAGGACACCGTCGGCAAGGTCCTCGGCGGCCAGGCCACCGACGCGGCCGCCCCGGTCACCGGCCTGCTCGGCGGACTGCCCACCCAGGGCCTCACCGCCAACGGGATCCCGCTCGGCGGCTGATCCGCACCCCGCGCGCCGGTGATCCGGCGCGCACCCGCACATGCAGGTGGGGCGCACACCCTGGTCCAGGGTGTGCGCCCCACCGCGCGTTCTCCGCCGCCTTCGCGCTCCCCGTGGTCCGGCGCGTCACCAGGCCGTCGCGGAGGAGGCGGACTTCTCCGAGGGCAGCAGCGCCCACAGCGCCAGGTAGAGCAGGAACTGCGGACCGGGCAGCAGGCACGAGACGAGGAAGATCACGCGCATCGTGCCGGCCGAGGTACCGAAGCGCCGGGCGAGGCCCGCGCACACTCCGCCGATCATGCGGCCTTCGGTGGGGCGGACAAGTGCGGCCATGGTGGGCTCCTTCGCGAACCGTTGCGGCAGGAGCAGCTTTCTCTGCTCCCCGATGTATCCATGGTGCCGCTGCGAAGGGGGACAAAGCATCGCTCTACGGGGCGAGGCCGACCCCGGTAATCGTCGGGGTCGATCCCCCAGGGGCCTCGTCCCTGAGTCGGGTCTCATGGCGGTAGTGGGGCAGATCCCGGACGCCCGGCAGCCCCCGGCGGCGCAGCCGCGCCCGGCAGACCGGAACGATCAGCAGATGGGCGAGAACGACGCCCGTGGTGTTCAGCAGCAGCGAGTCGACGTCGACGACCTGACCCGGCACCCCGGTCTGACCCAGCTCGATGGCCAGCGAGATCAGCGCCCCGGCGGCGACGGTACGCAGCAGAGACACCCAGGGGGAGACGAAGATCCGCCCCCCGGCCATCGGCAGCAGTACCCCGAGCGGGGCCAGCAGCAGCAGCGCCCCGCCGATCCGGCGGGCCGCCTCGGCCGGTCCCAGCGCGAGGTCCGCCCGGATGCCGGCGAGCGGCTCGAAGTTCGCCGCCGTGGTCCAGGGGACGTCCAGCGGGCGCAGCGTCAGCCACCCGACGAACAGAAGATGTGCGATCAGGAGAGTGATGCCCGCCGCGCGGAAGTGGATGACGGTCTGGCCGTCCGAACTGTGACGCACGCCCACCAAGACGCCACGACCGGCAGGATCGGTTCCGTACGGCCGGGGGCGACTGCGTACGAAGGGCCGGCCCGGCTGCGTACATCCGGCTTTCCCCGGCCCTCCCGGCCCCGCCCCGGCCCCGGGTCAGTCCAGCCGGAGGGCGTCCGGGGTGGCCAGATCCCCCGGCCGGGACTTCGTCTGCGAGGTGCACAGATAGCCGCGCGGCGGGTAGTCCCCGGGCCCGCCCAGCACCACCGAACCGTCCTGGATCAGCGACGCGCTCTCCGTGAACGTGCACACCAGCTGGGCCAGCGCCTCCGCCGACAGATCCTCCGGCTGGGTGCTCAGCCGCAGGGCGCCCGCCGGATCGCCGTCCCGGGGCGGATCGACCCGCAGCCCCGCCGGAACCGCCGTGGTGAACCCGGCCCGCCGCTCGCCCGCCGACGGCGCCTGCTGGACCTCCTTCAGCAGCGCGCGGGCCACCTCCACCGGCTTGGCGCCGATCGCGGCCGCCGGCATCGGGCGGTCCACAGTGACCAGCTGCGAGGCGCACACGAGATACACCTCGGCGCTCACACTGTCCGGCGACCGGGTGGTCAGGTCCGACGCGGAGAGCCGGCACGGCACCCGGGAAGGCGCGGCCCCCGCGTCCACCGGCACCGACGTGGTCCGGATCCCGCACCCGGAGACCAGCGCGGCGACCGCCAGCAGGCCGGCGAGAGAGACGGCCGACCGCCCTCGGAGCAGGCCCTGCTGCCGCAACAAGCCCTGCTGCCGCAACAAGCCCTGCTGCCGCAGCAGGCCCAGCCGTCGCAGCGGGCCCCGCCGCCGCAGCGGGCTCCGCCTCCGGTACGTGACATCGCCGCGCATCACGTCGCCCCGTCCTCGCCCGGGGCCCCCGCGCCCGGTTCGTCGTTCTGTGCGATCCTCCCGGCGTCACGGGGCAGCCGCAGCGTGAAGACGGCGCCGCCGTCCGGGGAGTTCGCCGCCGTGATGTCCCCGCCGTGGATGTGCGCGTTCTCCATGGCGATGGAGAGGCCGAGCCCGCTGCCCTCCGACCGCGGGCGGGAGGCGCTCGCCTTGTAGAAGCGGTCGAAGACGTGCGGCAGCACATCCTCGGGAATGCCCGGACCGTGGTCCCGTACCTCGATGACCAGCTCCTCGCCCTCGGTCCGCACCCGTACGCCCACCGGCGAACCGCCGTGCTTGAGGGCGTTGCCGATCAGATTGGCCAGGATCACGTCCAGCCGGCGCGGATCGAGCCGGGCCATCGTGCCGCGCTCCGCGTCCAGGCGCACCGCATCCAGCCAGGCCCGCGCGTCGATGCACGCGGTCACCTGGTCCGCCACGTCGACGTCGTCCAGGACGAGCCGGGCCGTACCCGCGTCGAAGCGGGTCACCTCCATCAGGTTCTCCACCAGGTCGTTCAGCCGCCGGGTCTCGCTGACCACCAGATGCACAGCGGGCGCGATCATCGGATCGAGGGTGTCCGCCTCGTCCTCCAGCACCTCGGCCACCGCGGTGATCGCGGTCAGCGGGGTGCGCAGCTCGTGCGACATGTCGGCGACGAACCGGCGGCTCGCCTCCTCCCGGGCGCTCATGTCCGCGACCTTCTTCTCCAGCGAGCTCGCCGTCCTGTTGAACGTACGGGAGAGATCGGCCAGTTCGTCCGTGCCGGAGACGACGAGCCGGGTGTCGAGCTTGCCCTCGCCGAGCTTGCGGGCCGCGTCGCCGAGCCGTTGCACCGGGCGCAGCACCGTCGTCGCGGCGGCCTGCGCGAGCAGCGCCGAGCCGACCAGGGCGAGTGCGGTGGCGATCCCCAGCGACCAGGCCAGTGAGTTGAGGTCCTGCCGCTCCTGGTCGAGGGACTTGAGCATGTAACCGGTCGGGCCGCCGCCGATGATCCGCGTACCGGCGACCAGATACGGCGTGCCCGCGATGCTCGTACGCTGCCAGAACAGGTGGTACTCGTGCTCGTTGCTCGACGACAGCGGCTGCTTGCGGGCCACCTGCTTCTGCAACGAGTCCGGCACCTGGGACCGGGTGAAGGTGTCCAGGTCGGAGTAGCCCACGATCGGCTTGCCGCGCTCGCGCTCGGCCACCAGCAGCACGCTGTAGCCCGGGCTGCTGGACGCCATCTCCCCGGCCGCCCGCTGAAGATCGTCCTTGGTGGGACGCGTCGGCAGCGCGGCCGCCGTGTCCTGCATCTGCCGCCGGAAGTCGTCGAGCGCGGTGTCCTGCGTACGGGTCAGCACGGCCTCGCGGTTGAGCCAGTACGCGATCCCCGAGGCGGACACCGCGGCCACCAGCGCCACCAGCGCGAACACCACGACGAGCCGCAGGCGCAGACTGGTCCAGCGCAGCCCCGCACGCAGGGACCGCTTGGCGGTCTCGGTCACTGAGGCGAGTCCAGCCGGTAACCCACGCCCCGCACCGTACGGATCAGGGTCGGCGAGGACGGCACGTCCTCCACCTTCGCGCGCAGCCGCTGCACACAGGCGTCCACCAGACGGGAGTCGCCCAGGTAGTCGTGCTCCCACACGAGCCGCAGCAACTGCTGCCGGGACAGGGCCTGTCCGGGCCGGCGGCTCAGCTCCAGCAGGAGCCGCAGCTCGGTCGGGGTGAGCTGAAGGTCCTCCCCGTCCTTGGTGACGGTCATGGCGGAGCGGTCGATCACCACGTTGCCGAAGGTCGCCGAGTCGGTCGACTCGCGCTCCCCACGGCGCAGCACCGCCCGGATCCGGGCGTCCAGCACCCGGCCCTGGACGGGTTTCACCACATAGTCGTCCGCGCCGGACTCCAGTCCCACCACGACGTCGATGTCGTCGCTGCGCGCGGTCAGCAGAATGATCGGCAGCTGGTCGGTGCGGCGGATCCGCCGGCACACCTCGAAACCGTCGATCCCGGGCAGCATCACATCCAGCACGACCAGGTCGGGCCGCTGCTCGCGCAGCAGCTCCAGGCCGTCCTCTCCCGTCGCCGCGGTGGCCACACGGTGGCCCTGGCGTGACAGCGAGAGTTCGAGGGCCGTGCGGATGGCGTCGTCGTCCTCGATCAGCAACAGGAAAGGCACGAGCGTCATTCTGGCCCATGGTGGCGCTTCAGTTCGACCTGTGGTGCCGTCCGATTGTCCGGGCACGGCCGCAACCGCCCCTGTGACAGGCCTGTGACAGTCGGGGGACAGCGCCATGAAACTGCCCCGGCAAGCTCTTGGTCAGCAAGGAACGAACGGACTCCACCGATAGGGGGCGCGAGATGAACGCACTGCACAGCACGAGCTCAAGCGCAGTTGTCACGCGCCTCCACGACATCGGGCGGAGCAGCGAGAAGTCCGGCGCAACGAACGTACGGGGGTGTGTTCGAAGCGCCGGGCGTCAGCACCTGCCGTCGCAGTCGACGTACATGACGGTGGTTGACGCACCCACGGGGGATGTGGGGGGCAACGGGGGAAACGCGTACGGGAAGGCCACGGGGGATCGCACCACGGGGGCGGAGAACGCGGACGCCGAAGCGGCGTTCACGGCCTACGTCCAGGAGCGACGGGCCTCCCTGTACGCGACCGCCTACCACCTGACCGGCGACCGCTTCGAGGCCGAGGACCTGCTCCAGAGCGCCCTCTTCTCGACGTACCGGGCCTGGGACCGGATCAGCGACAAGGCGGCGGTCGGCGGCTATCTGCGCCGCACCATGACCAACCTGCACATCAGCGCCTGGCGCAGGCGCAAGCTCAACGAATACCCGACCGAGGAGCTGCCGGAGACGGTGGGCGACACGGACGCGATGCGTGGCACGGAGCTGCGGGCGGTGCTGTGGCAGGCGCTCGCCCGGCTGCCCGAACTCCAGCGCACGATGCTGGTCCTGCGGTATTACGAGGGCCGCACCGACCCGGAGATCGCGTCCATCCTCGACATCAGTGTCGGCACGGTGAAGTCCAGCATCTGGCGCTCCCTGCGCCGGCTGCGCGAGGACGAGGTCCTCAGCTTCGGACGTGACGAGCAGGAGTCCTTCGGCGAGCTGGTGGCCTGAGGCAGGGCCCTCCGCTTCGGGGGAGGCGGGGGCCACGGGGGAACACGGGGGAGCAGTAAAACGGGGACCGAGGGGGATCCGGGGGAAAGGCAGTGGGGTCGTACGGGCCGGGGGGTCCTGTACGACCCCACTGGCATGCCGGGCCGCGATTCCGGCCGGTCCGGGCTTCTTTCAGCCCCTCCGGCGCTTGAGGAGCGGGGTCCGGGGCGGAGCCCCGGTTACGGGAAGGGGCGGGGCGGGGAGAAAGCCCGCCGCAGGCGCCCACCACGCCACCCACCACCCGCGCGACTACACCGTCCGCCCCGCCGGCGCCCCCCGATGACACCGCCCCGCCGCCGCGGCGGCGAACCGCCCCAGCGCCTCCTCCTTGCCGCACGGATACGCCCCCAGCGCCGTCTGCCGGGCCACGATGCGCCGCTCGGCCCGCATCAGCCGCCAGCCGCGCCGCAGCAGGAACGGGACCGACTTGCGGCCCTCGCGCAGGTCCCGCACCAGTCGGCGGCGGAACGTCGTGGACGGGCGGCCGCGCAGGCACAGCGCGTCCGCCAGGAGGCCCTGCTCCTGGCAGCGCTCCACGATGTCCGCCGCGAAGATGCCCTCCGCCACGAACAGCGGTGACCGTTCGATGTGGAACGTCTCGTGGCCCGTACGGGAGCTGGTGGCGATGTCGTACACCGGAACGTCCGTACGGCCGCACCGGCACAGCTCGGCGATGGCCGCCACCGCCGCGTCCGCGTCCCAGGACCCGGCGGAGTCCCAGTCGATGTCCGTGGAGCCGGGGACCCGGGGCAGCGTCGGGTCGTCGTACTCCTTGTAGAAGTCGTCCAGGCGCAGCACCGGAAGGCCGGTGCGGGCGGCGAGGACGGACTTGCCGGAGCCGGAGGGGCCCGCGAGCAGGACGACGCGGGTCGGGATCGGTTGGGAACTCACAGGACAGAAGTGTGAGGCATTGACCCGCGTAGGCGACCCCTCGGGCCTCCTGTTGGTATCCAGCATCACACCTCAACTACTCTACGCGCACGGATGATTACCCGACCAGGCTCGATCAGGTGGAAAACATGGCACTTCATGCACGTAAGCCCGAACGTCGCGTCCTGCTGCGCGCCGGTCTGACCTTCACCGCGCTGGGGGCCGCGCTGGGGGCCGGTGCGGGCTCCGCTCAGGCCGTCTCGCTGCCGCCGGCGGCCGAGGTGCCGGAGCAGGGGGTCTCCGCCCTTCAGGCGGTCGGTGAGACGGCCGCGCCCGCCGTGACCAGCGCGCTCGGGACCTCGCTGGCCAGCAGCGTCGCCCCGATCACCGACCTTCAGCTGGACCCGCTGGCGGGCACCGGGGTGGACCCGCTGGACAACGCCGTGGGCACCCAGATCGCCGACTTCAAGCCGGTGACCACCGCGATCGTCACCGACCCGATCACCAGCGGCGGCGCGCTGAGCGACCTGCCCGTGGTGGGGTCGGTGACCAAGCTCGTCACCGGCTGAGGCGCGGACTCGGACTCGGACACGGCGAACGGGGCCGCCCCGGGGTGGTGGGGCGGCCCCGTCCGGGTGCCTGTGGCGCGGTCCGTACTCAGTACGAGGAGCCCGCGGCTCCCAGCGCGCCCGTCGGGTGCCAGACCGTCTTGGTCTCCAGGAACGCCGTCAGGCGGTGCGTGCCGGGGGAGGCCAGCCAGTCCGTGGAGTCCGACGTGTCGTCCGCGTCCACAGGCTGTGGACGGAGAACCCGCTTCAGGTTGTCCGCCGCCGCGATCTCCAGCTCCTTCGCCAGCGCGGTGTCCGCGCCGGTGAGGTCGATCGCGTTGACGTCCTGGTGGGCGGCGAGCGGGGCCGCCAGCTCCGCCGTGGCGCCGGACAGGATGTTGACCACGCCGCCGGGGACGTCCGAGGTGGCCAGCACCTCGCCGAGCGACAGCGCGGGCAGCGGGGCGTCCGCCGAGGCGATGACGACCGCCGTGTTGCCGGTCGCGATCACCGGGGCGATCACCGAGACCAGCCCGAGGAACGACGACTTCTGCGGGGCGAGGACCGCGACCACGCCCGTCGGCTCGGGGGTGGAGAGGTTGAAGAACGGGCCCGCGACCGGGTTCGCCCCGCCCGCGATCTGGCCGATCTTGTCGGTCCAGCCCGCGTACCAGACCCAGCGGTCGATCGCCGCGTCCACCGCGGCCGCCGCCTTGGACTTCGACAGCCCCTCGGAGGCGGCCACCTCGCGGACGAACTGTTCCTTGCGGCCCTCCAGCATCTCCGCGACGCGGTAGAGGACCTGGCCCCGGTTGTACGCGGTCGCGCCCGACCAGCCGCCGAACGCCTTGCGCGCGGCCACGACCGCGTCGCGTGCGTCCTTGCGCGAGGACTTCGGCGCGTTGGCCAGCCACTGGCCCTTGGAGTCCGTCACCTCGTACACCCGGCCGCTCTCGGAGCGGGGGAACTTGCCCCCGACGTACAGCTTGTAGGTCTTGAAGACGCCAAGACGGTTCTGATCAGACATCGAGGTACGCCTCCAGGCCGTGGCGGCCGCCCTCGCGGCCGAAGCCCGACTCCTTGTAGCCGCCGAACGGCGACGTCGGGTCGAACTTGTTGAACGTGTTGGCCCAGACGACGCCCGCGCGGAGCTTGTTGGCGACCGCGAGGATGCGGGAGCCCTTCTCCGTCCAGATGCCCGCCGAGAGGCCGTACTGACTGTTGTTGGCCTTGGCGACCGCCTCGTCCGGGGTGCGGAACGAGAGCACGGAGAGCACCGGGCCGAAGATCTCGTCCCGGGCCACCGTGTGCGCCTGGGTGACGTTCGTGAAGAGCGTCGGGGCGAACCAGTAGCCGGAGGAGGGCAGTTCGCAGGGGGCGCTCCAGCGCTCCGCGCCCTCCGCCTCGCCGGTCTCCACCAGGGAGGTGATCCGGGCGAGCTGCTCGGCGGAGTTGATCGCGCCGATGTCGGTGTTCTTGTCCAGCGGGTCGCCGAGGCGCAGCGTGGAGAGCCGGCGCTTCAGGGCGTCCAGCACCTCGTCCTGGACCGACTCCTGGACCAGCAGCCGGGAGCCCGCGCAGCAGACCTGGCCCTGGTTGAAGAAGATGCCGGTGACGATGCCCTCGACGGCCTGGTCGATCGGGGCGTCGTCGAACACGATGTTCGCGCCCTTGCCGCCCAGTTCCAGGGTGACCTTCTTGTCCGTACCCGCGACGGAGCGCGCGATCGCCTTGCCGACGGCGGTCGAACCGGTGAAGGCGACCTTGTTGACGTCCGGGTGCGTGACGAGGGCCTCGCCCGCGTCCCCGTAACCGGTGAGGATGTTGACGACACCCTTCGGCAGCCCGGCCTGACGGCAGATGTCCGCGAAGAACAGAGCGCTCAGCGGGGTCGTCTCGGCGGGCTTCAGGACCACCGTGTTGCCCGTGGCGAGCGCCGGGGCGATCTTCCACGCGAGCATCAGCAGCGGGAAGTTCCACGGGATGACCTGACCGGCCACACCCAGCGGGCGCGGATTCGGCCCGTACCCCGCGTGGTCCAGCTTGTCGGCCCAGCCCGCGTAGTAGAAGAAGTGCGCGGCGACCAACGGGAGGTCCGCGTCACGGGTCTCCTTGATCGGCTTGCCGTTGTCGAGGGTTTCGAGAACGGCGAGCTCGCGGCTGCGCTCCTGGATGATCCGGGCGATCCGGAACAGGTACTTGGCGCGCTCTGAGCCGGGCAGCGCCGACCACTTCTCGAACGCCTTGCGTGCCGCCTTCACGGCCCGGTCCACGTCCGCCGTGCCCGCCTGGGCGACCTCGGACAGGACCTCCTCGCTGCTCGGCGAGACGGTCTTGAAGACCTTGCCGTCGGCGGCCTCGGTGAACTCGCCGTCGATGAACAGCCCGTACGACGGGGCGATGTCGACGACGGAGCGGGACTCCGGCGCCGGTGCGTACTCGAATGCGGATGCCATGGCTATCAGTCCACCGTCACGTAATCGGGGCCGGAGTAACGGCCGGTGCTGAGCTTCTGGCGCTGCATCAGCAGGTCGTTGAGCAGGCTGGACGCGCCGAACCGGAACCAGTGCGGGTCCAGCCAGTCCTCGCCCGCGGTCTCGTTCACCAGGACCAGGAACTTCACCGCGTCCTTGGTGGTGCGGATGCCGCCGGCCGGCTTCACACCGATCTGTACGCCGGTGGCCGCCCGGAAGTCCCGGACCGCCTCCAGCATCAGGAGGGTGTTGGCGGGGGTGGCGTTCGTGGCCACCTTGCCGGTCGAGGTCTTGATGAAGTCCGCGCCCGCCAGCATCCCGATCCAGGAGGCCCGGCGGATGTTGTCGTACGTGGACAGCTCGCCGGTCTCGAAGATCACCTTGAGGCGGGCGGGGCCGCACTCCGCCTTCACGGCGAGGATCTCCTCGTACACCTTCAGGAACCGGCCGGAGAGGAACGCCCCCCGGTCGATCACCATGTCGATCTCGTCGGCCCCGGCGGCCACGGCGTCACGGACGTCCGCGAGCTTGACGTCCAGCGCGGCACGGCCCGCCGGGAAGGCGGTCGCCACGGACGCCACCTTCACGCCGGTGCCCGCGAGCGCGGCGGCGGCGGTGGGGACCATATCGGGGTAGACGCAGACCGCGGCGGTGCGCGGGGTGGTGCGGTCGGTCGGGTCGGGGTTGACGGCCTTGGCGGCGAGAGCCCGGACCTTGCCCGGGGTGTCCGCGCCTTCCAGCGTCGTCAGGTCGATCATCGAGATGGCGAGATCGATGGCGTACGCCTTGGCCGTCGTCTTGATCGAACGGGTTCCGAGGGAGGCGGCGCGCGCTTCGAGGCCGACGGCGTCGACGCCGGGCAACCCGAACAGGAAGCGGCGCAGCGCACTGTCGGACGCGGTCGCGTCGGCAAATGCGGGAGCAGTGGTGGGCATGGTCACCAGAGGAGCATATCTACGCGCGTAGCGACCTGTACAGGGGGACGGGCCATCCGTGCGTTCCGGCGCGGGGGCGCGTGCGCGGGCGGGCGCTCCGCCGGGCCGGGCGCCCGTCAGGCAGAATCGGCCCCATGACGAGCCCCACACCTCCCGCAGAGCCGCCCCACGCCGACCGGACCTACCGTTCCGTGGCCGCGCTGGTCTGCGGGTCGCTGCTGCTCCTGCTGATCGCCTGGATGGGCGGGGACGCCATGATCCGGGGCGAGGACCGGGTGCCGTGGCTCGCGGCGGCCGCGCTGCTCCTCGTGGTGCCGCTGGTCGTGGCGTTCACGCTGCGGCCCGCCGTCTTCGTGAACGACGAGCGCATCCGGGTCCGCAACCCGTTCCGGACGATCCGGCTCCCCTGGACCGAGGTCGCCGACGTACGGGCCTCGTACTCATCCGAGCTGGTCGCCCAGGACGGCACGAAGTACCAGCTGTGGGCGATCCCCGTCTCCCTGCGCGCCCGCAAGCGCGCGGCGCGCACGGCGGCCCGCGCGGCGCACGACGACCCCTACGGCCGTACGTCGGTCAGCGCCGACGTCCGCGACTCCGCCGGGCGCACCGCCTCCGCCGACCAGACCGTCCGCGATCTGCGGGACATCGCCGAGCGGGCCGGTGACACGACCCCGGAGGGCGTGGATCGGGGCTCGGTGCGCTGGGCGTACGAGGTGATCGCCCCGGCCGTCGCGGGGGTCGTCCTGCTGGTGGTGCTGGTGGCGGTGGGCTGAGGCGGACGCCACCTGACGTGGCGGTGGGCTGAGGCCTCCGAATGCCGAAGGGCCGGTACCCGGGGTCGGGTGCCGGCCCTTTCTGCGTGGCGGCGGCCCGTCAGATGCCCGCTGCCGTCGCCAGGTCCCGCTTGATCCCGGCGAGCAGTTCGGCTCCCCGGGCCCGCGCGGCGGGCAGCCCGGCCGCGTCCGCCACCGGGACCACGACCTCCAGGTAGCACTTCAGCTTCGGCTCGGTGCCGCTCGGGCGGACGATCACCCGGGCCCCCTCCAGCTGGTAGCGCAGCCCGTCGGTGGGCGGCAGCCGGTCCGTGCCCCGCGACAGGTCCTCGGCCGAGGTGACCGCGAGACCGGCCAGGGCGGTCGGGGGCTGCTCGCGGAGCCGGGCCATGGCGTCCGCGATGACCGACAGGTCCTCCACCCGCACCGAGAGCTGGTCGGTGGCGTGCAGGCCGTGGGCGAGCGCCAGGTCGTCCAGCAGGTCCAGCAGCGTACGGCCCTGCTCCTTCAGTACGGAGGCGAGCTCGGCGACGAGCAGGGCGGCGGTGATGCCGTCCTTGTCGCGTACGCCCTCGGGGTCGACGCAGTAGCCGAGCGCCTCCTCGTACCCGTACCGCAGGCCGTCCACCCGGGCGATCCACTTGAAGCCCGTCAGCGTCTCCTCGTACCCGAGGCCCGCCTTCTCGGCGATCCGGCCGAGCAGTGACGACGACACGATCGACTCCGCGAACACGCCGGAGACGCCCCGCTCCACCAGGTGCGCGGCGAGCAGCGCGCCCACCTCGTCGCCGCGCAGCATCCGCCAGCCGCCCTCGACGGAGGTGTCGGGCACGGCGACGGCGCAGCGGTCGGCGTCCGGGTCGTTGGCGATGATCAGGTCCGGGGCCGCCCGGCGCGCGGTGGCGAAGGCGAGATCCATCGCGCCGGGCTCTTCCGGGTTGGGGAAGGCGACGGTGGGGAACGCGGGGTCGGGCTCGGCCTGCTCGGTGACGAGCACCGGCTCCGGGAAACCGGCCCGCGCGAAGGCGGCGGTCAGTACGGAGGTGCCGACGCCGTGCATCGCGGTGTAGACGGTGCGTGCGGTACGGGGGCTGTCGGCGGCCAGGACCGCGTCCGTACGGGCGAGATAGGCGGCCAGGACCTCCTCGCCCAGGGTCTCCCAGCCGTCCTCGGGGCGTGCGACGTTCGCCAGCGGGCCGACCGCGGCGATGGCGGCCGCGATCTCGCCGTCGGCGGGGGGCACGATCTGCGAGCCGTCGCCGAGGTAGACCTTGTAGCCGTTGTCGCGCGGCGGGTTGTGGCTGGCGGTGACCTCGACGCCCGCGACGGCGCCCAGATGTCTTATGGCGTACGCCAGTACGGGGGTGGGGAGCGGGCGGGGCAGCACGGCGGCGCGGAGTCCGGCGCCGGTCATCACGGCGGCGGTGTCGCGCGCGAAGTCCGCCGACTTGTAGCGGGCGTCGTAGCCGATGACGACGAGCCCGCCCTCCTGTCCCTGGGCCTTCAGATAGGCGGCGAGGCCCGCCGCCGCCCGGATCACCACGGACCGGTTCATCCGCATGGGGCCGGCCCCCAGCTCGCCGCGCAGTCCGGCGGTGCCGAACTGGAGCGTGCCCGCGAAGCGGGCGGCGAGCTCGTCGGTGTCGCCCGCGTCGATGAGGGCGCCCAGTTCGTCGCGGGTCTCGGGGTCGGGGTCCTCGGCCAGCCAGGTCCTGGCCTGCGCGATGAGGTCGTGCTGCACGGGGGCCGCCTTTCGGGGGTGTGCGGAGGTGGGTGCGGGCGGGTGGTGGGGCGGTGCGGGTGGGTGGGCCGCCGGGGCTCCGCCCCGGACCCCGCTCCTCAAACGCCGGAGGGGCTGGAATGGCCCGGTCCTCAGGCGCGGGAGGAGGCGGAAGCGGCCCGCTCCTCCAGCGCGGGAGGGGCTGAAGTGGTCCCGGTCCTCCAGTGCGGGAGGGACGGAAACGGCCCGGTCCTCCAGCGCGGGAAGGGGCGGAAGCGGCCCGCTCCTCCAGCGCGGGAGGGGCTGAAGTGGTCCCGGTCCTCCAGCGCGGGAAGGAGCGGAAGCGGAAAGCGCCGGGCGGTCCGGAAAGCCGGGCTCGGCCTTAGATACGCTCTTAGATACGCTCCAGCACCCTCGCCAGCAGCGCGCCCATCCGGGTCGCCGAGTCGCGGCCCGCCTGGAGGACCTCCTCGTGGTTGAGGGGTTCGCCGGAGAGGCCCGCCGCCAGGTTGGTGACCAGGGAGAGGCCGAGCACCTCGGCGCCCGCCTCGCGGGCCGCGATGGCCTCCAGGACCGTGGACATGCCGACCAGGTCGCCGCCCATGACCCGGACCATGTTGATCTCGGCCGGGGTCTCGTAGTGCGGGCCGGGGAACTGGACGTACACGCCTTCTTCGAGGGTGTCGTCGATCTCCTTGCACAGCGCGCGCAGCCGCGGGGAGTACAGGTCGGTCAGGTCGACGAAGTTGGCGCCGATGATCGGTGAGGCGGCCGTCAGGTTGATGTGGTCGCTGATCAGGACCGGCTGACCCGGGCGCATGCCCTCGCGCAGACCACCGCAGCCGTTCGTCAGGACGACGGTCTTGCAGCCCGCGGCCACCGCCGTACGGACTCCGTGGGCGACGGCGGCGACGCCCCGGCCCTCGTAGAAGTGGGTGCGGCCGAGGAAGACCAGCGCGCGCTTCTCGCCGATCTTGTACGAGCGGACCGTGCCGCCGTGGCCCTCGACGGCGGGCGCCGGGAAGCCCGGCAGCTCGGTCACGGGGAACTCGGCCTCCGGGACGCCGAGTGCCTCGCCCGCGGGCGCCCAGCCGGAGCCCATGACCAGGGCGACGTCATGGGTCTCGGCGCCGGTCAGCTCGCGCAGGCGGGCGGCGGCCCCGGCGGCTGCCGCCTGCGGGTCGCCCTGGATGTTGTCCGGAATAACAGATGCGTTCACGCGGACGAGCGTAACCGCTGAATCCCTACGCGCGTAGATGCACTGGCGCAAAGACGCGTACGTGGTGTTTGTGCTTTTGTACGAAGAGGGGTCGGCCGGGTCCGTGTCCGCCCTGGTCAGCAGGGGCGTTTGCGCAGTTCCATCACATAGTCGTGCGGCGCGCCCGCGGACTCGGCCGCGTCCGCGATCTCGCCCAGATAGCGTGCCGAGGGCAGCCCGCCCTCATACCCGTTGAGCACGTAGATCCAGGCCGGCTCCTCGCCGTCCAGGGTGTGCACCCGGATGCGCATGCGGCGGTAGATGTCGAGGCCGACGCCCTCCCAGCGGTCCATGGAGTCCTCGTCCATGGGCGCCAGGTCGTACAGCGCGACGAAGACCTGGGAGCGCGGCGCCTCCACCACGGTGGCCAGCGCCCCCTCCCAGCCCATCTGCTCCCCGCCGAAGGTCAGCCGCCAGCCGTTGAGCCAGCCGGTGCTGCGCATCGGGGAATGCGGGGCGCGGCGGGTCATCAGCCGCGCGTCGAGGTTGCCGGCGTACGCGGCGTAGAGCGACATGGGTCCGAGGGTACGGGAGGTGGCGGCGGGAGCGGCGGTTCCTGTGACGAAGGCCCCGGTCGGGGGAGTGCAAGGCCCTAGTTCACGTGCGGCGGACGCGCCCGTTCCGGTACGGGCGGCCTCCCCGTTCCCGTACGGCGGACGTCCTCTTTCCCGTATGGAGGGCCCCGGGGCGAAGCACCTTGGCGCGTGCGGGACAATGGAGTACGTACTGCATTCCCCCGGGGCGATCCCCCGGACCCCCGGCCGGGGCGGCAGGCGGCCGCGGGTTACACAACGCGAGGCGGACTTTTCGTGACCCGGATCGTGATCATCGGCGGCGGCCCCGGCGGCTACGAGGCGGCCCTGGTGGGCGCCCAGCTCGGTGCGGAGGTGACCGTCGTCGACTGCGACGGCCTCGGCGGGGCTTCGGTCCTCACCGACTGCGTGCCCTCGAAGACCCTGATCGCGACGGCCGAGGTGATGACCACCTTCGACTCCTCGTACGAGGAACTGGGCATCATCGTCGCCGACGACACCCCGCACATGGAGCAGGCCGCCCGGGTCGTCGGCGTGGACCTCGGCAAGGTCAACCGACGGGTCAAGCGCCTCGCGCTCGCCCAGTCCCACGACATCACCGCGTCCGTCACCCGGGCCGGCGCCCGCGTGATGCGCGGCCGGGGCCGGCTCGACGGGCTCCAGGCCGCCGACGGATCCCGGCAGGTCGTCGTCACGGCCGCCGACGGCACCGAGGAGCGGCTCACCGCCGATGCCGTGCTGATAGCGACCGGCGGTCATCCCCGGGAGATCCCGGACGCGCTGCCCGACGGCGAGCGCATCCTGAACTGGACCCAGGTGTACGACCTCGACGAGCTGCCCGAGGAGCTCATCGTCGTCGGATCCGGTGTCACCGGCGCCGAGTTCGCCGGGGCGTACCAGGCGCTCGGCTCGCGCGTCACCCTCGTCTCCTCCCGTGACCGGGTGCTGCCGGGGGAGGACCCGGACGCCGCCGCCGTCCTGGAGGACGTCTTCCGCCGCCGCGGGATGAACGTCATGGCCCGCTCCCGCGCCCAGTCCGCCAAGCGGGTCGGCGACCGGGTCGAGGTGACGCTCGCCGACGGCCGGGTCATCACCGGTTCGCACTGTCTGATGGCGGTCGGCGCGATCCCGAACACCGCGGGCATGGGCCTGGAGGAGGCCGGTGTACGGCTCAAGGACTCCGGGCACGTCCTCACCGACCGGGTCTCGCGCACCAGCGCCCCCGGCGTCTACGCGGCCGGTGACGTCACCGGGATCTTCGCGCTCGCCTCGGTCGCCGCGATGCAGGGCCGGATCGCGATGTACCACTTCCTCGGCGACGCGGTCGCCCCGCTGAACCTCAAGGCCGTCTCCGCCAACGTCTTCACCGACCCGGAGATCGCCACCGTCGGCTACAGCCAGGCCGACGTCGACGCGGGCAAGATCGAGGCCCGGGTCGTGAAACTGCCGCTGCTGCGCAACCCGCGCGCCAAGATGCAGGGCATCCGCGACGGCTTCGTCAAGATCTTCTGCCGTCCCGGTACGGGGATCGTGGTCGGCGGCTGCGTGGTCGCGCCGCGCGCCAGCGAGCTGATCCACCCGATCTCGATCGCGGTCGACAACAACCTGACGGTGGAACAGATCGCAAACGCTTTCACCGTGTACCCGTCCCTGTCCGGATCGATCGCCGAAGTGGCCCGGCAGTTGCACACCCGCAAGCTCACGGGCGAGGGCTGAGGGTCCGGTAACCCGGGCAACTCGCGTCAAACCCCGGCGGATCGGGCGGCGCTCCGCCCGCCTCGTGATCATCCCTGAGCAACGAAGGGGCCTCCTATACCACTTGGAGGCCCCTTTGAAGTACAACTTCTGTTATTCGGCGCAAACTGCTGAAAACTCACCGACGGGCAGGTTACTGTCAGTTTCGTGTTCGCTGCAGAACGTCGTCAATTGATCCTCGAAATGGTGCGCGCCAACGGGGCGGTATCGCTCCGTGAGCTCGCCCGCGTCGTCCAGACCTCCGAAGTGACCGTACGGCGGGACGTGCGGGCACTGGAGGCAGAAGGACTCCTCGACCGCCGGCACGGCGGTGCGGTCTTGCCGGGCGGTTTTACGCGGGAGTCCGGCTTTCCGCAGAAATCCCATCTCTCCACCGCGGAGAAGACCGCGATCGCCGACCTGGCCGCGGGCCTCGTCGGCGAGGGCGAGGCCATCGTGGTCGGCGCCGGTACGACCACGCAGGAGCTGGCCCGCCGGCTCGCGCGGGTCCCCGGTCTGACCGTCGTCACCAACTCCCTGCTGGTGGCACAGGCGTTGGCCCATGCCAACCGGGTCGAAGTCGTCATGACCGGCGGCACCCTGCGCGGGAGCAACTACGCGCTGGTGGGCAGCGGGGCCGAGCAGTCCCTCCAGGGGCTGCGGGTCTCCCGGGCCTTCCTCTCCGGGAGCGGCCTCACGGCGGAGCGTGGCCTGTCCACCTCCAACATGCTCTCGGCCAGCGTCGACCGGGCGCTCGTGCACGCCGCCGCGGAGGTGGTCGTCCTGGCGGACCACACCAAGCTCGGCTCGGACACCATGTTCCAGACGGTGCCCACCGAACTGATCACCCGCCTGGTGACCGACGAGCCCCCGCTCCACGACGAGCGGGCCGCCGCCGAGCTCCAGTCCCTGGCCGACCAGGGGGTGGAGGTCACGGTGGCCGGCCCGGACGCGGACGCGCCGGGCGGGGACGGTCCCCCTCAGGGGGGCCGCCCCCGGAGGGACATGCCCCTGCCCGGCCAGCGCCGCACCCAGAACGGCGGCCTCGGCCCACAGTTGCGCAGCGCCTCCGCCCTGACGGACGTCTCGGGCGAGCAGCGGGCCCGGGTGGCGGATCTGCGGCGGCGGTAGGCAGGGCGGCTCGGAAGCCCTCGTCACCTGCCTTCCGTCCCGGCGTCCGTTCGGCAGTTCAACGTCCTTGATACGCAATGGGCTTGGACGTGATGCTCGGACTGTACGGGGCTGCCATGGCAGGGGTTTCGGGCGCCGGTCGTACGGCGGTGTGGGCCGTCGCGGTCCTGGCGGGCCCGGCGAGAACAGCCGCCGCCTGCGGGCCGGACGCGGCGGGATTGTCGCGGGCGGGGACATCAGCGACAACGCCATCGGCGCTGTGGGCGACGTACGCGGCAACGCGGTCGGGAACGAGAGCGAGCGGCGGCGCCTACGCCCACGCCGTCGCGCTCGTCCACACGCCCGGCACGGCGGGGAGCAGGCCGGACGAGGACGCGCGGGCCTTCCTTTCCCGGCTGGCGACGACGTCCCGCAGCTGGTTCGTCGTCCTCGACGACGTCACCGACCCGGCAGGAATGGAGCCGTGGTGGCCGCCGCACCGGGACGGCTCCGTCTTGGACGAGGGCGCTTCTCGCACGCGACTACGCGAGAACCGACCGTCCGGAAGACGCCGTCGCCATGCAGCAACAGGTCGTCGCCTCCCACCAGCGGACCGACGGCCCCGAACACCCCGAGACGGTGGCGGCCCGGGCCGCGCTCGCTGACCTGCCTCCTGATCCACGGATTCCGGCTGAAGGCCGCCAACGCCCTCGGCCAGGACCTCGGCGACGAGCTCGACGTACCGGCCGAAGACTGACCCTGCCCTACTTCAGCCCCCGCAGCGTCAACCGCAGCAGCCGCTCCGCCAACTCCGGGTCGTCCGGTGATTGTTCGGCGGCCAGGGCGATCGCGTTCGTCAGCTGGAGCAGGTCGTCGATGGAGACGTCGTCCCGTACGGAACCGCTCTCCTGGGCCCGCCGCAGCAGCCCCGCGCCCGCTTCCCGGAGCGGCAGGTGGCACTGCACCAGGGGCGAGGTCTCGTCGCGTGAGGCGGACATCAGGGAGTGGGCCAGGCCACGGTACTCACCCGCATGAGTGACGATCGCGCCCAGCCACTCCACCAGCGCCCGGCACGGGGCCTCCGCCGCCGCCAGTTCCCGGGAGCGGTCCAGGAGGGAGCACAGGGCGTCCTGGAAGACCGCGTTCATCAGGGCGTCCCGGTTCGGGAAGTGGCGGTAGAGGGTGCCGATGCCGACGCCCGCCCGCCGGGCGATGTCCTCCAGCGAGGCGTCCGTACCGTGCTCGGCGAAGGACCTGCGCGCCTCGCCCACCAGCCGGTCGTGGTTCCGGCGCGCGTCCGCGCGCATCGGCCGGGCCGGCGGCTGTGCCGTGCTCGTGTCCATCGGGATCGCCCCTGCCATGGCTTTCGCCCCTCCCTCGGTCCTCGGACCCTCGTCGGTTCCAGGATGCCACTGCGACGAAGGGGCCCTGTCCACGCCGTCACGACGTGGACAGGGCCCCTTCGGAGCGTGCGGGCGGTCAGTCCTTGATCTCGCAGATCAGGGCGCCGGAGGAGACGGAGGCGCCGACCTCGGCGGTGAGGCCCTTGACGGTGCCGGAGCGGTGCGCGTTGAGCGGCTGCTCCATCTTCATGGCCTCCAGGACGACGACGAGGTCGCCCTCCTTGACCTCCTGGCCCTCCTCCACCGCGATCTTGACGATGGTGCCCTGCATGGGCGAGGCGAGGGAGTCGCCCGAGGCGGCGGAGCCGGCCTTCTTCGCCGCGCGGCGCTTCGGCTTGGCGCCGGCCGCCAGGCCCGTACGCGCCAGGCTCATGCCCAGCGAGGACGGCAGCGAGACCTCCAGGCGCTTGCCGCCGACCTCGACGACGACCGTCTCGCGACCGGCCTCGTCCTCCGCGTCCGCCTCGGCGGGAGCGGCGAAGGGCTTGATGTCGTTGACGAACTCGGTCTCGATCCACCGCGTGTGCACGGTGAACGGGTCCGCGGTGAAGGCGGGGTCGGTGACGACGGCCCGGTGGAACGGGATCGCCGTGGCCATGCCCTCGACCTGGAACTCCGCCAGCGCGCGGGCGGCCCGCTGGAGCGCCTGCTCGCGGGTGGCGCCGGTGACGATCAGCTTGGCCAGGAGGGAGTCCCAGGCCGGGCCGATGACCGAGCCGGACTCGACGCCCGCGTCCAGACGGACGCCGGGGCCGGTCGGCGGGGCGAACAGCGTCACCGTGCCGGGGGCGGGCAGGAAGTTGCGGCCCGGGTCCTCGCCGTTGATCCGGAACTCGAAGGAGTGACCGCGCACCGCCGGGTCGTCGTAGCCCAGCTCCTCGCCGTCGGCGATGCGGAACATCTCGCGTACGAGGTCGATGCCGGTGACCTCCTCGGTGACCGGGTGCTCGACCTGGAGGCGGGTGTTGACCTCCAGGAAGGAGATCGTGCCGTCGAGGCCCACCAGGAACTCGACCGTGCCCGCGCCGACGTAACCGGCTTCCTTGAGGATCGCCTTGGACGCCGCGTACAGCTCGTCGTTCTGCGCCTGGGTCAGGAAGGGGGCCGGGGCCTCCTCCACCAGCTTCTGGTGGCGGCGCTGGAGCGAGCAGTCACGGGTGGAGACGACGACCACGTTGCCGTGCTGGTCGGCCAGGCACTGGGTCTCCACGTGGCGCGGCTTGTCGAGGTAGCGCTCGACGAAGCACTCGCCCCGGCCGAACGCCGCGACCGCCTCGCGGACCGCGGAGTCGTACAGCTCCGGGATCTCCTCCAGCGTGCGGGCCACCTTCAGGCCGCGCCCGCCACCGCCGAAGGCGGCCTTGATCGCGATCGGGAGGCCGTTCTGCTCGGCGAACGCGACGACCTCGTCGGAGCCGGAGACCGGGTCCGGGGTGCCCGCCACGAGCGGGGCGCCCGCGCGCTGGGCGATGTGCCGGGCGGCGACCTTGTCGCCGAGGTCGCGGATCGCCTGCGGGGGCGGGCCGATCCAGGTCAGCCCGGCGTCCAGGACGGCCTGGGCGAACTCCGCGTTCTCCGACAGGAACCCGTACCCCGGGTGGATCGCGTCCGCCCCGGAGTCCGCGGCGGCCTGTAGCACCTTGGCCATGTCCAGATAGCTGGCGGCCGGGGTGTCACCGCCCAGGGCGAACGCCTCGTCAGCGGCCCGGACATGCAACGCGTCCCGGTCCGGCTCGGCGTAGACCGCGACACTCGCGATCCCCGCGTCCCGGCACGCCCGAGCAACGCGGACAGCGATTTCGCCACGGTTGGCGATGAGCACCTTGCGCACGATGACTCCCTCCTCGAAACAAGCTGAGTTTAGGGACTACCGACACGGCCGTACGACCTGTCCCCAATGGTGAGCTTGCCCACACGGAGTGTGATCCGAGGCTTGCCCCAGTAGTGAAATCCCTTGTGGCACCACGGTACGCCGGGATCCTCAACCGCACAGTAACGAGCAGGTGTGGTCCAGGTCTCTGTCATGGCAGTCAAGGCCGCACGGCGTTTCTTTGTGGACTCCCTACGAACGGTCGGTGGATTCTTTGCCCGGCGCCCGGGCCCGTCCAACCCCTTGTCCGGAGGAATACCCACGAGTAGCGTCCGCGCTACGCACGTACCAGAGGTAACAGGGGTGGGACGCTGATGCGCAGACCGGTGGCGATCGTGACCGCGCTCGTGCTGTTCGGGGAGGCGGTGGGCATCGTGCTCATCAACGCCGTCCTGGCCACGGTCGCCGAGAACCAGAACATGTCGCTCGCCGGAATGGACCCGGACGCCATGTCCACCGGGACCTGGGTGATGGGCGGCGTCTCCGGGCTGCTGCTCGTCCTGTGCGGGCTGATAGCGCTGATCGCCGGCATACGCGACCGCGCCCCCGGACGCGCCGGACGGATCGTCCTCATCGGCTGCGCGGTCGTGCACGGCGTCCTCGGCGCGGTCACCGTCGGCCTGGTCGGCTGGGCCGCCTTCGCGTTCATGATGGCGGTGCTGGCCCTGCTGGTGCTGACCCTGGTCTGGTACGGCCCCGAGCCCAGGGCCGAGTCCCCGCACCCCGAACTCACACCCACAGCTCCGTGACCGACACGTCCAGCTCGCCCAGCAGCCGGCGCAGCAGCGGCAGCGAGAGGCCGATGACGTTGCCGTGGTCGCCCTCGATCGCGTCGACGAACGGGGCCGACCTGCCGTCCAGCGTGAACGCCCCCGCCACGTGCAGCGGTTCGCCCGAGGCCACATAGGCGGCGACCTCGGCGTCGCTCGGCTCGCCGAACCGTACGACCGTGGACGCCGTCGCCGACGCCGTACGGCCGGAGGCGGTGTCGATCACGCTGTGCCCGGTCCGGAGCACGCCCGCCCGGCCGCGCATCGACTTCCAGCGGGCGGTGGCTTCCTCGGCGTCGGCGGGCTTGCCCAGCGCCTCGCCGTCCAGCTCCAGCACCGAGTCGCAGCCGATGACCAGGGCGCCCGCCGCCTCGGGGCGCTCCGCGACCGCCGCCGCCTTGGCCCGGGCCAGGACGAGCGCCAGCTCGGCGGGGGTCGGGGCGCTCAGCGCGTCCTCGTCCACCCCGCTGACGATCACCTCGGGGGCGAATCCGGCCTGGCGCAGCAGACCGAGACGGGCGGGGGAGGCGGAGGCGAGCACGAGACGGCGCTGATCAGTCATGCCCGCCATCGTAGAAGGGCCACCGGGCCCCGGAGCGGCCGGAGTGACGGATGCCGGGTCAGCAGATGCCGAGTACGCCGTGGCTGCCGGAGCCGGGGATCCTGGGGCGCCGGGTCAGCGGATGCCGAGCACGAACATCGCCAGCAGCATCGCCAGCGCCAGCAGCACGCCGGCTCTGCGCATCATCGCCTGGGCGTCGCGCAGTTCCTTCGGCGGCTTGTTCTCGGGGTCGGACCACAGCATGCTTCCGATCCTGCTGCGCCGGACACCGTCGCGCCTGAGTACGGGTACTCAAGCGGCGACGGCGCCCGGTTCCGGCTCGGACCCTCCGGCGTCTCAGACCGGCCAGTACGTCCGGGCCCAGGCCCGGGGGCCCGGCCGCGGACGGCCCGTGCGGGCGATACGGCCCGGGTCGGACCACTGCTCGGGCGGCAGCGGCGCGCCCGACGACACGGCGGCCGCGGCGGCGGCACGCGCCTGGACCACCGCCACGGCGGCGGCCAGCTCCTCCGGGGTCGGGTTGCCCCGTACGACCTTGATCATGGGCAGACCTCTCTGTGAACGGGTGAGCGGGTGGGCCGACGGCTACAGCGGGATGTTGCCGTGCTTCTTCGGAGGCAGGGATTCCCGCTTCGTACGCAGCTGACGCAGGCCCTTGACGATGTGGGCCCGGGTGTCGGACGGCATGATCACCGCGTCGACGTAGCCGCGCTCGGCCGCCACGTACGGGTTGAGCAGCGTGTCCTCGTAGTCCGCCATCAGCTCGGCGCGGGTCGCGTCCGGGTCCTCGGCGGCGGCGATGGTGCGCCGGTGCAGGATGTTCACCGCGCCCTGCGCGCCCATGACGGCGACCTGCGCGGTCGGCCAGGCGAGGTTGAGGTCGGCCCCCAGGTGCTTGGAGCCCATCACGTCGTACGCGCCGCCGAAGGCCTTGCGGGTGATGACGGTGATCAGCGGGACCGTCGCCTCCGCGTAGGCGTAGATCAGCTTCGCGCCGCGCCGGATGATGCCGCCGTACTCCTGGTCCACGCCCGGCAGGAAGCCCGGCACGTCCACGAAGGTCAGGACGGGCACGTTGAACGCGTCGCAGGTACGGACGAAGCGGGCCGCCTTCTCGCTCGCGTCGATGTCCAGGCAACCGGCGAACTGCATCGGCTGGTTGGCGACGATCCCGACCGGGTGGCCCTCGACCCGGCCGAAGCCGGTGATGATGTTCGGCGCGAACAGGGCCTGGGTCTCCAGGAATTCGGCGTCGTCCAGGACGTGCTCGATCGCGGTGTGCATGTCGTACGGCTGGTTCGCCGAGTCCGGGATCAGCGTGTCCAGCTCACGGTCCTCGTCGGTGACCGCGAGGTCCGCCTCCTCCGGGAAGGCCGGGGCCTCGGAGAGGTTGTTCGAAGGGAGGTAGGAGAGCAGCGACTTGACGTACTCGATGGCGTCCTTCTCGTCGCCCGCCATGTGGTGCGCCACCCCGGAGGTGGTGTTGTGCGTACGGGCGCCGCCCAGCTCCTCGAATCCGACGTCCTCGCCGGTGACCGTCTTGATGACGTCGGGCCCGGTGATGAACATGTGCGAGGTCTGGTCGACCATCACCGTGAAGTCGGTGATCGCGGGGGAGTAGACCGCGCCGCCCGCGCACGGGCCGACGATCAGCGAGATCTGCGGGATCACCCCGGAGGCGTGCACATTGCGGCGGAAGATCTCGGCGAACAGGCCGAGCGCCACGACGCCTTCCTGGATGCGCGCGCCGCCGCCGTCGTTGATGCCGATGACCGGGCAGCCGGTCTTCAGCGCGAAGTCCATGACCTTGACGATCTTCTCGCCGTACACCTCGCCGAGCGACCCGCCGAAGATGGTGAAGTCCTGCGAGTACACGCAGACCGGGCGGCCGTCGACCGTGCCGTAACCGGTGACGACCCCGTCCCCGTACGGGCGGTTCTTCTCGATGCCGAAGTTGGTGGAGCGGTGCCGGGCGAACTCGTCGAGCTCCACGAAGGAGCCCTCGTCCAGCAGCAGCTCGACCCGCTCACGGGCCGTCAGCTTGCCCTTGGCGTGCTGCTTCTCGACCGCGCGGGCCGAACCGGCGTGCGTCGCTTCGTCGATGCGGCGCGTCAGGTCCGCGAGCTTGCCGGCGGTGGTGTGGATGTCGCTTTGCGGCTCGGACATCGGGGGAGGCTCCCTGCCTGGTCACGGGGACGGCGACCGGATGGTGGTCACGGGGGACGGGCGGTCGTCCGTCCGGCTCTGCGGCTACTGACTCGTCACGCGGATTCTGGATGCTGATCTGGTGCTGTGTACGGGCTCTGCTCTGGCGCTCTGTTCGTAACCCTGCGGTTACTGCCTCGTAGGGTATCGGCGCGTCTCCGGAAAGGCAGTGCGTCCTTTGCCACACCTAGGCTGGGTTGCATGACACCACCGGATGCGTCACACAACCGCTGGTCGGACCTCGACCGGCCCCCTCTCAACGTGACCGCGCTGCGCCGCGGGCTGCTGCGGCCGGACGCGCTGTGGGCGTCGCTGGAGGTCGTGGAGTCCACCGGATCCACCAACACCGATCTCGCCGGGCGGGCCCGGGCCGGAGAGGCGCCCGAGGGCACGGTGCTGGTCGCCGAGGAGCAGACCGCGGGGCGCGGACGGCTGGAGCGGAGCTGGACCGCGCCGGCCCGCTCCGGGCTGTTCTTCTCGGTCTACCTGGAGCCGGGCGACATCCCGGTGGAGCGGTGGGGGTGGGTGCCGCTGCTGGCCGGGGTGGCCGCCGCGACCGGGCTCGCCAAGGCGGCCGGTGTCGACATGTCGCTGAAGTGGCCCAACGACCTGCTGGTCTCCGTGGCGGGCGAGGAGCGCAAGACCGGCGGCATCCTCGGCGAGTTCGCCGGGGACGGCATCGTCGTGGGCCTCGGCATCAACGTCTCCCTGCGCGCCGACGAGCTGCCCGCCCCCACCGCGGGCTCCCTCGCCCTCGCCGGAGCGGTCTCCACCGACCGCGAGACCCTGCTGCGGGCCGTCCTGCGCTCGATGGAGCACTGGTACGGGGCGTGGAAGGCGGTCGACGGCGACGCGGCCGCGAGCGGGCTCCAGGCCGCCTACGCGGCGGGCTGCGCGACGCTCGACCGGACGGTACGGGCCGAGCTGCCGGGGGGTGCGTCCCTGGTCGGCGAGGCGGTCGCGATCGACGGGGACGGCCGGCTGATCCTCTCCACCGAGGACGGGCTCCAGCAGCCGGTCTCGGCCGGGGACATCGTCCACCTGCGCGGCGCGGCGGGCGGCCTGACCTGAGGCGGCCACCGGCCCCCGATGGCGTACGGACCGGAGGTGGCCGCCGCCCCCGATGGCGTACGGACGTGAGAGCGCTTCCGCCGCGGATGTCACGCGCGACGCACCCAGGGCCTGTCGTCAAACTGCCGCCTGCCGCGCGGCGCCTGGCACGCACGCTCGCGGCGTTGCCGAAATGGCCTGGTAGCTCCGCTACAAGGCCATCCCGGCGCCTTGCGATCGCACGCACCAGACGCCGCGCGGCCGCCCTCCGGGCGACGACGGCAGTTCGACGACAGGCCCTGGGACGGACAACCAAGGACGTGAGCCAGAGCACACCTGCCGTATTGTTGAGGCGATCCAGCGACAGATCACTGTTGGGGCGATCAGCGACAGATCGGCAGGCAGTGCGCAGGGAACGGGCAGGAGGCGGCTGGTGACCGTCGGCGACACGTCGTCCGGCGCGGGTGAGGAGCCCGGGGCGGACTCCTCGGTCCACGCCACACCCCACCACGAGGTCGACCACACGGTGGAACCGACCGACGACCCCCTCGCCATCCGCCTCGAAGCGCTGATCCTGGGGGCCGACCGGCGCTACACGCCCTTCCAGGCGGCCCGCACGGCCGGGGTCTCGATGGATCTGGCCTCCCGGTTCTGGCGGGCCATGGGTTTCGCCGACATTGGCCAGGCCAAGGCGCTCACCGAGGCCGACGTCCTCGCCCTGCGGCGGCTCGCCGGTCTCGTCGAGGCGGGGCTGCTCAGCGAGCCGATGGCGATCCAGGTCGCCCGCTCCACCGGGCAGACCACCGCCCGGCTGGCGGAATGGCAGATCGACTCGTTCCTGGAGGGGCTGACCGAGCCGCCCGAGCCCGGCATGACCCGCACCGAGGTCACATATCCGCTGGTCGAGCTGTTGCTCCCGGAGCTCCAGGAATTCCTCGTCTACGTGTGGCGGCGCCAGCTGGCCGCCGCCACCGGCCGGGTCGTGCAGGCGGCGGACGACGAGGAGATGGTCGACCGGCGGCTCGCGGTCGGCTTCGCGGACCTGGTCGGCTTCACCCGGCTGACCCGGCGGCTGGAGGAGGAGGAGCTCGGCGAGCTGGTCGAGTCCTTCGAGACGACCGCCGCCGACCTCGTCGCCGCGCACGGCGGCCGGCTCATCAAGACCCTCGGCGACGAGGTCCTCTTCGCCGCCGACGACGCGGGCACGGCCGCGGAGATAGCGCTCCGGCTGATCGAGGCGATGTCCCAGGACGAGACGATGCCCGCCCTGCGCGTCGGCATCGCCTTCGGCACGGTCACCACCCGGATGGGTGATGTCTTCGGCACCACGGTGAACCTCGCCAGCCGGCTCACCTCGATAGCCCCGAAGGACGCCGTCCTGGTCGACGGGGCGTTCGCCAAGGAGCTGGTCCGCCACGGCGACGCCCCGGAGTCCGAGGCGCAGGCCGCCGAGGCCGTCGCGGCCGCCGCCGAACGGGCCCGGCTCGCCGAGAAGGAGGGCCGCGAGCCCGACGACGAGCCGCCGCTGCCGACGTACCGCTTCGGGCTCCAGCCGATGTGGCAGCGCCCGGTGCGCGGGCTCGGCGTGGTGGAGCCGTGGCTGCTGGCCCGGCGCGGGAGGACGGGCTCCTGAGCGGTTACGCCCCCGCTTTCCGCTCGCCCTGTCGGTCCGGCGGTCGCCCTGTCTAGGATTCCTGCCGGATAACGCCCGTTAACGGCAACGGGCGCCGTCGCACGGCTGTCGTCAACCGACAGCGCCGTCAACCGACAGGGGTGCAGCCATGACCGTCACGTCCGAGCAGCGGTACGGGGAGTTCGTCGTCGTACGCCGGCACGAGGGGCAGGACCACGTCGCCGAGCTGGTCCTCGACCGCCCTAAGGCCATGAACGCCGTCTCCACCGACATGGCCCGCTCCATCGCCGCCGCCTGCGACGCGCTCGGCGCCGACCGGGACGTCCGGGCCACCGTCCTGACCTCCAGCCATGAGCGGGCCTTCTGCGTGGGCGCGGACCTCAAGGAGCGCAACTCCTTCTCCGACGCCGACCTCGTCCGCCAGCGGCCCACCGCCCGCGCCGCCTACACCGGGGTCCTGGAGCTGCCGATGCCGGTGATCGCCGCCGTGCACGGCTTCGCCCTCGGCGGCGGCTTCGAACTCGCCCTCGCCTGCGATGTGATCGTCGCCGACGCCACCGCCGTGGTCGGGCTGCCCGAGGTGTCCGTGGGCGTCATCCCGGGCGGCGGCGGTACGCAGCTGCTGCCGCGCCGGGTGGGCGCGGCCCGCGCCGCCGAGCTGGTGTTCAGCGCCCGCCGCGTCGAGGCGGCCGAGGCGCGCGAACTGGGCCTGGTGGACGAGCTGGTCGCGGCGGGCCGGGACCGCGAGGAGGCCCTCGCGCTGGGCGCCCGGATCGCCGCCAACTCGCCGGTCGGGCTGCGTGCCGCCAAGAAGGCGCTCCGGCTGGGGCAGGGGCTCGATCTGCGGGCGGGCCTGGAGGTCGAGGACGCGGCCTGGCGGTCGGTGGCCTTCTCCGGCGACCGGGCGGAGGGTGTGGCCGCGTTCAACGAGAAGCGGCGCCCCGACTGGCCCGGCGAGTGACGACGCGCGTGCGTGACGCAGGGTGATCATTCTGCGGGGAAACAGGCGAAATTAGTTACGCACCTAACTGATCAAAAAGGGACAAATCTACATAGGCTGTAGAAATGGGTGGTGACGACGAACGGCTGCGGGCCGTGGTTTCGCTGGCGCAGGCCATGGCCGCGGCCTACACGCCGCGCGAATCGTGGCGGGCGGCGGCGCTGGGTGCCTGCGAGGCGCTGAGCGGCAGCTTCGCCGCGCTCTCCGTGTGGGAGCGGGACCGGGGCAGGCTGCGGGTGCTGGTGAACGCGGGTCAACGGGCCGAGGGGGAGGAGGAGTTCCCCGAGGAGGAGGCCTACCCGGTCCATGAGTTCCCGGAGATCACCGAGTTCCTGCACGAGCGCTGGGCCGGCGGCGGCGAGCCCGACGCCTGGGTGGAGACCGCCGACGGGCTGGCCGGCGCGGGCGGCCCAGCGCGCGGCGCCCGCCCGTACTGCCACCAGCGGGTCGCCGCGCTGCGCCGCCGCGGCCGGGGCTGCTGCGTCGTCGCGCCGATCGTGCTGCACGGCCGGGCGTGGGGCGAGCTGTACGTGGCGCGGCCGGCCGGGCAGCCCGTCTTCGACCGGGCCGACGCCGACTTCGCCACCGTCCTCGCCGCCGTCGTGGCCTCCGGGATCGCCCAGACCGAACGCCTGGAGGAGGTCCGCAAGCTGGCCTTCACCGACCCGCTGACCGGCCTCGCCAACCGCCGCGCGGTCGACATCCAGCTCGACGAGGCCGTCGAGCGGCACCGGGTCGACGCCACGGTCGTCAGCCTCGTCGTCTGCGATCTGAACGGCCTCAAGGCGGTGAACGACACCCACGGCCACGCCGTCGGCGACCGCCTGCTGGAACGTTTCGGCTCGGTGCTGTCGCGGTGCGGGGCGATGCTGCCCGAGGCGCTGGCGGCCCGGCTCGGCGGCGATGAGTTCTGCCTGCTCGCGGTGGGCCCGCCGGCCGACGCGGTGGTCGGGGTCGCCACCGAGCTCTGCGACCGGGCGGCGGTGATCGAGCTGGGCGACGGGGTCGCCTGCGGGGTCGCGTCGACCGGCGACCCGATCGGTCCGGTGCGCTCGGCCCGGCGGCTGTTCCGGCTCGCGGACGCCGCCCAGTACCGGGCCAAGGCCGCCCGCTCCAAGGGGCCGGTGGTGGCCGGGCGGGACGGCGAGGTCATCCGGCTCGCGGACTCCCCGCCGAAGTCCGCGCACGACCGGCGCAGGCTGCGCGGCAACCGGCCGTGAGCGGTGGTGGCGTCAGGTGTCGGGCTTCAGCAGGTGTCACGCCTCAGTGAGGCTGCGGCTCGGGTCTCAGTGCGGTGGCGGCATCGGGGTCAGGGCGTTGCCGATGGTGCAGCCGCCCTCTCCGGGCATCCGCTGGATCCGGGACGGCACCCACACCTCGGTGGAGCCGGGGCGCACCTGGCCGAGGAGGCAGTCCTGCGGTTCGTGGCCGTCGCCCTGGACCGACAGCAGGACGCCGACCCGGTCGCCGTCGGCCTTCACTTCGGTACGGATCGCCTCGTCCAGGTCCAGCGCGGCGACCGCGCTCCGGATCTCCGCCTCGTCCACCCGGCCGCCCTCCGGCACCCGCGGCAGCTTCGCGCGCAGCTCCTCGTACGGCAGCGGGGGCGGTTCGGGCGGCGGGGCGAAGGTGAGCCGGGGGCCGTCCGGGCAGTCCACGTCGCGCGGGGTCTCGCGCCACTCCGACTTCGGCGACACCCGTATCGCGAAACAGCGCCGCACGGTGACCGGATCGGGGTCGACCATCTCGTCGTACGCCGAGCCGGACGTCCGGACGGTCACCTCGACGCCGTCCCCGTCATGGGTCGAGGCGCCCTTCACCCGCAGCACCTCCACCCCGTCGATACCGGAAGCGGAGTACCCGACCTCCTCCGCCGTACGCGGCCGCTGGCCGTACAGCCGCTCGCCCGCGCTCCTGGCCACGGCCCGCGCCGCGTCCGTCGCCTCGCCCTCGGAGGAGCGGAGCGCTCCGCAGCCGGTGACGGTGAGCAGCAACAGCGGGGCGAGCAGCAGGAGTCGGCGCATGCGTGCAGCCTCCATGGATCGTCCGCGGCGTGCAACCCGCTCAGGTACTCGGGCCGCCTCGTAAGGGGCCCTGCTCGGTACCACTAGTGACATGAAGGGTTTCAATCCGTACGCTGCTGAATATGGATATGCACACTGTCGTGGTGGGGACGTCCGGAACCACCGCCGAGGACGTCGTCGCCGTGGCCCGCCACGGCGCCCGGGTCGAGCTCTCCGCCGCCGCCGTGGAAGCCCTGGCCGCCGCCCGTCTCATCGTGGACGCGCTCGCCGCGAAGCCCGAGCCGGTCTACGGCGTCTCCACGGGCTTCGGGGCCCTCGCCAGCCGCCACATCAGCCATGAGCTGCGCGCTCAGCTCCAGCGCAACATCGTCCGCTCGCACGCGGCCGGCATGGGCCCGCGCGTCGAGCGCGAGGTCGTCCGCGCGCTGATGTTCCTCCGGCTGAAGACGGTCGCCTCCGGCCACACCGGCGTACGCCCCGAGGTCGCGCAGACCATGGCGGACCTGCTGAACGCGGGCATCACGCCCGTCGTCCACGAATACGGCTCGCTCGGCTGCTCCGGCGACCTCGCGCCCCTCTCGCACTGCGCGCTCACCCTGATGGGCGAGGGCGAGGCGGAGGGCCCCGACGGCACGGTCCGCCCGGCCGGCGAACTGCTCGCCGCCCACGGCATCGCCCCGGTGGAGCTCGCCGAGAAGGAGGGCCTGGCGCTCCTCAACGGCACCGACGGCATGCTCGGCATGCTCGTCATGGCCCTCGCCGACCTCCGTACCCTCTACACCTCCGCCGACATCACCGCCGCCCTCTCCCTGGAGGCGCTGCTCGGCACGGACAAGGTGCTGGCCCCCGAGCTGCACGCCATCCGCCCGCACCCGGGCCAGGGCGTCAGCGCGGACAACATGCTGCGGGTGCTGGCCGGTTCGGGGCTGACAGGTCATCACCAGGACGACGCGCCCCGGGTCCAGGACGCCTACTCGGTGCGCTGCGCCCCGCAGGTCAACGGCGCGGGCCGCGACACCCTCGACTACGCGGCCGTCGTCGCGGGCCGCGAACTGGCCTCGTCCGTCGACAACCCGGTGGTGCTGCCCGACGGGCGGGTGGAGTCCAACGGCAACTTCCACGGGGCGCCCGTCGCGTACGTCCTGGACTTCCTCGCGATCGTCGCCGCCGACCTCGGCTCCATCTGCGAACGCCGCACGGACCGGCTGCTCGACAAGAACCGCTCGCACGGCCTGCCGCCGTTCCTCGCGGACGACGCCGGGGTCGACTCGGGGCTGATGATCGCCCAGTACACCCAGGCCGCCCTGGTCAGCGAGATGAAGCGGCTCGCGGTCCCCGCCTCCGCCGACTCCATCCCGTCCTCCGCGATGCAGGAGGACCACGTCTCCATGGGCTGGTCCGCCGCGCGCAAGCTCCGTACCGCCGTGGACAACCTGGCCCGGATCGTCGCCGTCGAGCTGTACGCGGCGACCCGCGCCGTCGAACTCCGCGCCGCCCAGGGCCTGGTGCCCGCCCCCGCCTCGCAGGCCGCCGTGGCCGCGCTGCGGGCCGCCGGCGCCGAGGGCCCGGGCCCGGACCGCTTCCTGGCGCCTGACCTGGCCGCCGCCGACACGTTCGTACGGGAAGGGCGCCTGGTGGCGGCGGTGGAGCCGGTGACTGGGCCGCTGGCCTGAGCCGGTCCCGTACGTACGCGTACGGAGGGAGGGTCCCCGCGCCGGGGGCCCTCCCTCATGTCCGTACCGGGTCAGTAGGCCGAGCGCGTCCCCGAGTGGCGTACCGAGTACGTGACGAAGCCCGCGCCGATGCCCAACAGGGCGGTGCCGCCGATGAGATACGGGGTGGTGTCCAGGCCGGGACCGGTGTCGGCGAGGCGCGCCCCGGAGGCGTCGTCGGCCTTCCCGGCGGCCCGCTCGGACGTGACGGCCGGGCCGCCCTGCCCGGCGTTCTCACCGGTCGCGTTGGCCGACGGGACGAACCAGAGAGCGGCCAGCAGCGTGCCTGCGGCGGTGGCGGTCAGCAGTGTGCGACGAGCGACGGACACAGATTCGATCCCCTTGCGACAACCATGAGTTAGCCCCGTGGGCCGATGCTAAGCAAAGCAGCGGGTCGGTGGAAAGTCGTGGCCCCGCAGGGCCGTACGCTCCGGCCATGAGCACAGATGAGACATCCAGGTTTGTTCGGCTTCGCGTCGAGATGGTGCTGGAGGTCACCGACCTCGACGCCCTGACCGGCACCGCCCTCGAATCGATCGCCGCCGAGTACGGGGAGCCCGTCGCGGGCGTCGGCGGCGGCGACACCGCCGAGGAGCGGATGCATGCCGAGGCCACGGTCCGGGCAGACGGTGCAGAGGCCCTCGCCTCGCTGGTCGACCCCTTCGACCTGGTCAGCGAGGTGCCCGGGGTCGAGCTCGCCCAGGCCTCCTGGAGCAGCGAGTCCATCGAGTACGACCCCGACGCGGAGGGCTGGGACGACGCGGACGACGGCGAGGAGGGTCTCTTCCTGCCGCGGGACGGGGACGACGAGGAGGGGTACGGCGACACGGTCGCGCACAATGGGAAGAACGACGGCCAGGACGGTGACCCCGCTCCAGGGGTGTGACGTGTGAGAACACCGGCCCCGGCCCCGCTCGCGGGCGGACCGGGGCCGCGTCGTGCGGCGACGGAAACCGGGGCCCGGCCACGGGAACCACGGCCGCCGGTGCGGCGTCGATGAGTGGTGTTCCCCACATCTGTCGAGGATGCGGAACGGAGCGCCCTTTCCGGGTGTTCTTGGAACATTGACGGGAAATAGCCGCCTGGCGGTCCCGTCCGGGGATTTTGGGGAAATCGGCAACGATGGAGAAGCGTGTGATGACGGACAGCAAGCGGCGCAGGGGCCTCGCGGCCGTGTCCGCACTGCTCGGCGGCGTGCTGGTGCTTTCGGCCTGTACCGACGACGGCGACAAGGGCGGAAAGACGAGCGCCGGGAGTTCGGAGTCGTCGCAGCAGGAGGTGGACAAGGCGGCAGCCGCCGACGCCTCCGAGGCGCAGATAACGATCAAGCCGAAGAACGGCGCGACCAACGCCAGCATCAACAACGCCGCCCAGGTCACCGTCGCCAAGGGCAAGCTGACCAAGGTCGTCATGACGACGTCGGACGGCACCCCGGTCGAGGGCACGCTGGCGGCCGACGGCTCCAGCTGGAAGCCCACGAACCAGCTGGAACGCTCCACCACGTACAAGATCGACGCCACGGCGGCCGACGCGAAGGGCCGCGAGGCGCACGAGAACAGCTCCTTCACCACCGTCTCGCCCGACAACAGCTTCATCGGGAACTTCACCCCCGAGGACGGCTCCACGGTCGGCGTCGGGATGCCCGTCTCGATCAACTTCAACAAGGCGATCACGGACAAGAAGGCCGTCCAGGACGGCATCACCGTGACCTCCAGCAGCGGCCAGGAGGTCGTCGGCCACTGGTTCAACGGCCAGCGCCTGGACTTCCGCCCGCAGGACTACTGGCAGGGCGGCTCCACCGTCACCCTGAAGCTGGCGCTCGACGGCGTCGAGGGCGCGGACGGCGTCTTCGGCGTCCAGCAGAAGACCGTCACCTTCAAGATCGGCCGTAACCAGGTCTCCACCGTCGACGCGAAGACCAAGCAGATGACGGTCACCCGCGACGGCAAGACGATCAAGACGATCCCGATCTCCGCGGGCTCCCCCGACAACCCCACGTACAACGGTCAGATGGTGATCTCCGAGAAGCACAAGGAGACCCGGATGAACGGCGCCACCGTCGGCTTCACCGATGACGACGGCAAGGGCGAGTACGACATCAAGGACGTGCCGCACGCCATGCGCCTGTCCACGTCGGGCACCTTCATCCACGGCAACTACTGGGGCAAGGGCATCTTCGGCAACGCCAACACCAGCCACGGCTGTGTGGGCCTCGCCGATGTGAAGGGCGCGAACGACCCCAACGCCCCGGCCGCCTGGTTCTACGACAACTCGCTCGTCGGCGACGTGGTCATCGTCACGAACTCCCCGGACAGGACGATCACCCCGGACAACGGCCTCAACGGCTGGAACATGAGCTGGGCGGAGTGGACGGCCGGCTCTCAGGCCTGATCCACCCACCGGTCTCCCTTCCCGGCCACCGGTTCCCCCTCTCCGCACCACCCCCGTCCCCGCCCGAAGGCGGCGGCCCCGGGATTCCGGGACCGCCGCCTTCGGCGTGTCCGGGCCATGACCTCCGGGGTAATCGACGCCCGCCGCCCCGCCCGGCAGCATCGTGGGTGTCACGAAGAGCACCCCGACCCGATCGCCCGGAGGACCGGACCATGACCGCGTACGCCATCGTTCACCTGCACCCCGCCGACGGCCCCGTGGAGGACGAGGTGCTGACCTACATCGAGCGGGTCCAGGCCACCTTCGAGCCCTACGGAGGCCGCTTCCTCGTGCACGGCGCCGAGGCGGAGGTGGTGGAGGGGTCCTGGCCGGGCGCGGTGGTCATGGCCGGCTTTCCCGGGGTGGCGGAGGCCCATGCCTGGTACGCGTCCCCGGCCTACCAGGAGATCCTGCCGCTGCGCACCCGGCACATGGGCGGAGACCTGGTCATCGTCCCGGGCGTCGGCCCGGAGTACGACGCGTCGGCCACCGCCGCGGCGATGCGGGCGGCGCGGGACCGTACGGCGCAGGAGGTCTGAGACCAGGCTCGGCCCGTACGCTCGCGCCTGGGCTGCCCACCCAGGTCGCGAGGGGGACAATGGAGCAGCCGGGAGATGGATGTCGGCACAGGGACCGCACCGGCGGACGCCAGCCGGAGCGGGGGCCGGGAGGAGTCTGGGCCATGGGCGCCACCGAACGTTTCCAGGGCGATCCCGGGTCTTCGGCTGTGGCGCCGTCGGGACCCGGCGGCCTGCTGGATGTGCTGAACGTGGCCGCTGTCCTCCTGAACGCCGATGGCAGGATCGACCTCTGGAGCCCCCAGGCCGAGATCCTTTTCGGCTACAGCGCCGAGGAGGCCCTGGGCAAGTACGCGGGCCATCTGCTGATCGACGAGGAACACCTCGACAAGGTGCTGGCGCTGTTCGCCCAGGTCATGGACGACGGCGAGAGCTGGGCAGGCGTCTTTCCCGTCCGGCGCAAGGACGGCAGCACGCGGATGGTGGAGTTCCGCAACATGCGGCTCCAGGACGACCAGCGCGAATACTGGGCCCTGGGGCTGGCCACCGACCGGACGACGCTGCGGCGGGTGGAGCGGAACCTGGCCCTGTCCGCCCAGCTGGTGTCCCAGGCGCCGATCGGGCTGGCCATGCTGGACACCGACCTCCGGTACATCTCCGTCAACCCCGCGGAGGAACGGATGAACGGTGTGCCGGCCGCCGAGCATGTCGGCCGGCACGTCAGTGAGGTGCTGCCCTTCCTCGACGCGGCCTTCGAGGGTGCCATGCGCGAGGTCCTGGCCACCGGGGCACCGATCGTGGACCAGTACACCGTGGGCCGCACGCCGGCCGACCCGGACCATGACCACGCCTGGTCGATCTCGTTCTACCGGCTCGAATCCTCCGACGGAAAAGTCCTGGGAGTGGCCACCTCCAGCGTCGATGTCACCGATCGGCATCGCGCCGTGGAAGAACAGCGCCACACCGCCCTCACCCTCCAGCGCAGCCTGCTGCCCCACCCGCCTTCACAGCGGCCGGGTCTTGAGGTCGCCTTCCGCTACCGCCCCGCCCAGGCGACGATCGAGATCGGCGGGGACTGGTTCGACGTCATTCCCCTGGCCGACGACAAAACCGCCCTCGTCGTCGGCGACGTCATGGGCAGCGGTGTGACAGCCGCGGCCACCATGGGACAGCTGCGCACCGCCACGAGAACCCTGGCCGATCTCGATCTGCCGCCGGCCCGGGTCCTGCACCACCTCGACCACATCACGGACGGCCTCGACACCATCGCAACCTGTGTCTACGCCGTTTTCGATCCCCGCACCGAGCGATGCGACCTATCCGTTGCCGGACACCTGCCGCCCGTCCTCCTGCGTCCGGACGGCAAAGGCGAGCTGCTCGACCTGCCCACCGGCGCGCCCCTGGGAGGCTGCGGCATCTCCTTCGAATCCACCTCCATCGATTTCGAGGGGGGAGACCAGCTCGTCCTCTACACCGACGGCCTCGTCGAGACGCGCGACCAGCCGATCGACGTACGCCTGAACGCTCTCCTCGACGTTCTCGACGACCCCCACCGTTCGTTGGACGCCACCTGCGACCTGCTTCTGAACACCCTGCGTCACAGCGGAGAGCGCGACGACGTGGCCCTGCTCATCGCCCGGGCCGGTACCGGCCCCGCAGGGTGAGGCGAGGGACAGGCTCAGTCCGTACGCTCCTGTACCGCCGCCCGGTAGGACCTCAGGTCGCTGCGGCGCACCTGGCGTACCCCCGCGAGGTCCTCGTACGGCTCGGCGGCGGGGCGGCCCGAGGGGCGCTCGGGCCCGGCGGCGCCCGCCGGGCCGCGGAGCCGACGCCAGGGCTGGAGCGGCAGCCAGAGGAGCCCGTACAGCCAGCGCAGCACCAGCCGGCGGAAGCCCGGCCGGCCCGCGTCGGGCAGCCGGATCACCCGGACGCCCATGATCAGCTTTCCGGCGCTCGCCCGGACGGCCATCGTCAGCAGCACCTGGTTGGCGAACGACAGCGCGATCAGCTGGACGACCAGCAGCGCGATCGCGCGCCCCGTCCCGCCGGAGTGCAGACAGGACCGCACCAGCAGCCCGACGGCCAGCAGACACAGATAGGCGTCGAGCCCGACCGCCAGATACCGCCGCATGTCCCCCGTGCCCTTGGGGACGCGCGGCTGCCTCCGGGGCCCCGGGGCGGGAAAGGCCGAGGGGCGGGCGTACGCCGGATACGCCGCGCGCGCGGGCGGGGGAGGGGGAGGGGCCGGGCGGGACCGCCCGGGACCGTTCCCGGCCCGGTGCGCCCCGCGCGAGGCCCGTAACGCGTCAGGAGGCTGCCCTCTCCGACGCCCCCGTGGCTTGGTCATGGGCGCAATCATGACTGATCGTCAGGCGGGGTGTCCCCGTTCCTGACGGGTAACTACGGCCCCGGGCCGTTGTTTCACCGGACCCGCACGGTCCGCTCGACGGCGCCTCCCTCCGGGTACGGGTCCGGAACCGGGGGGAAACGCCTGATCATGGCCACTATGTGGATGCCCCTCGAAGATCATCGGGCGGCATTGGAGAATCGGACGGGTGGCGCTCTCCGGGACGGGGGCGCCGACGCGCACGAGCCGACCACGGAAGGTCTTGATCTGATGCCGGTCATCCCCGACTCGCCCGACGCCGCCCGCACGCAGGACGCCGCGGCCCGGGTCATCGAGCCGCTCTACGCCGAGATCCTGCGCCGCAACCAGGGTGAGCAGGAGTTCCACCAGGCCGTCCGCGAGGTCCTGGAGACGCTCGGGCCGGTGCTGACGCGGCGCCCCGAGTTCGTCGACGCCCGCATCATCGAGCGCATATGCGAGCCGGAGCGCCAGCTGATCTTCCGGGTGCCGTGGTCGGACGACTCCGGCGACATCCACGTCAACCGGGGCTTCCGGGTGGAGTTCTCCAGCTCGCTCGGCCCGTACAAGGGCGGGCTGCGCTTCCACCCCTCGGTCAACCTCGGCATCGTGAAGTTCCTCGGCTTCGAGCAGATCTTCAAGAACGCCCTCACCGGCATGCCCATCGGCGGCGGCAAGGGCGGCGCGGACTTCGACCCCAAGGGCCGGTCCGACGCCGAGATCATGCGGTTCTGCCAGTCGTTCATGACCGAACTCCACCGGCACCTGGGGGAGTACACGGATGTGCCCGCCGGTGACATCGGCGTCGGCGGCCGCGAGATCGGCTACCTCTTCGGCCAGTACAAGCGGATCACCAACCGTTACGAGTCCGGCGTCCTCACCGGCAAGGGCCTCGGCTGGGGCGGCGCCCAGGCCCGTACGGAGGCCACCGGCTACGGCACGGTCCTGTTCACCGCCGAGATGCTGCGCAGCCGGGGCGAGTCGCTGGAGGGCCAGACCGTCGCGGTCTCCGGCTCGGGCAACGTGGCCATCTACGCCGTCGAGAAGGCCCAGCAGCTCGGCGCGACCGTCATCACCTGCTCGGACTCCGGCGGTTACGTCGTCGACGAGAAGGGCATCGACCTCGCCCTCCTCAAGGAGATCAAGGAGGCCGGCCGGGGCCGGGTCTCCGAGTACGCCGAACGGCGCGGCGCCCACGCCCGGTTCGTGCCCGGTACGGGCGTGTGGTCGGTCCCCGCGGACGTGGCCCTGCCGTGCGCCACGCAGAACGAACTCCACGAGGCCGACGCGCTGGACCTCGTACGCAACGGGGTCAAGGCGGTCGCGGAGGGCGCCAACATGCCCACCACGCCGGAGGCGGTCCGCGTCTTCCAGGAGGCGGGCGTCGCCTTCGCCCCGGGCAAGGCGGCCAACGCGGGAGGGGTCGCGACGAGCGCCCTGGAGATGCAGCAGAACGCGTCCCGGGACTCGTGGACCTTCGCCCACACCGAGGAGCGCCTCGCCGAGATCATGCGGCACATCCACGACTCCTGCTACACGACCGCCGAGCGCTACGGCAGCCCCGGCAACTACGTGGTGGGCGCGAACATCGCGGGCTTCGAGCTGGTCGCGGAGGCGATGCTGGCGCAGGGGCTGATCTGACGGACGCCGGGGGCGATGCGGGCCGGGGAGGCGTTCGCACCCCCCGGCGACCGCTCCCTCACGAGGGTGAGGCCGCCGGGGGTGGTCTCACCCGCGCGAGGGAGCGGGCCGGCCCGCGCGGGGGATTCCCCGTCGTGCCCGCCCCGCGAGGGTGGAGCCATGACACCGAAGCTCTTCCACCGGCCCCCGCCCGCGGGGGACACCGAGCGGCCCGTTCCCCGCTGGGCGATGCGCCTGGCGCACGCGTTACCGCTGCTCCTGCTGCCGGCGTGCCTGTGGCGGCTGCCCTTCGCGCTGCACTTCGAGATGGGGCAGGTGCAGGCGGGTGAGATGCCCGCCTACTGGCTGAGCATTCCGTACGTCCTCGGGCTCAGCGTGCTGACGGAAGCGATCGCGATCCTGACCATCGGGCTGGTCCGGGGCTGGGGCGAGGTGGCGCCCGCCTGGATACCGCTCATCGGCGGCAGACCCGTCCGGCCACTGGCCGCCTTCGCCCCGGCGGTCCTCGGCGGCCTGATCCTCACCGTCCTGTTCACCGCAGTCCCCCTCGGGGACGACCGCAGCCTCACCCTCCACGGCGTCGTCGACTCCATCGGATACAGCAACGACGCCTGGCGGCTGCTGGCGACGGTGTGCGTCACGCCCGTCGCCGCCTGGGGGCCCATCACCATCGCTCTGGCGATCGCCTACTACCGCCGCCGAGTCCCCGCCGGGTGAGAACGCGTTCAGGCGGGCGGGCGACGGCGGTAGAACTCCGCGCAGCCCGTGTTCAGGGCCAGCACGACAGCGAACACCACGGCCGCGACCGGGTGCCCCACCGCGTACAGAGCCGCCGCGCCACCGCCGAGGACCAGCGACTTCACCACCAGCACTCCCGCGAGCGGAGGCCTGAACCGGGCGCGGGGCGCGGCGAACAGCCCCCACAGGGTCACGGCCGCCGTGGGTACCCCGAGGCCGAGCAGGACCGGGACGAGAACTCCGTCCACGACGGTGAAGCCCCACCAGGCGAGGCAGCCGATCGCCGCGAGCTCCAGCAGGAAGGCGAGGACTTCGTTGGCGGCGAGCCAGGGGTGTTTCCGGAGCGTGTGTGGATCGTGGTGCCCCGCGCGCCCCGCCGCCTGCCGTTCTCGCGCCATCCCGAACCCCCTGAAGAGAACCCGCTGTCGGGCGTGACGATAGCGGCCGCCCCGCTGGACCGGCCGTCTGTCACGGAACTTCGCCGACAGCAGATCCGCCCGGAGCGCAACGCTCACCCCGTGCCGAGGGGGCGCCGCGCTCCTAGCCTGGGACGGTGACCATCCGAGCGACGAACCAGGCCCACGTGATCCCCCTGCGCCCGCTCCCGACGGCGGCGGACCCGGCACCCCGGGACCGGCCCCGGGAGCCGCTCTGGCGCGACCTCGTCGGGGAGGTGCTGCGCCGCGAACGCCGGGCGCAGGGCCGGACGTTGAAGGACGTGTCCGACGCGGCGCGGATCTCCATGGCCTACCTCTCCGAGCTGGAGCGCGGCCGCAAGGAGGCCTCGTCCGAGGTGCTGGCCGCCGCCGCCCAGGCGCTCGGCCTGACCCTCGCGGACGTGCTGGCCCTGGCCGGGGAGCGGTTGGTGAGCCTTACGGCGGCCCGCACCCGCGACCGGTCCCGGTCGGGCCCTGCGGCACCTGCGGGCCCGATGGGCGGCGTGCTGCTGGCGGCCTGACCCGGAACGCGAGGCTCCGGCTCAGCCCTCGGCCGGGGCGTTGGCAGGCGCCCGGCTCAGCCCTCGGCCGGGGCCACGCCGATCGGGCAGGAGACGCCCGTGCCGCCGATGCCGCAGTAGCCGGCCGGGTTCTTGTCCAGGTACTGCTGGTGGTACGCCTCGGCCGGCCAGAACGGGCGGCCCTCGGCCGGGAGGATCTCCGTGGTGATCTCCTGGTGGCCCGAGGCCGTCAGGACCTTCTGGTACGCCTCACGGGAGGCGTCGGCGGCCGCTGCCTGGGCGGGGGAGTGGGTGTAGATCGCGGAGCGGTACTGGGTGCCCACGTCGTTGCCCTGGCGGAAGCCCTGGGTCGGGTTGTGCGACTCCCAGAACAGCTTCAGCAGCTCCTCGTACGACACGACGGCCGGGTCGAAGACGACGCGCACCGCCTCCGTGTGGCCGGTCAGGCCCGAGCAGGCCTCCTCGTACGTGGGGTTCTCCGTGTAGCCGCCCTGGTAGCCGACCAGCGTCGTCCACACGCCCTCCGTCTGCCAGAACTTCCGCTCCGCGCCCCAGAAACAGCCCAGCGCGAAGTCCGCCACCTCCAGGCCCTCCGGGTACGGGCCCACCAGCGGATTGCCGAGGACCGTGTGGCGGGAGGGGACGGTGAATTCGGGGACGGGGCGGCCGCGCAGGGCCTGCTCCGGGGTGGGGAGCACGGGGGTGCGGTGATTCAGGAACATGCGGGGCTCCTCCGGGGTCGGTCGGGTCGTCACGTACAACAAGGGAGGGGCCGCCGGGATTCCGGGGCGCGGACGGGGGCGGGGGCGCTCTTCGTTCCCCGGCTCCCGCCCCCGCCCCGCCCCGGAATCCCGCCCTCGCCTCGCCCCGGCTCAGGCGGTCGCGGGTGCCGCGCGCACCGACTGGTCGCGCAGGGAGCAGTACTCCTCGGCGGGCTCGGTCCGGTAGCGCCACGGCAGGGCGTTCACGTAACCGTCCACCAGCCGGAACTGCTCCACCGCCGCCGCGTCGCGGTCCTGGAGCGAGAGGTAGTACGCCAGCAGATGACGCACCTCCGCCAGCCGCGGGTGGGCCGGGTCGGCGGCGGCCACGTCCGCGAGGGCGGCATCGACCAGGGCCACCATCTCCGGCGTCCGGTCGGCCTCCTGGTCCGTGGTCTCGTCATGCTCGAAGTGCACGATCAGCGGGAACGCGGTCAGCAGGCTGCCCAGCGGCGCCTTCGCGGCGGCCTCGGCGGCGAACGCCCGGGCCAGCTCGTGCGAGCCGCGCCACTTCTTGCACCAGTACTGGACCGCGGAGAAGTGCGCCTCGTAGTGGTACGGGGCACGCTCGGTGATCGCGGCCCAGATCCGGTCCATCTCCGCGTGCGGGTAACCGAGTCCGAGCGCGGTCCAGATCTCCGTGATGTACGGGGTCGGGTCCTCCGGGTTCAGCTCGGCGGCCCGCTCCGTCTCGGCGCGTGAGCGCTGGAGCGTCTCGTGGAAGCCCCGGAACTGCTCACCCGTCGTGTACTGGGCCCGCTTCCCGCCCCGGATGTCCCAGGCCAGAGAGACCGTGCTGCGGGCCCGCACCACCGCCGCGTCCGGGTCGTCGGGGCGCGCCGTCTCCCAGGCCAGCAGCCATGTGTCGTCCTGCGCGGCCTTGTCGCCCAGCTCGTACGCGTACGCCGACCGGTTCTCCCAGTCGCGCTCGGCGGCCGTACGCCCCATGAGTTCGGCGGCCGGCTCCCACTCGCCGCGCCCCACCGCGTCGAGCGCCGCGGTCAGTTCGGCGGGCACCGGGCTCGCACTGTCCGTGTTCTGCCGGTCGGGGGGAAGCAGTCCGAGGGCCGCGCACTCCTCCGGCAGTTCGTACGGGCCGTCGGGCTCGTCCGAACCGTCGCCCCGCCAGCCCTCCAGGGCGCCCTGCACGATGGCTTTCAGGAACCAGAGGCCGATGGCCAGGACGATGAGGGCGATGACGGCCAGTACGGCCCAGAGCACGGTGATCACTTCGCGTCTCTCTATGGGGAGGAAAGGGGGATGGGGACGGGGACGGTTCCGTGGAGTTCCACGGAGTCGGAACCGCAGCCGGAGCCGGAGTCGGAACCGGGTGGAGCAGCCCGCGGCTACACGGTGGAGCCCGGGCCGGGCTCGGAGACCTGGGGCGTGGACGCCGGTTCCAGCAGCGCGCGCAGCGGTCCCGTGTCCGGGCGGTCCGCCACCGCCGCCTCCAGCGCGGCCGGGAGTTCGTCCGCGTGCCCGTACGGGAGCTCCAGCGCGGCGGACTCCGTCCAGGACAGCTGCCAGCGGGCCCGGCCCTGGCGCAGGTACTCCGCGCTGACCAGCTGCGACAGCCCCGCGCGCAGCTGGGGACGGGCGAACTCGCGGGCCGCCCGGCCGGTCGCGGCAGCCGCCGCCTTGGAGCGCGGGAGCCGTTCGGCGATCCGCCACAGCGCACCGGCGTCGATCGCGTCGAGCAGCGCCCCCAGGGTTTTGGCGCCGTCGCCCTCCGGCTCGGGCCGTGACGTGCCGTCGGCCTCGCGCCCCGGCGTACCGCCGTCGCCCTCCGTCCCGAGCACCAGCGCGCCGAAGCGCTGAGCGGACTGCTCGGTCTGGACGCTCATCGCGGCGTGGACCAGCTCCGGCCAGTCCAGTCGCCGCAGCCCCAGCGCGGCCGGGGTGAGCACGGTCTCCTCGACGGCGGCGAGGGCACCCTCCGCGTCGGTCAGCAGCGACAGCGACGGCCGGACCGGGTCCGAGGCGCGGCCGTCGTCCGGCAGCGCCTCGATCCGGGCGACGCGCTCGGCGATCGGCGGGTGGGAGTCGTACGGGGAGACGGGCTCGGCGGGCAGCGGGCCGGCGCGCATCGCGTCCAGCTCCTCGTGGCGGGCGGCCAGCAGATGGCGGAAGCCGCCCAGGAACTCACCCGGCGGCGGTAGCAGGCCCGCGTCGGCGCCGAGCGTCGCGTAGCAGTTCAGGTAGAAGTCGTGGGCCGCGTCGATGACCGGGATCTCGCGCAGCGCCGATGCGGTCGCGTCGCGGCCCGCGATCCGGGCCGCCGCGATGTCCGCGGCGAACTCCGCGCGGCGGGAGCCGGAGAGGGTGGCGCGCAGATAGAACTTCCCGTACGCCGTGTACAGCCGCGCCATCGCCCGGTAGGTGATGCCCGTGCCGGTGGTGTCGACCTCCTTCGCCTTCCTGCCCCTGGCGACGGCTGCGGCGGCCTTCTTCTCCTGCCGGGCGCGCTCCTTGGAGACCTTGGCGCCGGCGCGTTCCTCGAAGTGGGCGATGGTGCGCAGCACGTGGACACGACCGCGTTCGGAGATGGCCGAGAGGCGGGTGTCGGCGTTGCCGTAGTGGCCCATCTCGTGGGCGAGCACGGCCCGCAGCTGAGTCTCGGACAGGCCCGTCATCAGCGGCAGTCCGATGTGGAGCCGCCGGGTGCCGCCCGCGAGCCCGAGGAAGCGGGAGTCCTCGCCGACCGTCGCGTTGACGTCGCCGGTGAGCAGGATCTCGTCGGGGGCGCGGGTCCCGACCTGCTGGGCGATGTCCCGCACGGTCTGCCAGAGCCGTGGCTCCTGGCTGTCGTCCACCCGTACGCCGGGCACGCCCTCGTCCGGGGGCGTCCGGAGCATGAACATGCCCCGGACGATCGGGACGGCCAGCACGGCGCTGACGATGAAGACCTTCAGCGCGAAGGGGCCGGGGGTGTGGACGGCCGCCGCCCAGTCGACGGCGGCCAGGGCGGCGAGCAGGACGAGGCCGAGCAGGTAGAAACCCGCAAGCAGGACGAGAGCGCGCGTGGCGCGCAGTGTTGGGCCCATCGGGCGGTTCCCCCCACGGGAAAGGAAGACGGTCCCGCCCACGGGCGCGCGGGGCGCCGGGTCGGTACGCGAAGTGAACAAGGGGGCGCGTCGACCCTGGGTATCGGCCATGGATGCCGAACGTACGAGTCGAACGTGCGTGTGGGGGGAACCGGAGTATGTCGCACCGGACGAACCGGCGGCAAACGTAAATCAGCCCTGGTCAGCAGCTGTTACCGCACCGTGCTCAGCGCCGGGGCGCCCACTGCCGTGCTCGGCGCGGCAGCGCGTCCCTCACCGCGGCAGCGTCGCGTTCAGTGCGGCAGCGTCGCCGGGCTGCCGCCGTTCGCCTCGTACCCCGCGACCGCCAGCGCCCGGTAGACCGTGTACTGCGCGGCCGGGTCCGGCTCCGCCGTCCACGGCAGGGCGCCCACGTGGCCGTCGATGCGGATCAGCTGGTGCATCGCCTCCGACCAGCGCTCCATGTGCACCAGGAACAGCACCAGGAGGTGGCGTACGTGGGCCAGCATCGGGTCGTCCGGACGCGCCGCGTGCACCGCGAACATCGCGCCCTCGACCGCCCTGGTCACCACCTTGCTGCGGTAGAAGTTCTGCACCAGGTTGACCTCCGGCAGGTGCTCGTACACCGCGAACAGCGGCAGCGCCGCCAGCAGCGAACCCTGCGGGGCGCGGGCGGCGGCGGCCGTGGCGAACGCGTCGGCGTCCGCACGCGAGCCGTGCCACTTCTCGCAGTGGAAGTGCAGCGCGGCGATGTGCGCGCCCATGTGCGCCGGGGCCCGGTCGATGATCTTCGCCCACAGCTGGTCGAACTGCTCGGGGGTGTAGTTCAGGCCCCGGGCCACCGCCAGCTCCACGATGTACGGCACGGGGTCGCCCGGGGCGAGCAGGGCCGCCTCGCCGCAGACCGTACGGGCCTCCTCCAGGATGATCCGGAAGTCGTCGCTGCCCGCCGCCGAGGACCGCCACGCCTGCTGCACCAGGAACTCCGCGTGCACCGCCGCCCCGCCCGCGTCCTTCGGGGACTCCGCGCGCCAGGCCCGCAGCCAGGAGCCGCCCTTGCCCGGCTGCTGCGCCAGCTCCAGGGAGGCCGCGCCCGCGAAGGCCTGCACCCGCTGCCAGCGCACCTCGCCCTCCTTCGGCGTCCCGGCAAGCAGCTGCGAGGCCGCCTGCCACTGCTGAGTGCCCTGGACGACGTCGAGCACGTCCAGGAGGTCCTGGTCGGGGCCCGGCATCCGGACGTCCAGCTCCTCCTGGCGGGCGAAGCCGTACGTGTCCGGGTCGGCGGCGTCCGGCGAACCGGGGGCGACCTGGCGGATACCGCCCCGGCGGCGCATCACCCAGGGGCCGACGACCGCCGCGAGCATGCACATCGCGAGCAGGAACAACAGAATCTCCATGGACCCATTGTCCCCGGAGCAGCAAGTGGCCGGTAAGCGCCCTTGCGACGAACTACGCTCGGCCCCATGAGCGACCAGCACAGCTTCGAAACCCTCGCCATCCACGCGGGGAACACCGCCGACCCCCTCACCGGCGCGGTGGTACCGCCGATCTACCAGGTCTCCACGTACAAGCAGGACGGCGTGGGCGGACTGCGCGGCGGATACGAGTACAGCCGCAGCGCCAACCCGACCCGCACCGCCCTGGAGGAGAACCTCGCGGCCCTCGAAGGCGGCCGCCGCGGTCTCGCCTTCGCCTCCGGCCTCGCCGCCGAGGACTGCCTCCTGCGTACGCTGCTGACCCCCGGCGACCACGTGGTCATCCCGAACGACGCCTACGGCGGTACGTTCCGGCTGTTCGCGAAGGTCGCCTCGCGGTGGGGCGTGGAGTTCTCCGTGGCCGACACCTCGGACGTGTCCGCCGTACGGGCCGCGATCACCCCGCGCACCAAGGCGGTCTGGGTGGAGACCCCGTCCAACCCGCTGCTCGGCATCACCGACATCGCCGCCGTCGCCCAGGTCGCGCACGACGCCGGGGCCCGCCTCGTCGTCGACAACACCTTCGCCTCGCCCTACCTCCAGCAGCCCCTCGCGCTCGGCGCGGACGTCGTCGTGCACTCCACCACCAAGTACATGGGCGGCCACTCCGACGTCGTCGGCGGCGCGCTCGTCGTCAGCGACCCGGAGCTCGCCGAGGAACTGGCGTACCACCAGAACGCCATGGGCGCGGTCGCCGGTCCCTTCGACGCCTGGCTCGTGCTGCGCGGCATCAAGACGCTCGCCGTCCGCATGGACCGGCACACCGAGAACGCCACCAAGGTCGCCGACCTGCTGACCCGGCACCCCAAGGTCTCCCAGGTCCTCTACCCGGGCCTGCCCGAGCACCCCGGCCACGAGGTCGCCGCCAAGCAGATGAAGGCCTTCGGCGGCATGGTGTCCTTCCGCGTCGCGGGCGGCGAGGAGGCGGCGGTCGAGGTCTGCAACCGGGCGAAGCTCTTCACGCTCGGCGAGTCCCTCGGCGGGGTGGAGTCCCTCCTGGAGCACCCGGGCCGGATGACGCACGCCTCCGCCGCCGGCTCCCCGCTGGAGGTCCCCGCCGACCTGGTCCGGCTCTCCGTCGGCATCGAGAACGGCGACGACCTGCTCGCCGACCTCACGCAGGCGCTGGGCTGATCCGGCACCGGTCAGCACAGGGGCGCCCGCCGGTTCCGGCGGGCGCCCCTCGCGTTCCGGCGCTCAGGCGCTCACCTTCTCGTCCGCGTCCTCCAGCAGACCCCTGATCTCCTCGCGCAGTTCGGGAGTGTTCTCGTGGCCATGGACCGAAGCGGCGTGCTCGCTCGCGGCCCGGACGACCTCGTCCTCCTCACCGGTGAGGGTGAGGGTGCAGTTCATCTCGCTCGGATACTTGCGGCAGTCCGCGGTCTTCCTCGTCATCACGGCCTCCTCGGCTCGTACGACAGCCGCCTTCTCCAGCGTATGCCTTCCGCGCCGGGGGCCCAACGGCTCACCAGCCCTCCAGCGGGGGAGTGACCTGGGCGGGCTCGGTCGCCCACGGCTGCTCGACGCCGGCCCAGACGAGGAACGCCACGAGCACCAGGGCCAGCAGCCAGCCCGCCGTCCGGTGCGCCGCCCGGCGCAGCCGCATCCGGCGCGCGCCGTGCCGGACCGCCTGCGCGGCCAGGTCCGGCGGCAGAACCGGATGCGGGCCGTCCAGCATCCGCCGGACCTGCTCCTCACGCGGGTCGGGCTCCCGGCGGCCGGCGCTCACGACGTCACCCGGCCACGGGGCCCGCCCGCCCGCAGCGTCGCCACCGCCCGGGCGCACACCGCGCGGATCCGGTCGGCCGGGAGGCCCAGCAGCGCCGCCGTCTGCTCCTCGCCGACCTCCTCGTACATCCGCAGGACCAGCACCAGGCGCTCGATCGGGGTCAGCCGGTCCAGCAGACCGCCGCGGGGCCGCTGGTGGCGCCGGGCCTCCCGGGCGAAGCGGAGGGCCAGCTCCCGGCGGGCCCGGTCGTAGGGGTCGCCGCCGTGCAGCCGGTCCCAGTCGGCGTACGTACGGGAGAGCGCCGCGCGCAGCAGCGCCTCGGCCCGGACGTACGCGCCCGGCGGCTGCGAGGGTTCGCCGGTGAGCAGGGTCGCCGTGTGCAGCAGGCGTCCGCCCGCGCCCGCCACGAAGGCCTCGAACTCCAGGGCGCGGAGCCGGTCCCGATGGGTCGCCCGCTCTGCCATGCACCACATACGAGCCCCGGTGCACCGCCCCGGTCAAGAGTCCGGACGCGGAGGAAGGGACAGGAAGGGACAGGTGCGGGCGTCAGTCGGGCTGCGGCGGCTGGTACGCGGCCTGCCGGGCCGCCAGCGACCCGTTGAAACGCGTGAGCAGGGCGCAGAACGTGTCCCGCTCCTCCTCCGTCCACCCGTCCGTCACCTGCGACATCAGCTCACGCCGCGAGTCGCGGACCTCCTCCAGGCGGGCCTGGCCGCGCGGGGAGAGCTGGAGCACCACGGCCCGGCCGTCCTCCGGGTGCGACGTGCGCTTGACCAGACCCGTGTCGACGAGCGGCGCGACCTGCCGCGTCACCGTCGACGAGTCGATCCCCATCCCGGCCGCCAGCGCCTTGACGCCCATCGGCCCTTCCTTGTCCAGCCGGTTCAGCAGCAGATACGCCGCCCGGTCCATCGAGTTGCGGACCTGGCCGACACCGCCGAGGCGGGTCTGCTCGGCACGGCGGGCGAAGACCGCCACCTGGTGCTGGAGCGCGTCCAGCAGGCGGTCGGGGCCCGGGTGTTCGGGGGCGGCGCCCCCGGAAGGAGACGCAGCAGTCGTCATGTCCTGAGGGGGCATGGCCGGGGACTCTCTTCGTGCGGTGTCGGATGAGTGGGGGACAGAGTACGCGGCCCCGGGGCAACGTGTACCAGTGCCGCACAAACCTGCGGACACCACCGCAGGCCACCATGGACAAGTCTGCCGCGCACCGTACGAGCTGCAAGACTTGCGGGCATGAACTTCCGCGCGACCGCCCACCACCCGGCCCTGATCCTCGACGACGTCCGGGGCGCGCAGAAAATGCTGGACGGGGTGGCCCGGGTGACCGCCATGGAGGGAAGCCGCCATCTGACCGAGCTGGTCGGCGCCCCGGTCCACCTCAAGTGCGAGAACCTCCAGCGCACCGGCTCCTTCAAACTGCGCGGCGCCTACGTCCGGATCTCCGGGCTCACCCCGGTGGAGCGGGCGGCCGGGGTGGTCGCCGCCAGCGCCGGGAACCACGCCCAGGGCGTCGCGCTCGCCTCGTCCCTCCTCGGCGTACGCTCCACCGTCTTCATGCCCGTCGGCGCGCCCCTGCCCAAGGTCGCCGCGACCCGCGAGTACGGGGCCGAGGTGCGGCTGCACGGCCAGGTCGTCGACGAGACCCTCGCCGCCGCCCAGCGGTACGCGGAGGAGACCGGCGCGGTCTTCATCCACCCCTTCGACCACCCCGACATCATCGCGGGCCAGGGCACCGTCGGCCTGGAGATCCTGGAGCAGTGCCCGGAGGTCCGCACGATCGTCCTCGGCATCGGCGGCGGCGGATTCGCCGCGGGCGTCGCCGTCGCCGTGAAGGCCCTGCGCCCCGACGTCCGGATCGTGGGCGTCCAGGCCGAGGGCGCCGCCTGCTACCCGCCCTCCCTCGCCGCCGGGTACCCCGTCTCGCTGGACGCCCCGGCCACGATGGCCGACGGCATCAAGGTGGGCCGCCCCGGCGACGTACCGTTCGCCCTGGTCGAGGAGCTGGTCGACGAGGTCCGCACGGTCACCGAGGACGAGCTGTCCAGCGCGCTGCTGCTCTGCCTGGAGCGGGCCAAGCTCGTCGTCGAGCCCGCCGGGGCCAGCCCGGTGGCCGCGCTGCTCAGCGACCCGAAGGCGTTCCGCGGGCCGGTGGTGGCCGTGCTGTCCGGCGGCAACGTCGACCCGCTCCTGATGCAGCGCATCCTGCGGCACGGGATGTCCGCGGCGGGCCGCTACCTCAGCCTGCGGCTGCGGCTCACCGACCGCCCGGGGGCACTCGCCGCCCTGCTGGCCACGCTGACCGTCGCCGACGCCAACGTCCTCGACATCAGCCATGTCCGCACCGACCCGCGCCTCGGGCTGACCGAGGCGGAGGTGGACCTGTATCTGGAGACGAAGGGTCCGCAGCACTGCGCCGACGTCGAGGAGACGCTGCGCGCGGAGGGCTACCGGGTCATAGGCTGACCGCTCGGTTCGCGCCGACTGGCCGGATCGCGTTATTTGCCGCGCGATACGGCCCCACGAATCCTAGGATCGCCGGGTAGGCCCGTACGGGCACCGGCTCCCTACCGGCACCGGCTCCGTACGGGCGCAGTCGTCCACGAGTGACGGGGGAGTGTCTCTCCATGCCAGGTGCGATCCACGCCGAGGGTCTGGTGAAGACCTTCGGCGACGTCCGAGCCCTGGGCGGTGTCGATCTCGACGTCCCCGAGGGCACCGTCCTCGGACTGCTCGGGCCCAACGGCGCGGGCAAGACCACCGCCGTACGCGTGCTGACCACGCTGCTGCGCCCGGACAGCGGCACGGCGACCGTGGCCGGGATCGACGTACTGAAGAAGCCCAACGAGGTACGCCGTTCGATCGGGCTCTCCGGGCAGTTCGCCGCCGTCGACGAGTATCTGACCGGCCGGGAGAACCTCCAGATGGTCGGGCAGCTCTACCAGCTGAGCGCCAAGGACGCGAAGGCCCGCGCGGACGTCCTGCTGGAGCGGTTCAACCTCGGCGACGCCGCCGACCGCACCGCCAAGACGTACTCCGGCGGTATGCGCAGGCGCCTCGACCTCGCGGCGGCGCTCGTCGTGTCGCCGCCCGTGATGTTCATGGACGAGCCGACGACGGGCCTCGACCCGCGCAACCGGCAGCAGCTCTGGGACGTGATCGAGGACCTGGTGGCGGGCGGTACGACCCTGCTGCTGACCACGCAGTATCTGGAGGAGGCCGACCGCCTCGCCAACGACATCTGCGTCATCGACCACGGCAAGGTCATCGCCCGCGGCACCTCCGACGAGCTCAAGGCCCGCACCGGCGGCGAGCGCGTCGAGATCGTCGTGCACCGCCCCGACGAGATCGAGCGGGCCCGTTCCGTCCTGGCCTCCGTCGGCAAGGGCGAGGTCACCGTCGTCCAGCTCTCCCGCAAGCTGACCGCCCCGGTCAGCGGCGGGGCCAAGCTGCTGGCCGAGATCATCCGCGACCTGGACGCCCAGGGCGTGGAGATCGACGACATCGCCCTGCGCAGGCCCACCCTCGACGACGTCTTCCTCTCCCTCACCGGCCACGCGGCCGAGGCGAACCAGAACGAGGACAAGGAGGACGACCGGTGAGCGCGATCGCCAAGGACGACGCCCCCACGCTGGTACCCCGCCCCTCCGGCGGAGTCACGCAGTCCGTGAAGGACTCCCTCGTCGTCGCCAAGCGGAATCTGATCCGGATGACCCGGATCCCCGAGATGGTGATCTTCGGACTGATCCAGCCGATCATGTTCGTGGTGCTGTTCACCTACGTCTTCGGCGGCTCCATCAGCATCGGCGGCTCCACCGACCCGCAGCTGTACAAGGAGTTCCTGATGGCGGGCATCTTCGCCCAGACCGTCACCTTCGCCACCGCGGGCGCCGGCGCGGGCATCGCCGACGACATGCACAAGGGGCTCATCGACCGCTTCCGGTCGCTGCCCATGGCCCGGGGCGCCGTTCTCACCGGACGGACACTCGCCGACCTCGTGCAGACCACCCTCACCCTCGTCGTCCTCGCGGGCGTCGCCCTGCTGGTGGGCTGGCGCACCCACGAGAACATCGGCAAGGTGATCTGCGGCTTCCTGCTGCTGCTCCTGCTCGGTTACGCGTTCTCCTGGATCGGCGCGCTGATCGGCCTGTCCGTCCGCACCCCGGAGGCGGCGACCTCCGGCGGGCTGATCTGGCTGTTCCCGCTGACGTTCATCTCGAACGCCTTCGTGCCGGTCACCGGCATGCCGACGTTCCTCCAGCACGTCGCCGAGTGGAATCCCTTCAGCGCCACGGTGGCCGGCGCCCGCGAGCTGTTCGGCAATACGATGCCGGGCGTGCCGAAGTCCGTGACCGGGGCCTGGCCGATGGAGCACCCGATCCTCGCCTCGATCATCTGGTCGGTGCTGATCATCGTGGTCTTCCGGACCCTCGCGGTCCGCAAGTACCGCTCGGCGGCCACCTGAGCCACCGAGGACCGACCCACGACGCGGGAGCCCCGGCCTTCATCGAGAAGGCCGGGGCTCCCGCGTCGTGGTCGTATGCGTCGTTGTGGCCGGACGGTCAGCCGGTGTAGGGCTTCGCCGCCAGGATCTTCACCGAGGCGGTCCTGCCGTTCGGCAGCTCGTAGTCCGCGTCGTCGCCCGTCCGCTTGCCGTTCACACCGAGGCCGAGCGGGGACTGCGGGGAGTACGTCTCGATCTCCGTGCTGGCGTACTCGCGGGAGGCGAGCAGGAAGGTCAGCGTGTCGTCCTCGTCGCCGTCGAAGGCGATCGTGACGACCATGCCGGGCTCGACCACGCCGTCGTCGGCCGGCGCCTCGCCGACCTTCGCGTGCTCCAGGAGCTGGGTGAGCTGGCGCACCCGAAGCTCCATCTTGCCCTGCTCCTCCTTGGCCGCGTGGTACCCGCCGTTCTCCCGGAGGTCACCCTCCTCACGGGCCGCCGCGATCTTGACGGCGATCTCCGTGCGCGCGGGACCAGACAGGTACTCCAGCTCGGCCTTGAGCTGGTTGTACGCCTCCTGCGTGAGCCAGGTGACGTTTTCGCTGGTCTGAGTCACAGGTGCTCCTCGTCGGTACTGGGAAGTGCTGGGAATGCTGGGAAGTGTTGGGAATACAAAGCATCGCCCTACCCAGAAGCATGTGCCTCTGCGGGTGGGCGAAACCACGAGCCTAACAATTCCGCAGGAAAAGGGGGAGAAGGTAAACCGTCACACGCCAGGACCGGCCGCCGTGCCTCGTATCGCCGCAGGTCAGAGCCGGTGCGTCCGGATCCGGTAGGTCCGGGTCCGGTGGGTCCGGGTCAGCCGCGCGGGCCGTCGTCGGCCGTGCAGCCCATCGGCTCGACCGCCGTCGCCCGGGACCGGGTCACCACGGACACGACCTCGTCGATCCGGTCCTCGGCCTGATCGAACCGGACCTCCTTGCGGCCCACCTCGGAACCGTCCTCGCTGAGCGCCCGCACCACGCAGTAGCCGTGGCCCTCGCGGTCCTTGCGGACCTCCAGGTGGACGTCGGCCCGGGTGTCGGAGACGACCTTGAACTTGATCATCTCGCCGCTGATGCCCTGGTTGCCCACGTAGTCGTAACCGATCCACCCGATCACGCCGAGCAGAGCGACGCCCAGGACCGATCCGACGATCTTCAGCTTGCGGTCCGCGCGCTGGTCCTCGGTCCGGCCGTACCGCCCCTCGGGCGCAGCCTCGCGAACCGTCGTCATGATCGTTCCCTCCGGACCGGGCATCGAGGAATTTTCCGGCCCCTCGTTCAGTCACTATAGAAGCCGCACGCCTGTCACCCGATCGCGCCCCACACCGACCGGATGGAGCAGAGCGACCCATGATCGACCCGAGCGACCGATGACTGAGGATCGAGCTTTGACTGAGCAGCTGCGACTGATGGCCGTTCACGCCCACCCCGACGACGAGTCGAGCAAGGGCGCGGCCACCATGGCCAAGTACGTGTCCGAGGGGGTGGACGTGCTGGTCGTGACCTGCACGGGGGGCGAGCGCGGCTCCATCCTCAACCCGAAGCTCCAGGGCGACGCGTACATCGAGAAGAACATCCACGAGGTCCGCAAGAAGGAGATGGACGAGGCCCGGGAGATCCTGGGCGTCCAGCAGGAGTGGCTCGGCTTCGTCGACTCGGGGCTGCCCGAGGGCGACCCGCTGCCGCCGCTGCCCGAGGGCTGCTTCGCCCTGGAGGACCCGGAGCTCGCCGCGGGGCGCCTGGTGGCGAAGATCCGCGCGTTCCGGCCGCAGGTCATCACCACGTACGACGAGAACGGCGGCTACCCGCACCCCGACCACATCATGACGCACACGATCTCGACGATCGCGTTCGACGGTGCGGCCGACGCGGAGCGCTTCCCCGAGGACGAGTTCGGCCCGGTCTGGACGCCGCGGAAGCTCTACTACAACCAGGGCTTCAACCGGCCGCGCACCGTCGCCCTGCACGAGGCGCTGCTCGCCCGCGGTCTGGAGTCGCCGTACGGGGAGTGGCTCCAGCGGTGGAAGGAGTTCGAGCGGGTCGAGCGCACCCTGACCACGCACATCCCCTGCGACGAGTTCTTCGAGATCCGCGACAAGGCGCTGATCGCACACGCCACGCAGATCGACCCCGAGGGCGGCTGGTTCCGGGTCCCGATGGACATCCAGCGCGAGGTCTGGCCGACCGAGGAGTACGAGCTGGCGAAGTCTCTGGTCGATACCTCCCTCCCCGAGAGCGACCTCTTCGCGGGCATCCGCGACAATGCCTGATATGTACGCGACCCAGGCACTGACGCACCTCGTCCCGCTCGCCGCCGAAGAGCTCGACAAGAACAAGGTCACCCCCGGCGTCCTCGGCTTCCTCGTCTTCGCCGCGCTCGCCGTCGGCGTGTGGGCCCTGATGAAGTCGATGAACCGGCACATGGGCCGGGTGAACTTCGAGGAGGCCCCGGACCCGGACGCGGTGGCGGCCGGGCCCGCCGGGGACCAGGGCAAGGCGGCCTCGCCCGGCAAGTAGCGCGCCGGGCTTCGCGCGTACGGGTGGCGGTTCCGCGCGTACGGGGGCGGTTTCGCGCGTACGGGAACGGGAAGGGCGTCCGGCCGGGGTTGCCGGACGCCTCGTTCCCGGTTTCCCGTCCCGTACGGTCATGCTCCCCGTACGCTCATGGGCGCGGGGTCACGGCCTCGCCGGCTCCACCGCCACGCCCATGATCTGGCCGGCGCTACGGGTCGGGGTGAGCCCCAGCCGCCACGCCTGCCAGCCGTCCTCCAGGTCCACGCCCCGCTCCAGCGCCACCGCGAACGCCGCCGCCGACTGCTCCAGCTTGGCGTCCCGCGCCGGATGCCGGGCCTCGACCAGCTCGGCCAGCTCCTGCTGGGCAACCACCGTGCCCACCTCGCTGCCCCCGGGCGAGGCGTACGGCAGCAGCGTGCAGCGCAGGAACCGGGCCCAGTCGCCGCCCCGCGCGTCCCCGTACGAATCGAACAGCTCCGCCGCCTCCCCGCACAGCTCCAGCGCCTGCGGGGCCCGCCCGTTGCCCGCGTCGATCAACGCCAGCTCCACGCACGCCCACGCCTCGCCGTACGGCACCTTGATCCGCCGGAAATCGGCCCGCGCGTCCATCAGCAGCTGCCGGGCGAACCCCGAATTGCGGAGGTTGCCCGTCTGCGCGGCCCGCTGGTCCCGGGTCACCCGGCCCGAGTGGTGGCGGGCGCACGCCAGCCCGTACACGTCCCGCATCCGGGAGAACATCGTGCGGGCCCGCTCCAGCTCACGTACCGCCTGATCGGTGTCCCCGTCCTCCTCCAGCGCCTGACCCAGGTAGTACAGGGTCCACGCCTCACCGCGCGCGTCCTCGTTGTCCCGGTGCCGGTCCAGTGCGTCCCGCAGCTGTTCCAGCGCGGCGGCCGGGTCCCCGTCCAGCAGCCGGGCCCGGGCCAGCTGGGTGATCGCCCACGCCTCACCGCGCCCGTCACGCGTGCGCCCGTACAGCTCCAGGGCGGTGCTCAGGGCCTCCTCGGCGGCCGCCACCTCGCCGGTGCGCAGCCGCACCTGGCCCAGCTGGAACTGCGTCCACGCCTCGCCGTGCAGCGACTCGCCCTCTCGGTGCAGCCGCAGCGCGTCGGCCAGCAGCGCCAGCGCCCTCGGCAGATCGCCCCGGTCGCGCTCCACCGCGGCCAGCGCGTGCAGGGTCCAGGCCCGGTCCTCGGCCTGCGCGTCGGACGACTGGAGGGCCAGCGCCTCGCCGAGCCGGGCCGCCGCCTCGGTCAGGTTGCCCTGGTGGTGCAGGGTGATGCCGAGCGAGCAGAGGGCCAGCGCCTCGCCCGCGTCGTTCTGCGCCTCGTGGTAGAGCCCGACGACGGAGGACAGCGTGGTGCGGGCCTTGTCCAGCTCACCGAGCTGCCGGGCCGCGATGCCCGTACGCCACTGCACCGAACGCTCCAGCAGCCCCTGGTCCACGGCCTGGGTCAGCTCGCTGATCTCACCCAGCCGGTACAGGTCGCCGCGCAGCAGGCAGTAGTCGCACAGGGCGCCCAGCAGATGCAGCACCGTGGCCTGGTCGACGCCCTCCGCGTGCCGCAGCGCGGACGTGATGAAGCTCGACTCGTCGTCCAGCCAGCGCAGCGCCGAGTCCAGCGAACCGAAGCCGTGCGAGCCGAACTGCCCGGCGCGGGTCGACATCTTCCCGTCGACCATCCGGATCACCGCGTCGGCCAGCTCCGCGTAGTTCGTCAGCAGCCGCTCCTGGGCGGCCGTCCGCTCGGCCGGCTCCTCCTCGTCCAGCAGCCGGGCCAGCGCGAAGGCCCGCACCAGATCGTGCAGCCGGTAGCGCGATCCCCGTACGCGGGTGAGCAGCCCGGCCCGCGCCAGCACGGTGAGCAGCCGGTCCGCCTCCTGCTCGTCGGCGGAGAGCAGCGCGGCCGCCGCTGCCGCGCCCAGGCTCGCCCGGCCCGCCAGCGCGAGCCGCCGCAGCAGCCGCCGGGCCTGATCGCCCTGGTCGGTGTAGCGCAGCCACAGGGCCCGCTCCACCGGATCCACGGGCCCGTACGCCCCCAGATCCTCCGCGAGCGTGTGCCGACTGCGCGCCCCCAGCGCGGAACCGGCCACCCGCAGTGCCAGCGGCAGCCCGCCGCACAGCTCCACGATCGCGTCCGTCGACGGGTAGTCGTACGGTCCGGCCTCCTCTTCCTCGGCGACCTCCCGCAGCAGCTCCTCCGCACCCGCCGCGTCCAGCGCGCCGACCGGCAGCTGGTGCACCCAGGCCGCCAGGTCCTCGGGCAGCTCCAGCGGCTCCCGGGCGGTGACGAGCACCAGACTGTCCGAGCGCTCCGGCACCAGGGTGCGCACCTGGCCGGCGTCCGTCGCGTCGTCGAGCACGATCGTGACCGGCGTCCCCGTGAGGTGCTGGTGGTACAGCTCGGAGAGCCGCCGCACCTGCTGCTCCGCCGACGAGCCCTCCCGGAACAGCAGTTGCTCGCGCGGCGCGCCCAGCCGGTTCAGCAGATGGAGCAGGGCGTCGCGGGTCGGCAGCGGATTCTCCCCGGCGACCTGGCCGCGCAGATCGACCACGCACGCGCCCCGGAACTGGTCCTTGAGCGTGTGGGCCGCCCGCACCGCGAGCGCGGTCCGCCCCGACCCCGGGGCGCCGTGCAGCACGACGACGGTCGGCCGGGTCTGCGTGGAGGCGCGGGCCGCGTGCACCCACCGGGCGATCTGCGCCAGCTCCGCCCGCCGCCCGCTGAACGGCCCGTCCGCCTGCGGGAGATGGCCGAACGACTGCTCCAGCACCACCCGGGTGCGGGCCGCCGCGCTGCGGTCACCGCCGCGCAACTGCTTGACCACCGGGGTGGTCTGCTTCTTCGGGGCGCGCTTGGCGGGGTTGAGCATCCGCTGCTGGTCCAGATACGGGCGGATGCCCCGTACCTCCAGGGCGGTCAGCCACTGGAGCCGCAACTGCTCGGCCCCGCCCGGCTGTCCGGCCGCCGCGGCCCGGCGGTGGGCGGCGGGCCAGTGCGAGGCGGTCACCTTCGCCACGGTCGTCGCCGTACCGGCCACCGCGACGACCGCGCCCGCGCCGAACGCCAGACCGGTGTTCGCGCCGAGCGCCAGATCCGCGCCGAACGCGGCGGCCGCGGCAACTCCCGTCACCAGCAGGGGCGTTCCGAGCGTCGCTCTGCTGAAGCGCTCCGCCAGCGGCCGGTCGCCGGCCGCCGCCGAGTCCAACGCCTGCGTGTACGCGGCGTACTCCTCGCCCGCGCTGGCGGCCATGGTGTCGAGCGCCGCCCGCGCCCGCGACATCAGCGCACCGGCATCGGTCCGCCCGCCACTGCGCCGCGCCTCTTCCTCCACGGCCCGCACCAACAGCCTCTCGGCTTCCGCCCGATGGCTGTCCCGCATATGTGTCCCCCTCCGAGAGCTGCGTTCCGGATCCCGGGTTCCGGAGCGTCGGATATCAAGCGCCGGATACCCGGTGTCGGGGTCAAGTGTCCTGCGTAGCACGCTCCGGCGCGAGGGGCACCGGGCAAGGGAGGGTCAAGGAGCGGACGGAGGGCTCACCGGCTCGGGCGGCCCGTCCTGGGTCACCTCGAAGCCGATGCCGTTCTCGATCCGGTCGAGGCAGGCGTCCACCTCGGCTCCCGAGGCCCCTTCGACCACGACGAAGCCGTGCCGGTCGGCGGACCAGGTGACGGGGCCGATCCGGTCGCCCGGCCCCACCAGCAGGCCCGACGCCACACACTCGTCGACGGCCACCGCCGCGTCCCAGCCGGAGACCGAGACGAGCCGCCCGGGAGGCTGGACGATCAGGTGGCGCATGCCCGCACTGCGGGTGGTGGGCGGAATCGGCCGGGACGGCCGTCCCAGCACGTCGTCGAGGTAGAGCCCGTACATCTCCAGTCCGGGCCGCGCGTACTCGGCCATCGTCGGGATGAACGCGCCGCCCGGCCTGGCGTGGATCTCGCCGAGAACGACTCCTGTGTCATGCGTCCAGAACTCGACGTGGAACAGGCCCCGGTCGAGGCCCACCGCGGGCAGAGCCACTCTCATCTGCTCGTCCACCAGGGCGACCTGCGCATCGGAGAGGTCCGCGGGAACGCGATGACCGGTCTCCACGAAACAGGGGCCCAGAGACTTCTGGGCCAGTGCGGTGATGACGGGAACACCGCCCACCACCACTCCGTCGGCGGAGAACTCCGGACCGGGTACGAACTCTTCGATCAGGGCGGGCGAGCCGTGCGGGCGGCCGGAGAACGCCTGCTCCAGATCGGCCGCCGAGCGGACGAGATCGACCTGCGCGCTCCCCATGCCGTCGCGTGGTTTGACGATCCAGGGGCCCGGAGGCGTGGAGTCGAGGAACTCCCGGGCCTCCGTCACGTTCCGGACGAGCGCGGAGGCGGGCTGCGGCAGACCGGCTTCCCGCAGACGTTCCCGGCTCAGGTCCTTGTTCCGGGTGGTCCTGGCCGCCGACGGGCTGATCGCCGGTATCCCCAGTGCCCGGGCCACTGCCGCGAGGGGTTCGACGCACAGGTCGCGGAACGCCAGCACCCCGGCGACTTCGGCGTCCACCGACGTCATCGTGGCCACGGCGGCCGCCGCGTCCTCCACGTCGCACGGAACGAGGGCGGAGAACTTCGACGCGTCGGCGAACGACAGGTTCGCGGGCTTCTCCGCCCCGATCAGTTCCAGTCCTCTGCGCCGCGCCTGCTCGTGCAGGAGCCGCATCTGATCACGTCCATGTCCTGACCTGAGGCCACAGCCCATGACGAGAACCGCTGTTGACACGTTCCACTCCCCACTCGCCGGATGTCTCTGCCCGTACGCCGCTCACCACTCGACCGGAACCCGCGAGAGGCCTCCCATCATCATGTCCGTCCGCCGGGTGAGTTCTTCGTGCGGAACGGAGAGGCGGAGCGAGGGGAAGCGCTCGAACAGCATCCTGAGCGCCGCGGCGATCTCGATGCGGGCGAGCGTGGTGCCGATGCAGAGCCGGGGGCCGTGCCCGAAGGACAGGTGTGGATTGGGGTCCCGCGCGATGTCGAACGCGTCCGGTTCCGGGAAGACCGACGGGTCGCGGTTGGCGACGAGCGTGGAGAGGAGCACGGCTTCGCCGGCCCGCACGGCCGTGCCGGCGATGACCAGGTCCTCGCGGGCGTACCGGAGAAGAGGGTGGTCCGGTGACGACAGCCGCAGGACCTCCTCCACCGCGGTCTCGGCGAGCGCGGGCTCGGCCCGCAGGGCGGCTCGCTGCCCCTCGTCGGCGAGCAGGAGCACCGCACCGTAATCGATCTTGATCGCGGTGGTCCGGTATCCGGCGAAGAGGAGGGAGGCGGCCACGTAGGAGAGGTCGTCCAGGGCCGCCTCGCTCCCCGGTGCGTGGGACCCGATCGTCATGTCCCCCGAGTGGACCAGATCGCTGATGAGGTCCTCGCCGGGGTGGCCGCGCTTGCGCTCCGCCAGCGCGGCCATGTATGCGCCCATGGCCTGCCGCGCCTCCGAGGACTTCTGGAGGTCCGCCATGCCGGCCAGCCCTTCGAACCACGCACGGAAGCGGTCGTGGTCCTCGTAGGGAACGCCCAGGAGCCGGCAGATGACGTGCAGCGAGACGGGCATGGAGAAGACCTGGTGGAGATCGACGGGAGAGGCGAGCCCGGACATCGCGTCCAGGGTCTCCCGGATGACCTCCTCGGTGCTCTCCCGCAGCAGCCGCATGCGCTTCGCGGAGAACGCCGGAGTCAGCCTGCGCCGGTAGCGGGCGTGGTCCTCCTGCTCCGACGCGTAGCTCCCGACCGGGCCCGCGGTGCTGAGCGCCGAGTTGCCGAGGCGGGCCGCGTCCCGCGGGGCGGGGTGGGAACGGCCGAGCCGCGCGTCCGCGAGCAGGCTCCGCACCTCCTCGTAGCGGGTGACCAGCCACGCCTCGTCCCCCGCCGCGGTGAGCACCTTGACCAGGTCCCCGCCGCGCTGCATCTCGCGGAGTTCTCCGGGAACGTCGAATATCCCGCGCCGCTGGAAGGGGAGCCTGGGCAGAACGGATTCCATGTCATCCTCTGTTTCGTCACCGACGGTTTCGGGTCACGGGACGTCCCTCCGGGGCACGCGAAGTCCCTCCGGGCGCGGGACGTCCCTTCGAGGTCACGGCTTTCGGTACACCGCGACGTATCCCCCCGAAGCGTCGTAGCCGGAGCCGTTCCAGTCGCCCGTGCGGGAGACCAGGCCGAGTCCTGCCAGCCTCGCCATCAGGTCCAGTTCGGACGGCCATACGTAGCGGTAGTGCAGCGGGTGGAACGTGTTGCCCTCGCTGTCGAACACGATGTTCTGCACGTCGACCCGCTGTTCCGCGCGGTTGTGCCGCCGGGCGGTGACCACCGCGCTTCCCTCGCCCACGTGACGGGTGTGGGTGCTCTCCTTCTTGCAGAAGAGCCCGTGCTGGGGAACGGTGGCCTGGACGACGAACTGCCCCCCGCTCGTCAGCCGTTCCGCCACGTTGCGTACACACGCGATCTGGCTTTCCTGGGTCGGCAGGAGGAAGAACGTCTCGCTGATGCAGTAGACGAGGTCGAAGGTCTGGTCGACGGCCACGTCGGCGAAGTCACCGACGACGACGTCGACGCTCTCGTCGGCGATCTTCCGTTTCAGCTGGTCGACCATCGACGAGGAGCCTTCGATGCCGGTGACCGACACCCCGTGGCGCGCCAGCGGCAGTGCCACCCGCCCGGTCCCGATCCCGAGCTCCAGGGCCCGGCCGTCCGTGGCGAGGCCGGCGAGGAAGGCGCTCGCCTCGGCCTCGTCCTGCCGGAGCTCCCACAGCATCGTGTCGTAGTCCGGCCGCTTGTCCCCGTACGCGGCGATGTCGTAACCCATCACGTCTCCCTGTTCTGCTGGTGCTTACCGAGTTGGACGGCCGGTGCGGCCGGGGGCGGGTCCTCAGGTGGTGCCATCGGCCGCATCCGCGTCATTCCGAGCGCGAGCGCCAGGATGAGGAACGCCGACAGGAAGACGGCCCCACGGCCGCCGAGGGCGTGGACGAGCGGGCCTGCCGCCAGCAGGCCGATGGGCGCGGCCAGCGTGGAGACCGTGGACCAGAGGGTCAGGACGGGCTGCTCGTCCTTCTCCGAGAGGAAGGTGTGCAGGTAGGAGTACGCCACCGGCGTGAACGGCGCGTAGACCACGCCGCCGACGAAGAAGGCGACGGCCGCCGACGCCACGTTCTGACTGAGCGCCAGCCCGACCGTGGTGGCTCCCCAGGAGGCGATGATGCCCATCATCAGGGGAACCTGAGGCACGGACCGCAGGAAGTTCGTCGCCAGTGCGCCCAGCAGGGCGCCGGCCCCGAAGAGGGTCCATACGACGCCGAGGGCCTTGCCGTCGCCGCCGAGCGGGCCGTTGACCAGCAGGGGCAACGCGACTTCCACCGGCATGTACAGCAGGTTGAAGAAGAAGACGACGATCAGCAGCCGCCAGGCGACCGGGAGCCTGCGCATCACCTTCAGCCCGGACTCGTTCTCCTTCGCCTCCCTGCGCGTCGAGGGAGAACGGGGCACGACCAGAAGCGTGGCGAGCAGCAGCGGCAGGAACGTCGCGCCGTCGACCACCAACGCCCACTCCGGGCTGGCGAAGCCGGCGATCAGTCCGCCGATGGCGGGGCCCACCACGTACAGCGTGAACTGCCGGACCGTGGCCAGCAGTCCGTTGACGGCGAACCGGCCGTGGCTCGGCGCCATACCGAGCGCGGCGAGCCTCGTCGCGGGCGTGCCGACGGAACGCAGGCAGGACCCGACGAACAACGCGCCGATGAGCGCGAAGATCGTCAGGTTCTCGCTGACGGCCGCCAGCCCGGCGGCGGCGAGCGCGGCCCCGCGCAGCAGGCAGTCGGAGACCAGCCCGCCCCGCACCGGAAAGCGCCGGGTGCCGAGGCTGAAGGGGAGGGCGACGAGGGTGGAGGAGACGAAGGGCGCGGCTGCCGCGAGCGACACGGCGATGGCCACCGGCAGGTCGCCGTGAATCTTCATGGCCAACAGGGGGATCGCGGCGATGAGCATGCCGTCGCCGATACCGGAGAAGGCCACACCGCCCAGGAAGAGAGCCAGCCGGGGGTTCTTCAACGCCTGGACGTAGGACCACTCCGGCGTGGCAGGCTGCGACATCTTGCATGTCCCTTGCGTGTAGCGGCACCGCTGCGGGCGGCGGTCACGGGTGGTCGATCGAGGGGCGGAAGGACTGGTCGGAGACCCAGAGCGTGTCCGGGGTCAGCCGTATCCACCAGATGTCCTCGACCGTGCCCCGGATGGCGAACCGGGCGTCCCACAGGCTCTCGTCGGGTCCCAGGTAGCGGGTCAGTTTGCGGCGTCCGCGATCGGTGTCGAACTCCACGACCGCACCCTGCCCGCGGCCGATGACCTGACGCACTTCTCCGGTACGCGGGTCGCAGCTGTCGACGACGAGTTCGAATCTCGGGTCGGCACGGAGTCGTTTCGCCATGCGGGACCACGCGCCGCTGAAGACCCAGAAGGACTCGTCCTCCCACAGATACCAGGTCGGCCGTACCACGAGATTCCCTGTGGCGATCCTGGCGACCAGCGGCTGGAGGAGGAATTCGTCCACGCTGAACGGTGCACCGGTCAGTTCTCCGAAACCGTCCGCGCGGCGCTTGTATTTCACGGTCGGCACGGGGTGAAGCCCTTCGTCGCGGTTTGGGGAGCTAGCTCGAATACACGCAACGGAACCCGATTTCGTTGTGCCGGTCGGTGAGCAGGTCTTTTCCTCGGTAATACGTTGCCAGGCAGACTGCGGGCGAAGTCCATGTTCCGCCGCGGAGGGCGTAGAAGGCATCCCTTCTATTCATGAACTCGATCGGCTTCCGCGTCTTGAAGAAGGGGTCCATCTCCTCCCTTGTGTAGAAATTCGTGGATGTCATCTCCCAGACGTTACCGGAGAGGTTGAGAGCTCCGTAGGGGCTTGCGCTGCCCGGGAGCGAGTCCGCGGCGAGCACCGGGCTCTTCGGGGGGTCCATATGCGCGGCTTCCAGCAGTTGTTCGAGTTCCAGGCGGTCCTTGGGCAGTACGCCGAAGGCCCGGGAGACCTCGTTGGCGTTCGCCGCGTCCCACTCGTCCCCCCAGGGGAAGACCCGGGCGTCCGTGCCGCGCGCGGCCTTCTCCCACTCGTCCTCGCTGGGCAGGCGCCCGCCGGCCCAGGAGGCGAAGGCCCAGGCGTCGTACCAGTCGACGCCCACGACCGGCAGGTCGGGGCCGTTGAAGCGCGGGTCGTGCCAGTGGGCGGGCGTGTGGTCGTGACCGACCGGCTGATCGGGGTGGTCGAACCGGTCCGTGCCGTCCGCCGCGGCGAGGAATTCCGCGTAGCGCCGGTTCGTCACGGCGGTCCGGTCGATGGTGAACGACGGGAGCTCGACGACGCGCAGGGGATTGTCCTGGTCGTTCATCTGGAAGGAGCCGACCTGCTGGTGCACCAGGTCGATGTGCTCCTGCGAGGCGCCGGCGATGAAGGGACCGCCGGGCACGTGCACGACGTCGTCGTGGTTCCGCTGCCGCGTCTCGGCCGCCACTTTCCGGCGCAGACCGGCGAAGTGCTCGTCCTCCAGCCGGCGCAGCGTGTCGGGATCCTCCGACCCGAAGATGGAGAGCAGCGCCCGCTTCGTGTAGGCGGCGCCGAACCCCACCGGTTTGCTGGTGTGCTCACGCGTGATCCGGCTGGGCCATCCGGCGATCCCGATCAGGTCGCGTATCGCGGTGTCGACCCGCCGTTCCCCCGCTGTGCGGATCGCTGTGAACGCCACCTGGTCCACGGGGTCGTGGGTGCCGTAGGCGATGGCTTCCCTGGCTTCCTCGACATCCGAGAAATACTCTCCCAGGAGCTCGATGCACCCGGCGCGCACGGGCCAGTCGCGATGCTCGCGCGCCATGGCGCACAAGGCGCCCACCTCTCCGCTCCGGGCGATGTCGCGAGCCTGGGAGATCCCTTTTTCCACCCGTACGTCGAATGCATCGGAATTCAAAGCGGCGGACCTATCTGGTGGAGGCTCTCTCGCGAAAGCGTGGAAGGGGGAGGGGTGCCGCCGCCCGGTTCGACGGGCGGCGGCACTCGGTGGTGGCCCTGTTGTCAGGCCTCCCACTTGGTCGTCGCCTTCTTCTCGTCGCGCGAAGCGATGAAGTCCTTGTCCGACATTTGTAAACACCTCCCTCCGTGAATTAGTGAACGCAAATCAACATAGGGTCACAGAAATGGCCGGGTCAATCCCTCAACTTTGTGAGCTGGATCACTTTACAGGATCGCCATTTATGTGGACTGAGTGATTCTGGGTGGCATCGTAAACATGCCATCGGGGATTGGCCGAAATTAATTCCCGTGAACGTGTAGGTGGGTTATTTCATCAGGTGGCGATCTGCGCGCAACTGCTGGTGGATCTCGGTCTCCGGTGCCGAGCCCACGACGGCCCTGATGCGGCGGGGTGAACGCGCCCGTACGGTTGTCGGTCACATCGGCGGCTTTCGGGCTGGCCGATAACCGTCGTGTCGACCGGGCCGCGCGCCCTGGTCCCCGACGGCGTCCGCCTGCACCCGACGGCGTACGTCGCTCCGCGCACAGCTTCGACGACGGTCAGGCAGACACCAGGACAAGCGCCCCGATCGACATGCTGGGCGTTCTCGTCCCCGAACAGCGCGCGACGAGCGGCTTTGAACTCCCGCTCGGTGGCGACAGCCGGAACACCCGGCAGGCGGGATCGACCCGAGAGACCTCTGCGATGCAGGTGGTCAGGTCGGCCGGTGGGAGCGCGAAGGGCCGGATGGCTGTGGTGGCAGCGCCTCCGCAACCCTGGCACAAGAGTGCCGTGCATATTTCATGGTGGCGTTCAACCTCTGACTGTGCTGATCTTCGGTGAATGCTGCTACCTGTGGCAGCGTGACCAGCGACGATCAGGGCGCCAACCCGCAGAGGTCCAACATCGTGCTCGGGGCAGAGAGTGGCCGTATGCCTGCCCGTGCCGCGGCTACCTGACCATGGAAACACGCGGGGCGAATGAGACGTGCCTGGTGTGTTGCTGGGAGGACGACGGGCAGGGCGGGCACGACCGTGGCGAGGCCTTCAATGACGCGATCGGCCTGCCGCGGGCCAGTGACGTCTGCGAAGTCTCGACCACGCGCTGCCGCGGGCGATTCCTCGCCGGGCACCACCCTGTCGGTGGTCACGGTGTACCTCCTCCAGGAGCTGGTGCTGCTGGGGTCGCCTATTGTCCGCCGATGCCGGACTGCTCGGCTCCGGCAGCGCCCACCCGCCCCACCTGCCCGTTCCCGCCCCGCCCCGTGGCGCACCCTCGTCGCGGGGACCGGTGCGCGAGGATTGGGGCATGGCCAACCGACTTGCGCAGACCACCTCGCCGTATCTCCTCCAGCACGCCGACAATCCCGTCGACTGGTGGCCCTGGTCGCCCGAGGCGTTCGAGGAGGCCAGGAAGCGGGATGTGCCCGTGCTGCTCAGCGTCGGGTATGCCAGCTGCCACTGGTGCCACGTCATGGCGCACGAATCGTTCGAGGACGACGACATCGCCGCCTACCTCAACGCGCACTTCGTGCCCGTGAAGGTCGACCGGGAGGAGCGGCCCGACGTCGACGCCGTGTACATGGAGGCCGTTCAGGCCGCCACCGGGCACGGCGGGTGGCCGATGACCGTGTTTCTCACGCCGGATGCCGAACCCTTCTACTTCGGGACCTACTTCCCGCCCGAGCCCCGGCACGGCTCGCCCTCCTTTCAGCAGGTTCTGGAAGGGGTCACCGCTGCCTGGGCCGACCGCAGGGACGAGGTTGCCGAAGTTGCCGGGCGGATCGTCGGTGATCTTGCGGGGCGGTCGCTGGTTCACGGTGGGGACGGGGTGCCGGGGGAGTCGGAGGTCGCTCAGGCTCTGCTCGGGCTGACCCGGGAGTACGACGAGCAGTACGGCGGGTTCGGGGGTGCGCCCAAGTTCCCGCCGTCCATGGCCATCGAGTTCCTGCTGCGGCATTACGCCCGTACGGGGGCCGAAGGGGCCCTTCAGATGGCCGCCGACACCTGTACGGCGATGGCCCGCGGCGGGATCTACGACCAGCTCGGCGGCGGGTTCGCGCGGTACTCCGTGGACCGGGAGTGGATCGTGCCGCACTTCGAGAAGATGCTGTACGACAACGCTCTGCTGTGCCGTGTCTACGCCCATCTCTGGCGTACCACCGGGTCCGACGAGGCCCGGCGGATCGCTCTGGAGACCGCCGACTTCATGGTGCGGGAACTGCGGACCGCCGAGGGCGGGTTCGCCTCCGCGCTGGATGCCGACAGCGAGGACGCGGACGGCAAGCATGTCGAGGGCGCCTATTACGTGTGGACGCCCGCGCAGTTGCGTGAGGTGCTCGGGGAGGACGATGCCGCCTTCGCCGCAGCTTATTTCGGGGTGACCGAGGACGGGACCTTCGAGGAAGGGGCCTCCGTGCTCCGGCTGCCGGGGGACGCGGGGCCCGTCGATGCCGCCCGCGTCGCCGGCGTACGGGCGCGGCTGCTGGCCGCCCGTGACGAGCGGCCGCACCCGGGGCGGGACGACAAGGTCGTCGCCGCCTGGAACGGGCTTGCTATTGCCGCCCTTGCCGAGACCGGCGCCTTCTTCGACCGGCCCGACCTCGTGGAGCGGGCCACCGAGGCCGCCGATCTGCTCGTCCGGGTGCATCTGGGCGACGTCGCCCGGCTGACCCGTACCTCCAAGGACGGGCGCGCCGGGGACAACGCCGGAGTGCTGGAGGACTACGGCGATGTCGCCGAGGGCTTCCTCGCGCTGGCGGCGGTGACCGGGGAGGGCGCCTGGCTGGAGTTCGCCGGGTTTCTGCTGGACATCGTCCTGGAGCAGTTCACGGGCGAGGGCGGACAGTTGTACGACACCGCCCATGACGCCGAGCAGCTCATCCGGCGGCCCCAGGATCCGACCGACAGCGCCACCCCGTCCGGGTGGACCGCCGCCGCCGGTGCGCTGCTCTCGTACGCCGCCTACACCGGGTCCGAGGCCCATCGCACCGCAGCCGAGGGCGCGCTCGGTGTGGTGAAGGCGCTGGGGCCGCGCGTCCCCCGGTTCGTCGGCTGGGGCCTCGCCGTGGCCGAGGCGCTGCTCGACGGGCCCCGCGAAGTCGCCGTGGCCGGACCCGTCGGCGGTGAGCTGCACCGTACGGCCCTGCTCGGGCGAGCCCCGGGCGCGGTGGTCGCGGCCGGGGAGGGGCCGGGCGCCGGGGCCGAGTTCTCGCTGCTGGTGGACCGGCCGCTGGTGGGCGGCGCGCCGACCGCGTACGTCTGCCGCCACTTCGTCTGCGACGCGCCGACGACGGATGCGGGGGAGTTGGCGGCCAAGCTGGGCGGGTGACGCCCGCGGACAGCGGTGAGGGGCCGGTCGTCTCGTGCGGCCGGCCCCTCGTGCGTAACCCCGTTAGCGTCTATCCGTGCTGGTACGCCACCAGCGAGATGCCCACATAGTGCGCGATGAACGCCGCCAGCGTCAGCGAGTGGAAGACCTCGTGGAAGCCGAACCAGCGCGGCGACGGGTTCGGCTTCTTCATGCCGTAGATCACGCCGCCCGCGCTGTAGAGCACCCCGCCCACGATCACCAGGACCAGGACCGCGATGCCGCCCGCCCGCATGAAGTCCGGCAGGAAGAACACCGCCGCCCAGCCCATCGCGATGTAGCACGGGGTGTAGAGCCAGCGCGGCGCGCCGACCCAGAACACCCGGAACGCGATGCCCGCCACCGCGGCCGCCCAGACCGCCCACAGCAGGGGGCGGGCCGTCGACTCGGGGAGCAGGAGCAGCGTCAGCGGGGTGTAGGTGCCCGCGATGATCAGGAAGATGTTCGCGTGGTCCAGGCGGCGCAGCACCGCCTCGCCGCGCGGCCCCCAGGTGCCGCGGTGGTAGACCGCGCTGATGCCGAACAGCAGGCAGGCGCTGAGGACGTAGACGGCACAGGCGATCCGGCCCGTCGTGCTGTCGGTCAGCGCGATCAGGGTTATCCCGGCCACCAGGACCGCCGGGAACATTCCGGCGTGCAGCCAGCCGCGCATCCGCGGTTTGACGGGGGTGGGGTCGAGTGCGACAGGGGCCGGGGTCGTGGCGTCGGCGGCTGCGTCAGTCATGCCCGCATGCTACCTACGCCACCGTAGGTAGTGGTTATGGGGCGCACATGAGTGGCAATGCTCACGTGTGAGGCCCCCTGGACAGATGGGCGAAACGGTCGGATGATCAAATGAGTGCGGTCGGCACCGGATGAGCGCCAGGGGATCGAAGGGTACGAAGCATCCGGGTCGCAGCCCCCACGGGGCACCTGACAACACACACCCTCTTCAAGGAGCGATCGTGGCGCGCGACATCGCGGCTCCCCTCACTGTCCCCACCCACCACCAGGAGCTGATCTCCTGGGTCGACGAGATCGCAGCCATCACCCAGCCGGACCAGGTGGTCTGGTGCGACGGCTCCGAGGCCGAGTACGAGCGCCTGTGCGGGGAGCTCGTCGCCAAGGGCACGTTCACCAAGCTGGACGAGATCAAGCGGCCGAACTCGTACTACGCCGCGTCCGACCCGAGCGACGTCGCCCGCGTCGAGGACCGTACGTTCATCTGCTCCAAGGAGGAGAAGGACGCGGGTCCGACCAACCACTGGAAGGACCCCGCCGAGATGCGGGAGATCTTCACCGGGGAGAACGGCATCTTCCGCGGCTCCATGCGCGGTCGCACCATGTACGTCGTGCCCTTCTGCATGGGCCCCGTCGGCTCCCCGCTCTCCGCCATCGGCGTCGAGATCACCGACTCGGCGTACGTCGCCGTCGCCATGCGCACCATGACCCGCATGGGCCAGGCGGTCCTGGACGAGCTGGGCACCGACGGCTTCTTCGTGAAGGCCGTCCACACCCTGGGCGCACCCCTGGAGGAGGGCCAGGAGGACGTCCCGTGGCCCTGCAACACCACCAAGTACATCTCGCACTTCCCCGAGGACCGCGAGATCTGGTCGTACGGCTCCGGCTACGGCGGCAACGCCCTGCTCGGCAAGAAGTGCTACGCCCTGCGCATCGCCTCCGTCATGGCCCGCGACGAGGGCTGGCTCGCCGAGCACATGCTCATCCTGAAGCTCACGCCGCCGCGTGGTGAGTCGAAGTACGTGGCCGCTGCCTTCCCGTCCGCCTGCGGGAAGACGAACCTGGCCATGCTGGAGCCGACCATCCCCGGCTGGACCGTGGAGACCATCGGCGACGACATCGCCTGGATGCGGTTCGGCGAGGACGGCCGCCTCTACGCCATCAACCCCGAGGCCGGCTTCTTCGGCGTCGCGCCCGGCACCGGCGAGCACACCAACGCCAACGCCATGAAGACCATGTGGGGCAACTCCGTCTTCACCAACGTGGCGCTGACGGATGACGGCGACGTGTGGTGGGAGGGTATGACCGAGGAGGCGCCCGCGCACCTCACCGACTGGAAGGGCAACGACTGGACCCCCGAGTCCGGCACGCCCGCCGCCCACCCCAACGCCCGCTTCACCGTCCCCGCCGGACAGTGCCCGATCATCGCGCCCGAGTGGGAGGACCCCAAGGGCGTGCCGATCTCCGCGATCCTCTTCGGCGGCCGCCGCGCCTCCGCCGTCCCGCTGGTCACCGAGTCCTTCGACTGGCAGCACGGCGTCTTCCTCGGCGCCAATGTCGCCTCCGAGAAGACCGCCGCCGCCGAGGGCAAGGTCGGCGAGCTCCGCCGCGACCCGTTCGCCATGCTGCCGTTCTGCGGCTACAACATGGGCGACTACATGAACCACTGGGTCAAGGTCGGCGCCGACAAGGACCAGGCCAAGCTGCCGAAGATCTACTACGTGAACTGGTTCCGCAAGAACGACGCGGGCAAGTTCGTGTGGCCCGGCTTCGGCGAGAACAGCCGCGTCCTGAAGTGGATCGTGGAGCGCCTGGAGGGCACCGCCGAGGGCGTCGAGAGCCCGATCGGCATCCTGCCGGCCAAGGGTGCGCTGGACACCGAGGGCCTGGACCTCTCCGAGGCCGACCTCGACTTCCTGCTCACGGTCGACAAGAAGGTCTGGCGCGAGGAGGCCTCCCTGGTCCCCGAGCACCTGAACACCTTCGGCGACCACACGCCCAAGGAGCTGTGGGACGAGTACCACGCGCTCGTCGAGCGCCTGGGCTGATCCCGGCACGCCCACCGAATCTCCGCGGCCGGGTCCGTCGGACATCCGCCCTGACCTGTGGGGCCGAACGATCCGCCGCGGTACGGGGCCTGTCGTCGCGCCAGTCGTCGCCGACAGCCCCGGAGGGCCTGTTCCCGACCAAGGACACCCCTCCCGGCCCCCGGAACCCCCTCACGGTTCCGGGGGCCGCCCCGTCTCCGCCCGCGCCGCTCCTGTGCCGCCCCGGTCCGCCGGATACGTGGAGCCGCCCCGGTCCTCCTCCGCGCGTGCCGCGCCGAAGCCTGGGTGCTCCTCCGCGCGTGCCGCGCCGTAGCCCCGGTCCTCCAGGTACCGCGTGTGCGACCGCTGGCGCAGCTCCTCCGCCTCCCGCAACCCGTCCACCAGGGCCTGCGCCTCCCCGTGCAGCAGCGTCACCTGCCGCTCCAGCTCCTCCTCCGGGGCCCGCCCGCCCGGGGCGAGCCGCGTCCACCACCGCGTCCGCAGATACGCGTCGACCGACTCCGGAACGTCCCGGCGCACCGCCCGCGCCACGACGTGCACGCCCTCCGGGTCCTCCGCCAGCGCTTCCGAGACCCAGCCCGGTGCCAGCAGCCCCTCCAGCAGGCCGGTCAGCGCCTCCAGCCGCTCCGCCGCGGTCGACGGCAGCTCCACCCGCTCCAGGTACGCCCGCAGGGTCACCAGGTCGGCCCGCAGCTCGTCCAGCCGGGACGACGGCTCCTCGAACGCGGGGGCGGGCGGTCGGCGCGGCGGGGCGAGCAGTGCGCCCGCCCCGTACAGCCCGCCGACCACCACCGGCCAGTACGCGCCCGCGAACCCGGCGAAGGTGAGGAGCAGCCCGCCGAGGGCCGCCGCGCTCCCGGTCAGATTCCGGGCCGACTCCAGATAGCCGAGGACCCTGCCCGTCACCGAACTCCCGTTCGCCCGGGCCTCGTCACCGGCGGCCGGTGTTCTCTTCGCCGCCCCGTCCTCACTGGTAGCCACGGATCTCCTCGAACGCACCGTCCAGCGAGCCCGGGCCCTCCTCCTTCGTCCCGTCGAAGAGCCGGCCGCCGGTCAGTGCGGCGATCGCCTCCAGCTCCGAGCGGTCGGAATCGCCGAACACGATCGGGAACACCGGGGTGGCCCGCCTGGCCTCGGGCAGCGCCCGGTAGAACGTCCCGAACTCCGCCGCCGACCGGCCCGCCGTGTTCTCGCCGTCCGTCATCAGCACGATGGAGGTGAACGCGGACTCGGTGTCGGGGCCCAGATGGTCGTAGGCGGCGGCGAGCGACGAGTAGATCGCGGTCTCCCCCTCGGCGGTCAGCGCGGCCGCGTCCGCCCGGATCGCCGCCGGGCCCGCCTTCGGGTCCGCAGGGTCGACGGTGTGCGTGCGGACCTGTTTGACGGTGGATCCGAACGGCAGCAGCGTGACCTGTTCGCGCTCCCGGAAATCGCCGGTCAGCCCGTTCAGCGCGGATTTCAGCTGCGCGAGCCGCCCGCCCTTCATCGACCCGGAGGTGTCCAGCACGTACACGGTCCGCGAAGGGCGCCGCAGCCGGTGTTCGTACGACGACAGCAGCCCGTCCGCCACCGATCGCGTACCGGGGAACGGCAGTTCGCGACGCTGCTCGGGCGCGAGCGGATCGGCGGGACGCGCGGCGGCCACGACCGGGCGGCGCAGCGTCAGCGCGGTGATCTCCCGCTGCACGGCGGTTGACCGGAAGTGCTCGGTCAGCGTCCGTACGGCGTCCCGGGCCTCCGGCGTGGCGCCGGTGAGCGCGCTCAGCGGGTAGTCGGCGGTCACCACCCCGTCGCGCGGGCGGATCACGGTCAGCCCGGCGTCGCTGTCCCGGTTCAGCGACAGCAGCACCGACTCGTAGTTGATCAGCGCGTCCACGGTGGAGCGCCGCGCGTACGCCTCGGCCAGCCAGCCGGAGGAGCCGGAGGTCAGCCGCTGCCCCGCGAAGAACTCCTTCAGCTTCGGCCCGGCCCTGCGGACATCGGCGTCGGTGAGCGCCGCCTGCGCGCCGGAGAGCCCGGAGGCGATGGAGATCAGCGCGGAGAAACCGGAGTTGGAGCGGTTCGGGTCGGTCATCCCGTACGTCAGGTCCCCGGCCGCGACCGCCCGGTGGACCTGCGCCCAGCTGACCGCCTCGGCGTCCCAGCCGAGCCGCCGCACCGTCGCGGGCCGTACGCCGAGGGCGACCGGGGACGCCATCAGCGGGGTCTCGGAGGCGATCCGCCGGGCCGCCTCCGGGTCGAGGCGCAGATAGTCGTTGGACGACAGCCACACCGCGTCGAACGACCCGTCCGCGTCCCCGGACGCCAGGCGTTCGACGGCGTCCAGCGTGCCCGACCAGGTGGGCCGCACGGTGATCCCGGTCGCCTCCCGGGCCTTCTCCAACAGGGGCTTCATATCGCTGAGTTCGCTGGAGGCCAGCACGCGGATCGTCCCCGTGCGCGCCCGCCCGTCGTCGGAACCCTGCCCTGTGCCCTGGTCGGACGTACAGGCGGCGAGCGGGAGCAGCAGGGCCGCGGCCAGCAGCGGGAGAAGCACGCGGCGGGCGCGGGGCGGTCGGCGGGCATGCGGGGCGCGGCGGTCTCTCATGAGCGGCCCCCGTCCAGCGCCGTGTCGGCCGCCCGGACCCGTTCCAACCGGTTCCCGGCTTCCTGGAGTTCGGCGGTCAGCGACGCCACGGTGGCGGCCATCGTCTCGGTCGCCCGCGCCTTGTACGCATCGATGGCGTCGAGCGTGGCGTAGATCTGGCCGAACGCCGTGCGCAGCGTCTCGGCCCCGACCGCCGGATCGGCCGCGATGCGCTGGATCTCCCCGCTCTGCGTGGCGAGCATGTCCGCGTTGCCCCGGATCAGGTCCTCGGTGGTCGTACGCAGCACCTGCACCTGCTCGGTCACCCGGCGCTGGTTCTCCAGCGCCGAGGACAGCATCACCGCGATCCGCAGCGCGGACACGGTGGTGGTGGCCGCCCGGTCGACGCCCTTGATCAGCTCGTCGTTGTTGCGCCGCACGACGTCCATCGCCAGATACCCCTGGGCGCAGACCGCGATCTGGGTCAGCAGATCCTGGTGCTTCTGCCGTACGGGGAAGAGGACATCGGCCCGCAGCGCGTCCGCCCGCACCGGGTCGCCCGCCGCCTCCGCCTCCGCGACGCGCCGCTCCACGACGCCGGCGAGGGCCGCGGTGAGGACCTCGTACTCCTGCAACTTGCCCATGGTCTCCCAGAGGCGGGTGCGCTCGGTCTGCAACACCGCGTTGTCGCGTTGGAGTTCGTCCTGCCCGCTGCGGAGCGAGCCCACGATCCGGTCCAGAGTGCCCTTGGCGGAGGCGTACTTCGCGACATGGTCACGCAGCCGGCGCCCGCCCGGCAGCCGCGACAGCAGCCGCCGCGCCCCGCGCCCCGGGGTGTCGCGCGGGTCGAGGTCCTCCACCGTGCGGCGCAGCTCGACCAGCGAGGAGCCCACCCGGGCCGGGGCGTCGCCCTCGCCGGAGGCCAGCGAGCGGACGGTACGGTCCAGCATCCGGTTGGACTGCTGGGCGGCGCCGCGGATGTCGCCCTGCCCGAGCGCGGCGATCTCGGCGACCCGGGCGCCGAACTCGGGGGAGCGGGCGTCGAGTCCGGCGAGCCCGTCGACGTACTCCTCGGCCCGCCGCAGCATGTCGGCGCGCACGTTTTCCGCGACCGGGACGAGCCCGGTGGCCTGCTCGGCGCGGACGGGGGCGACGGGTGCGGGCGGGGTGAGCACGAGCGGGGTGGTGGCCGGGTCGTACGGCCTCCGGGGGTCCGGGGGCCCGGGGTGCTGGGTCATGGTGGAGGTCTCCTGACTGCGGGGAGCTGGGCTGGATGCGGGCCGGGGCGTCGTCAGCCGCGTGCCTGCCGCGCCATCGAGCGCAGCACCTCCGCGGTGGGCACGGGCGCCTGGCGTACGCCGGTCAGCCGCTGGTCGATGTAGGCGGTGTGGCCGGCCGTGGCGGCGGTGAACTCGGCCGCCGCGCCCTGCGGCCGGAAGCCGTGGCGTACCGCCAGCTTCCGCAGCGCGGGGTCGGTGGACAGCAGCTCGCCGAGCTCGCGGCCTTCGTCCGTCAGCGGTACGAGGGTGTGGTCGCTGGAGACCGTGGTGTCCGGGTAGAGGACGACGAGGTCACCGACCTCCTGTCGCTGACTGCCCATCAGGAGTGAGGCCACCTGCGACTCGTAGACCAGCACGAGCGGATTGCCGACCCCGCTGATGAAGTCGCGGAACGGCGCGTCGCTGCTCGTCTGCTGCGCGCCCTGCACCTGGACGAGCTTGCGCATCAGCGGTGCGGTGCGCTCGACGGCCCGCGCGTCCGCGGCCACCCGGCCGCCGTCGGCGACGTACGAGGCGGCGGCGAGGTAGAGGGCGCCGGAGTTGGAGGTGACGGGGTCGGTGCTCGTGATGAACACCGTGCCGCTCAACTCGGCATGCCCGGAAGCCCCCTTGAGCTGCTGCCAGGTCCGGTCGTCCTCGGCCGCCGCCAGGTAGGGCTCCATGAGCAGCGTCCCCTGGGTGGCCCACTTGGAGGCGCCGTCAGCGTCGCCCGTTCCGTTCGTCCGCAGGCGGGCCAGGCCGTTGGCCGCGAGGACTTCGGCGGCGTTGCGGTGGGCCACCACGACGAGCGGCGAGTAGAACGGCCGCAGCGGTCCGCCCCGGGCCCCGGCGCTCCGGCTCAGCTCGTCGGCCGGGGCCTTGGAGCCGGGGAAGGCGAAGTCGTAGCCCTTCAGGGGCAGTCGGTCCATCGCCCAGGACCCGGAGGTCTCCGTACGGACGGTGAACCCTTTGGCCGCGAGGGCTTTCACGGTGTCGGGGTCGGCGAAGAACTCGGCCTTCTCCGATCCGATCACCCCGCGCACGGTTTTGGCGGCCGTGCCGCTGTCCCCACCGGCCTTGCTGTCGCGGCCCAGGGCGACGGCCGCTGCCACACCGGCGATCAGAAGGACCGCCAGGACGATTCCCACGATGCGTCTCACCCGCGCAGCGTGCTCGCGGAAACCCACATTCCGGGCCGAGTCGGGTGGACGGCAGATGAAGGGGCCATCCCAGAACGCCAACGGAACGGCAGCGGGGCGGTAGCGGACCGGTGGTGGGGCGGTGGCGGACCGGCGGTGGGGCGGGGAGCCCCGGGGGTCGTGGCGCCCGGTCCGCACGCCTCCGAGGCGCGCGGACCGGGGCCGTCAGTGGGCGCCGACCAGCTGCTCGGAGGGAGCGGAGCCGGCGAGGGCGGCGAGGGCCGCGGTGTGGGCGTCCATCCGCTCGGCGGAGAGGATGGCGGCGGTCGTGTCGGCACGGGACGCGGCCACCAGCAGGGCCCGGCCCGCGAGCGCGTGGGCGCGGCGGTGGAGGTCGGCGGGGGCGGCGGAGGTCAGACCGGCGTGCCGGGCGGGCGGGGCGCCGCGCAGCCGGGCCACCTGCTCGGCGATACGGTCGCCCGCCGTGCCCAGGCCCAGTTCGTCGGTGACCGCGAGGAGGGCGGCCAGGTGCCCGGCGAGCTGGATGTCCAGCTCCTCCTCACGGCTGCGGTGCGGAAAGCCCGCGTCGTCGGCCGGGGTGTGGACCGAGGGGCTGCGGATCGGCTCGTACATGGATGGCCTCCCGAGGGTGCGTGCCACCATCCTACATTGGAACGAGTCTAAAGTTGTCTGTGATCCGGAAGCGTGATCGGTCTACGGCTGTCCGTAACCGTCCAGGAAGGTGCCGATCCGGGTCACGGCGTCGGTCAGGTCCTCGACCGTCGGCAGCGTGACGATCCGGAAGTGATCGGGCTCGGGCCAGTTGAAGCCGGTGCCCTGCACGACCATGATCTTCTCGGCCCGCAGCAGGTCCAGCACCATCTGCCGGTCGTCCTTGATCTTGTAGACCTTGGGGTCGAGCCGGGGGAAGAGATACAGCGCCCCCTTCGGCTTCACGCAGGTCACCCCGGGGATCGAGGTCAGCAGGTCGTACGCCGTGTTCCGCTGCTCCAGGATCCGGCCGCCCGGCAGCACCAGGTCCTCGATCGACTGCCGCCCGCCGAGCGCGGTGGCCACCGCGTGCTGCGAGGGCATGTTGGCGCAGAGCCGCATGTTGGCGAGGATCGTCAGCCCCTCGATGTACGAGGTGGCGTGCGCCTTCGGGCCGCAGACGGCCATCCAGCCGGAGCGGTAGCCGGCCACCCGGTAGTTCTTGGAGAGCCCGTTGAAGGTCAGCACCATGAGGTCGGGGGCGAGGGCCGCCGTCGGGGTGTGGGTCGCGCCGTCGTACAGGATCCGGTCGTAGATCTCGTCGGAGCAGACGATCAGGTTGTGCCGGCGGGCGATCTCGGTGAGACCGCGCAGCATCTCGTCGTCGTACACCGCACCGGTCGGGTTGTTCGGGTTGATGATCACCAGGGCCTTGGTGCGGTCGGTGATCTTCCGCTCGATGTCCGCGAGGTCCGGCATCCAGTCGGCCTGCTCGTCGCACCGGTAGTGCACGGCCGTGCCGCCCGCCAGCGAGACCGAAGCGGTCCACAGCGGATAGTCGGGAGCCGGTACGAGCACCTCGTCGCCGTCGTCCAGCAGCGCCTGCATCGACATCTGGATCAGCTCGGAGACGCCGTTGCCCAGGTAGATGTCCTCGACGTCGAGCTCGATGCCCTTGGTCTGGTAGTGCTGCATCACCGCACGGCGCGCGGACAGCAGGCCCTTCGCGTCGCCGTAGCCGTGCGCGCCCGCGACGTTGCGCAGGATGTCCTCAAGAATCTCCGGCGGGCACTCGAACCCGAACGCGGCCGGGTTGCCCGTGTTCAGCTTGAGGATGCGCTGACCGGCCGCTTCCAGCCGCATCGCCTCCTCCAGCACGGGGCCCCGGATCTCGTAACAGACATTGGCGAGCTTCGTGGACTGGATGACCTGCATGTCCGCGAGCTTACGGCGGGGTTTCGCGGGGTGCGCGGGGATTGCTCCCGGCGCACTCCCTCCGGGGCGCGTCCTCGGCCCGCCCCGTCTTCCATCGCCATGCCCGCCGCCGCCCCGGACCGTGGGATCTCCCGGTCGGGGCGGCGTCGCGGCTTGGAAAGGAGGCGTGGGCGGCGGGGACGGGTGAGATGCGCCACGCGGGGGACTGTGCGACCGCCCGCAGCCGTCACTCCGGCAGTCGCGTGCCCTCCGGGAGCCGGATGCCGAAGTCGTCCGCCAGGACCCGCAGCGCCTCGTCGCCGTCCTTCAGCGTCCGCTCCTTGACCGTGCCGTCGTCGGCCGTCTCCACCAGATCCAGCCCGGCCAGCAGCAGATGCGTCCCGGGCCGGGTGCGCTGCGCGTACACCGCCTGCCGGAACGGCGAGCGCGGGTGCGTCGCGATGTGCCAGTTGATCACCTCGTAGTCCGGCGCCTCGAACGGCTCCAGGGTGAACGCGTACTGCGACTCCCACGCGCCGCCCTTCTCCGCCTGGAGCTCCCACATCGGCAGCGGCCCGTCGTGCGCCACATGCACGAGCCGGTGGTGGCGCGGGCCGTCGAAGACCTCCGCGCCCTCCACCAGCGGGATCGGCTCCACCAGGGCGCCGGTCGCCCCGAAGCCGACGTCCGCCAGACAGGGGTGCGGCTCGCCCTCCACGTCCACCTGCATGAGCATGTGCGTACGCGGCCGGATGTCGCCCGGAGCCGCGCCCAGCAGCACCCGGGCCACCAGCAGCGTCACGGGGAAGCCGAGCTGCCGCAGGACGGTGGAGAAGAGGGTGTTGTGCTCGTAGCAGTATCCGCCGCGCTCGCTGCGTACGAGTTTCGCCTCCAGGTCGTCGATCGCCAGGGACGGGGCGGAGCCGAGGACGGCGTCCAGGTTCTCGAACGGGATGCCGAACAGGTGGGCCCGATGCAGGGACCGCAGCACCTCCAGGGTGGGGCGGGGCTCCCCGGTCCAGCCGATGCGGGCGAAGTACGCGTCGAGGTCGAGTGTCATACGCCGACCGTACGCAGCCGGGGTACGGGCGCGCCTCGGGCTGCGGACCGACGTGCGCGACCGAAGGGCCTCGGTCGCAGGACGGAGGCCCGGGACCGAGGCCCGGGACCGAGGCCCGGAACGACCGAGGCGGAGGCCCGCGAGGTCCCGGTCCGGGCGGGGGCTCAGATCTTGCTCAACTTTTGTGCGAGCCGGGCCGGCCCGGGTAGCAGTGGATCATGAGCCTGTTCCGGAAGCCCCAGCCCCTCGCCGTTCTCGTCGTCCGCGACGCCCCCGATCTCGTCGCCGCGCTGCGGAGCGCGCTGGAGAGCGCCCCGGACGCCGAGCGCCCCGGGCTGGAGCGTGCCCTCGCGCTGGCCGAGGAGTCCGCCGGGCGCCCGGACGCGGAGCTGCGCGGCCGATGGGTGCGTCAGCGGCTCGACGCCGCCGGGCACGAGGGCCCGGCGGACTCCCTGGAGGCGATAAGGCTCCTGCGGCGGGCCGAGCCCGGACTGACGCTGCTCCAGGCCGTGACGTACGCCAAGGAGACCGCGGCGACGGAGGCGGAAGCCTGACCCGGACAGGCCCGGGGCGGAAGGGCGTGCCGGGTCCGTCGCGTGCCTCGGTCCGCCCGGCGCGTGAGGATGACCGTCACATGCCGGTCATCGCCCCCGCCGACGCGACCAGCAGCGCCGTCCCGACGCCCTGTTCCTCCGCCGTACGGAGCAGCGCCGCGTCCCCCGCCTCCGCCACGGCCGCGCTGGTCGGGGCGTCGGGCACGGGCCCGCCCGCGTACGCCGCTGTCGCCGGGGCCATCGCCGTGAGCCACTCCGCGACCAGCGTGCCGAACTCCTCCTGGTCGATCCCCGCGTCCGCCACCAGCGCCGCCGCGTGCCGGGCCCCGGCGAACATGGCGGTCATCGCGCTGAGCAGCGCCACATCGTGGAGCGCGGCGAAACCCGGGTCGGCGCCGACGTACCGGGTGGCGACGGGCACGGCCAGCACCGCGCGGTGGGCGTCGAAGACCTCGCGGGAGCCGCTGTAGAAGACATAGCCCCCGGCCTCCGGCACCCCGATCATCGGCGGTACGGCCATGATCCCGCCGTCCAGGAAGCGGGCGCCGCGCTCGTTCGCCCAGGCCGCCCGGGACCGCGACTCGGCCGGGGTCGAGGTGGTGAGGTCGACCAGGTCCTTGCCCGTGAGGTCGGCCTCCGCCAGCGCCTCGCGGACCGAGGCGTCGTCCAGCAGACAGGTCACGACGAGCGGGCTCGCGGCCACCGCCTCTGCCGCCGTCGCGGCCACCCGCGCCCCGGCGGCGGCGAGTTCGGCGGCCTTGCCGGGGCTGCGGTTCCAGACGGTCAGGGGGTGCCCGGCGGCGAGCCAGGTGCGGGCGAGCGCGGCGCCCATCGAACCGAGGCCGAGCAGGGTGAGAGGGGCGGGTGCGGCGGAAGCAACGGTGTTGTCGGACATGGCGATTAGGCTGGTCGAAGGCTCCGGCGGCAACAAGTACGCACTCCGGAGTGGGTGGTTACCTCGTGGATAGCGAGCAGGCGGGGAGGGGTGGACGGACGATGACGCGGATCGTACGGCGGCCGGGGACGTTCGTCTGCGGGATCGACGCGGCGATGGAGGTGATCGGCGGCAAGTGGAAGGTGCTCATCCTGTGGGCGCTGAACGAGAAGACCTGCCGCTTCGGTGAGCTGCGCCGGGCCGTGCCCGGAGTGACCGAGAAGGTGCTCAGCTCGCACTTCAAGGAGCTGGAGGACGACGGCATCGCGCACCGCGAGGTGTACGCCGAGGTGCCGCCGCGCGTGGAGTATTCGCTGACCCCGCTGGGCCTCTCGCTGAACGCGGCCCTGGAACCGCTGGGGGCGTGGGGGCGCGCCCATGTCCACCGGGGCGCGGAGGAGCCGGGCGAGGCGGAGCCCGGCGCGGAGGCCGCCGCCGAGCCCGTGCGGGGCTGAGCCGGCGGCCGCCGGAGCCGCGGCCGGAATTGACCCCTTGTGATGGCCTGGCATCTGCGCCAACATGCGCATGTCAAAAGCCGGAAGATCTCCGGCCCTTGGCATCACTGGAGGTACCCCCCACATGAACAAGCCTCTCGTCGGTGCGTTTCTTGCTGCCCTGCTCCTGGGAGCGGGTGTCGCGCCCGCCGTCGCAGCCGAACCCGCACCGCAGGACCGGACGCAGACCCAGGCGCAGGAGACCGCCCCCGAGGCGAAGGCCGTGACCTTCGCCGGGACCGTCGCGCTCAGCAACTGTTCGGGCTCCGTGGTCCGTTCGCCGGACTCCGCCCCCACCGACCCCGCCCTCGTGCTCTCCAACGGGCACTGCATGGAGTCCGGCTTCCCGGGCCCCGGCGAGGTCGTCATCGACCAGCCGTCCTCCCGGACGTTCACCCTGCTCAACGCCTCGGGCAGCGGGGTCGGCACGCTGCGGGCGAGCAAGATCGCCTACGGCACCATGACCGACACCGATCTCTCGCTCTACGAACTCACCAGCACCTACCAGCAGATCGAGGACAGCTACGGCATCCAGGCGCTGGAGCTGGAGACCGCCCACCCGACGGCGGGCACCGCCATCACGGTCGCCTCCGGCTACTGGAAGCGCACCTACAGCTGCGACATCGACGGCTTCGTCCACCAGCTCAAGGAAGGCCGGTGGACCTGGAAGGACTCGGTCCGCTACACCCCGGAGTGCCAGACCATCGGCGGTACGTCCGGCTCGCCGGTGATCGACGACGCCACCGGCAAGGTGGTCGCCGTCAACAACACCGGCAACGAGAACGGCCAGGAGTGCACGGACAACAACCCGTGCGAGGTCGACGAGAACGGCAACGTGACCGTCCGCGAGGGCATCAACTACGCCCAGCAGACGTACACCATGGTCCCGTGCATCGGGACCGGCAACAAGATCGACCTCGACCGCGAGGGCTGCGCGCTGCCCAAGCCGTAGCCGCCGCCACCGCATGGGCGCGCCGGGCGGTCCTGGCCCCGGTCAGGGCCGTCCGGCGCGCGCCGCCTCGATTCCGTCCAGCAGCACCCCGAGCCCCACCCGGAACGTCTCGCGGGCCTCCCGCTCCGGATACGGCACCGTCTCGCCGCCCTCGGGGGCCGCTCCCGGATACGGCTCCACCGGCCCCTCCGCCTCCAGGCCGCTCACCGCCGGGAAGCGCTCCGCGAAGTCGGGGACCAGCTCCAGCAGGGCCGCCGAGCGTGCCGCCCACCACTCCTCGTCGGAGCTCCCGGTCGCCGCAGTGGCCAGCCTCGCGTCGGCCACCGCCTGCGCCGAGCCCCGGACGAACGGGAACAGGGTCCCCACCAGCCGCCGCACCACCCCGGCCGGCAGGCCCGTCGCCCGCAGTAGCGTGATCAGCGTGTCCAGCCCCGCGTACTCGTGCGGCCCCAGCACCGGACGCGCCTGCGAGACCTGGAGCACCCAGGGGTGGCGGACGTAGAACTCCAGCACCTCCCCGGCCCAGGCGGTGAGCGCCGCCCGCCAGTCACCCTGTTCCCCTTCCCCGTAGTGCGTGGGCAGTTCGGCGTGGACCGCGTCGTACATCAGGTCCAGCAGCTCGCTCTTGCCGGGGACATAGGTGTAGAGCGCCATCGCCGTGCGGCCGAGCCGGTCGCCGACCGCGCGCATCGACAGCGCCGCCATCCCCTCCTCGTCCGCGAGCGCCACCGCCGCCGCCACGATCGCGTCCACGCTCAGCCGGGGCTTGGGCCCCGGGCCGCCGCGCGTCGGCGTCGGGGCGTCCGCGCGCCACAGGAGGGAGAGGGAACGGCGCGGGTCGCCCTGCCCGGCGAAGACCACCACTTGCGACTCCTTACGTCGTAAAGTAACGTCCGGCGGGTAATTCATTACGCCGTAAGGTATCAAGCTCCACGGGAGAGGGGTCGGATCGCGATGGGTCAGGCGCTGCCGGTCACCTACGTACGGGTCGTGGATGTCGAGCGGGTCACCCCCGGGACGGCGAGGATCGGCTTCACCGCCGACGAGTTGCCCGGGCTGATGGAGGACCGCCCGGACCAGCAGATGAAGCTCTGTTTGCCGCGCGCAGGGCAGACCGTGCCCCGGCTGCCGGAGCGGGACGCCGAGGACCCGTACGGCATGCGGTGGTACGAGGCGTACCTCGCGGTCCCGGAGGCGGAGAGGCCCTGGATGCGCAGCTTCACCGTCCGCTCGTACGACCGCGAACGCAACGTGATGGCCGTGGACTTCGTGCTGCACGGCGAGGGCGGACCCGCCTCCCGCTGGGGTGCGGCGGCCCGGGTCGGCGACGTCCTCGGCATGGTCGGACCGTCCTCCCTCTATGCCCGGCCCCTGCCCGCCGCCCGGCGGATGCTGCTCGCCGGGGACGAGACCGCGCTCCCGGCCATCGCCACGGTGCTGGAGGCGCTGCCGCCCGGAACCGGGGCCGTCGTGTACGCCGAGGTCGCGGACGCGGCGGAGGAACGGGAGCTGCCGTCGGCGGCCGGGGGAGCCGAGGTCCGCTGGGTGCACCGCGACCGGGGCGGCTCGCTGGCGGACGCCGTACGGGACGCCGGAGCGGACCTCGACGGGGTGGACGCGGCCTGGATGGCGGGCGAGGCGTCCGCCGTCCGCGCGCTCCGCCGCCACCTGGTCGAGGACCGTGAACTACCCAAGGCGGCCGTCGAGTTCAGCGGCTACTGGCGGCGCGCGCTCACCCAGGACGGCGCCCCCACGGAGGAGGACCTCGCCTGGGCGGCGGAACGGGCTGCGGAGGCTGCGGAGTCTTCGTAGGGGCTCCGGGTGGCGGGCGGCGGGAGCTTCGTAGGGCTCAGGTCGCCGTGGCCCCCGCTCCCCGGACCGCCCGGCCCGCCAGGACCGACGTCCGCTTGCCATCCTCGATGACGAAGCGGCCGTCGATCAGGACGTGCGGGATGCCCACCGGCAGCGTGCGCGGCTCCGCGAACGTGGAGCCCGCCGCCACCGTGTCCGGGTCGAACAGCACCAGGTCCGCGCGGTAGCCCTCGCGCACCAGTCCCCGGTCCGCGAGCCGCAGCCGGGTGGCCGGGCGCGAGGTCAGATGGGCCACGCACTCCTCCAGCGAGAGGATCCCCAACTCCCGGGCGTACCGGCCCAGATACTGCGGGAACGTGCCGTACGCCCTCGGGTGCGGCTTGTCGCCCTGGAGGATGCCGTCGCTGCCGCCGGTGTGCACCGGGTGGCGCATGATCTGCTGCACGTTCTCCTCATGGCCCACGTGCTGGAGGATCGTCGTCCCCAGCCGGTCCTCGGTGAGCAGCCGCCGCGCGGTCACCCAGGGCTCCTCGCCGAGCAGCCGCGCCGACTCCTCGACCGTACGGCCCACGTACTCCGCGAGATGCGGCGCGCTGACGCCGGAGATCTCGATGGTGTCCCACTCGATCGGCACCCCGTGGCAGCCGTCCGAGCCCAGCACCTCCAGATGGTGCCGGATCTTCTCCGCGCTCGCCGGGTCCGCGAGCCGGGTCAGAACCGACTCCGGACCGCCCTCGCTCGCCCAACTCGGCAGCATGGCCACGAGCGTTGTGCAGCCCGGGGTGTACGGGTAGGTGTCGAGCGAGATGTCGGCCCCGGCGGCGAGCGCGCCGTCCAGGAGGGCCAGGAGGTCGGGCGCCCTGCCCTTGTTCACGCCGAAGTTCATGGTGGCGTGGGCGAGATGGAGGGCGCAGCCGGCGGTGCGGGTCAGCCGCACCATCTCCTCGTACGCTTCGAGCGCACCGGCCCCGTAACTGCGGTGGTGCGGGCAGTAGTAGCCGCCGTGGCGGGCCACCACCCGGCAGAGTTCGGTGAGTTCGGCGTCGTCCGCGTACATCCCGGGGGTGTAGGTCAGCCCGGACGACATGCCGACCGCGCCCTCGCGCATGCCCTGGTCCACCAGCTCCCGCATCCGGGCCAGTTCGGCGTCGGTGGCGGGCCGGTCCTCCCAGCCGACCGCGTACATCCGGACCGTGCCCTGCGGGATGAGGTAGGCGGCGTTGACCGCGATGCCCTGGCCGCCGAAGTTCCGGTCCAGGCGGTCCAGATAGCCGCCGACCGTGCGCCAGTCGAAGTCGATGTCGCTGCCGTCGCCGTTCCAGCCGGTGATGGAGCGGCGGACCTCGGCGAGCGTACGGTCGTCGACGGGGGCGTACGAAAGACCGTCCTGGCCCAGCACTTCGAGCGTGACGCCCTGCGCCGCCTTCGCGCTGTGGTCCGGGTCGCGCAGCAGTGCCAGATCGCTGTGGGCGTGCATGTCGATGAAGCCGGGCGAGAGGGCGAGCCCGTCGGCGTCGACCGTCCGGGTCGCGGTGGGGCGGGGGCCGGGGGAGCCCTCGCGGTGGATCTCGGCTATGCGGCCGCCGTCCACCGCCACATCGGCGCGGCAGGACGGCTCGCCGGTGCCGTCGACGACGAGCGCGTCGCGCAGGACCAGGTCCATGGGTGACCTCTCAGGGAGCGGAGACGGAACGGCTCAGAAGAACGTGCGGAGGTAGTCGATGACCGTGCCGTCCGCCTCCGCCAGCGGGATCAGCTGCCACTTGTCGAAGCTGGTGCACGGGTGCGAGAGGCCCAGACCGACCCAGTCGCCCACCTCCAGCTCGGCCCCCGACTCCGTACGCACCCAGGTGTGCTGGTCGGAGAGACCGGTGACCGTGACCCCGGTGGCGGGCCGCACCGAGCCGTCCCGACCGGAGCGGATCACCTGCGCCTCGGGCAGGTCGAGGTCGTACGCCGCGTCCCGCTTGCCCGCGTTCAGGAACGCCTGCTCGCCGGTCGGGCGGGAGACGACCTGCGCCCAGAGCCGGAAGGCGGGCTCCAGGGCCCCTTCCTCGGGGACGCGGTTGAAGGGGGTGAGGTGCTTGTAGTGGCCGTCGTCGTGCGAGACGTACGCGCCGGAGCGCAGCAACTTCAGGACGGGCAGGCTCAGTTCGGGGATCTCGGCGAAGACGTCCGCGACCGCGTCGAACCAGGCGCTGCCGCCCGCGCTGATCGCGATCTCCTCGGCGCCGGCGAACCTCTTCTCGCCGTCGAAGGCGGCCGCGAGCGCGACGAGCCGCCGCAGCCACGCCCGTACGCGCTCCGGATCGGCGTCCGGGACCTCGCCCTCGTACCCGGCGACGCCCACCAGGCGCAGCGAACCGGCCGTCGCCACCGCGTCGGCCACCGCCGCGCAGTCGGCCTCCGTACGGGCCCCGGTGCGTGCGCCCTCGCCCGCGCCCAGCTCCACCACCACGTCGACCGGGCGGGTGGCGCCCGCCGCGCTCAGGGCCTCGTCCATCAGCTCGACGCCGCGCACGGAGTCGACGTAACAGACGAAGCGGAACGACGGGTCGGCCGTCATCTCGCCGGCCAGCCAGCGCAGGGCGACCGGGTCGACCAGCTCGTTGGCGAGGAAGATCCGCGCGATCCCGTACGCCCGGTAGACGCGCGCCTGGTGCGGCACGGCGGCCGTGATGCCCCACGCGCCGCGCTCCAGCTGGTCCACGAAGAGCTGCGGGGACATGGACGTCTTGCCGTGCGGGGCGAACGCGAGGCCGTGGCGCTCGGCGTACGTCCCCAGGAGGTCGAGGTTGTGGGCCACCGACTCGGCGGAGAGCGCGAGCACGGGGGTGGTGAACCCGCCGGTGAAGAGACTGCGGCGCTCGGCGGCCAGCGCCCCGACGGTCAGGCCCTCCGCGTCCGGCGGCAGAGCCTTGAACCGGTGATCGACGAGCTCGTCGGCGAGGGAGGCCGTGAGGGACGCGGCGGAGGGCGCGGTGCGGTCGGTGGGGCTTTCGGCGGGGCGTTCGGCTGCCAAGGGGAGCTCCTCGAAGTTCGTTGCAACATATGCAACATCCATTGCGTATATCGCTCAACGCTGTCTAACATCCGAGCCGATGCCCGGTCAATGGTGACCACCGGCCCGCACGCCGATCAGCGAGGAGCCCTCAGTGTCCGGACCCGCAGCAGGGACGGCCGTCGCCGCCACGACCACCGATGTCGTCTGTCTCGGTGAGTCCATGGTGACGTTCCTGCCCTCGCAGCCCGGCCGCCTCGCCGACGTGCCCTCCTTCGGGCGCGGGATCGGCGGGGCCGAGTCCAATGTGGCCTGCGCGCTCGCCGCCGCCGGGCACCGGGCGGCCTGGGTCGGCCGGGTCGGCGCTGACGGGTTCGGCGACCACCTCGTCGAGACGATCGGGTCGTACGGGGTCGACACGTCGGCGGTCCGCCGGGATCCGGTCCGGCCGACGGGCATCTACTTCCGTACGGCCACGGACCGGGGGACCGACACGCACGAGGTCGCGTACTACCGGGCGGGGTCGGCGGCGTCCGCGATGTCGCCGGCGAACGTGCCGTACGAGGAGCTGTTCGCGGGGCGGATCCTGCATCTGTCCGGGATCACGGCGGCGCTGTCCGGTGACTGCCTGGCGCTGCTGCGGGAGCTGACGGCTGCGCGGCCGGGGCGCCCGTTGGTGTCGTTCGACGTGAACCATCGGCCGCATCTGTGGCGGGGTGGTCCGGCCGACGCGTCCGTGCTGCTGGAGCTGGCTCGCCGCTGTGACCTGGTGTTCGTGGGGGAGGACGAGGCGGAGGAGGCGTGGGGGATCGTGGGCGCGGAGGCGATCCGGGGGGCGGTTCCGGAGCCTTCCGTGCTCGTGGTGAAGCGGGGGAGCGCGGGCGCGACGGTGTTCGCCTCGGGGCTCCGCCCCGGACCCCGCTCCTCAATCGCCGGAGGGGCTGAGATGGTCACCCACGTCCCCGCCCTCCGTGTCGACGTCGTCGCTGCCGTTGGAGCCGGTGACGCCTTCGCTGCCGGGTTTCTCTCCGCCACCCTGCGCGGGCTGTCCGTCCGTGACCGGGCCCGGCACGGGCACCTGATGGCCGCCGCCGCCCTCACCGTGCCCGGCGATCTCGCCGACCCGCCGCCCGCCCGCGGCCACGCCGACCGGCTCGTCGCCCTCGACGACGACGCCTGGGGGAGACTTCGTCTCGGCCCCGGCTGGACCGCAGCCGACCGGGCCCCCGAGGAGGTACGTACACCATGAGCCAGACCGTCGACCGGGCACTGAGCATCCTGCCGCTGCTCGCCCAGGGACCCGCCGACCTCGGCCAGGTCGCCGAGCGGCTCGGCGTGCACAAGTCCACGGCGCTGCGCCTGCTGCGTACGCTCCACGAGCACGGCCTCGTCTACCGCCAGGAGGACCAGCGCTACCGCCTCGGCGCCCGGCTGTTCGCCCTCGCGCAGGAGGCCGTCGAGAACCTCGACGTACGCGAGATCGCCCACCCCCACCTGGTCGCCCTGAACGACCGGTGCGGGCACACCGTCCACCTCGCCGTGTACGAGGAGCAGGAAGTCCTCTACATCGACAAGGTCGAGAGCCGCTACCCGGTCCGGATGTACTCCCGGATCGGGAAGCCCGTCGCGATCACCGTCGCGGCCGTCGCCAAGCTGCTGCTGGCCGACCTCACCGAGCCCGAGCGGCGCGCGATCGCCGAGAAGCTCGATTACCCCATGTACACGTCCCGTTCGACGCCCGACGCGGCCGCCTTCCTCAAGGAGCTGGCCGTCGTCCGCGAACAGGGCTGGGCCACCGACCTCGGTGGCCACGAGGAGTCCATCAACTGCATCGGCGCCCCCATCCGCGGCGCGGACGGGCGGGTCGTCGCGGCCATGTCGGTGTCCGCACCGAACGTGGTCGTCACGGCCGAGGAACTCCTCACCCTGCTCCCGCTGGTCCGGCGCACCGCCGAGACCATCAGCCGGGAGTACTCCGGCTCCGGCACCAACCGACCCAAGAAAGCCTGATCAGCCATGACCGAGAAGACCGCCCTCACCCCCTCCACCCACACCACGCCGCCCGCGAAGTTCTCGCACGGGGTGCGGAAGGGGAACATCCTCCAGGTCGCCGGCCAGGTCGGCTTCCTCCCCGCCGTCGAGGGCCAGGCCCCCACCCCGGCCGGCCCCACCCTGCGCGAGCAGACCCTCCAGACCTTCGCCAACGTCAAGGCGATCCTGGAGGAGGGCGGCGCGAGCTGGGACGACGTGATGATGATGCGCGTCTACCTCACGGACGTGGACCACTTCGCGGAGATGAACGAGATCTACAACGCGTACTTCGCCGAGCAGAACCTGAAGGAGGCCCCCTCGGCGCGGACGACGGTCTACGTGGGCCTGCCCAAGGGCCTGCTGATCGAGATCGACGCGCTCGCGGTGCTCAGCTGACGGTTCGGACTTCTCGCACCCTCACAGCCTTGCTCCACCCGCAGCAACTCTCCAACCCGCCGTACGGCACGGCGCCCCGTCCCCCGGGGGCGCCGTGCCGCGCTCCGCCCTGCCCTCCCTCCAGCACCATCGGAGTTCCCCCATGCTGCTCGCCGCCACCCCACCGCCGGTCGAGACCCCGCCGCACACCGGCGGTCTGCTCCTCCTGATCGACGGCACCGCCGGTCTGCTGACCGTCGCCGCCCTCGGTATCGTGCTCCTCCTCTTCCTGATCATCAAGGTCAGACTCCAGCCGTTCGTCGCCCTGCTGGCCGTCTCCATAGCCGTCGGCCTCGGCGCCGGGCTCTCGGTCACCGAACTCTTCGGCACCGTGCAGAAATCCGCCGCCGTCTCGGTCATCGAATCCGGCATGGGCGGCATCCTCGGCCATGTGGCGATCATCATCGGGCTCGGTACGATGCTCGGCGCGATCCTCGAAGTCTCCGGCGGGGCCGAGGTGTTGAGCGCCCGCCTGCTGAACCTCTTCGGGGAGAAGCGCGCCCCGCTCGCGATGGGCCTCACCGGCCTCATCTTCGGCATCCCGGTCTTCTTCGACGTCGGCATCTTCGTCCTCGCGCCGATCGTGTACGCGGCGGCCAAGCGCTCCGGAAAATCGATTCTGCTCTATGCGATGCCGCTGCTGGCGGGGCTGTCGATGACCCACGCGTTCCTGCCGCCGCACCCGGGCCCGGTGGCCGCCGCCGGACTCTTCAACGTGTCGCTGGGCTGGGTCATCCTGATGGGCATCGTGGTCGGCATCCCGTCCGTCATCGCCGCCTGGGGCTACTCCGCCTGGATCGGCAAGCGGGTCTTCGTCGACGTACCGCAGGACATGGTGGAGGCCGCCGAGGAGGCCAAGGCCGCCGTCGCCGCCGAGCAGCGCGCCGCGGGCGTCACCCCGCACGAGAAGCCGGTGCCGCTCGCCACGGTCCTCGCGATCATCGGCACCCCGCTGGTCCTGATCCTCGCCGCGACGTTCTCCTCGATCGCCCTGGACCCTTCGACTCTCCGCTCGGTGATCGAGTTCTTCGGCAACCCGTTCGTCGCCCTGACGATCGCCCTGTTCCTCGCGTACTACCTGCTGGGCATCCGGCGCGGCTGGTCCCGCAAGTCCCTGGAGTCCGTCTCCACGTCCTCGCTCAAGCCCGTCGGCAACATCCTGCTGGTGGTCGGCGCGGGAGGCATCTTCGGCGCGGTCCTCAAGGGCAGCGGCATCGCGGACGCGCTCGCCGACACGTTCAACGACGTCGGCCTGCCCGTCATCCTGCTCGCCTGGCTGATCTCGGTCGTGCTGCGGGTCGCCCAGGGCTCGGCCACCGTCGCGATCGTCACCACGGCCGGGATCGTGGTTCCGCTGGTCGAGGGCCAGGACCTGTCCCAGGCGCACCTGGCGCTGATCATCATGGCGATCTCGGCGGGCTCGATCTTCGCCTCGCACGTGAACGACGGCGGCTTCTGGATGGTGTCGAAGTACTTCGGCATCAGCGAGCGCGACACGTTGAAGTCCTGGACGGTGCTGGAGACGGTGCTGTCGGTGGCGGGCTTCGTGGTGGCGGCGCTGCTGAGTCTGCTGCTCTAGGCGTACGCGGGCGGGTTCGGCGCGGTCCGCGTCGAACCCGCCCCCGGGCGAGGCCCGTCGGGCTCCCGCGCGCCGCCCTCAACTCCCCTTCCGCGCCACGTAATACACGTTCAGAATGTCGCCCTCCACCTCACGCACCGCGACCTCCCCGAACCCCGCCTCCGCCAGCATCCGCAGCGCGGTCTGCCGGCCCCAGACGGTCCCCAGGCCCGCCCCGCCCTCGCCGAGCGAGACGGTCATGCAGTAGAAGACCGAGAACGTGTAGAGCGCGGGGCCCAGCGGCAGGTCGAGGTTCTCCTCCAGCCTGCTGGAGGCCGCGATGTCGCCCATCAGGAACACCCCGTCGTCCCGTAGCGCGGCGGCGACGGCCGCCAGGGTCTCCGCCGGGCGGGCCAGGTCGTGGATCACGTCGAAGGCGGTGATCAGGTCGTACGGTCCGGTCATCGCGGCCGCGTCCGCCAGCTCGAACCGCGCGTTCCGCAGGCCCAGCCGCGCCGCCTCGTCCCGGGCCGCCGCGATACCGCCCTCCGACATGTCCACCCCGGTGAACCGACTGGCCGGAAACGCCCGCGCCAGCAGATTCACCGCGTGCCCCTGCCCCGTACCGATGTCGAGCACGTCCAGACCGTCCCCCGAGCCCAGCCGCTCCGGCAGCCCGGGCACCAGCGGGATGATCGTGTCGACCAGCGCCGCGTCGTACACCCGGGCCGTCTCCTCGGCCTGGAGCTCCTGGAACTTCGGGTACGAGGAGTAGGGCACCCCGCCCCCGTCCCGGAACGCCGTGACCACCTCGTCCTCGACCAGCCCGATCAGCGCGAGGTTCTGCACGAAAGAAGCGAGGTTGTCGGGCCCGGCGTCCCGGCACAGGGACGCGGCGTGCTCGGGCGGCAGCCGGTACGTACCGTCCGCCGGGTCGTACTCGACGATCCCGCCCACGGTCACCCCGCCGAGCCACTCGCGTACATAGCGCTCGTTCAGCCCGGCGGCCCCGGCGATCCGCTCACTGGTCGACGGCGGCAGCTGCGCCATCACGTCGAAGAGCCGCGTCCGGTGTCCGAGGCTGCACAGATACCCCAGGCAGGAATCGTTGAGCACCTGGAGCATCCGCCCGGCGAACTCCTCCTGCCGGACCGGATCCGTCGTCCGCTCGATCGTGTGCGACATGGCGCGCCTCCTTCGGAAGCCCGCAGCGCCCCGCCGGAACCACGCCCGCTCCACCCCCGCGGGCGCCCGCTTCCTCCCCGTATCCGCCGCTCGCTGCCGGCCGATGGGTCCCCTCAGAATTTTACTGCCGTGCACGCCCCCTTGTGCCGTACAGCCGATTGCGCTTCCTTGATCGGCATGGCGGAGACAAGCGCAACCACGGAGACAGGGGAGCCGGCCTCCCGACCACGCAAGTCCAGCTGGAAGTACATCGGCCCCGGCATCGTCGTCGCGGCGACCGGGGTCGGGGCCGGCGATCTCGTCGCGACGCTGATCGCGGGCAGCAAGTTCGGCTACACCCTGATGTGGGCGGCGGTGATCGGCTGCGTCGTCAAGATCTCGCTCGCCGAGGCCGCCGGCCGCTGGCACCTGGCGACCGGCCGCACGCTCTTCGACGGCTGGCGCAGCCTGGGCGCCTGGACCACGGTCTACTTCGCGATCTACGTCGTCGTCTGGGGCTTCATCTACGGGGCGACGGCCATGTCCTCCAGCGCCCTGCCCATCGTGGCGCTGTTCCCCGACGGGCCGGGGCTGAAGTTCTGGGCGATCGTGACCGGGCTGATCGGGCTGGTCTTCGTCTGGTTCAACCGGTACGCCGTCTTCGAGAAGGTCATGACGGTCCTGATCGGCATCATGTTCGTGGTGGTCATGTACGTGGCGATCCGGGTCGTCCCGGACGTCGGGGCCTCCTTCGCCGGACTGGTGCCCGTGCTCCCGGACGGCTCGCTCCTCTACACCCTCGGGCTGATCGGCGGCGTCGGCGGCACGATCACCATGGCCGCCTACGGGTACTGGGTCAACGCCAAGGGGTGGAGCAACTCCTCCTGGATGAAGGTGATGCGGCTCGACAACCGGGTCGCCTACATCACCACCGGGATCTTCGTCGTCGCCATGCTCATCGTCGGCGCCGAGCTGCTGCACGCCTCGCAGATCGCCCTCACCTCCGGTGACCGCGGGCTGATCGACCTGGGCACGGTGCTGGAGGACCGCTTCGGCGCGGGCACCGCCAAACTCTTCCTGATCGGCTTCTTCGCCACGTCGTTCTCGTCGCTGATCGGCGTCTGGCACGGGGTGAGCCTGATGTTCGCCGACTTCGTGGAGCGGTTCCGGGCCCCGGTGGGCCCGGGGGCCTCCGAGGACTCCGAGGCCTCCGCGGCCTCCGCGGAGGAGCACGCCGGTCCCGCGGTCACCGCCCGGCAGCAGCGCTCCCTGCCCTTCCGCGCGTACCTCCTCTGGCTGACCTTCCCGCCGATGACGCTGCTCTGGCTGGACGAGCCCTTCGGTCTGGTCATCGCGTACGGGGTGCTCGGCGCGTTCTTCATGCCGTTCCTGGCCCTGACCCTGATCTGGCTGCTCAACTCCTCCCGTACGCCGGGGGAATGGCGCAACGGATGGGGCAGCAACGGGATGCTCGCCCTCTCCGGGCTGCTGTTCGTCGTGCTGTGCGTCCAGCAGGTGCGCGACCTGCCCTGGTAACGGGCCGGTCCGACGAACGCCGCAGCGCCGCCGGGGGAGCGGCGGCGCTGCGGGTTTCGAGGATCGCCGAGCGATACGGGATACGGGCTACGGCAGGCTGCGGACGTGCGGGCCGACCGCCTTCGACCAGGCGAACCCGGCCGTCGCGTCCCAGTTCGTCGACCAGGTCATCGCGCCGCGCAGCGACGGGTAGGTCTTCGACGGCTTGAACGAGCCGCAGTTGGTGCCCTTGGTCAGGCAGTCCAGCGCCGCGTTCACGATCGACGGGGCGACATAGCCGCTGCCCGCGCCGCGGGTGGAGGCGGGGACGCCGATGCCGACCTGGGACGGGTCGAGACCGCCCTCCAGCTGGATGCAGGCGAGCGCGGTGAGGAAGTCCACCGAACCCTGCGAGTAGACCTTGCCGTCACAGCCGAGCATCGAACCACTGTTGTAGTACTGCATGTTGACGACGGTCAGGATGTCCTTGATGTTGAGCGCCGTCTTGAAGTACTCGCCCGACGTCGACTGCATGTCGATCGTCTGCGGGGCCATCGTGATGACCAGTCCGCTGCCCGCCTTTGCCGACAGCTGGCGCAGCGCCTTCGTCATGTAGGTGGCGTTGAGACCGTTCTCCAGGTCGATGTCGACCCCGTTGAAGCCGTAGTCCTGCATCAGCGCGTACACGGAGTCGGCGAACGCGGTGGCGGAGGCGTCGTTGTCGACCCGGACCGTGCCCAGCTCGCCGCCGATCGAGATGATGACGTTCTTGCCCTGGGCCTGCTTGGTCCTGATGTCGGCCCGGAACTGGGCGTCGGTGTAGCCGTTCAGCCCGGCCGTGTCCAGGTTGAAGGTGACCTGGCCCGGCGTCGGCGTGGCGTCCGCGAAGGAGACCGCGATGATGTCGTAGTCGGCCGGGACGTCGGTGAGCTTCTGGACGGCCGCGCCGTTGTTGAAGTTCTGCCAGTAGCCGGTGACCGCGTGCTTCGGCACGGTCGTGCCGGGGCCGGGGCCCGTACCCTCCTTCGCCGTACGGACGCTGATGGCCGCCGACTTGACCGACTCGCCGGCCGCGTTCGTGGCGCTCACCGAGAACTGGTAGGCGGTGTCCGCGGTCAGGCCCGTGACGGTCGCCGAGGTCCCGGTGGCGGTCGTCGCCTGGGCGCCGTCCCGGTACACCTTGTAGCCCGTGGCGCCGGAGACCGCGTTCCAGGACAGGGCGATCGACGACGTGGTCGTGGCGCCCGCCGTGAGACCGGCCGGGGCCGCCGGAATGACCGGCCCGGGCTCCTCGCCGCCCCCGCCGTCGGGCCCGGTCACCTCGATGTCGTCGGCGAAGTAGGCGGCCTGCCCGTACCAGCCGTGGGTGTAGACGTCCACCGACGTGGTGTTCGCGCCGGTCGTGAAGCTGGTGGACAGCTTGGTCCAGGAGGAGGAGCCCGGCGTCCAGGTGGAGACGTCGGTGGTGCCCGTGCCGCTCACGCCGAGGTAGGCGTAACCGCCCTGCACCCAGGAGCTGAGCGCGTACGTCGAGTTGGGCTTCACCTTGACCGACTGCGAACACTTGGCGTTGTCCTGGCCGGCCGGGGTCGCCTTCAGCGCGGACGTACCGCTGCGCACGGGGGAGGAGACGGTGGCGCCACTGCCCCCGGAACAGGTCCAGTTGGCGAGGCCCGACTCGAAGCCCGCGTTCTTGGCGTTGTTGACGTCGGCGGCCTGGGCGGTGCTGACGAGCCCGGTGACGGTCAGGGCGGCGGCCGTGGCGACGGCCAGGGCGCCACCGAGTACGGGCCGGGAGCGGCGGCGTCTTCTGCGACTGCGGCCTGCTGAGCGTTCCACTGGTGCCTCCGGGGGGAGTTGGGGGTGCCGGGGATGGGCGGTGCGGTGCAGTGCGCATAAACTGGTCCAGACCAATCAAGTTGTCAAGACCTCTGGCAGTGAAAGGCGGTCCGCGAAGGCGCGCGCGGGGGCCCGCGGCCACCCCCGTACGGGGGTGCCGGGCGGCGGAATCCCGGTCCGGGAGCGGCGCCGCGACCGCACTCCGCCCCCCGCACGAGTGATCTTGCGGGAGAACTTCGGGCGGTCACGGAAACGCCCTTACGAAAAGGGGGCCGGTCACCCCGGAATCCAGGTTGACGTGCGCGAATGGATACATGATCGAAAAGCGGACGCGGGATTCGGTAACGCTCCGCAGTGACAGCCGAGTTGGACGGAATCGATTTCATCCCGTTTAGCACCCGACCCCCGTCGGAACCGCGTTCGCATGGTGCCGTACTGGTCTCCGATAACTGTTCTCTGCCTGGTGAGACGTGGCTAAAGTGCTGGGGCAGGAGCACGGAGCAGGAGCGATTGCGGTCGGCGTCCCCACGTCGACCGGAGCCGAAACGGGGAGAGCGTGCCGACCGCGATAGCAGTGACGAGCGCAGACCTGGTGCTGCCGCCCACCGACCAGCAGACACCGACCGCCGCTCTGCTCCAGGCCCCCGAGGCCCAGGTGCTGGAGCTGGCGATCGGCGACATGCACCTGCTGCTGGAACAGCACGGATATGTGATCGCCCTCTACCCCTCGGGCATCCGGCCCGAGCACGAACGCCGCCTCCACTCCATCCGCTCGGTGCTGGAGAGCGACCGGATCGCCCTGGTCAAGGTGGACCTCCCGCCCCTCGGCGTCGCCGTACTGGTGCGCCAGCTACGGCAGTTGTCCATCTGCGACTTCAGCCCCGGGGTGGTCGCCTCCGCCGCCCGGCTGCTGTCGCACTACATCTACGCCGGCGCCCTCCTCAACTCCGTCGCCCGGCTCGACCGGGTCCCGGTCAGCCTCAAGAGCCACGCCAAGTCCTGGGTCCCCGGCTCGCAGTTCGCCGTGCTCGCGGGACCCGAACCGCAGCTGGTGAAAGTGGGCCCGGCCGCCGAACCCCTGACGGGCCCGGATTTCGGTACGCATCTTCTGGTGGCCAAAGGGAATCTCCAGTCGGAGTGGGTACAGGAGACCCTCGCGCCCGCCTGGAAGGTCCAGGCCATTCACGACACCTCGGTCCCCGGCGACTCACCGCGCTGGTGGGGTACGGGAAAGCTGGTGGAGTTCGCCGCCCATCTCCCCGACCTCTCCGTGCTCTACCAGCTGGTTTCCTCCGTACGCCGGGAAAAGTGCCATTGGTGCGCCATGGAACTCATCGGCGACCGCTGCGCATTCTGTTCCGCACCTCTTCCGGTTTCGGAGAACCGCGCGCTGCCCACCGGTGTCCCACACCATGGGACCGACGAATCACCGGGCCCCTGACGCGACCGCTCCCCGCACAGCGCCCCGACCCCGCCGCCTCCTCCGCGGCTGCCGTGGGCGCGTCCGTAGCCGCAGATGTAAGCGCGTAACCGCTCGACCGCACGTACCGGTTCCACAGCACCGCTCATTCTGTCCGCTGTCCGCTCCACGCATCCGATTCGAACGAGGTTGTCCGGACCATGAACTCCCGCCAGCGCCGCGGCGTGATACTCCTGCTCCTGTCGGTCCTGTGCGCCTTCGCGGCCTTCGCCGGCGTGCTCTCGGTGATCAGCGACGTCAACTCGAAGGTCGGACCCGAGGTGACGGCGTACCAGCTGAAGACCAACGTGGCTCCGTACACCGCCCTGAAGAGCGGCCAGTTCGAGAAGATCAAGATGCCCAAACGGTGGCTCTCGGAGAACGCCGTGACCGACCTGCGGGAGGTCGAGTCGAAGATCGCGGTCACCGAACTCCGCCAAGGCTCCCTGCTCCAGTCGGACATGATGGTCCGCAAGCCCGAACTCCGCGCCGGTGAGCAGGAGATCGCCATCATGATCGACGCCTCCACCGGCGTCGCGGGCAAGATCACACCGGGCGCCACGGTCAACATCTACGCCACCTTCGCCGGTGAGCAGCAGGGCGACCCCGCCCAGTCCAAGGTCATCGTCGCCAACGCCAAGGTGCTGGACGTCGGCGAGCTCACCGCCCTCGACCCCAGCGCGGACGACCGCCGCAACCGGGCCACCGAAGCCGTGCCGATCACCTTCGCCCTGAACACGCTGGACACCCAACGCGTCGCCTACGCCGAGTCGTTCGCGGAGCACGTGCGCCTCGCGCTCGTCGCCCCCGGCAGCGACGGCACCATCCGCCCCGGGGACCGCACCTACACGCTCGACAAGGACAAGTGAGGATGGGATGACCACCAGAATCCTCCCGGCCGTCGGCGACCTCGACGCGGCCCGCTCCGTCACCACCCTGCTCAGCCAGCTGCCCGACGCCGAACCGGCGACCCCGGTCGGCGACTCCACGCAGCTCATCGACACCCTGGCCCGCCTCGCGGGCGAGGCGCTCGACGAACTGCCCGAGGTGGTGCTGGTCCACGAGCGGATCGGCCCGGTCCCGGCCCTGGAGCTGATCCGGGAGGTGTCGCTGCGGTTCCCGTCCGTCGGCGTCGTCCTGATCACCGCGGACGCCAGCCCGAGCCTCTTCGCCAACGCGATGGACTCCGGCGCCCGCGGCCTGGTCACCCTCCCGCTCAGCTACGAGGAACTGGCCAACCGCGTCCAGGCGGCCGCCCAGTGGTCCGCCGGGGTACGCCGCCACCTCAGCTCCGGCAACGACGTCTTCACCGGACCCGGCGGCACCGTCGTCACGGTCACCGGCGCCAAGGGCGGCGTCGGCGCGACCGTCACCGCCATCCAACTCGCCCTGGCCGCCCAGGCGTCGGGCAACACGGTGGCGCTGGTGGACATGGACCTCCAGACCGGGGACATCGCCTCGTTCCTCGACGTCCAGTTCCGCCGCTCCCTGGTCGACCTCGCCATGATCACCGACATATCGCCCCGGGTCCTGTCCGACGCCGTGTTCTCCCACTCCACCGGCCTCGCCCTGCTCCTCGCCCCCGGCGAGGGCGAACGCGGCGAGGAGGTCAGCGACCGTTCGGCCCGCCAGATCGTCAGCGCGCTGCGCACCCGCTACGAGATCGTCGTCATCGACTGCGGCGGCCAGATGAACGGCGCCAACGCGGCCGCCGTCGAGATGGCGGACGTGGCCCTGCTCGTCACCACCCCCGACGTGGTCGCGGTGCGCGGCGCGAAACGTGTCGTACGGATGTGGGAACGGCTCCAGATCCGCAAGGCGGAGGAGACGGTCACCCTCGTCAACCGCTTCACCCGCAACACCGAGATCCAGCCACCGCTGATCCAGAAGATCACCGGTACCCGGGTCGCCTCGGCGGCGGTCCCCGCGAACTTCAAGGAACTCCAGGCGTCCATCGACTCCGGACGCCTGCACGAACTGGACGCCAAGAGCACGGTCAAACAGGCGCTCTGGGGCCTGGCCGGAGAGCTGGGCATCGTCAAGGAGAGCGCGACAGGCAAGAAGAGCGGCGGCGCCCTGGCCAAACGGAACAGCGGCGGCGCCTTCAAGAACGACCGGGGCTCGATCGGACGCCCGCGCCGCCGGCGCGACGGCTCCGGCCGCGGTCCCGGAGACTCCGAGGGGACACGTTGAGCGATGACCACCACAAGGAACAGCCGCGGCGGCATACGGGGGCGGATCACCGCCCTACGTGACCGCGGGGACCGGGACCGCGGCCAGACGGCCGTCGAGTTCCTGGGCATGACCCCGTTCATCATCCTGATCATGCTGGTGCTCTGGGAGTGCGCCCTGATCGGCTACACCTTCAGCCTCGCGGGCAACGCGGCGGACGTGGGGGCGCGCAAGGGCAGCGGGGCCGAGTTCGCGCCCGGCATCGCCTGCCGGGAGGGCGCGATGAAGGACCTGCCCGACGCCTGGGCGGACAAGGCGGTGGTGCGGTGCGGCGGCGGCAGCGGCCTGTACGAGGCCACGGTGAAGCTGAAGGTCCCGGTGCTGGTGCCGGGCCTGTTCGACCTCGACACGGAGATCACCGGAAAGGCTGGCTCGCCGAGGGAGGACCAGTGGTGACGACGACGAAACCGCACGGCAGGCGCACCCGTCCCGGCCGCACCCGTCCCGCACGCGCGAAGGCCGACCGGGGCCAGGTCGCCATCGAGTACCTCGGCTTCCTCCCCCTGCTGCTCCTCGTCGCGATGGGGGCGATCCAGCTCGGCCTCGCCGCGTACGCCGCGAGCCAGGCGGGCACGGCGGCCCGCGCCGGAGCCCGTACGGCGGCCAGTGTGGACGCCCGGGGCAGCGGCCAGTCCAACGCCCGCGACGCGGTCAGCGACTGGGTGGAGGACGGCGGATTCCACTACCGCGAGGACGGCGGCCGGGACATCACCGTCACGGTCCGGGTCAAGGTGCCCTCCGTCGTGCCGGGACTGAACGGCTGGTGGGCCGAGCGGAGCGCGACGATGCCCAACGAGCACTCCGCCTTCGGCTTCTGACCCGCCCCGCCCGAGGGTCCGACCCCAACAAGCCGACGAACCCGACGACCTGACGACCCGACGAGGAGAGTTACGCACATGAGCCTGCGGGCACGCATGACCGCTCCGGAGGAGCAGGGCGGCGCACGGGAGGACGGCCACATGGTGGCCACCTACCGGGCCAAGCTGCTGGAGGAGATCGACCTCGCGGAGATGTCCTCGCTGGCCGCCGCCGACCGGCGGGCCCGGCTGGAACGCGTCCTCGGCCACATCATCAGCCGCGAGGGCCCGGTCCTCTCCACGGTCGAGCGCTCGCAGCTCATCCGCCGCGTCGTCGACGAGGCGCTCGGCCTCGGCATCCTGGAACCGCTCCTGGAGGACGCGTCCATCACCGAGATCATGGTCAACGGTCCCGACCAGATCTTCGTCGAACGCAACGGCAAGGTCGAACAGCTCCCGATGCGGTTCGGCTCCCACGAGCAGCTGATGCAGACCATCGAGCGGATCGTGTCGACCGTCAACCGCCGCGTCGACGAGTCCAACCCGATGGTCGACGCCCGCCTCCCCAGCGGCGAACGTGTCAACGTGATCATCCCGCCGCTGTCGCTGACCGGCGCGACGCTCACCATCCGCCGCTTCCCGCGCTCCTTCACGCTCCAGGAGATGATCGGCTTCGGCTCGCTGGACGAACAGATGCTGGTGCTGCTCGCCGGGCTCGTCCAGGCCAAGCTCAACATCATCGTCTCGGGGGCCACCGGCACCGGAAAGACGACCCTCCTCAACGCGCTCTCCGGACTGATCCCCAACGCCGAGCGCATCGTCACCATCGAGGACTCCGCCGAACTCCAGCTCCAGCAGAGCCATGTGATCCGGCTGGAGTCCCGCCCGGCCAACGTCGAGGGCAAGGGCCAGATCACCATCCGCGACCTGGTCCGCAACTCCCTGCGTATGCGCCCCGACCGGATCGTCGTCGGTGAGGTCCGAGGCGGCGAATCGCTCGACATGCTCCAGGCGATGTCCACCGGTCACGACGGCTCGCTGGCCACCGTCCACGCCAACAGCGCCGAGGACGCGCTGATGAGGCTCCAGACCCTCGCCTCGATGTCGGAGGTCGAGATCCCCTTCGAGGCGCTGCACGACCAGATCAACAGCGCCGTCGACGTGATCGTCCAGCTCACCCGGCACGCCGACGGCGCCAGGAAGATCACCGAGATCGCCGTCCTGGACAGCCACGGCCGCGACCCGTACCGCATCGTCACGGCGGCCCGCTTCAACGCGCAGCCCATGGCCCCGGACGGCCGGATCTACGGCGACTTCCAGTACCTCCCGCTGCCCCGGAGGCTCGCCGAGCGCCTCTACCTGGCCAGCCAGCCCATCCCGCAGGCGTTCGGCGTCGCCCAGTCCGCCGATCAGCTCGCCACCCGAGAGGCCAACTAGGTACCGAGCCATGGACAACGTCAACCTCCCCCTGGTCACCATCGGCGTCACGCTGCTGTGCTGCGTGCTCGGCGTGATGGGCCTGTACGCCTACTCCGGCGGCAAGGCCGACCGTGACGCCCTCGTCGAGCGGCTCTCGCACGTCGGGCAGATCCCCGAGACGGGGCGCGTGCGCCGCTTCAAGGGGCTCGACCGCAGGCTGCGCGGCACCGCGCTGGGCCGGAAGCTGGAGCTGAAGCTCGCCGCGACCGGCCTGGACATCACACCCGGCGAGTTCCTCGTCTACGCGGTCGTCGCGATGGCGGGGCTCTGGATGCTTGCCTCCTCCATGCTCGCCGCGTTCTTCGGCCCGGTCGCCGCGCTGATCGGCCTCTGGGGCACCAACGCGTTCCTCAACTGGCAGCGGGTCAAGCGCACCGAGCGCTTCATCAACCAGCTGCCCGAGCTCTCCCGCATCCTCGCCAACGCCACCCAGGCGGGCCTGGCCCTGCGCACCTCGCTGTCCATGGCGGCCGAGGAGCTGGAAAACCCGGCGGGGGAGGAACTGGCCAGGGTGGCAAGGCGCTTGGCCGTGGGGGAACCCTTGGAGGACGCCCTGAGCGAACTGACGGACCGCCTCCCTTCCCGCGAACTGGTGGTTCTGGTAACCACGTTGGTCCTCTCCAACAGGGCGGGCGGTACGGTCGTCAGCTCGCTGCGCAACCTCACCGAGACCCTGGAGGAGCGCAAGGAGACCCGCCGCGAGGTCAAGACCCAGCTCTCCCAGGTCACCGTCACCGCCTACGCCGTCCCCATCTTCGGCGTCGGCGCGATGCTGCTGATGAACGCGGTCATGCCCGGTGCGCTGGACCGGATGACGGGGGCCTTCATCGGCCAGGCCGCGGTGGTCGTGGCGATCGTCCTGTACGCGATCGGGTTCGTCGTGATCCGCCGCCTGTCCCGTATCGACGTCTGACGAGCTGAGGGGAAGAAGAACCGCCATGGACCTGCTGCTAGCCCTGGTCGTCGGACTCGCCGTGTACGGGGTCATCCACGGCATCCGGATGTACCGGGCCGACGCCAAACTCCCCGGCGACCTGGCCGTCGCCCTCGAATCCGGGGCCACCCGCACGAGCGCGGTCGGCTCCGGCATCGACCGCCTGGGCATGCGGTGGGCCCCCGCGGTCCTGCGGATGATGGGCCCCAAGGCCGTCAACAAGAAGCGCCGCCAGATCGACCTGGCGGGCAACCCGGGCGGCCTCACCATCGACCGTTACGCCGCCCGCCGCGCGGTCTACGGCGCGCTGGGGGTCCTCGGGGCCTTCTCCATGCTCCTCCGGGGCCAGCTCTTCCTCGCCCTCCTGATGATCGCCTTCGGCCTGTTCTGGGTGGAGGCCGGCATCTGGTCGGCGATCCGGGTCCGCCGCGACCACATCGAACGCACCCTGCCGGACTTCCTCGACGTCCTGGCCGTCGTCGTCTCCGCCGGACTCGGCTTCCGGCAGGCGCTGGACCGGGTGGCGGAGAAGTACGAGGGCCCGTGGTCCGACGAACTGCGCATCACGCTCCGCCAGATGGACATGGGCGTCAGCCGCCGCCAGGCCTTCGAGGAACTGCGCAGACGCAACGACTCCGAACAGGTCGCCATGTTCGTCACGACGCTCCAGCAGGGCGAGGAGCTGGGCGCGCCGATCGTCGAGACGCTGATCCAGATCGCCAACGACATGCGCCGCACCGACGCCCAGAACGCCCGCCGCAAGGCGGCCAAGGCGGTCCCGAAGGCGACGTTCGCGGTGACCACGTTCCTCCTGCCCGGCACGCTCCTGCTGCTCACGGTCGGATTCGTGTACGGAGCCGACGTCGACTTCGGGGCCCTCACGGGCGGGTGACATGAACGACGGGCGGGATGGGGACGGAGACCCAGCAGGAACAGCTTGACGGAGACCCAGCAGGAACAGCTTTACGGGACACGAGACGGATACGGGACACGAGACGGAGGTGACAGGCACATGGCATACCAGCTCGGCAGCGCGCAGCCCGGACTGACCGCGGAACTGACCCGCGCCCACACCGGCACGCCTGCCCGCCCGGCGTTCGCCATCCAGGTCAACGCGCTCCAGGCGATGTGCCGCCAGGTCTTCGGCTTCCGCCTGGCGATGATCGCGATAGCGACTCCGTACGCCATCGACCGCACCGCCCCCGGCCTGCCCACCTGGTTCATCGGCTCGGCGGTCCTCGTCACCTTCATGGGCTCGTACCTGCTGTTCCGGGACTGGGAGCGCTTCGGCCCGGTCCTCCTGCGCCACCCCTGGCTGCTGGCCGTCGACGTGTTCTTCGGCGCGCTGCTGCTGATCACGGCGACTCCCGAGTCGACCCTCGCGTACGTCACCGTCTGCACCCCGCTGCTGGCGGGCCTGATCCACGGCTGGCGCGGGGCGGCGGTCTTCGCGGCGCTCCAGGTGATCATCGTCTTCGGCGTGTACGCGAGCGTCCCGAAGCTGGAAGGGGGAGGGGCGACACGACTCCTTCTCCCCGGCTTCTGCGTGATCGCGGGCGCGGTCGGGGTCACCCTGCGCAACCTGCTCCTGCGCTTCGGGTCGGCCACCCAGGCGCTGACCGAGACCCGGGCGCGTCTTGCGGTGAACGAGGCGGTGGAGGGCGAACGCACCCGCCTGGCACGGGAGATGCACGACTCGGTCGCCAAGACCCTGCACGGCCTGGCGCTGGCCGCCGACGGCCTGGCGGGCTCGGCGGACCGGATGGACCCGCCCACCGTGAAACTCCAGGCGGAACTGGTCGCCCGGGCCGCCCGCCGGGCCGCCGCCGAGTCCCGGGAACTGCTCACGGACCTGCGCCGCGAACAGGGCCTGGAGGGCGGCGTCGACCTGGTCGCCGAACTGGCGGCCCAGGCCGAGGACTTCACCGCCCGCCACCCGGTCACGGCCACCTTCCGCCGCCTGTCCGAGGAGATCCCGGTCCCCCCGGTCCCGCAGGCGGTGGCGCGCCAGCTGCTCACGGTCGCCTCGGAGGCCATGGAGAACGCGCACCGCCACGCCTCCCCGACGTACCTGATCGTCCTCGCGGGCGTGAAGGGCGACATGCTCCGCGTCACCGTGTACGACGACGGCCGCGGCCTGCCCGCCGGAACGACCCTGGAATCGCTGCGCCGGGCGGGCCACTTCGGCCTGGTCGGCATGGTGGAGCGGGCCGCGTCGATCGGGGCCCGGATCAGGATCGGCCGGGGGAAGGCGGAGAAGGGGACGGAGGTACGGGTGGAGCTCCCGCTGGCGGCGCTGGCGGGCGGGCCCGAGACCACCGCGCAACCCCTGGAGCAGGCTCCCGGCCCCGCTGCCGCACCGAGATCCGTACTCGAGACTGCCACGCCACTCACCTACAACCCTCAACCCTGAGAGGAGGTCGCAGCATGCCGGACGATGTCTCCCCTGCGCCGAACAGCTACGGGGCTGCGGCTCACCGCCACGCCCCTCAGCACCCGTCGCCGCCCATCCCGCTCACCCCGGCTCCCAGCGCTCGGCCCTCTGCGTCCCCGTCCCCCTTCGCCCCGGGCCCCGCCGCCCCCGTCGCCGAACGCCTCCGGGTGGTGGTCGCGGACGACAACCCGGTGGTCCGGGCCGGCCTGGGCGTACTGCTGTCGGGCCGGGCGGACATCCAGGTGGTCGCGGAGGCGGCGGACGGCCGGGAAGCGTACGAGAAGACGCTCGAACACCGCCCCGACGTGGTCCTGCTGGACGTCCGCATGCCCGGCGTGGACGGCATCTCGGCCCTGCCGCACTTGGTCGGCATAGCACCCGTGCTGATGCTGACGTACAGCCGCGAGAGCGAGATCGTCCACGAGGCGCTGCGGCTGGGCGCGGGCGGCTACTTGGTGCACGGCGAGTTCACGGCGAATCAGCTGGTCCAGGCGGTACGGGACACGAAGGACGGCCGCGCCAACTTCACCGTTACGGCGGCGGACGCCCTCCTGGCCCATATGCGCCACGGCACGCCGCCGCAGCGGGGCCCGCTCCCCGAAGGCCTGGGCTCGGCCCTGGCGACGGCACCGCCCCCACCGCCCCCGCACACCGCCGAACCTTCGGAAAGTCTTTCGCAACTGCAACCAGTTGTGGGACAGTCTTCTGTATCCGGGGGGTCGGTATCCACCCCCAACAGGCAGCATTACGGGCTGAGTTCGAGGGAGGTGGAGGTCATGGACCTGATTGCGTCCGGAATGAGTAATCAGCAGATCGCCGCCACCTGCTTCATCAGTGAGAAGACGGTCAAGAACCACATCAACCGCATCTTCACCAAGCTCCACAGCGCCACCCGCAGCGAGGCCATCGCCCACTGGCTCGGCACCGCGCCCCGGAACCCCGGGCGGCAGCCATGACCGGCCGAATCCGCAACGGGTGGACCCAGAGGGCGCTTTGGGCCCGGGAATGGGCCCACGGGCCCTCTGTGGGAGTGCGGGTTCCCGCCTATGTTTCTCATGTCGCCAGCGGCACCGGCCAGGAGGAAGCCGGTTACGAGGGCGCCACCGCAGAAACGCGCGAGTCGGCCGGCACCCGGTCGGCCGAACCCGGAGGGGAACACCATGTCGGACATCACCGTGAAGACCGCCGTCCGCGTCAACGGCTGGGCCAACACCGCCGTCAGCGCCATCCAGAAGCGCTACGCGGCGAAGGACCGGGGGCAGACGGCGTTCGAGTACCTGGGGATCATTCTGGTGGTCGTGGCGATCATCGGGGCGATCGTGGCCACGGGTATCGGTGGCGCGATCTCGGAGCGCATCAGCGGTCTGGTGGATTCCATCACGGCTCAGTGATGCTCGGTCGTTCTCGCAACGACGGAGGGCAGGCCTTCCCCATCTACATCATGATGGTGGCGGGCCTGCTCTTCCTTGCGTTGGCCTTCTTCGCTGTCGGTAAGGCGTCGGCTCTGCGCAACGGTTCCCAGGGTGCGGCGGACGCCGCCGCCCTGGCCGCCGCCCAGCAGGCGCGCGACGACTTCGGGACGGGCTTCTACGCCTCGCTCCCCACCAACATGCTGGATCTGTTCCTCAACGCACCTTTCGCTGCGCCCTGTTACGAGGCGGATCGCCTGGCGGCGGCCAACGACGCCAGAAAGACCTCGTGCTATGCGACCCCTGGCTATCTGCGCGACCGGATCACGGTCGAGGTCGAGGGCCTGAAGGCGGTCGACTCTTCGGTACTGCCAGGCTCGGACGACAAGAAGGCCAAGGCCAAGGCCACCGCGCTCATCGAGTTCCGCTGCCCGCGCCCGAAAGCCGTGGACTTCAACAGCGACGGAGTCCAGGACCTCTTCATCTTCACGTGCCGGAACGGCAAGATCCTCGAGATCGCGCCCGGCAGCCCCCCACCATGGGAGAGCGTGAGCAGAACTCTCTTTGACGTGCGGTTGGTCGACCAGTGACAGCGAACGATGAGTAGAGGAAACAGATCATGAGCATTCGGCACACCACGACGGGCAGAAGGGCGCTGGCGGCTGTCGCTTTGGCAGCTGTCTTCGGCCTGGCGCTCACCGGCTGCGGTGACGACGGCGGCAGCGATGAGGCCAAGCAGGGTGGTGAGAACTCGGCGAAGCCCTCCGAGCCCGCTGCTCCGTCCTCGGAGGAGAAGGGCGAACAGCAGCCGGACACCGCTGCCGGAGAGAACGTGGACCCGAATGCCAAGCTTGCGGAAGTCCGTGGCGACGGACTGGTGATGACCATCCATCAGGCCAAGCGCGACTCCGGTGGATTCATCACCCTGCAAGCGTCGATCAAGAACGAGGGCACGCAGTCGAAGAACACGACCGCATGGGCAGGCACGGAGACGGCGCTGCTGGCGAAGAACCCCAACTCGGTCGCCGGCGCGACTCTTGTCGACAAGGTCGGCAAGAAGCGCTACTACATCCTGCGTGACACCGAGAACCGTTGCCTGTGCACGACGGGTATCCCGCCGTTGCTGGCCGGGAAGACCACATCCGTGTTCATGCAGTTCCCGGCACCGCCGGAGACGACGACGGAGGTCGACTTCACGCTGCCGACGTTCGCGACCACGTCGGTGAAGATTTCCGGGTGACGGCAGAGATGACACACACACGCACCCGAATGAGGCCGGTGGGGCTGTCGGCCGCTTCGTTCCTGGTCGTCGCGAGCTTCACGTTGTTCGGGGCGGCGCCTGCCCTGGCCGACGACGGCCCGAGCGTCCCCCCGGGAACCGAGGCGCAGTCGGTCCCACCGGTTCAGGTGGACCCCAATGACCCGGACCTGAAGATGCCCGACGGGGGCACCCTCGGTCCGTCGAAGGTCCTCGACATCGTCCAGGTCGTCGAGGATCTCGGCGGCGAGGAGCGCCGCGAGGACAGCAACGCCGACATCAAGTTCGCGCTCCAGGCGGAAGTCCTCTTCGGCAAGGACAGCGCGAAGCTCTCCTCGGCGGCCAACGCCCGTATCGCCGCCATCGCCGACGAGATCAAGAAGCAGAACGCGACCAAGGTCCGCGTCTTCGGCTTCACCGACAACCTCGGCTCCTCGGCTCACGGCGACGTCCTGTCCAAGCAGCGGGCCGACGCCGTGCACGGGGTCCTGTCGAAGCAGCTCGGCCCCACGGTCACGTACGAGATCCGGGGCTACGGTGAGCAGTACCCGATCGCCAGCAACAGCAACGAAGAGGGCCGGAAGAAGAACCGCCGCGTGGAGGTCTCCTTCCCGCGCGGAGAGGGGTCCTGACCTCCTCTGTCTGCACGGCGGCGGCATCCGTGCCGCCGCCGTGAGCACTCGCAGGCCGGAGAGCCACCTTCCGGGGGCGGGGGCTGTGATCGATCCGCCCCCGCGCCTGGGGGCCGCGCGGATTCACTCGAAGGCGTGAGCTGCACAGATTCCGCTTCCCGAAATTAACGCTTGCATTAACCTCGCAGGTGCGGCTCAATGGGAAGTGATTCTGGTGGCCGAGGTTGCCACGTGGTACGACGCACTGGTCGACGAGGACTGGGACAGTGCCCAACAAGTAGAAGATGCGATCGACGTGCTGGCTGCGGTCGGGCCGACACTCGGACGACCGCTGGTCGATCGGATCAAGGGTGCTGAACAGCACCATATGAAGGAGCTGCGGCCCGGATCGTCCGGGAGCGGGGAGATCCGGATCCTCTTCGCCTTCGACCCGATTCGTCGCGCGGTGCTTCTCGTGGCTGGTGACAAGGCCGGTGACTGGCAAGGCTGGTACAACGCGCATCCCGCTGGCCGAGAGGCGCTATCAAAACCATCTCGCCGAACTCGACTCCAGGGAGTACGAATGAGCAGCGTCAGCTGGGAGGAGACCAAGCGTGCGGCGCGGGAGCGTCGTATCGCGGCGGGTCTGCCCGTGCGTACGGCCGAGGAGAAGCAAGCGGCCATGGACCGGCTGGCTGCCGAGGTGCGGGCGTATCAGCTGGCCGAGGTTCGGCGGGACCAGGCGCTCACGCAGCGTGATGTTGCCGGGGTGATGGGAGTCTCGGCGCCGCGAGTTTCCGCGATCGAGCACGGAGAGGTCGACCGTACCGAGGTGGCGACCCTCCGGTCCTACGTGGAAGCACTCGGCGGCAGGCTCCGGGTCGTCGCCGACTTCGGAGACACCGAATACACCGTGGCGTGATCGAAGAGGGATCTGCCAGCACCTTGAGGCTGCTCTCCTTCTGTGTGTGCCGACGCGGACAAGACCAGAGCCACTGAGCACGCCGCCCATTCCAAGGGAATCATGTGGGTCGCCAAGGTCGTGGCCGGACTGCGTGAGGGCGGTCCGACTCTTGGAAGACCGCTGGCTGACCGGCTGAAGGGTGCGGAGCTGCATCACCTGAAGGGAGCTACGGCCGGGGTCGGCAGGCCGTTCCGAGATCAGGATCATCTTCGCCTTTGATCCGACGCGCTCGGCGCTGCTGCTCGGTTCTCGCGGGTCGGTTCGTGAAGGCGCGGACGGCACTCCGGCGACCTTGGCACCCAGGTACCCGGTTGCTGGATCAGGGTGCCTTGAGGCGATTGCGGAGTTCGGCGACGTACGCGCCGACGTCGCGAACATCGGGAGCGTCGAGGGTCTCGACGGACTGCTCCTCGGCGGCCCCGGAGGCGTGGTGGGTGCGGCAGGGGCGGCAGAGGCCGTCCGGGAGGGCTTCGGGGCGGCCGGGGGCGCCGCAGTCCGCGCACTCGACCAGGAGGCGCCGGGCGGGGGCCTCGGGCCGAGGCGTGTCCTGTTCGGTGGGCAGTTGGGGCGGGATCTTGTCCATGAGCCGGCGGCGGATGAGGGCGACGGGTGAGTCGACGGAGTAGGGAAGCCCGGCGGTCAGGGTGTGGATGAGGTAGTCGGTGCTGACGCCTCGGTCGAGCCATGCGGTGGCGAGGGGTTCGAGTGCGGTGCAGTCGGCGGCGGACAAGGCGACGCGGATGTCCTTGCGGGCGAGCTGGGCGAGCGCGAGGTAGGCGGGGGAGTGGCGGTTGCCCGGCTCCGGAGCCGGGACGTTCGACGGCTGTACGGGGCCGAAGCCGGCGGGAGCACTCGGCGGAGCGGCGACGGGCCTGGGTGCCTGGTCGGGGCAGGGTGCTTGAGCTGCGGCCGGCTCGACGGGCCGGGTGTCCTTCGCGGGTACGGGTGCGGGTGGCGACTGGTCGAGCGGAGGCTCGGAGGCAGGTTCAACAGCAGGCTCATCCGAGGGTTCATCAGCGGGGACCCAGGGCGGCGGCGGGGCGGTGGATCCGCCGGCGGCCGGGTCGCGGGGGAGGCCGTCGAGGCTCTCGCTGCCGTCGAGTTGGCGCATCTCGTCGGCGAGGTAGGCGTTCCACCACTCGTTGTCGCGCGCGGTCCGGGACCAGAAGGTGCGGAAGGCCCAGCGGGTCGTCTCGCCCTGGCCGACGGCGCATCGCACGCGGCGCAGGTGCCCGGCGACGGACAGGGCGGTCAGGGCCGTGCCGACGGCTTGCTGCCCGTAGAGCGGGAGTTGCCTGGCGAGGGTCTTGACGCTCATCGCCGCGCCGTCGGGGAGGCGGTCGACGAACCCGGCGACGTACCGCTCACGCATCGGCAGTAAGGCGAAGTCATCCGGACGTCGCGGCAGTTGGCCGGGCGCGGAGCGTTTGCCGTAGCCGGGTGTCGCCTTCGGGTACGCGGGCGAGGGTGCGGGGGCGCTGAGGGCGGAGCTAAAGTGCTGGGTAGCCAAGGGATCGTTCTTTCTAAGGGGGGCGATCTTGCGGTGAGACCCCGGCCTGGTGCTACCAACACCGTGTCGGGGTCGTTTGGTTCTCGCACCGTAAGCAGTCGCGTCGGCGCGCCGCAAGCTGCCACGATTAGTCATACTTGCTGGCCGTGACGGGGTCGGGAGGGTGGGGAGGTTTTCTCGAACCCCCCTCATTTCCCTACCGGTTACCAAGGAAGCTCGAATCCCGGGTCTCGCGTCCCGGCCCTCGGATCCCGGGTCCCGAGCTTCGGGCGGGGGCCCCGTTCACGTACCCCCGGAAGAGTGAACGCCCCGCCCCGGCGCTCGGGTCTCGGGTGCCGAGCTTCGAGCGCCGGGGGTGTTTTGGCCGGCATGCCTCCTCCAAGGCCCCCGAGGCCGACCAGCTGTTCGCGACGACGAAGCCGGTCGCCGACCGCGGGGCCGCGCTGAAGTCCGACCTGGCCACCACCTGAAGGGTCGAGGCTAATCCCAGTCGTTGAAGGACGACCTTGCCAGAGAATAGATCTCCTGAACTCGCTCCGAGTCTTTCGGGGCGTCCAGCTGGTTGCAGCGCGCCTGAAGAAGCTTCTCCAGGTGTGGCCAGCCGTATCTGGACGAGATGGCGTCCGTCTCCTTGTCGCCACCTGTGATTCGGGCTCCGTACAGCGTTCCTGCGGAAGCACCGACTGCACGAGCGACTCCGCGAGCTCGGTCGGTGTTGCCGCTGGGTTTACGAGTCAGCTCTGCGCGAGTGAGAGTGTTGACTTCATGTGCAACGTGTCGCATTTGTGCGTCGTAAACAACATCGAATGCTTCGCTGTCTCTGGCTATCGCCGCGATGAAGCCGCTGACGTCCGACCGCTCGATATCTAGATCGTTGGGTTTCGTAGAGAACTCAGGGCTAGAAAAATCAACCTGAATGCTCAAAATTTCGTGAATGTCGCTGGAGTAATATGTGAGTGCGTTCGCTAGATTCCCGCGGATCTCGCCAGGGATGGCAGCGACCTTGGGGTCGGCGTACGTCTTGACTACATTCTCGGTGACCGCTGCATGTTCGGAGTCGAGCATGCCGACATTATCGTCTGGCTTCTTCTGGCCCGCCGGGCTCCCGGTCATGGCAACTTCCAGCGCGTCGCCACAATCCTTCAGTGAACCGGTAGAGTTGTGACTCTCGGCCGGCACCAGACTCCAGCAGAGCTTCTCTTCGCGATCTTTTGTCTCCTCTCCGTCACCGCCCAGGAGGAAGAAGGAGATCCCTCCAGCCACAGCCAGGGCGCTGACAGCGGAAATGATGACGAAGAGGCGCCGGGTTGTCCGGTTGTGATTCCTAGAGTTTTTCATTACCCCTGCTCCCCAGTGGATCCGTCGGCAGAATCGAGCCCGTCACCGTACGCACCCCTGGCGGTGCCAGTCAATTCAGATACGCGACTCCCCTTTTCCATAACCTGTTCCGGTGGTATGCCCACCTCTGAAATATGACGACTGAGCATTCTGTTGAGTCGCGGATATCCGTTCTCGTCGTAATATTTAATTAGCTCTTCCCGGGCTCTGCCGGTCGCAGCATTATTGAGTTCCTCGGCCTCCTTTCCTGTGCCGATGTCAATCATGCGTTGTATTCCGTCACCGAAGAACGGTAGGCCAGTCACCGGTGCACCAAAAAGATGGTACTGGTAAGCCTTGTTCCAATTATTCTGAGAGATTTCTGCGTCCCTGTTGTCGGTCAGGACGTCGGCACGGATTTGGTCCAGTGTGCCCATGACGTATCCAGACTCCCGCATGACACCCATGGCGGTGTCCGCCTGTTCGGCACCAGGCCTGATCGTCAGATCGCCCTTCGAGAGACCGTCTATTTCCTGCGCAATGACGCCGACTTGCGAGTCGTGGATCGTTCGATATGCGCCACCATCCGCAGATGCTTCGCGAAGGAATCGCGTGAGCTCGCCATTACTCACATTTAGGTCATTCGGTTTCGTTGAATATTCAGGGCTGGAGAAATCGGCGTTCTTTCCGAGGATCTGATGGATGTCATCCGGGTAGTGGGCGACGATATTTCCCATATTCTGCCGCATGTTTTCAGGGATTACTGAACCATGCCTCTCTGAGGTTGCCGATTCCGCGTAGGACCTGATTATCTCCTCGAAGACGCGAGATTGCGCTGCAGAGTGCCTTTCGTAGCCCTCGGGTACGTCTGCGGTACCCGGTGGGCGGCCGGTCGCCGCCGCCTCGAGCGCGAGTCCGAACCCGATTCCACTGTCAGCATCCTGTGCGTCCGGAACGCTCAACGAGACCTGGTCTTTGTGGGTCAACACGATGTCGCCGACGACCTCCCAATCCCTTTCGTTTTGAAGGTAATTAAGGCGGTCGCTCCCGTGCTGCACTACTGCACCATCTCCAGAGCCTGAGTTGTCACTGAACTGGAATCCCTTCGGGTCGAAGTAGGCGGTGGCCGTGTCGGGATCTTTGCTCATCAAGCCGAGCACGCCGTCCATGGGGTCGTTGGCAAACCAGCCCCCGCCATTCTTCTTGTTCCTTCCGTCGTACTCGGCCCCGATGTCCCAGATATCTGGATTGCCCTTCTGTTTGGGGTCCTCCGCTCGCCGGATATCATCTGCCAGGTCGTGCAGGAATGTTCCGCTGTAGTCGCCCCCTTGCTGCATCATGGTGACGAGGCTTTGGTACCCGTGGGCTTTATCGTCGGAGCGTTGAAGTTCGGTGAGCTCAGTTACTGCCTTGGTGTCATATTCTTTCGTTCCGACCTCTTTCATGCCGTTAAGCCAATTGTTGTAGAATTTCGCGTCCCCAGTCGTCCTCCAGTTCTTGACCGCCTCGGCGTATGGCCTGGAGCCGATGGCCAGGGTTTCCTGCTTCGATCCGGGCGGAAGAGGTTTGCCGTCTGCCCCGAAATCCGGAACCCGAGTGGCGACGGCCAGCGATGTGGACAAGCCCTTTTGAAGGGTCAGATAGTTCTTCTTTCGGTCCTTGTCGTCGAAATAGGCAAGATCGTTGAGCTTGTTTGTGAACTTGATAGTTCCGTCAGGGCCCAGGCTATTGAGAAGCGTTTGGCTGTAGACCTTGTTTCCGGAGTTGTCGCGCAATGACCGCTCCGCTTCCTTGAGGTCTTGGGCAGTTGCTGTCCCTGAATTGATCCGTGTGGAAATCTCCGCCATCTGGTCGGCTTCGTATTTCTCGATGTCGCTCTTGGCCTTCGCGTTAAAGCCATTCATCGTCCCGTCAAGCACGTCGGTGTCGACGACGACTGCGTTGAGCGCGATCTTGACACCGGCGTCGGCGTCTGTGACTGCTTTGACAGCGCGATCAATCGCCTGCTCCCACTTGGCTGCCTCGGCTCGGCCGGACTCTTGGTAGCTCGGGTCGTGCTGGTAAGCACTGCGGTTGCTCGGGCTTAGCTTCTCGGTGTCGAAGAAGACGGCCCCTTGGGCCGAGACCTTCATGCCGGCCTCGATGGCATCGGCTCGTGCGGCTTGCACTTTGCCTCGAAGGTCCACGAACTGGGAGTATGCGTCGCGCACCAGTGCGGCGATCGCTTTTGCTTCCGTCTGAGCTGCCTGAAGTTCCCGTAGCGTCACCTTGAAGTGTTCATTGGCGGCTGTCGCACTGAGGCCCACCCATGAACCGTCCACAGTCACTCCGTGAATATTCTTTCTGTACTGATCTTCAAGCTTCTTGAACTTACCTGCCATCGCCTCCCACTCGTCGGCAGCAGCAGTGAGCTTGGACAGGTCTGTTTGCATGACTTCGTAGTAAGTAGGCACAGTTCCCCCCTCGGAAGCAGTCAGAGACTGTCGATATTGGACTTCGGTCGCATGCCTGCGGCGATACCGATGTCGTCGTTCCGCAGATCGATTGACGTCTTCAGCAACCCGTTCGCCTCGTAGAGCAGACGGCCCCTCAGTGCCGTGACCTGTTTCTTCCACGTGGCATGTGCTTTCTTCAGACCGGCAGCGGTGTCCCAGCCGTCACCGTCTCTGGGGCCGAACTCCTTCACCGCTGTTTTTGTGCTCTCTTCGGCGTCGTTTCCATGGTCTTTGACATAGGGCTCCAGATGTTTGTTGATCGCTTCGCTCGCTGCCTTATTTCGAGCGGGGCTTGTGACCTGATCGGGTGAACTGCCCCCTCCGCCACCAGGGGCGAGCTGATTCAGCTGCGTCGACGCGGGCTCACGCTCACGCACTGCGGCCTTTATCTCCTGCCATTCCTGGTCCCAAGCCATTTCATGCCCTCCCGTTGTGGTTGTGGTCTGTGCTGTGTGGCGGTCGGAGATCGACGCCCTGATGCGGCGTGAAGGCCGGCGGCTGTCCCCCGTACGGTGTCGGGGGCATGGCCGAAGAGGGCCCTGCGCGGCCACGGCGGTTACGGACCACCAGAACAGCGACGGCCGCGCTGAGCAGAACGGCGGTGCCGATGCCGCCGGCGATCCAAGCGGTCGGCGCGTTGCTGTCGTCGTTGGACGCGGTCGCCGCGGCCGTCGGCTGGGCAGCGCCCTGCGCAGGCTTGGAGGGCTCCAGGGATGGGGGCTTGGCGTCCTCGTAGGTGAAGTCGGGGAGCGGGTATTCGTCAGCCGGGCCCGGATCGCCCGGGTCTGTGAGCGCGATCCGGGGGCGTACAACGCCGTAGCCGATGACGTCGTCGCGGCTCAGCCCCTTCTCATTGCCGCTGGCCGTCTGCATCAGGACGCGCAGGACCTGGTTGTTGGTCCAGTCCGGGTGCTGGGACCAGAGGAGGGCGGCGGAGGCGGACGCGAGAGCGGAGGCGCCGCTTGTGCCGGTTCCGTCACAGAGCTCTGTCCCGCCTGCGCAGGCGCTGACCATGTCCTTGCCGGGGGCGGCGATGTCGACCTGGGAGCCCCACTGAGAGTCCTTGACCGGTTTGGCGTTCCGGTCCACGCCGGCCACGCCGACGACACCCGGAGTCGCGGCTGGGTACTCCTTCTCATTCTTGACGTCGCCGCTGTTGCCGGCCGCCGCGAAGATCAACTTACCCTTCTCCAGAGCGTGCTTCACGGCAGTGTTCAACTCCGGATAGTCCGCGTCCCAGCCCCCCATGGAGATGTTGATGACCTTCGCGTCGGAGTCAGCAGCGAAACGGATGGCCAGGGCCATGTCCGCTGCGTACTTCTTCGCCTGGCTCTTGGTCCACAGCGCCCCCTGCTTCCCGTACGGCATCTTGACGGGAAGGATCTTCGTGCCAGGAGCCAGACCATAAGAGCCGCTGTCCTTGCCACGCGCTCCAGTTGCTGCGATGAGGGCAGCCGTGCCGGTGCCGTGTCCTGCTTGGTCCGTGTGCTCGTCGCCTTCCTCGCCGGAATAGTCGACGCCGTCCAGGACCTGACCGCGCAGGTCAGCCACGCTCTTGTCGACGCCGGAGTCGATCACCGCGACCGTAATGCCCTCTCCAGTGCTCGTCTTCCACATCTCCTCGGCATGCATCGCGTCGAGATGCCACTGCTGTTCCCGGACGGTTTCGGCGTGTGCGGGGACCGTCGCGACACCCGCCAGCGCCAGGCCCATGCCGACCGTCAGAGCGTGGCGGAGCCGGGCGGACTGCCTTTTGGTATGCATCTCGTACCTCTTACGGATTCGGTGCAGGATGTCACTCGACGACCGGGGGAACGACACGGCGTCCGTTCTGCTTCCAGACGTCCTCGTCCTCGGCGAGATAGTCGGGCCGAGCTCCGCCCTGCCTGTCACGTCGGCGGGCCGACGAATTGGAGGCCGGAGTCGTCGCCGTTCCTCCCCTCCCCACCGCAGCACCCGAAGTGTTCTGTCGAGGAGAGGACCCGGGCAGGGGACCGGAACCTCTCGGCGTGAGCGGGTTCGACCCAGGCCGACCAGCCCGCTGGTGGCTCCCTCCGACGATTCCGCCCGTTTCGGAGGCGAAGCCACGGCTGCGACCAGGTACACCTGGCCGCGTGGTGCCGTTCCCTGCCCCCATCGCGGGGTTGTGTCCCATCGGGCCCCGAGCGGCCGGAGTCCCCTCCCCGCCGAAGGCCAGACCGCGTGGAATGGCCTGCCCCGGGCCGGTCGTGCTCGGCGGCACCGGGCGCCCGCCGATGATTCCGTTGTCTCGCGGCAGGCGCGCCGGACCACCAGGGCCCACCGGCCCTTGCGTGGGCAGGGACGGCGGCCGTGCACCGGTCTGGCCGGGGTGGCCTGTCACGGGAGGCGTGGCCGGCGCGGAAGGCTTGACAGCGCCCATGCCCAGCACAGGAGGCACGGGCGCGGGCGGCATACCTCGGGGATCAGAGGTGCCGGCCGGCGGCAGGCTTGCCGGGGGCGTGGCCGGAGACGGCGGTGTGGCCGGAGGCAAGGTCGTGAGGCTGTCGATCTCCGTACGCGTCGGAGGCTCTACCAGCGAGTGCTGTTCCGGGGATAGGCCCAAATTGGGCCGTGGCGCACCGGCCACCCTGTCGGGGTGCACAGGAACCGTGTCGGGGCGCACGGGACTGGTCGGGGCAGTCACGGGTTCCGCACCGGCCACCGCCCTTGCGGATGCTGCTGGTCCCTCACCCGGAACCGATCTGTACGAAACTTCGCGCCGCCACCCGTCCATGTACATCGCCGGCGGTGGAAACGTCGGCGGGGTCGCCGCGTTCACCTGCTGCGCACTGAACTCGTATGTCTGCGCCAGCTTCCGCAATCGCAGCGCCGCCTCGCCCCGTGCCGCGTCGATCCGGGCCTCCGCCGACGCCGCGTCCGCCTGCGCGGAACGCGCCAGTCCTCGTGTGTCCGGGTCGTTGCGGTTGGCCGGGTCGATCGCCACGTTGTACGCGGCCTTCGCCCTCACCAGCGCGTTCTGGGCCCGCGTCGTCTCCGACACCGGCGGCATCGCCGCTTTCGCCTCGCTGATGGCCTCCGCGACCAACTCCATCCACCGCGAAGCGCCCTTGCTGTACTCCCCGAGCCGCAACGTCGCGGCGGCCGTCTGCCCGCCCCAGGAGCGGAACGCGTCACCGCCCTCACCGTGCCACGGCAGACCCGACACGTACTCCCTCAGGTCTTCGCCGATCTTCGTGATGGTGGAGGACGCCTGGGCCAGCTTCGTCGACAGGATCGACGCACCCGACGGGCTCGCCGACGCGATCAGTGAGACCAGCTGCTGGTGCGTCATCGACTCGAAGTCCGTACGCCGCGGTTGCGGCCTCTTGCCACCGGTCCCCTCGGCCATCAGAAGCCCGCCTCCTTGTCCGCCTTCTTCCCCTTCGGCGCGGCCTCCACGAACGGGTCCCGTTCCCGGTCGTAGAGCGACTCGACTTCCGCATTGATCGCCTTCATGCGGTCGCGGATGTCCTGGTCGACGTTGTCGTAACCCACGCGGGACGAATGGACCGCCAGGCCCATGCCCTCGATCTGCGCGCCCAGCGCCTTCGACAGCTTCTCCAGCTCGTCGTGGACGACCGTGTACGACTCGTACAGGAACTGCGCCTCACCGAACTCCGCGGCACCCAGCTGCGCGCGGGACAAACGGCCGCCGCCCATCCGGGTCGGAGCGGCCTCCGAGCCGTCGAGTGCGATCAACAGATCGTCGACCCTCTTCTTGAAGGTCTTCATCTTCTGGGCCTCGATCACCAAGGCCTGCTGCGGGTTCACCGCGTACAAGCTGTCGAACGACTTCCCCGCCTCCGACGCCGCCGGCCCGTCTCCCCCGTGCGCCACAGCACACCTCCCCGTACAGCCAATGCCCCTGCGGCCATTCTAGGACGAGGGGCGGAGGCGATTCACAGGAGCAACGTAGCCAGAATGCAGGCACATTGAGCCAGTTTGCCCAGGGAGGAGCCCGTCCGGCCTGTCGCTTCTGCCAGCAGCAGGGATGGGGAGTTTCGCTGCCGCGACCAGGGAAGGCGGCCGGGCACGCTGACGTGCAGTCACGGGAGTGCAGAACCTCTGGACGTGGACAGCGGATGGTCACGCTGCGGGGCGGGAACGGTTTGAGGCCCTCGTCAGGGCCGGAATCCGGCCACATCCTCGCCGTGGCCGTCACCCGAACGGTGGACCGTCGTTTGTGTTGTGGGCCGGAATCCGGACTGCCCGGCGTAGGAGACTGTGACACGCCGCGCGCCGCTGACGTACGCACAGAACAGGTGGGTGCCGTGGTGCGCATACGAATAGTCGTCGAGGAAGGTGTGATGGGTGTGGAGGCCCACGCGACGAACGAACGCGTGACGGGACGCAAGTGGACGGTGCGGCTGGACCCCGTCGGCCGTGGGCGTGCGGACGTGCGGGTCTCGTGCAGCCGCCCGGCCTGCGCCGCGCAGGTGCTGCCCTCCGCCGCTGCCGGCCGTACGGCGGCGATCGCGCACCTCAAGGCTCACCTGCGGGCCGGTCCGGCCCCCCGCCCCTCCGTGTACTGCGCCTGTCGGGCCGAGGAGTGCCATACGCACATCCGGCCCGCCGGACCGCGAGAGCGGCCCATGCCCTGGCGGTGCGGGGGAGCGGTCGTCCTGGCCGTCGTCACGGACCGGGAAGGGCGCTGGTGGCAGGTCATGGAGTGCTGCTCGCGCTGCGCCGCCGCCCACCCCACCGCGAAGGTCGTCGCCACCGCACCGGCCTCCGAAGGGCCGGCGCGGGCCGACCAGCTCCGGGCCGACGGGCTCCGGGCCGACGCCGCAGCCCCCGGGGCCCCCGCAGCCCCCGGGGCCCCCACGCCGGCCATGTCCGCGATCGGCCCGTACTTCTCGCACGGCGCCCCCGGGACCGCCGTCCCGCAGCAGTCGTCGGCGCCCCGGTCCGATCCCCGGTCCGACCCCAGGGCGGCTCCCCGGTCCGCGCGGCCCATGCGCAGGCGCCCCCCGCGCGGGAGGATCGCGCAGCGCCTCGTCCCGCACGACCTGCGGCCCGTCACGCTGCGGGACGAACTCACCGAGCTCGGCGAGCTCTTCCGCGCCTACCAGGCACGCACCGAACCCGACCTGGAGATGCTCGCCGATCTCCACGCCCGTAAGGCGGAGGCCTTCCACGCCTGGGCCGAGGTCACCGCCGACACCGGGCTGCGCCTCGACGCCCAGCGGGCCGAACAGGCCGCCGCCACCGCCCGCCTCCAGCATCTGCACCGCATCGGCCAGGCCCCGGACGGCGAAGGGCCCGCCGTGGCGCGGCTGCTGACCGCCCCCGCGCAGTGGAACCACGCCCGAGCCGTCCTCGCCCACGTGGCCGAGAACGCCCCCCTGCCCGGAGCCGAGGCGCGGCTGCTGGTGGTGATGGTGACGCTGCGCACCGCCCAGTCCGGGGTCGGCAACCTCGTCGGGCAGGACATCAAGGGGCTGCCCCTCCAGGACCCCGAGCATCTGGTGGGGCAGTTGGTGGAGTCGGGCTGGCTCGGCATCTCCGGGACCGTCGAGGAACTGATCGCCTCCCGCCCGGAGAACCCCACCCGGATCACCGTGCCGTCCCTGACACCCGACGAGGACGACCCGGGCCCGTTCACGTTCGGCAGGAAGCTGCGCCCCAAGCTCAGCGGATGGGCCCAGCGGGTCGTCGGGGAGAAGAAGCTCCGCAAGGGCAAGACCGAGGCCGACGTACGGCTCCTGGCCCTGGCCCTGGCCACCGGCTCCGACGGAGAGGGACGCCTGGGACCCGGGGGGCAGGGCATCGCCCTGGACACCTTGTCCTCCTGGTGCTCCGTCGACCCCGGCGACCTGTCGCGGCTCGTGGACCGGCTGGCCGAGTTGGACTGGCTGGCGGAGGCCGACGTCACCGACACCCACCTCACCGGCAGGCTCACCGAACGCGTCCTCCCGCTCGGGTGCCCGCTGACCTGAGAAGCGGAACGCATCCCCGGAGCCTCGGGCCTCAGGACACCCCGAGCTGATCCGCCAGATCCGCCAGGTCCTTCGCGTACAGGTCGAAGCGGTCCGAGGACGTGGGCGGGTCGCCGACCGGGCGGGCCACATACGCCGTGCGCAGGCCCAGCGCCTGTGCGCCGCGCAGGTCCCAGGCGTGGGCGGCGACCATCAGCAGGCGCTCCGGTGGCAGCCCGGCGACGGTGACGGCCAGTCGGTAGACCGCCGGATCCGGCTTGTAGGTACGGGCGTCCTCCGCGGACAGGGCCTGGTGCCAGCGCAGCCCGGCGTGGGCGTTCAGCTCCAGCAGTGCCGTCCGGCTCGCGTTGGACAGGCCGATCAGCGGGAAGTGCTCGGCGAGGCGGGCGAGTCCCGCCACGGTGTCGGGCCACGGCGGCAGGCGGCGGGCCGCCCGGGCCAACGACTCCACGGCGTCCGGGTCCTCCGCTCCGGCCGCCCGCGCGACGACCTCGGCGGCCTCCCGGTCCAGGGTGTCGCTCGGGAGGTAGGGCCGGTCGCCGTCGACGATGCGGCGCTGCTCGCGCTCGATGTGCCGCTGCCACAGCAGCAGAAGCCGTTCGGTCCCGGGGCCGTCGAGGGCCGCGGAGGGGTCCAGCGAGCGGATGCCCGTGCGCAGTCCGGCCGGTTCGTCGACGAGCGTGCCCAGCACATCGAACACGACGGCGTCGATCGTCAGCTCTGCCATGGCGAGGTCTCCTCCAGAAGGTGGCCCAGAAGGTGGTCTGGCAGAGGGAACAACGTCCCAAGCGCCCCTCTCCATGCCCTACTTCACCGTGATCGACCCCACGAACGCGTCCAGGTCCTCCGCGTCCACCGCGTCCTTCACCGCGTTCAGACGCACCACGAACGGGACGCCCTTCGAGTCCACGCCCGCGACCAGGACCCCGGTCATCGGTGTCCCCCTGTTCGGGGTGTCCTCCTGGCCGTCCGCCGTGAAGTCGTAGTCGATCCGGCGGGCTTCGCGGGCCTCGGGGGCGTCGTCCGGGCCCGCCAGGCGGACGTCCTCCGTCGCCTTGCGGGTGGAGTTGAGGCCGATGCCCGCGCCCGCCGCTGCCGCCGCCCCGGCCGCGTCGTGGACGCCCGTGGCGAAGTTCAGCTGGACCGAGACCATGCCGGTCCGGATGCCGTTCTCCTCCTTGAGCGCGACGGCCGCGTTGGCCTTGGCCCGTTCGGCCGCGGGCTGTTCCGCGTACCCCTCGTTCTTCGGGTAGCCGACGCTCAGGCTGTCGGTCTTCAACGTGCCCCAGCCCTCCGGTACGGAGGCCGTGCCCCCGTCGCCGCCGCAGCCGGCCAGCAGCACGGCCGCCGCCACGACGGCCGCCGCCGTGACCGCCGCGGTGGCTGTCCGCCGCCGCAGAGGCCTCCGCACGGTCCGCGTCCCGGCACTCATCGTCGTACTCATCGACTCCGTCACCACCCGTTCAGTTCGCGCAGTAGCTGTACGGAAGATACGTGCGCGCGTCGCCCCGCGGGGCCCCGAGGAACTGTGCGTCCGTCAGTGTCTCCTTCTTCTCCTCCGTGGAGAGGGAGAACCCGAGGCTCATCCCGAGGGAGATCTCGAAGCCGAACTCCTGGGCGTCGCTCTCGCCCGTGTACCGCAGGGTGCTGGACAGCCCGTCCTCGAACATCAGCTGCTCGAACGGGTCGTTGCCGGCCGGGCGGTTCTCCATGCCGTGGTCGCCGAAGAGGTATTCGAAGGGGGCCGTGTTGTTGCCGGAGCCGTCCAGCCACTGTTCCGCGATGGCCCGCTTGGCCTCGGTCGCCGCGTCCGTGTCCTTGCCGAAGACGATCGAGTTCGTCACCACGTCGATGCCGGTCTCGCCCGAGGAGTCCGTCGCGCTGCCCTTGCCGCCGCGCTTGTCCTGGCCGCTCTCGCCGTTGTCGCCGCCGACCTCGACCTTGCCGGACGTCGAGCCGCTCTCCACGGTCTGCGTCATGTCGATGCGCACGATCTTCCCGGTCTTCTGGTCGCGGGTGACGGTGATCGCGCCGGTACGGTTCTGCTTGCCGCCCACCGTGCCCTTGACCGGGCCCACGTTTCCGCCGACCTTGCCCTCCAGTTCGAGCTTCGCGGTGTACGTGTACGACTCGTTGCCGTTCACGTCGTCCTTGGTGATCGTCACCTCGGGCGAGAACTTCGCCTTGCCGCCGAGTTTCGCGCCCAGTTCGCCCTCGTCGCCGCCCTTGATGGAGAGGCCGCCGTCCGCGTAGGCGTTGAGGCCGACGGTCGAGTAGGAGATCTTCTTGTCGCCGATCTTCTTCTCGATGTCCTCCTTCTTCTCCGCCCACTTCATCGCGGAGTACCAGCCGCCGCCGTAGCCGCCGCTGTGCTTGGTGGAGGTCTCCCACATCTTCATTTCCTCGATGTCGTCCCGCATCTGCTGAGCCTCCTCCTCGCTCGCGAAGATCCAGGTGTCACCGTTGGTGATCTTGATGCCGCCGCCGATGTCGACATCCGCCTTGCCCAGGCTGCCGAGCTTGACGCCCGGCGTGCTGGCGGTGGCCCCGGCAGAGGCGGCGTCGGTGAACGTCATCGAGACGACCTTGTCGTTGCCGTCGACCTTCCCGTCACCGTTCACATCGGTGCTCGCCTGGGAGACCTTCTGCTGGAAGCCGTACTCCTCGCCCCACTCGAACCAGCCGATCTTGACCTTGCCGCCCGCCGTGTCCGAGATGCTGGAGACCTGGCACATCTTGGGCTCGTAGTCCGCGTCCGTCTTCGGCTTCGCCTCGGGGTCCTGGCCGCCGGACGAGCAGGAGCCCCCGCCACCGGCCATCGAGCTGATCGCACACCGCAGCCGGTCCCCGATCTTGCCGCCGACCCCGGCCATCGCCATCGCGCCGATCAGCATCGTGACGAGGACGACGAGACCCAGGTACTCCGTCGCCGTCGCGCCGCCGTCCCGCCAGTTGTACGAGTACCGGGGCGGCTCCGGCGTCCGCGTGGCGCGCTCCTCCAGCAGCCGGTCGACGGCCACCCCCGACGCCGCGCCCGCCGCCAGCGACACGGCCGGCATGAGCACGCCCTCGATCCCGACGACGTCCCCCGCGACGGCGAAGCCGTACAGCAGTCCGGCCAGCGGTACGGTCAGGGCCGCGAGCAGATACACCGTGCGGGAGGACTCGCGGTGCTCCTCGGGGAGGACGCGCGTCGCCGCGAGCACCGTCAGCAGCGTCACGACGAGGGCGGGCAGGTGGAGCAGGGCCAGCCGCCAGCCGAACGTCTCCAGCCGCGCCTCGGTGGCCAGCAGATCGACCAGGACCCGGCTCATGACGAACCCGAGGGCGAGGTAGACCAGGCCGCCGACCACCCAGCTCCGGGTCAACGCGAAGAAACGGCTGCCCTGTTGGGACTGGTACGGGACGCCGGAACCGGCGATGCCGTGGCGTCCCAGCGGTAGGTGCCCCGCGCTCCGGTCTCCCCGGGCCCGGCCCCGGCCTCCGCCCCCGTCACCGCTCACGGTGCACCCTCTCCTCGACCCGCGCGTGTTGCCGACGGCCGAGAGCGTACGGCCGAAAAGCCGCCACGGCCCGGGTCCCCGGTCCCAAAAACGGGCCCAAGTCCGGGGTGTGCCGCGCGCGTTGTGGCGGGCCCCGGTGGCCGTTCCGCTTGGGGCCGACCGTGGGTCCGTGGGCCCACGCAGCCCCAACCGTCGCTCAGTACGCTCGGGAGTGCCCGGGGTCGCCGACCACGACGCCGAGCGAGGGCGACAGCGATCGCGAAGACGAGAGCGATGGGGGTGGGCGTCGATGGGTGCCGGATTCTTCTACTCGTACCACCTCGGCTGGACCCGCCTCGACGCCCGTACGTTGCTGGGCGACCTGGAGGCCGAGGGGCTCCGTCCGGTGCACCCGGTGACCGGCCGCACCGTGCTCGTCAGCCTCGACTCCGCGTCCCTCGGGGCCCGTTCGCCCGTCACCCGCGAGCAGCTGCTGTCCCTCGCCGGGCTCCAGCGGCTGCACGAGGTCGGATTCCGGTTGTGGACGGACGGGGGCCTCGACCTCATGGTGCGCATCCGGCGGGCCCGGGCCGGTGTCGTCGCCGTCGAGTTCTCCGTCGGCGAGCTGCCGGAGCCGGAGCGGGAGCACGCGGTGGGCGCCATCCGGCGGACCGTCGGACGGGCCTCGGTGCTGTGCATCGGCTTCGTCGTCGACCGGGCCGGCACGACGGCCGCCACCGACTGGGACGGCGTCGTCATCGAGGGCGCCGCGCACCTCGACGCCTGGCCGGACACGGTCGCCGTACGCGACGAGACGGCGGCCCGGCACCCGCAGCTGGCGGTGATGGACGCGGTGGAGATGTCGCCGTGGAAGGTGTTCGGGAACGAGGTGCTCGGCGGGGTCTGACCCGGGCGGCCCCGACCGGTACGGGGGGCCGGGGCCGCCCGGGGCTCCTGCTCGCCGTGGCACGGCCCGCCCGGACCCCTGCCGGCCGCGGGCCGCCCGGGCCGGCAGGGGCGAGGAGTGCCCGCCCGGATCGGCAGGGGCCCGGGTGGCCGCGCCGGCTGGCCGCCG
>NZ_LZRD01000020.1 GCF_001687325.1 Streptomyces sp. PTY087I2 | reverse complement strand
TCGTCCAGCAGCCGGGCGGACGGCGGCAGCGCGGCGGTCGTCGGGCGGCCCGCCAGCGCGGCCGAGCCCTCCTCCCGCAACGGCGCGAGCGCCCGCCCGAACCGCTCGGCCCAGGCCGCCGACACCGCGTCCACGGCAGCCACCGTCCCGTGCCCCGCGGCCTGCCCGCCCGCCGTACGCAGCAGGCGCAGCGCCGTGGCGACATCGCCGCTCAGCATCGCGACGGCCCCGCACTCCCGGAAGGCGATGGAGCTCCGGCACGCGGCCTCGTACGTCGCGGCCACCGGGGAGGTGGGGGAGGCCGCCGGGGTCTCGGCCAGGCAGATCAGGTGGATCCCGGCGGCCGCGCCCGCCCCGGCCAGCCGTGCCGTGGTCTCGCGCAGGAACGCCGTACCCGGGTCGCCGTCCAGGACGACCACCGTGTGCGGGCCCGTGTGGGCGCGGGCGGCCTCGGCCACCGCGGCCCGGTCCAGATGCGGCCAGCCGGGGCCGAGAGGGCCCTCGTCGAGGCGGCGCACCAGCTCGGCCGCGCGGACCTCCGCCTGCTCACGGTCGTACGCGAGGAGCAGCCGGCAGTCCTGCCCGTGCGTCGGGCGCAGATGCGGGAGCCACCCCAGCCAGGACCACTCGCGCCGCCGCTCCTCCAGGGTGCGGGAACGGTCCGTGGAGATCAGGACGATCTCCAGGTCGAACGGGGAGTGCAGCGCGGCGAGCTGCGCCACCGTCGCGCGGGCCAGCCCCGCCAGCCGGGCGCGCGGACCGGCGAGCCCGAGCGAACCGGCCTCCCGCAGCCCCACGGTCACCGGCACGGCGGGCACCTCGGCCCGGTCGGTCGTGCCGAGCCGTACGACCAGGGCTTCCGGGTGCTTCGGGTGGCGCTCCCAGAGCCGGGGCCCGGGGCCGAGCGCGGTGAGCAGCACGGCGGCGGGGTCCGGCCAGGTGCCCTCGGGCGCGGAGGGCAGCGCGGAGAAAGGGGAGCCGGGTGAGGCCGGCGAGGCAAGATGCCCGGCCCCTGACGACCCGCCGCCCAGATCGCCGGCCCGGCCCGGCCCGCCGGAGAAGCCCGGCCCCGCCCTATGCCCGCCGGAGCCGTGCCCGGACGAGCCCGCAGCCGCCCCGCGCCCCCCGGACCCGCCCGGCCCACCGGAGAAGCCCGCAGCCGCCCCGTGCCCACCGGAGCCGTGCCCGGATGAGCCCGCATCCGACCCGCGCCCACCCGAACCCTGCTCGCCGAAGCCACGCCCGCGGGCCCCGTGCCCGCCGGACGAGCCTGCCCCCGGCCCGTGCCCGCCGAAGCCATGCCCGCCTGATGAGCCCGCGGCGGAGCCGCTTCCACCGGACCCGCCCGGTCCGCCGGATGAGCCCGCATCCGACCCACGCCCCCCGGACCCGCCCGGCCCACCGGAACCCTGCCCCCCGGCCCCGTACGCACCGGCTCCGTACCCCTCAGACCCGTACGCCTCCGCCCCATACGTGGCCGATCCCCGTGCTCCGGGCCCGTCCACACCCGCCCCGCGCTCACCGGAGCCATAAGCCCCCGCCCCGTACGGCGACGAGCCATACGCCGCCTCCCCGCCCGGACCCCCCGAGGTGCGGGCAGCACCGTACGCATCGGTCCGCTCACCGGCCCCGGCAGCAGGCCCAACCTCCGGCCCCGTCCCCTGCTCGCCCTTCGCGCCGCCCTTGAGTCGTCTCGCCCAGGCCCCTATGCCGCGCCGGGGCGCCGGAGCCTCGGCGGGCTCCTCGGGGCGGGCGGGATCGTCGGCCCCCGCGTAGGCACCGGGCCCGCCCCCGTACGCACCCGAGCCGGGCTCGGCGCGCTCCGGCCAGGAGGCCTCGTCGGGGGACGGGGCCAGGTCCTCGTACGCCCCGGAGGGCACGGGAGCGCCGGGGAGCTGGCCGGGGGCGGCCGCCCCCGGCTCGGCGCGGGTCACCCGCAGGTGGCCCTCGCCGTCCGGGGCGGTCGGGAGCGTCGCCGGGCGGGAGCCCGAGGTGAGGCGGAGCGTGGATTCGCCGAGCCGCAGCAGCGCGCCGGGGGTGAGGCGGACCGGTCGCTCACGGACCTCGACGCCGTCCAGCGAGGTGCCGTTCGTCGAACCGAGGTCGGCGACCGAGACCCGGCCGTCGTCGGAGACCGTCACCGCGCAGTGCAGCCGGGACACGTCCGGGTCGTCGAGCGGGACGTCCGCGTCGGCGGAGCGGCCGATCCGGATCTGCCCGCCGTGCAGCAGATGGACGCCGCCCGCGTCGGGACCCGCCACCACATGGAGCTGGGCCGGAACGGCGTCGTCCGTCGCCTCGTCGTCGCCGGGGACCTGGAGCGAGAGGACCGCGCCGTCCACCAGCGGCGGCTCGCCCAGCGCGATGCGGTGCCCGTCCAGCCGCTCCCGCCCGGCGAAGAGCACGACCGCCCCGCCGCCCTGGGAGCTCTCGGGCCCCGACACGGCGGCGGCCAGCTGGGAGGCCACCGCGGCCAGCGCCGTCCCGGCGGGGGCGGTCACGAGCACGTCGCAGGAGCGCGCCGGGGTCTGGCCGCTGCGCGGCGCGAGGACGGTCAGCCGGATCTGCATCGCCGTCAGCGGTCCCTTCTGCGCGAGGGTGCCCGGCAGGGGAAACGCCCTGTGATTCCCCCCACCCGGCACGGACACGTCGTCCGTACAGGTCGTCACGGACCGTGGGCTCCGACGCCCGCGGATCCGTGCTGGAGGCATCCTCGCACCTGCCACTGACAACACGCCCGGCGGTCACCTTTAAATGATCTTGAATGGTCGGCTGTGGGCGCAAAAGTGCCTGCTTGCGTCCGGATCCCGCCGCTCGGAGGGGTTCCCGGGGGTTGTCCGCCGCGTCCCGGGCCGAATCCGGCACCGGATCGCCGAACGTCCGACCGGCCCGTGATCAGGTGTGCGGCAACCTTCCGCCGGGTCTCCGCGTCTTCCCTCGAAACGTGAGCCCCCGGTGCCCCGTTCGGCGGCATTACAGTGGGCCGGAACATCTGGGCGGGCCCGGCGGCACGACACCCCTGGGGCCCGCGAGCACCACGATCAGCAGGGAGCGCATGACGTGCGGCCGGTAGGCAGCAAGTACCTCCTGGAGGAGCCGCTCGGGCGCGGCGCCACGGGCACCGTCTGGCGAGCCCGCCAGCGGGAGACCGCGGGTGCCGAGGCAGCCGTCGCGGGTCAGCCCGGCGAGACCGTGGCCATCAAGGTCCTCAAGGAGGAGCTGGCCAACGACGCCGACGTGGTGATGCGGTTCCTGCGGGAGCGCTCCGTCCTGCTGCGGCTCACGCACCCCAACATCGTGCGCACCCGGGACCTCGTCGTCGAGGGCGATCTCCTCGCCCTCGTCATGGACCTGATCGACGGCCCCGACCTGCACCGCTACCTCCGCGAGAACGGCCCGCTCACCCCGGTCGCCGCCGCCCTCCTCACCGCGCAGATCGCGGACGCGCTCGCCGCCAGCCACGCCGACGGCGTCGTCCACCGCGACCTCAAGCCCGCCAACGTGCTGCTCGACGAGCGCGACGGCGGCATGACCCCGATGCTCACCGACTTCGGCATCGCGCGCCTCGCGGACTCCCCGGGGCTGACCCGTACGCACGAGTTCGTCGGCACCCCCGCCTATGTGGCTCCCGAGTCCGCCGAGGGCCGCCCGCAGACCTCCGCCGTGGACATCTACGGCGCGGGCATCCTGCTGTACGAGCTGGTCACCGGCCGTCCGCCGTTCTCCGGGGGCACCGCCCTCGAAGTCCTGCACCGGCACCTCAGCGAGGAGCCCCGCCGGCCCTCCACCGTCCCCGGACCGCTGTGGACGGTCATAGAACGCTGCCTGAGCAAGGACCCGGACCGGCGGCCCAGCGCCGAGAACCTGGCCCGTGGTCTGCGTACGGTCGCCTCGGGCATCGGCGTCCACGCGAACTCCGCCCAGATCGCCGCCGCCGACGGGGTGGGCGCCCTGCTCGCCCCCGACCCGGCGCCCACGGCCGTCCCGGAGACCCCGGGCGCGGCCGACCCCACCCAGGTGCTGCCGAGCAACGCGGGCTCCTACGACCCCGCCGCGGCCACCAGCGTGCTCCCGCAGACCGGCCCCGGGGGACAGGGCCCGGGCCCGGGCGGCAACCAGGGTCACGCCGACCCGACCGCCGTCCTGCCGCCCGTGCCGCAGCGCCCCGACGGGCCGCCGCAGCCGGACGGCCCGCACCCCTGGCAGTCGCAGCTCCAGGCGGCCCGCGACCGCAACGAGCAGACCCAGGTGCAGTACCTGGACCCGAGCCAGGACCCGCTGCGCCGCCGCCCCCAGCGCCAGCAGCCCCCGCAGCAGCCTCCCCAGCGGCAGCAGCAGCCCGCGCAGCGCAGGCAGCAGCCCCTCCAGCAGCAGTACCCGTATCAGCAGCAGCAACAACAGCAACCGCAGCGCTACCAGCAGCCCCAGCGGCAGCAGTACGCGCCCCCGCAGCCGCAGCAGCCCCAGCAGCCGGCCCCCCGGCAGCCGCGCGAGCCGCGTCCGCCCCGGCAGCGCGGCGCCAACCCGATGCGCATCCCCGGGCTCGGCTGTCTCAAGGGCTGTCTGTTCACCCTGGTGCTCCTGATCGTCGCCGGCTGGCTGATCTGGGAGCTGACCCCGCTCCAGGACTGGGTCGCCGAGGGCAAGGGCTACTGGGAAGCGATCGGCGACGCGGTCGGCAAGGTCTCCGAGTGGTTCTCCAAGCTCGGCGACAGCGCAGGCGGCTCGGGCGGCGCCTGACCCGTACGCCGAGAGGCCCGGGGGCGCCTGACCCGTACGTCCGAGGCCCGGGCGCGGCCCGACGCGTAACGGCCCGCCCCGACCCGTAACGCTGTCTCTTTGTCGACTTCTCCGGGCCCATTCGCCCGGAGAAGTGAAGGTCGGTGCCATCCTGGGCGCGTGACACCCCGAACGCCGCGTAACTTTGTCGACCGGGGGTCCACCGCCAGCCGCTGAGGGAGCAGTCTTGGCACGGAATATCGGCAGCCGGTACACGGCCCACCAGATCCTGGGGCGCGGCAGCGCCGGCACGGTATGGCTCGGCGAAGGGCCCGAGGGCCCGGTCGCCATCAAGCTGCTCCGTGAGGACCTCGCGTCCGATCAGGAGCTCGTGGGCCGCTTCGTACAGGAGCGCACCGCCCTGCTCGGACTCGACCACCCGCACGTGGTCGCCGTCCGGGACCTCGTCGTGGACGGCAACGACCTCGCCCTGGTCATGACCCTCGTACGCGGCACCGATCTGCGCACCCGCCTGGACCGCGAGCGCCGCCTCGCCCCCGAGGCCGCCGTCGCGATCATCGCGGACGTCGCCGACGGGCTGGCCGCCGCGCACAAGGCCCAGATCGTCCACCGGGACGTCAAGCCGGAGAACATCCTGCTCGACATGGAGGGCCCGCTCGGCCCCGGCGGCGCCCACCCCGCCCTGCTCACCGACTTCGGTGTCGCCAAGCTGATCGACACCCCGCGCCGCACCAAGGCCACGAAGATCATCGGTACGCCGGACTACCTGGCCCCCGAGATCGTCGAGGGCCTCCCGCCGCGCGCCGCCGTCGACATCTACGCGCTCGCGACCGTGCTGTACGAGCTGCTCGCCGGGTTCACGCCCTTCGGCGGCGGCCACCCCGGCGCGGTCCTGCGCCGCCATGTCACCGAGACCGTCGTCCCGCTCCCCGGCATCCCCGAGGAGCTCTGGCAGCTCCTCGTCCAGTGCCTGGCCAAGGCCCCCGCCTCCCGGCTGCGCGCCTCGGAGCTGGCCGTACGGCTGCGTGATCTGCTGCCCCTGCTGGCGGGGATACCGCCGCTGGAGGTGGACGAGCCGGGCCCGGAGGAGAGCGAGCAGGGCCCGGCCTACGACGAGCAGCAGTACACCCCGGCCGGCGACGAGCCCCGCCGCCGCGGCGCGGTCCCGCTGGTGCCCGGCTCCGCCCCCGACTCCAACCGGGACACCCACACGAGCATGCGCGTCCCGGCCCCGGACGAGCTGGCGGGCGGCCCCCTCGGCACGGCCCGCGCCCCCCGCGCCCCCGGAAAGCCCCGGCCCGGCTCCGCCCGTAACAAGGCGGCGTCCGTCCGCAAGCGCCGCATCACGCTGGGTGCCGCCGCCGTGCTGCTCTGCGCGGCCGTCGCGGTCGGCGGCTGGCTCGCCACCGGCGGCGGTGACGGCGACGGGGCGCCCCAGGACAGCGAGAACTCGGCCCCGGCGACCCCGTGAGCGCACCCCTGCCCCGGGCCGGTTTCCCGGCCGGTTCCCGGGTGAGGGCAAGCTTCATCCGCCCAGCCGTTACGCTGGACCCGTGGCAGTCGTCGATATTTCCGAAGAGCTGAAGTCCCTCTCCTCGACCATGGGGTCGATCGAGGCCGTCCTGGACCTGGATGCGCTGAGGGCGGACATCGCCGCGCTCGAGGAGCAGGCAGCGGCGCCGTCCCTGTGGGACGACCCGGACGCGGCCCAGAAGATCACCAGCAAGCTTTCGCACCTCCAGGCCGAGGTCCGCAAGGCCGAGGCCCTGCGCGGCCGTATCGACGACCTCGAAGTCCTCTTCGAGCTCGCCGAGGCCGAGGGCGACGCCGACGCCCAGGCGGAGGCGGAGGCCGAGCTGGAGTCGGTGAAGAAGGCGCTGGACGAGATGGAGGTCCGCACGCTCCTCTCCGGCGAGTACGACGCGCGCGAGGCCCTCGTGACCATCCGCGCCGAGGCCGGCGGCGTCGACGCCGCCGACTTCGCCGAGAAGCTCCAGCGCATGTATCTCCGCTGGGCCGAGCAGCACAACTACAAGACCGAGGTCTACGAGACGGCGTACGCCGAAGAGGCCGGCATCAAGTCGACCACCTTCGCCGTCCAGGTCCCGTACGCCTACGGCACCCTCTCCGTCGAGCAGGGCACCCACCGCCTGGTCCGCATCTCGCCCTTCGACAACCAGGGCCGCCGCCAGACGTCCTTCGCGGGCGTCGAGGTGCTCCCGGTCGTCGAGCAGACCGACCACATCGAGATCGACGAGTCCGAGCTGCGCGTGGACGTGTACCGTTCCTCGGGCCCCGGCGGACAGGGCGTCAACACCACGGACTCCGCGGTCCGTCTGACCCACCTGCCCACCGGCATCGTCGTCTCCTGCCAGAACGAGCGCTCGCAGATCCAGAACAAGGCGTCCGCGATGAACGTCCTCCAGGCGAAGCTTCTTGAGCGCCGCCGCCAGGAGGAGCAGGCCAAGATGAACGCGCTCAAGGGCGACGGCGGCAACTCCTGGGGCAACCAGATGCGTTCGTACGTCCTCCACCCGTACCAGATGGTCAAGGACCTGCGTACGGAGTTCGAGATGGGCAACCCCGAAGCGGTCTTCAACGGCGAGATCGACGGCTTCGTCGAGGCGGGCATCCGCTGGCGCAAGCAGCGCGAGAAGTAGCTTCAGCGGTACGGAGGTTGGGCCCGGACGGGGATCTGTCCGGGCCCTCCTGCGTTGGGGAGGATCTGTGCCCGATGCGTCACAGTCACGCTTCCGAATAGGCGTCAACTCGCCCTAAATCGGTGCCTAGTGCATGGAACGGCCTTGACGTAATCCTTAACTCTGGTCAGGGTGCTGGAGCAGCATGCGTATGTCTGGGGCGGGTGTGTACCGGGGGGCGGGGCGGGGTGACCACGACACGACGTGGCCTTGCCGTGAGCGATTCCCGGCTGGGCCCGCTGCCCGCATATGGCTGCTCCACTGACGAGATCGGCTACTGGGGGTAGCAACAGATGACGAAGAAGACGCGTGTTCGCGTCGCGCGGATAGCCGCTGGTGCGGTTATCGCAGCGGGTGCCTCGCTGACTGCGGCCGGTGCGGCGCAGGCGCTGGAGATCGGCGTCGACACCGGCGTCGCGGACGTCCAGGTCCAGGCCGACGAGAACGGCATCGACGTCGGGCTGGGCATCGACGGCGACGACGACCCGATCGGCGGCGCCGACCCGGGCGGCGCGGCGGGCGAGACCACCACGGGTGAGACCACCGGCGAGACCACGACCGGTGAGACGACCGGCGAGACCACCACCGGCGAGACCACGGGTGAGACGTCCACCACCGGTGAGACCACCACGGGCGAGACCACCGGCGAGACGACGACCGGTGAGACCACCGGCGAGACGTCCACCACGGGCGAGACCACCACCGGTGAGACGACCGGCGAGACGTCCACCACCGGTGAGACCTCGACGACCGGTGAGACCACCACGGGTGAGACCACCGGCGAGACCACCACGGGCACCCCGGGCACCTCGGGCTCCACCGGCACCCCCGGTACCTCGGGTTCCACCGGCGGCGACCAGGGCGGCTCCAGCGCGACCGGCGGTTCCGCCACCGGTGGCGACGACGCCGGCTGCACCGTCGACCTCGACGGCGCCGAGTGCACCGACAACACCGACACCGACAGCGTCGGCAACAAGCCGGTCGAGCAGAGCAAGGGCAAGGAAGAGCTCGCCGAGACCGGTGCGGCCGAGACGACCTTCCTGGTCATCGGCGCCGCGACGATGATCGCGGGCGGCATCGGCTTCCGCATCCTGCCGCGCCTGGTCGGCGGCGGCCGCACGGTCGCCTAGATCCGGACGTCCGGGTCCGCGGCAGCTGCCGCGGACCGTGACCGGCCGTACCGGCGCGTAGCGGGCGCGGATCAGGCCCGTACGCGGCGCAGCACAGCATGACGAAGGGCCCGGGAGGCGTCGTACGTCCTCCCGGGCCCTTCCGCGCGTCCGGACCGCTCAGGCGGCCGTACGCATACGTCTGTGCGCCCCGACGGGGCGGTGAGCGGCGGCCACCAGCGGCCGCGCGGCCCTCGCGGCCCTGATCAGGCCGCCTGGTACGCCAGCAGCGCGAGCGCCGTCAGCAGCACCAGCATCAGGGCGATCAGCGCCACCGGGCTCATCCCGGCCAGCGGGCCCTGGCCCTGCTCCTCCAGCATCTGCTGCCGCACGGCACGGCAGACGCGGCAACGGCCCTCGCTCACGGGCGCCGCGCAGTTCGCGCACACCAGTCGGTCATAGGTCATGCGCATTCCTCCTCCCGCGCGGCGGAGCCGCTTGCCTGCTTTCTCTCCGCACAACGCTCACGGAAACGCAACCGTTCCCCCCACCACTGTGCCAGCTCGCGGCGATTTCGGCGCGGCCCGCCGGACAAGGTCCGGCACGACCCGTTTCGTACCGTGGGGCGATTCGCCATATAACACCCATTGCCGGACGCCGCCTGCACGCGTGAGCCCGGTTCGCGTATGGTCACGCTCACCTACTCCCGGCCGACCGTGGTGCATCCGTGATCCGATTCGACAACGTCTCCAAGACCTACCCGAAGCAGACCCGACCGGCTCTGCGCGATGTCTCGCTGGACATCGAGAAGGGTGAGTTCGTCTTCCTGGTGGGGTCCTCCGGCTCCGGCAAGTCGACCTTCATGCGACTGATCCTGCGCGAGGAGCGGGCCAGCACGGGCATGGTCCATGTGCTCGGCAAGGACCTCGCGCGGCTGTCCAACTGGAAGGTGCCGCAGATGCGCCGCCAGCTGGGGACGGTCTTCCAGGACTTCCGCCTGCTGCCCAACAAGACGGTCGCGGAGAACGTGGCCTTCGCGCAGGAGGTCATCGGCAAGCCCCGCGGCGAGATCCGCAAGGCCGTGCCGCAGGTGCTCGACCTCGTCGGCCTCGGCGGCAAGGAGGAGCGGATGCCCGGTGAGCTCTCCGGCGGTGAGCAGCAGCGTGTGGCCATCGCCCGCGCCTTCGTCAACCGCCCCATGCTGCTGATCGCGGACGAGCCGACCGGCAACCTCGACCCGCAGACCTCGGTGGGCATCATGAAGCTGCTGGACCGGATCAACCGGACCGGCACCACCGTGATCATGGCGACCCACGACCAGAACATCGTCGACCAGATGCGCAAGCGCGTCATCGAGCTCGAGCAGGGCCGTCTCGTACGCGACCAGGCACGCGGCGTCTACGGCTACCAGCACTGACCGAGGGGCTCCGGCCCTTCGTGCATTTCGAGCATCGAGTACTGAAAGGACGCCATGCGCGCCCAGTTCGTCCTGTCGGAGATCGGCGTCGGTCTCCGCCGCAACCTCACGATGACCTTCGCGGTCGTGGTCTCCGTCGCCCTCTCGCTCGCCCTGTTCGGCGGTGCGCTGCTGATGCGCGAGCAGGTCAGCACGATGAAGGACTACTGGTACGACAAGGTCAACGTCTCGATCTTCCTCTGCAACAAGAACGACGCCAAGGACATGCCCAAGTGCGCCAAGGGGGCTGTCACCAAGGAGCAGAAGGATCAGATCAAGGCCGATCTGGAGAAGATGGACGCCGTCGAGAAGCCGGTCCACTTCGAGACGGTCGACGAGGCGTACAAGCACTACCAGGAGCAGTTCGGCGACTCCCCGATGGCGGGCAACATCACGCCCGACCAGATGCAGGAGTCCTTCCGGGTCAAGCTCAAGGACCCGCAGAAGTACAAGGTCGTCGCGACGGCCTTCGCCGGGCGGGACGGGGTGCAGTCCGTCCAGGACCAACGGTCCATCCTGGACAACCTCTTCGAGCTGATGAACGGCATGAACGTCGTCGCGATCTACGTGATGATCCTCATGCTCGTCATCGCGCTGATCCTGATCGTCAACACCGTGCGCGTCTCCGCGTTCAGCCGGAGACGTGAAACGGGCATCATGCGCCTCGTGGGAGCCTCCGGCTTCTACATCCAGGCCCCCTTCATCATGGAGGCGGCCGTCGCCGGCCTCATCGGCGGCGTGCTGGCCTGCGCCATGCTGCTCGGCGGCCGGTACTTCCTGATCGACGGCGGCCTCGCCCTCCAGGAGAAGCTGAACCTGATCAACTTCATCGGCTGGGACGCGGTCCTGACCAAGCTTCCGCTGGTGCTCGCGATCGGTCTGCTGATGCCCGCCGTCGCCGCTCTCTTCGCGCTGCGCAAGTACCTGAAGGTGTGACATGTGCCCCCTGGGGCGCACGGGCGATCGCCCGTGCGCCCCAGGGGGTTTGTCCTAGACTCGTCGCCATGTCGGGCTCCGCTCAACGCTTCGGGCCCCGCGGTCTTCGCCGCGGGGCGGCCCTGACATGGGTCTTCGGGTGCGCTCTCGCCACCGCCGCCGCGACCGGTTCGCTGCCGCAGGAACCCGAACCCGGGCCCGGTCCGCAGACCCGCGCCGTCTCCTCCACCGTCGCCCCGGTCGACCACGAGGAGATCGAGGACGCGGCCGCCGAGGCCGAGGCCGACGGGAAGTCCGTGAAGGCCGCCGCCGAGGAGGTCGTCAGCCGCAGCGGGGACCGCTGGGGCGCGGTCTACGACGAGCGGGAGTACGAGGAGTTCGAGCAGGCGCTGGACGGCACCTACACCGGGGTCGGGCTCTCCGCCCGGCGCACCGGCCGCGATGTCACCGTCTCGCGCGTCCAGCCCGGCGGCCCCGCCGACCGGGCCGGCATCCGCGCCGGCGACCTGCTGCGCACCCTGGACGGCCGCGCGATCGGCGGACGCCCCGTCGCGGAGGTCGTCGCGTTACTGCGCGGAGACGGTACGGGAGCGGCCGAGGGCAGCCGGGTGGAGCTCGGGCTCGTCCGGAAGGGCCGGAGCTGGACGGAGACCCTGGAGCGGGCCCGGCTCACCACCGAGGCGGTCACCGTGCGGCGGCTGGGCGACGAGCCCTCGTCGGCGGTCCTGGTGAAAGTCGCCGCTTTCACCAAGGGCGCGGGGGCCGACGTCCGGGACGCGGTCCGGGACGCCCCCGACGGGGCGGGGATACTCCTCGATCTGCGCGCCAACTCCGGCGGACTCGTCGCCGAGGCCGTCGTCGCCGCCTCCGCCTTCCTGGACGGCGGCCTGGTCGCCACGTACGACGTACGCGGGGACCAGCACGCGCTGTACGCCGATCCGGGCGGTGACACGGACCGGCCGGTCGTCGTCCTGGTCGACGGCGGCACGATGAGCGCCGCCGAGCTGCTGACCGGCGCCCTCCAGGACCGGGGCCGCGCGGTCACCGTCGGCTCGCCCACCTTCGGCAAGGGCTCCGTGCAGATGCCCAGCAGGCTTCCGGGCGGTTCGGTGGCCGAGCTGACCGTCGGCCACTACCGCACCCCGGGCGGCCGCAGCGTCGACGGCAAGGGCATCACGCCGGACCTGGTGGTGGGGGAGCGGGCCCAGCAGCGGGCCGAGACAGTATTGAGTGGCCTCGGGGGCGGGTCGTAGTGCGAAAATGACCGCACTATGGCGAAGGAAAAAGACACCGGGCGCAAGATGATCGCGCAGAACAAGAAGGCGCGGCACGACTACACGATCCTCGACACCTACGAGTGCGGCCTCGTCCTCATGGGTACGGAGGTCAAGTCCCTGCGCATGGGGCGGGCCTCCCTGGTCGACGGCTTCGTGCAGATCGACGACCACGAGGCGTGGCTCCACAACATCCACGTACCCGAGTACGTCCAGGGCACCTGGACGAACCACGCGGCCAAGCGGAAGCGGAAGCTGCTGCTGCACCGGGCCGAGATCGACAAGCTGGAGTCGAAGTCGCAGGAGACGGGCCACACCATCGTGCCGCTCGCGCTGTACTTCAAGGACGGCCGGGTCAAGGTCGAGATCGCGCTCGCCAAGGGCAAGAAGGAGTACGACAAGCGGCAGACGCTCCGCGAGAAGCAGGACACGCGGGAGACGAACCGCGCCATCGCGGCGGCCCGCAGGCGGCAGCGCAGCGCCTGAGGACCCCCTCGCGGGGAATACGCTGGCATCGTCCGGCGTTGGTCACGTACGATGGGCCGTGCACCTCAGCGAAGGTGCGCGTTTTGAAAACACCACATGGGGATGATCGGTTTCGACAGCGGATGTCGAAGCAGGGGAAGCGAGTCGAGGAAGCGGCAATGATCTCGTAAACCATATGTCGCAAACAATAATCGCCAATTCCAAGCGCGATTCCTCCGCCTTCGCCCTCGCTGCCTAATTAGCAGCTAGCGAAGACTCTGCGGAGTGTCAGCCCGGGGGTGATCCCGACCCGGATCCTGGCATCAGCTAGGGATCTAAACTTCTCGGTCCGGCCACGGGTCCGAGAAGGAAATCAAACAGTGGCTGGGCCTGTCGGAGGCTTGTTCGCGTGACCTCCGGGGCCGAGAAAAGCGCAGCGAACTGCACTCGGAGAAGCCCTGGTTCCGCACCGTTGGACGCGGGTTCGATTCCCGCCATCTCCACAATTCCCATGTAGGCCGCTGCCCCGTGAGTTCGCTCGCGGGGCAGCGGCTTTTCTCATGCCCGGCGCCAGGCGCCCGTTTCACGTCCGCCGCCACCGGCCGTATCCGCCGCCCGCCGCCGCGACGGTCAGCGCGAGGGCCGCCGCCGACATCGGGGCCGTATAGCCGGAGGCCGTCCCCGCGTGCTCGACCAGCCAGCCGCCCACCGCCGCCCCGGCCGCGACCCCGCCCAGCAGCGCGGTCACCGAGAGCGTCATGCCCTCGTTCAACTGCTCCGGGCGCGTCGCCCGTTGGACCAGCGTCATGCCCGTGACCATCGTCGGCGCGGTCGCCGCCCCCGCCAGCAGCAGGCAGAGCGCCAGGACCGGCAGGCCGGCCGACGTGACGGCGGCCAGCAGCGGCAGGGACATCAGGGCCGTCATCGCGGCCAGGCACAGCAGCAGCCGCAGGCGGACGTTCCGGGCCGGCCGCAGCGAACCGTAGAGCAGGCCCGCCGCCCCCGAGCCCGCCGCCTGGAGCGCCAGGATCGCGCCCCCGGCATGCGCGATGGAGACCACCTCCAGCGCCCCGAACACCGCCCCCGTGGCGAGGAACACCGCCAGCAGCGCGGGCGTCCCCGGCGTGCGCAGCGGCGAGGCCACCGCCTTCGTACGCGGGGTGACGGGCGGTTCCGTGGCGCGCTGGGCGGCGAAGACCAGGACGCCGGTCATCAGGAGCGCCGCGCCCACCAGGGTGCCCGCCTCCGGGAACAGCGCCCCGCAGAGCGTCGCGGCCAGCACCGGGCCCAGCATGAAGCACAGCTCGTCGGCGGCCTGCTCGAAGGAGTTCGCGGTGTGCAGGGCCGCCGGATCGCCCCGGTGCAGATACGCCCAGCGGGCCCGGGACATCCCGCCGGTGTTCGGGGTCGTCGCGGTCGCGGCGTACGCGGCGAACAGCGTCCAGGCCGGGGCGTCGAGGTGCACGCACAGCACCAGGGCCAGCGACCCCAGCACGGCGAGCGCGGTGGCGGGCACGGCGACGCGCGCCTGCCCGAACCGGTCCACCAGCCGGGCGGTGAAGGGAGCGACGACCGCCGTCGCGGCCAGGCCGGTCGCGGTGACGGCCCCGGCGAGGGCGTACGAGCCCCGGGACCCGGCGATCATGATGACCGCGCTGACGCTGAGCATGCCCATCGGCAGCCGGGCGATCAGATTGCCCGCCGTGAAGGCGCGGGCCCCGGGCGTCGCCAGCAGCCGGAGGTACGGATTCGACGACGGGCGCGAAGGCCGGTGCCCGCCGCTCGTCGGCGCGGAGCGCGGGGCCGCGACCAACTGCCCGCAGGAGACGGCGAGGAGGGAAGCGGACGAGGGGCCGTCGGCCCGGACGGGCCGGGGTGCGGCCACCGGGCGGGCTCCAGGGCGGGCAGACAGGACGGGCCGGGGTGCGGCCACCGGGCGGGCTCCAGGGCGAGCAGGCTGGACGGGCCGGGGTGCGGTCTCCGGGCGGGCTCCAGGGCGGGCGGACGGACCGGGGCCCGGCGAGGCGGCGGGCCGGGCCGGGGCGGCGGGGACGAGGCTGTGCGCGGTCTCCGGGCGGGTGGCAGGGGATATCGGCATACGGACCAGGCTCGCCGCGTACCGCCGCCCGGGTCCAACACCTGATCCGTACCGATTCACGCGCACGTGTTGTGAATGCGGTCCCGCGCGATAGATTCGCGGCGTGCCTCCCGCCGACACCGACCCCCGGCTCCTGCGCGCCTTCCTCGCCGTCGCCGACGAACTGCACTTCACCCGGGCCGCCGCCCGGCTCTTCGTCGCGCAGCAGTCGCTGAGCCGGGACGTCCGGCGGCTGGAACGCGAGCTGGGCGCGGAGCTGTTCGTCCGGACCACCCGGCAGGTCACGCTCACCCCGGACGGCGAACGCCTGCTGCCGTACGCCCGCCGGGTGCTCGACGCGCACGCCGAACTCGCCGGGGCGTTCAGCGGCGCCCCCGCCCGGCCGCTGCTGGTGGACCTGAACAGCGACGGAGCCACCGCCGCCCGGGTCCTGGAGCGCGCCCGTGAACTGGTGCCCGAGTGCGAGCTGATGGCCCGGTTCGAGTCCGGGCTCACCTGGGCCGCCGCCGAGATCCTGGCCGGCCGGCTCGACGCCTCCTTCGGCCGGGCCGCCGGACTGGCCCCCGCCGTGCGGGCGGGGCTTTCCGTGCACCCCGTGCGGTACGAGCCGATGGCCCTGATGCTGCCCCTGGCTCATCCCCTCGCCGAGCGGGAGACCGTCGCCCTGGCCGAGCTGTCCGGCGAGACCGTCTACGCGGGGGCCGGCAACGAGCGGACGCGGGAGTGGACCGACCTCGCCGCATCGCTGTTCGCCGAATGGGGCATCGTGATGGCCCCACCCGTTCCGCTCGCCGTCGGCGTGGCCGAATTCCAGCGGGTCATGGAGAAGGGCGGACACCCCGTTCTGGCCGTTGTCGGCTTTCCGCCGCTGCCCGGGACCGTACTGCGCCCGCTCGTCGACCCGGTTCCGCTTTCGCCGGTCTCGCTGGTCTGGCGGAAAGGGCTGACCCATCCCGGCGTGGACGCGCTGCGCAACGCTACTGACCAGTTGGGCCTTGCCGAGGGGTGGATGGACCAGCCGTCCGGGTCCTGGCTGCCCGAGCCGGATCTGTCACTGATGCGCAACCGTTCCTGATCAACTCCGTTCAGGGGCACTTGGGCGTCAATGTCGTGCGCTACATTCATCATCCGGGTGCATGGACGCCAGGTTCGTGGACGGGTGGGGGCCCAGTCCGACAGTAAAGAACCGGTCAAATTCGGTGCGCCTGATTCATTGAGTGGGGGATGGGCTGCACCTGTGGACAACTGGCGCGAAGGCACAAGAACCGGGCACACGCACGAGCCCAACGACGCGACGATCCAACTCGACGGACTGGGCCGTCAGCTCGCCGAACTGCCCGGCGAACCCGCCCCGCCGGAGGGCTCCGACGGCCCCGTCTTCGTGGACGAGAGCGGCCGCCGCAGCAAGACCTTCCGACGCCTCGGCTGGGTCCTCGCCACGGTCTGCGCCGGTTACGCCGTGACGCTGGTCTTCGCCGTCCTCGGCGGCAACTCCACCGCCCCCTGGCTGCCCCTGTCCGGCCCCAAGGAGGAGGCGAAGGCGGAGCAGGTCGAGGAGCTGCCCGAGACCGACGCCGGCACCGCCGACGACGGCCTGTCCGACGACGGCACCCCGGAGCCGGGCCCCAGCGCCTCCGACGCCCCGGCGGCCGGCGCGTCCGGCGTCCCCGCGGGCGCCACCCCCTCGGCCACCTCCGTGCTCGTGCCCGCCGGATCGGCGGACCGCCCCTCGGCGTCCGCCTCCGCGGACCCGTCCCGTCCCGCCACGGGCGGTGGCGGCGGTGGCGGTGCCACGAAGCCCGCCCCCACGACCTCGACCGCCAAGCCGCCGGTCGACCCCACGCCACCGACCACCGAGCCGGAGCCGACCGAACCGACGGGCCCGCCCGTCGTGGACCCGGAACAGCCGGTGCAAGAAGAGAGCGCCCCGTAGATGAACTCCCCCGCCACGCGGGGCAGGAACGGCAGGAAGCGCAAGGCGTCACGTGGCCGGAGCCGGCTCAGGCTCCCCATGCGCTACCTCCTGCCGACGACCCTTCTCGTCGCCCTGCTCGCGATGCTGATGCTGCGCGGATACGTGCACAGCGAGATCCTCGCCGACCACCGGGTCCGCGACGCCGCCCCGACCGACCGGGTGCCCGAGGACGTCCTGACCGGCGGGCCCGTCATCGACGCCCGCTCCGGTGAGGCGAAGACCCTGCGCATCCCGGACCGCCGGATCGTCCTGACCTTCGACGACGGGCCCGACCCGGTGTGGACGCCGAAGGTGCTCGACAAGCTGAAGGAGTACGACGCCCACGGCGTCTTCTTCGTCACCGGCAACATGGCCGCCCGCCACCCGGACCTGGTCCGGCGGATGGTGGAGGAGGGCCATGAGCTCGGCCTGCACACCTTCAACCACCCCGACCTCTCCTACCAGTCCACCTCGCGCATCGACTGGGAGCTGTCGCAGAACCAGCTGGCGCTGGCCGGCGCGGCCGGGGTCCGCACCTCGATCTTCCGGCCGCCGTACTCCTCCTTCTCGGACGCCATGGACAACAAGTCCTGGCCGGTCACGAAGTACATCGGCAGCCGCGGCTACCTCACCGTCGTCAACGACACCGACAGCGAGGACTGGAAGCGCCCCGGGGTCCGGGCCATCGTCGACCGGGCCACGCCGAAGGACGGCAAGGGCGCGATCATCCTGATGCACGACTCCGGCGGCGACCGCTCGCAGACCGTGGCCGCGCTGGACACCCTGCTGCCCGATCTCAAGGAGAAGGGCTACACCTTCACCCGCCTCACCACGGCCCTGGACGCCCCCAGCGCGCACACCCCGGTCACCGGGTTCGCCCTGTGGAAGGGCAAGGCGTTCGTCTCCGCCGTCGCCGTCTCCGAGCGGATCACCGGCGTCCTGGTCGTCGGGCTCGCCGCCATCGGCGCCCTGGTCCTGGCCCGCTTCGGGTTGATGCTGCTGCTCTCCTTCCTGCACGCCCGCAAGGTCCGCCGCCGGAACTTCAGCTGGGGCGAGCCCCTGAGCCGCCCGGTCTCCGTCCTCGTCCCCGCGTACAACGAACGCGAGTGCATCGAGGCGACCGTGCGCTCCCTGGCCGCCAGTGAGCACCCCATCGAGATCATCGTCATCGACGACGGCTCCACCGACGGCACCGCCGACCTCGTCGAGGCCATGCGGATGCCGCACGTACGGGTGGTGCGCCAGCAGAATGCGGGCAAGCCGGCCGCCCTCAACAACGGCATCCGGCACGCCCGTTACGACATCGTCGTGATGATGGACGGCGACACCGTCTTCGAACCGGCCACGGTCCGCGAACTGGTCCAGCCCTTCGCCGACCCCCGGGTCGGAGCCGTCGCGGGCAACGCCAAGGTCGGCAACCGCGACTCCCTCATCGGCGCCTGGCAGCACATCGAGTACGTGATGGGCTTCAACCTGGACCGCCGCATGTACGACGTGCTCGGCTGCATGCCCACCATCCCCGGCGCCGTCGGGGCGTTCCGCCGCGAGGCCCTGGAGCGGGTCGGCGGCATGAGCGAGGACACCCTCGCCGAGGACACCGACATCACCATGGCCCTGCACCGGGACGGCTGGCGCGTCGTCTACGCCGAGAACGCCCGCGCCTGGACCGAGGCCCCGGAGTCCGTGCAGCAGCTCTGGTCGCAGCGCTACCGGTGGAGTTACGGCACCATGCAGGCGATCTGGAAGCACCGCAGGGCCGTCATCGAACGCGGGCCCTCCGGCCGCTTCGGGCGGGTCGGCCTGCCGTTCGTCTCCCTGTTCATGGTCGTCGCCCCGCTGCTCGCGCCGCTCATCGACGTGTTCCTGCTGTACGGACTCGTCTTCGGCCCGACCGGCAAGACCGTGGCCGCGTGGTTCGGCGTCCTGGTCGTCCAGGCCGTCTGCGCCGCGTACGCCTTCCGGCTGGACAAGGAACGCATGACCCATCTGCTCTCGCTGCCGCTCCAGCAGATCCTCTACCGCCAGCTCATGTACGTCGTGCTGCTCCAGTCCTGGATCACCGCGCTCACCGGCGGCCGGCTGCGCTGGCAGAAGCTGCGCCGCACCGGCGCGGTGGAAGCCCCCGGCGGGGTCTCCGCCCAGCGGCGCGGCACCGGGTCCGTCCCCGAGAAGAGGCCCGTCGGATGACCGCCCCCACCGTGCCCGCCGGGACCCCTGTGGCGTCCCCCGCCGCGGCGAAGAAGCCCGGCCGGGACCGCTATCTCGATCTGCTCCGGACCATCGCCCTGGTCCGCGTGGTGATCTACCACATCTTCGGCTGGGCCTGGCTGACCGTCCTCTTCCCCTCCATGGGCGTGATGTTCGCGCTGGCCGGTTCGCTGATGGCCCGCTCGCTGTCCCGCCCGGCCCTGGGCGTCATCCGGGGCCGTATCCGCCGGCTGCTGCCGCCCATGTGGGTGTTCGCGCTCGTCGTCGTACCGATGATGTTCGCGCTGGGCTGGCAGCCGGTGAAGTCGGAGGGCGCGTGGTGGTTCATCAAGCTTGCCTGGTACGTCTTCCCCGTCGGCGCGCCTCCCTTCCCCTGGTCCAGCGGTGACCAGGCCGGTCTGCTGGAGGACACCTGGGCGGTCCAGGCGGCAGGCCCGCTCTGGTACATCCGCGCCTACCTCTGGTTCGTCATCGCCTCGCCCCTGCTGCTCCGGGCGTTCCGGAAGCTGCCCTGGGCGACGCTGCTCGCCCCGCTCGGCCTGACCGCCGTGATCGGCACCGGCCTCGTGACGATCCCGGGCGAGACCGGCAACGCGCTCAGCGACTTCGCGGTGTTCGGCGCCTGCTGGGTCCTCGGCTTCGCCCACCACGACGGCCTGTTCAAGGACGTGCCGCGCTACCTCACCGTCTCGCTGGCGTCGATCGTCATGGGCTTCGGGCTCTGGTGGGCCGCCGGGCACCTCACCGCGGACGGCTGGGACCTCAACGACATCCCGCTGGCCCAGGCGACCTGGTCGCTCGGCTTCTGCGTGATCCTGCTCCAGTACGCCCCGTCCTGGCAGGAGCTGCCCGGCCGGCTCGCCCGCTTCGACCGCCTGGTCACGCTCGCCAACAACCGGGCCGTGACGATCTACCTCTGGCACAACCTGCTGATACTGGCGACGGTCCCGCTGCTCGACCTCCTCTGGAAGATCCCGTACGTGGACGAGCACCTGGGCTCGACGGTCGAGGCCGGGTACACCCTGCTGATGACCCTGCTCGTCTGGCCGCTGATCGCGCTCATGATCGTCGCCGTCGGCTGGGTGGAGGACGTCGCCGCCAAGCGTCGCCCCCGGCTCTGGCCGGACGGCAGGCGGTAGCGGGCACCGCGTCCCACCGGGCATCTCACCGGGCCGGGAACGGCCCGGTGAGAGCAAGGTTGCGCACCGGTCACCTCGCGGCACCACGCCGAAACGCGGGCTCCCTAGCGTCGGGAACAACACCCCGACCCCCTGTGGAGGCGCGTGATGGCAGGCCGTTGGATCGAGACCTGGGAGCCGGAGGACGAGACGTTCTGGCGGGAGAAGGGCGAACGCGTCGCCCGCCGCAACCTCTGGTTCTCCGTGCTCTCCGAGCACATCGGATTCTCCATCTGGACCCTGTGGTCGGTGATGGTCCTCTTCATGGGACCGGAGTACGGCATCGACCCGGCCGGGAAGTTCTTCCTCATCTCGACCGCCACCCTCGTCGGCGCGCTGGTCCGGGTCCCGTACACCTTCGCCGTCGCCCGCTTCGGCGGCCGCAACTGGACGATCTTCAGCGCGGTGAGCCTGCTCGTCCCGACCCTGGCCGCGTTCTGGGTGATGGAGCCCGGAACCTCGTACGGCACGTTCGTGGCGGTCGCGGCGCTCACCGGGATCGGCGGCGGCAACTTCGCCTCGTCGATGACCAACATCAACGCCTTCTTCCCGCTGCGCAAGAAGGGCTGGGCGCTCGGCCTCAACGCGGGCGGCGGCAACATCGGCGTCCCCGTCGTCCAGCTCGTCGGCCTGCTCGTCATCGGCACCCTGGGCGCCTCGCACCCCCGGATCGTCCTCGGCGTCTACCTCCCGCTGATCGTCCTGGCCGCCGTCTGCGCCGCCCTGTACATGGACAACCTGCGGCCCGTGAAGAACGACACCGGGGCCGCGCTGGAGGCCGTCCGCGACCCGCACACCTGGATCATGTCGGTCCTCTACATCGGCACCTTCGGCTCGTTCATCGGCTACAGCTTCGCCTTCGGCCTGGTGCTCCAGACCCAGTTCGGCCGGACCCCGCTCCAGGCCGCCTCGCTCACCTTCATCGGCCCGCTGCTGGGCTCCCTGATCCGGCCCGTCGGGGGCCGCCTCGCCGACCGGTACGGCGGCGCGCGCATCACCCTGGCCACCTTCGTCGCGATGGCCGCCGCCACCGGCGTCGTCATCCACGCCTCGGGAACCGCCTCGCTGCCGGTCTTCCTCACCGGCTTCACCGCCCTGTTCGTCCTGACGGGCCTCGGCAACGGATCGACGTACAAGATGATCCCCGGCATCTTCCACACCAAGGCGCTGGCCCGGGGCCTGGACGGCGAGGCGGCCGCCGCCCACGGACGGCGGCTCTCCGGCGCGGCCATGGGCCTCATCGGGGCCGTCGGCGCCCTCGGCGGCCTGGCGATCAACCTCGCCTTCCGCCAGTCCTTCCAGGCCTCCGGCACCGGAACCGCGGCCTTCTGGTCCTTCCTCGCCTTCTACGGGGTGTGCGTGACGATCACCTGGGCGGTATACCTTCGCCGGCCCGCGCCGGTACCCGCCCGGGCCCAGCTCGGTTACGCGGAGGTGTAGAAACGGCACGGCCCGGCGTCGTGCGACGTAACGGCCGGGAAATACGGGGGAACCGAGCCTGTCACGCACCGTTGGCAGTCTCGGGCCTCCGCACCTCGCCTCACCAGCGGGAACCATCGCGTATCAGCGGGGAACCAACGCGCACCAGCGGGGAACCAACGCGCACCAGCGGGAACACAGGAGCCGGGAACACGCCATGCAGGACGACGACACAACGCACGGCCCCCTCGCGGGCTTCACCGTCGGGGTGACCGCCGCCCGCCGGGCCGAGGAGCTGGGCACCCTCCTCAAACGCCGCGGCGCCGCCGTCCTGCACGCCCCCGCCCTGCGGATCGTGCAGCTCGCCGACGACAGCGAACTCCTCGCCGCCACCAAGGAGCTGATCGGCCACGCCCCCGACGTGGCGGTCGCCACCACCGCGATCGGCTTCCGCGGCTGGATCGAGGCGGCCGACGGCTGGGGCATCGGCGACGCGCTCCTGAAGACCCTGCGTGGGGTCGAACTCCTCGCCCGGGGCCCCAAGGTCAAGGGCGCGATCCGGGCCGCCGGGCTCACCGAGGCCTGGTCGCCCGGGTCCGAATCGATGGCCGAGGTCCTCGACCGGCTCCTCGCCGAAGGCGTCGCGGGCCGCAGGGTCGCCCTCCAGCTGCACGGCGAACCGCTGCCCGGCTTCGTCGAGTCCCTGACGGCCGCGGGCGCCGAGGTCGTCCCCGTCCCCGTCTACCGCTGGATGCCGCCGCAGGACCTCGCCCCGCTCGACCGGATGCTCGACGTCACGGCCGCCCGGGGCCTGGACGCCATCACCTTCACCAGCGCGCCCGCCGCCGCCTCGTTCCTGGGCCGGGCCGAGACCCGCGGACTGCTCCCGGAGATCCTCGGCGCCCTGCGCGACGACGTGCTGGTCGCCTGCGTCGGACCGGTCACCGCCCTCCCGCTCCAGGCCCGGGGCATCGACACCCTCCAGCCGGAACGCTTCCGGCTCGGCCCCCTCGTCCAGCTGATGTGCGCCCACCTCCCGGCGGCCGCCCGCATCCTGCCCGTCGCCGGCCACCGCATCGAGATCCGGGGCCACGCCGTCCTCGTCGACGACGAACTGCGCGCGGTGCCGCCCGCGGGCATGGCCCTCCTGCACACGCTGGCCCGCCGCCCCGGCTGGGTCGTGGCCCGCGCCGACCTGCTGCGGGCCCTGCCCGGCAGCGGCACCGACGAGCACGCGGTCGAGACGGCGATGGCCCGGCTGCGCTCGGCGCTGGGCGTGCCCCGGCTGATCCAGACGGTCGTCAAGCGCGGCTACCGGCTGGCGCTCGACCCGTCGGCGGACACGAAGTACGGGCGCTGAGGGGGGCGTACGCCCAGGTCGGCGTGGCCCGCACAAGGTCCCGCACACCGGTCCCGCATACGGGCCCCGCTCGCCGGGCCGCTGGGCCGGAGCCGCGCCCGTCCCGGTTAGCGTGACCCGATGACCGACCGCACCCATCTCCTCGCCCCGGACGTCGCCTTCCGGCCCGCCGAACTCGCCGACGCCCCCTCCTTCGCCGCCACCCTCACCCGTAACCGCGCGTACATGCGCCGCTGGGAACCCGTACGCCCCGAGATCTTCTACACCGTCGAGGGCCAGGCCGCCCGGCTCACCGCGCTGCTGGCCGACCGGGACGCCGGGCGGTCCATGCCCTGGGTGCTCGCGGACGCCGACGACCGGGTGATCGGCGCCTTCACGCTCTCCGGCATCGAGCGGGGCCCGTTCCGCAACGGCCGCCTCGGCTACTGGGTCGACGAGGGCCACGCCGGACGCGGCCTGGCCACCGCCGCCGTCGGCGCGGTCTGCGAGGCGGCCCGCGACCGGCTGGGCCTGCACCGCGTCGAGGCGGCGACCGTCACCGACAACACCCCGTCCCAACGGGTGCTCGCCAAGGCCGGGTTCGAACGGATCGGCACCGCACCCGGCTATCTGCACATCAACGCCCGCTGGCGCGACCACCACCTGTTCCAGCGCCTTCTCCACGACGACCCGCCGGCGGGCTGACCGTCGCGGCCGCCGGGGCCTCCCGCACATGCACATGGCCGTCCAGCGGGTACTCCGGCGGCAGCGCCGGGATCACCCGCGCCAACGGGTATCCGCACTTCTCCGCCACCCGGCACGAGGCCGCGTTGTCCACCTGGTGCAGCAACTCCAGCCGGGTCAGGCCCTGCTCGGCGAAGGCCGCGAACGCCCAGTCGGTGAGCGCCGCCAGCGCCCGGGGTGCCACACCCCGGCCGCGCGCCCATGCCGCCGTCCAGTAACCCACCTCGGCCCGCCCGGTCTCCGGTTCGGGCCGCTTCAGCGCCAGGTTGCCGACCACCTCCCCGCCCCGGCCCGGGTCTGTCACGGCGAAGCTGAACCGGGTCCCGGATGCCCACCCCGTACGCTGCGACTCCAGCCAGCGGGCGGCCTCCTCGGGCGTGTCCAACGGCAGTCGCACCCATTGCCGCATCACCGGATCGTCGTACGCCTTCAGCAGCACGGGCACGTCTTCCTCGCGCCAGGGTCGCAGCAGCAGCCCATCGGCCGTGAAGGTGAGATCCGTGCCGGTCGTGGTTCCCCCGTGATCGCTCATGACCGTCACGGTAGTGGGGTTCCGGCCGGGCCCCGACAGGAGCACTCTGGGAGGGTCGTTCCACCGGGTGACCCAGGGCGGTGAGCGGGATCATGGCAGCGGGCAGGGGTGCGCGGATGTGGCGGTTCGACGCGGGCCGGATCTGCCTCGATCTGGTGGCCACGGAACGTGCGGGCGGGGTGCCCGGGACCTGTGAACAGCTCGACGCGCCCGCACACTTGGCCCAGTGGCTGACCGACGCCCGGCTCGTCCCGCCGGGCACCGTGCTGCCGGCGCTGGACGACACCTGGGTGGTCCGCTTCCGTGAACTGCGCTCCGACGTCTCGCGGTTGATGGCGGCCCAGCTCGGCGGGCCCCCGGCCGACGGCGCGCTGGAGCGGGTCAACTCCCTGGCGTCCGGGGCGCCTCCGGGAACCCGTGCGGTGCGCGGCGCGGACGGCGATCTCGTACGGGCCCTGAGCGCCGCGCCCGACTGTTCGGGGCTCCTCGCCGTCGTCGCCCGGGACGCGGTGGACCTGCTCACCGACCCGGTCGCGCGGGCCGCCCTGCGCCGCTGCCAGGGCGAGGCCTGCCACCGCCTCTACCTGGACACCTCGCGCGGCCGGCGGCGGCGCTGGTGCTCCGGAGAGGTCTGCGGCAACCGCGAACGGGTCGCCCGGCACCGGCGCAGAACCTCGGGAACGGGCAGCGCGTTCGGACCGGCGGCACCTGACCCGGACGGTCCGGAGAAAGAAATTCCGCCCGGCGTTGAATGAACCGGCGCCCACCCCCGTATCGATGGTCCAGGAGCTCGTTTCAGAGGTCTCGACCGGGAGGTTCGGGTGCGCAAGGATGCGGCCGTGGCCGATGACCGTCCGCCCAGGGCTCGACATCGCAGTGAGCCGCCCCCGTCCCCCTCCGGGATACCGGACGAGGAACTGATGCGGGCGCTGTACCGCGAACACGCCGGGCCGCTGCTCGCGTACGTCCTCCGACTCGTCGCGGGCGACCGCCAGCGGGCCGAGGACGTGGTGCAGGAGACGCTCATCCGTGCCTGGAAGAACGCCGGCCGGCTCAACCGGGCCACCGGCTCCGTCCGACCCTGGCTGGTGACGGTCGCCCGGCGCATCGTCATCGACAACCACCGCAGCCGGCAGGCCCGGCCGCGCGAGGTCGATCCGTCGCCGCTGGAGGTCATTCCCGCGGAGGACGAGATCGACAAGGCGCTGTGGCTGATGACGCTCTCGGACGCGCTCGAAGATTTGACGCCCGCGCACCGGGAAGCATTGGTCGAGACCTACTTCAAGGGGCGTACGGTCAATGAGGCCGCCGAAGTGCTCGGTGTCCCCAGCGGGACCGTGCGGTCCCGGGTGTTCTACGCACTGCGTTCGATGAAGCTCGCACTCGAAGAGAGGGGGATCACGGCATGAGCGACCAGCAGTGGCAGCCGTTCGGGCCCCGGCCTCCCGGTCACCGCACGCCGTCCGGTCCCTCAAGTCCCCCGTATGCGGCGGGTCCTGCACACCCCTCAGGGCCCGCCCACCTCACCGGCGTCCCCGGCCCGCCGGGCTCCTCCGCCCCGTCCGGACGCTTCGGCGCCGGTTCCGGCCGCGGCCCCGGGTCCGCGGGCTCCGAAGGCTCCGAGCACGACGCGGCCGCCGCGTACGTCCTCGGCATCCTCGACGACGCCCAGGCGAGCGACTTCGAGGCCCATCTCGCGGGCTGCGCCCGGTGCGCCGCGCATCTCGACGAGTTCGCGGGGATGGAGCCGATGCTCGCGATGCTCTCCGAGTCCCCGTCCGCCGTGCCCGGCGCCCGCCCCGTACCGCATGTGCCCGAGCAGCCCGCGCCCCGGCTGCTCGGCGGACTGATGGACGAGGTCGCGCGCAAACGCCACCGCCGCACCCGGCGCAGCCGGTACTGGGTCGCCGCGGCCGCCGCCCTCATCGTCGGTGGCCCGGTCGCCGCGTTCGCGGTCACCTCGGGCGACGACCGCGGCGGGGGATCGGTGGCGGTGGGCGAGCCGCACCCCACCAGCCCGGCCGAGGACGCCTTCTTCGAGCACATGACGGAGAAGGTCTCGGCGACCGACCCCACCACCCGGGTCGGCGCGACCGTCGGCATGGAGGAGAAGGCCTGGGGCACCCACACGGTCCTGGAGCTGAAGAACGTCAAGGGACCGCAGAAGTGCAATCTCGTCGCCGTCTCCAAGACCGGCGAGGAGGAGGTCGTCACCTCCTGGTCCGTCCCGCAGTGGGGGTACGGCATCGAGGGCGCGACGAACCCGGCGGCCAAGGCCCCGCTGTACGTGCACGGCGGGGCGGCGATGGACCGCGAGGACATCGCCCGCTTCGAGGTGCGGACCTTCGACGGCGAGCGGCTGGTGGAGATCGGAGCCTGAGCTGGACGCGACGCGCGACCGCCCGCAGGTCGGCAGGTGCGCCCGGGCCCCCTTCGCTATAGGGTTGACGGCTGCCCAGTGCCGTTAAGAAGGGGGCCTCGGTGGCCGCGCAGGATGCCGCTGTCGAATCGCTGCGGGACCGGGAAATCGGTGTCGAGCAAGAGCATCTCGACCGTGTTTATCACCGCCTCGAAGAGAAGATCCACGAGGCGGAATTCCTCATGAACGACGCCGTCAAGCGCGGCCAGGTCGGTACCCCCGGCGCGCTCGCGGAGCGGGACGCCCAGGTGTTCCGGGCGGGGATCCACCTCAACCGGCTGAACAGCGAGTTCGAGGACTTCCTCTTCGGCCGGATCGACCTGTTGCTCGGCAAGGACGGGGAGCGCGGCCCGGACGGCGCGTACACCTCGGTCGAACCCGCCGACGACTCCGTACGCGACGACGCCACCGCCGATATCGCCGAGACGCTCCACATCGGCCGGATCGGGGTCCTGGACGCCGACTACGCGCCGCTGGTGATCGACTGGCGGGCCCCGGCCGCCGCCCCGTTCTACCGCTCCACCCCGAAGGACCCGGGCCGTGTCGTACGCCGCCGGGTCATCCGCTCCAAGGGCCGCAAGGTCCTCGGGGTCGAGGACGACCTGATGCGCCCGGAGCTGACGGCGTTCCTGGACGGCGAGAAGCTGCCCGTGATCGGGGACGGCGCGCTGATGGCCGCGCTCGGCCAGGCCCGCAGCCACACCATGCGGGACATCGTCTCCTCCATCCAGGCCGAACAGGACCTGGTCATCCGGGCCCCCGCCGCCTCCGTCACCGAGGTCACCGGCGGCCCCGGCACCGGCAAGACCGCCGTCGCCCTGCACCGGGCGGCCTATCTGCTCTACCAGGACCGGCGGCGGTACGCGGGCGGCATCCTGATCGTCTCGCCCACCCCGCTCCTGGTCGCGTACACCGAAGGGGTGCTGCCCTCGCTCGGCGAGGAGGGCCAGGTCGCGATCCGCGCGATCGGCTCGCTCTCCGACGACGCGGCGGGCCTGGAGGGAGCCACCGCCTACGACGAACCGGCCGTGGCCCGGGTCAAGGGCTCCTCCCGGATGCTCCCCGTGCTGCGCAAGGCGGCCCGGGGCGCGCTGGAGGTCCCGCGGCCGGTGGACGAGGGCGGCCAGCTCGCCTTCGGGGACGAACCCGCGCCGGCGGCCGCCCCGGCCACCCCCACCCGGCTGCGCGTCGTCGCCTTCGGGGCCCGGATCGAGCTGGAGGCCGACGAGCTGCGCCGCATCCGGCACAACGTGCTCGGCGGCACCGCCCCGGTCAACCTGCTGCGCCCGCGCGCCCGCAAGCTCCTGCTGGACGCCCTGTGGAGCAAGTCCTCCGGGCGCGGCCGCTACACCGACCCGGAACTGATCGCGGAGCTGCGCTCCTCGTTCGACGAGGACGTCTCCACCGAGACCCCGTTCCTGGAGTTCCTGGACGCCTGGTGGCCGGAGCTGACGCCCCGCCGGGTGCTGGCCGCGATGGCCGACGAGCGGCGGCTCGGCCGCTGGTCCCGGCGCATCCTCAACCAGGGTGAGGTGCGCCGCCTGGCCCGTTCCCTGAAGCGCCTGGGCGCGGACGGAAACGGTCCGCTCTCCGTCCACGACGTGGCGCTCCTGGACGAGCTCCAGGCGCTGCTGGGCACCCCCGCCCGGCCCAAGCGCAAGCGTGAAGCCGACCCGCTGGACCAGCTCACCGGTCTTGAGGAGCTGATGCCGCAGCGCGAGGAGACCCAGTGGGAGCGGGCCGAACGGCTCGCGGCGGAGCGCACCGAGTACGCGCACGTCATCGTCGACGAGGCGCAGGACCTCACCCCGATGCAGTGGCGCATGGTCGGCCGCCGGGGCCGGCACGCCACCTGGACGATCGTCGGCGACCCGGCCCAGTCCTCCTGGTCCGACCCGGACGAGGCGGCCGCGGCCCGGGACGAGGCGCTCGGCTCCCGGCCGCGCCGCCGCTTCACCCTCACCGTCAACTACCGCAACCCGGCGGAGATCGCGGAGCTGGCCGCCAAGGTGCTGGCGCTGGCCATGCCCGGCATGGAGTCCCCGGCGGCGGTCCGCTCGACCGGGGTCGTGCCGCGCTTCGAGCCGGTACGCGACGGGGAGCTGGCCGCCACGGTCCGCGAGGAGGCCGCCCGGCTGCTGGCGGAGGTGGACGGCACGGTCGGCGTGGTCGTCGCGATGAACCGGCGCGCCCAGGCCCGCGAGTGGCTCGCGGAGCTGGGGGAGCGGGTGGTGGCGCTGGGCAGCCTGGAGGCCAAGGGGCTGGAGTACGACGCCACGGTGGTCGTCTCGCCGGCGGAGATCGCGGACGAGTCCCCGGCCGGGCTGCGCGTGCTGTACGTGGCGCTGACCCGGGCGACGCAGCAGCTCACGGTGGTCTCGGGGGAGCGGGACATGCCGGACGAGGACGGGGTGCCGGACCTGCTCAGGGATTGATGCCCGCGGCGCCGGGGGACCGACGCGGGAGGGTTCCGCGAGTCAACCCGGCGCACGGGAATCACTTTTCCGGGGTCTTTGTTACCTTGGTACTGGCACCGGCTCGATCCAAGCCCCCGGGCCCAACCTTCGTCGCTTCGAGCGACCACTTGCCGCGAGGCGAGCATGGCGGGCCGGTGCCACTTGGACGTAAAAGACAGACCCGCGTCACCTCCCGGTGGCGCGGGTCTGTTCTCGTTGTGGGCGGTCCGTCGGCGGCTTTCCGGCCCGTTGGGGGTTCCGCCGAACGGGTGATCTCTCGTATGGTGGAAACTACTTTCCGAAAGACGGCAGTCATTACCGGCTACCAGTCGGTAGGTGCGACGATCGGAAAGCACATCCGGAACCCATGCTCCGGATGTGCGGCAATGAAGCTAAGGAAAGCGAAGGACTCGGCCATGGCAACGGCGCCCAGCGTCTCGTACTCGATGACGGTCCGGCTGGAGGTGCCCGCGAGCGGCACCGCGGTCTCCCAGCTCACCACGGCCGTCGAGTCCTCCGGGGGCTCGGTCACCGGCCTCGACGTGACCGCGTCCGGCCACGAGAAGCTGCGGATCGACGTCACCATCGCCGCCACCTCCACCTCGCACGCGGACGAGATCGTCGAAGGTCTGCGCGACATCGAGGGCGTCGTGCTGGGCAAGGTCTCCGACCGTACGTTCCTCATGCACCTCGGCGGCAAGATCGAGATGGCGTCCAAGCACCCCATCCGCAACCGTGACGACCTCTCGATGATCTACACCCCCGGCGTCGCCCGCGTCTGCATGGCGATCGCCGAGAACCCCGAGGACGCGCGCCGCCTCACCATCAAGCGCAACTCCGTCGCAGTTGTGACGGACGGCTCCGCGGTGCTCGGCCTCGGCAACATCGGCCCGAAGGCCGCGCTGCCCGTCATGGAGGGCAAGGCGGCCCTCTTCAAGCGTTTCGCGGGCATCGACGCCTGGCCGATCTGCCTGGACACCCAGGACACCGACGCCATCGTCGAGATCGTCAAGGCCATCGCCCCCGGCTTCGCGGGCATCAACCTGGAGGACATCTCCGCGCCGCGCTGCTTCGAGATCGAGGCCCGGCTGCGCGAGGCCCTCGACATCCCCGTCTTCCACGACGACCAGCACGGCACCGCGATCGTCGTGCTCGCCGCCCTCACCAACGCCCTGCGCGTGGTGGGCAAGAGCATCGGTGATGTACGGGTCGTCATGTCCGGCGCGGGCGCGGCCGGTACGGCCATCCTGAAGCTGCTCATCGCCGCGGGCGTCAAGCACGCGGTGGTCGCCGACATCCACGGAGTGGTGCACGCCGGACGCGAGGACCTGGTCGCCGCCGACCCCGACTCGCCGCTGCGCTGGATCGCCGACAACACCAACCCCGAAGGTGTCACCGGCACCCTCAAGCAGGCCGTCGTCGGCGCCGACGTCTTCATCGGCGTCTCCGCCCCGAACGTGCTGAACGGCGACGACGTCGCCGCGATGGCGGACGACGCGATCGTGTTCGCGCTCGCGAACCCGGACCCCGAGGTCGACCCCGCGATCGCCCGTCAGACGGCCGCGGTCGTCGCCACCGGCCGCTCGGACTTCCCCAACCAGATCAACAACGTGCTGGTCTTCCCGGGTGTCTTCCGCGGTCTGCTGGACGCTCAGTCCCGCACCGTCAACACGGAGATGATGCTCGCCGCCGCCGGCGCCCTGGCCGACGTGGTCGCCGAGGACGAGGTCAACGCGAACTACATCATCCCCTCGGTCTTCAACGACAAGGTCGCGGGCGCGGTCGCCGGAGCCGTACGCGCCGCCGCGAAGGCCGCCGGCGCCACCGCCACCACCCCCTCCACGACCGTCTGACCTAGGGCCTTTCGTTTGGATCATGTCGGGCTCGCGGGGTCCGGCACGCACATCTGCGGCGTTGTCGTCAATCACCAACGCTCCGCGTTGCCTCAATCCTCCGCCTTGCAGCTGCACGCACCGGACCCCGCTCCCTGATCCGACCTGATCCAAACGAAAGGCCCTAGCCGTTTCGGGGTCCTTTCGGGGGGTACGCGCGGAGTACCCCGGGCCGCACCCGCCCGTGCCGTACGGCGCGTCGCGGGTCGCGGCGCCCCAAACGCCCCTTTAGGGTGGGCGGGCAGTGGGCCCTGCGGGGCCCGGCATCCGCTGCGGACCGCTCGGCCAAGTCGACGGAGCGTCACCACGAGCAAACCGTGGCGCTTTTCATTGACCCCGAAGGGTTCCGGATTGGCTTTCCCGCCGCTGGTGGGGGCAGGATGCGTAATCGGGCGAGAGGGTCTGACATCAGACCCGGGTCCGGGGACTGTCAGAGGGCCCTGGCAGCATCGGCTTCGATCTCACGCCTCACAGGCAAGAAGAACACGGGAGTAACAACATGAACCGCAGTGAGCTGGTGGCCGCCCTGGCCGACCGCGCCGAGGTGACTCGCAAGGACGCCGACGCCGTGCTGGCCGCGCTCGCCGAGACCGTCGGTGAGATCGTCGCCAAGGGCGACGAGAAGGTCACCATCCCCGGTTTCCTGACCTTCGAGCGCACCCACCGTGCCGCTCGCACCGCCCGCAACCCGCAGACCGGCGACCCGATCAACATCCCCGCCGGCTACAGCGTGAAGGTCTCCGCGGGCTCGAAGCTCAAGGAAGCCGCCAAGGGCAAGTAACCCCGAGGCGCACCAAGGGCGGCCCCTCCCGACCAGGAGGGGCCGCCCTCGTGCATGCCGGGGGCACATGCGCCCCGTACAGCCCCCGCCGGAACGCCGGGGCCCCGGGGATCACAGATGCATCCGCGCGCCCTTCAGGACCTTGTCCACGGCGTTCCGCGGCCCGTACACGGCCAGCCCCACCAGATCCAGCGAGTCCCGACCCACGGCCCGCACCGCCGCGCGGTTGTCCCGGTCGTTGCCCGTACCGAACAGGTCCGAGGTGAACACGGCCATCGTCAGGGACCGGGCGAGCGCCTTCGTGTGCGCGGCGGTCAGCGTCTCCTTCGCCCCCTCGAAGACCAGCACCGGCTGCCGCAGCATCGGCAGGTACGCGGTCGCGTCGGCGTCCTCGTAGGGCTCGCCGATCACCTCCGGAGCCGCCGTCCCCAGGCCGCTCACCAGGAAGGCGGTCACGTTCAGCCGCTGCCAGGTCTCCAGGTCGTCGCGGAGCAGCACCGCGATCTTCGTGTCGAAACGGACGGGTGCGGTCTCGCCGCCGCCTGTGTTCTCGTGCGTGTTTCCCATGCTCCGAGACTGGCCGCCGCCCCGCCGGAGCGTCTTGTACGTTCTTGGCGTGACCCGCGTGAGCCGCCCGCAGGAGATCTCGGCCTGGCGACCGTCCGTCGCCGGGGTCGTGGAGGTCTTCCATGCCCGCTTCACCGAGCACGCCTACCCCATGCACGTCCACGACGTCTGGACGCTCCTGATCGTCGACGACGGGGCCGTCCGCTACGACCTGGACCGCCACCGGCACGGCACCCCGGACGGCACCGTCAGCCTGCTGCCGCCGCAGGTACCGCACAACGGTTCGCCCGCCACCCCGGACGGGTTCCGCAAACGGGTGCTCTACCTGGACATGAGCCAGCTCGACGCGAGCCTCATCGGTCCCGCCGTGGACACCCCCGACCTGGCCGACCCGCTGCTGCGCGCCCGCGTCGCCCGGCTGCACACCGCCCTCGCGGACCCGGGTGACGCGCTGGAGGCGGAGAGCCGCCTGGCGTTCGTCGAGGAGCGGCTGCGCGGCCATCTGCGGCCCGGGGCGGCCCCGGAGCGCCCCCGGCCCGGCCCTGGTGTCGCCGGGGACCTGCGTGAGCTGCTGGACGAGCGGCTGCGGGAGGGCGTCACGCTCGCCGAGGCCGCCCGGCTGGTCCACGCGCACCCGACCCATCTCGTACGGGCCTTCAGCGCGGCCTACGCGATCGCGCCCCACCAGTACGTGACGGCCCGCCGGGTCGACCTCGCCCGCCGCCTGCTGCTGGAGGGCGTGCCGCCGGGGGAGGCGGCCACCGCGGTCGGCTTCCACGACCAGTCCCACCTCACCCGGCACTTCAAGCGGATCGCGGGCACCACCCCGGGCCGGTTCGCGCGGTCCCGGGAAGCACGGAGCCCCGGCCCTCCGTGAGGGCCGGGGCACCGGTTCGCGCAGTGCTGTGTGCGGCAGCGCTGTGCGGGGTCAGACCAGGGAACCGCCCGGCAGCTCCACCTTCGCGCCGAGCTTCTCCAGCTTCTCCATGAAGTTCTCGTAACCGCGGTTGATCAGGTCGATGCCGTGCACCCGGGAGGTGCCCTGCGCCGCCAGCGCCGCGATCAGGTACGAGAAGCCGCCGCGCAGGTCGGGGATGACCAGATCGGCGCCCTGGAGCTTCGTCGGTCCGGAGACGACCGCCGAGTGCAGGAAGTTGCGCTGGCCGAAACGGCAGTCCGAACCGCCCAGGCACTCGCGGTACAGCTGGATGTGCGCGCCCATCTGGTTGAGCGCGGAGGTGAAGCCGAGCCGCGACTCGTACACCGTCTCGTGGACGATCGACAGACCCGCGGCCTGCGTCAGCGCCACCACCAGCGGCTGCTGCCAGTCGGTCTGGAAGCCGGGGTGCACGTCCGTCTCCAGCGCGATGGCGTTGAGCGCGCCGCCCGGGTGCCAGAAGCGGATGCCCTCGTCGTCGATCTCGAAGGCGCCGCCGACCTTGCGGTAGGTGTTCAGGAAGGTCATCATCGAGCGCTGCTGGGCGCCGCGCACATAGATGTTGCCCTCGGTCGCCAGCGCCGCCGACGCCCAGGAAGCCGCCTCCAGGCGGTCCGGGATCGCCCGGTGGGTGTATCCGTCGAGCTTGTCGACACCGGTGATCCGGATGGTCCGGTCGGTGTCCATGGAGATGATCGCGCCCATCTTTTGCAGTACGCAGATGAGGTCCTCGATCTCCGGCTCGACGGCCGCGTTGGACAGCTCGGTGACGCCCTCGGCGAGGACGGCGGTGAGCAGCACCTGCTCGGTGGAGCCCACCGAGGGGTACGGCAGCCGGATCTTGGTGCCGCGCAGCCGCTGCGGGGCCTCCAGGTACTGGCCGTCGGCCCGCTTCTCGATGGTCGCGCCGAACTGGCGCAGCACCTCGAAGTGGAAGTCGATCGGCCGGCCGCCGATGTCGCAGCCGCCCAGGCCCGGGATGAAGGCGTGGCCGAGGCGGTGCAGCAGGGGGCCGCAGAACAGGATCGGGATGCGCGACGAACCCGCGTGGGCATCGATGTCGGCGACGTTGGCCGACTCGACGTGCGAGGGGTCGAGGATCAGTTCGCCCGGCTCGTCGCCGGGGCGGACGGTGACGCCGTGCAGCTGGAGGAGTCCCCGGACCACCCGTACGTCACGGATGTCGGGAACGTTGCGGAGGCGGCTGGGCCCGCTGCCGAGCAGCGCGGCGACCATGGCCTTCGGCACCAGGTTCTTGGCGCCTCGGACGCGGATCTCGCCCTCCAGCGGGGTGCCGCCGTGGACAAGCAGGACATCGTCTGTGCCGGTCATGTATCTCGCGTTCCGGAGTGGTCGGGCAGGGGGCCAACGAAAAGGGTAATGGCCCCCCACCCCCCTTCCGTAAGGCGAAGGGGGGTGTACGAACGTCATGAATCCGCCACAACACCCTCTGCGCATCCGATCTTGCGGAGGGTTACCGTCCGGATGGCCCACAGCGTCCCCGCCGGACGGTGCGCTCCCCGTGCCTCCGTGCGCCCTGAGCTGCGCTCGCTCTCCTGAGGGCGGCATCACGGGCACTCGCCTCCCGTGGAGGGCGAAGATGCGGGATCATTCGTGCCATGACCGAGGTGTCCTCGCTCACAGGGCGGCTGCTCGTGGCCGCACCCGCCCTCACGGACCCGAATTTCGACCGCGCGGTGGTGCTGCTCCTCGACCACGACGAGGAGGGCTCCCTCGGCGTGGTCCTCAACCGCCCGACCCCGGTCGGCGTCGGCGACATCCTCGCGTCCTGGGCCGCCCTGACCGGCGAGCCGGACGTCGTCTTCCAGGGCGGCCCGGTCTCGCTCGACTCCGCGCTCGGCGTGGCGGTGATCCCCGGCGACGAGGGCCCGCTCGGCTGGCGGCGGGTGCACGGGGCGATCGGCCTGGTCGATCTGGAGACCCCGCCGGAGCTGCTGGGGCCGGCGCTCGGCTCGCTGCGGATCTTCGCCGGGTACGCGGGCTGGGGCCCCGGCCAGCTGGAGGGTGAGCTGGCCGAGGGCGCGTGGTACGTGGTCGAGTCGGAGCCCGGCGACGTCTCGTCCCCGCGCCCCGAACAGCTCTGGCGCGCGGTGCTCCGCCGCCAGCGCAGCGAGCTGGCGATGATCGCCACGTATCCGGACGACCCTTCGCTCAACTGATCCCCGTCTCTTTCAGTACCCTTGGCGGTTATGAGCACTCTTGAGCCCGATCGCGGGGCAGGTACGGGGACCCTCGTCGAGCCGACGCCGCAGGTGTCGAGGGGCGACGGCGACCACGAGCGCTACGCCCATTACGTCCAGAAGGACAAGATCATGGCGAGCGCCCTGGAGGGCACTCCCGTGGTCGCGCTGTGCGGAAAGGTCTGGGTACCGGGGCGCGACCCCAAGAAGTACCCGGTCTGTCCCATGTGCAAGGAGATCTACGAGTCCATGGGCGCCGGCGGCGACAAGGACAAGGGCAAGGGCGGCGGCAAGGACAAGAAGTAGCGTCCGACCCCACCCCTGCCGAAAGGCCCCCGGGGCGTGCGACACCGCACGCCCCGGGGGCCTTCTCCGTGCCCGCTCACGGAAGGTGACGGTTCGGTCGCGTTGCACGGGCTGCATCCGCTGGTCACAGAGTGGTCGAGACCACTTGTCGTCACCGGAACGCAGGCCTACTCTCCTGCCAGTTGTGCAGAACGAAACGCACGTTGCGCATGATGCAACGTTTGACCGGTAGGGGTTCCGGATGAAGCTTTCTGCCCGAATGGCCGCCCCCGTCGCGGCGCTTGTGCTGGCCGGCCTCACCGCCACCGCCTGTGCGCCGCAGACCTCCGACACCAGTGCGAAGGGTGACGACAAGAGCGGCACGCTCCGTGTCTGGCTCTTCCAGGAGGTCGGCAACAAGCCCAAGGAGAAGGTCGTCGACGCGGCCGTCGCCGAGTTCGAGAAGGCCCACAAGGGCGCGAAGGTCGAGATCGAGTACATACCCGTCGACACCCGCGCGCAGCGCATCAAGGCCGCGTTCAACGACCCCAAGAGCGCCCCGGACCTCATCGAGTACGGCAACAGCGACACCGCCGGATACGTCAAGGACGGCGGACTCGCCGACGTCACCGAGGAGTTCGGCGCCTGGGACGAGGCCAAGGACACCGACCCGATCGCCAAGCAGTCCGTCACCGTCGGCGGCAAGGTCTACGGCGCGCCCTTCTTCGTCGGCGTCCGGGCCCTCTACTACCGCACCGACGTCTTCAAGGACCTCGGCATCGATCCCCCCAAGTCCCAGGCCGAACTGATCTCCACCGCCAAGAAGATCCGCAAGGCCAAGCCCGACCTCTACGGCCTCGCGGTCGGCGGCGCGTACACCTACGGCGCGATGCCCTTCATCTGGGCCAACGGCGGCGAACTCGCGGGCGAGACCGACGGCACGTACAAGTCCGGCATCAACAGCGAGAAGTCCCGCAAGGGCATCGAGGCGTACACCTCCCTCTTCGGCGACGACAACTGTCCGGCCGCCAAGTGCGCCTCCATGGGCGGCAACGCCACCGTGACCGCCTTCGCCTCCGGCAAGGCCGCCATGGCCATCGGCGGCGACTTCAGCCACGCGGCCGTCGAGGCGGGCGCCGTCAAGGGCAAGTACGCCGTCGTGCCGCTGCCCGGTGTCGCGGAGAACTCCATCGCCCCGGCCTTCGCGGGCGGGAACAACCTCGGCGTCCTCAAGAGCAGTTCGCACCGCACCCTCGCCGTCGACCTGATGAAGTCGCTGTCCGGCAAGAAGACCCAGGCCCAGATGTTCGACGCGATGGGCTTCCTGCCGACCTACACCGACGTCCTGGACAACGCCGCGAAGAAGGAGCCCTTCGTCGCCCCGTTCGTCCAGACCCTCGGCGCGGGCGCCAAGTTCGTCCCGGCCTCGCCCGCCTGGGGCCAGATCGACGCCTCACTGGTCCTGCCGACGATGTTCCAGGAGATCGTCTCCGGCCGTAAGGACGTGGCGAAGGCGTCGGACGACGCGGCGAAGAAGATGGACGCGGCCTTCACCGAAGCCGGCTGACGATGACCACGCACACCTCTCCGCTCAAGGCCCCGCCGACGGGCGCGGCCGGGGCGGGCGGCGCCACCCCGGCCGCCCGCCCGCCCCGGCGCGGCCGGTCCGTTTCCCCCAGGGGGCACTCCGGCTGGACCCCCTGGCTCTACCTCCTGCCGGCGCTCGTCCTGCTCGCCGGACTGCTGGTCTACCCGATCTACCAGCTCGGCCTGATCTCGTTCCTGGAATACACCCAGGCCCAGGTCAGCGGCGGCGAACCCACCACCTTCCAGGGGTTCGGCAACTACGCGACCCTCTTCAACGACAGCCAGTTCTGGCAGGTCCTCCTCGCCACCGTGCTCTTCGCCGCGGCCTGCGTGGTCTCCACCCTGGCCGTCGGCTGCGCGCTCGCCGTCCTGCTCACCCGCATCCGCGCCCTGCCCCGGCTCGCGCTGATGATGGCCGCGCTCGGCGCCTGGGCCACCCCCGCGATCACCGGCTCCACGGTCTGGGTCTTCCTCTTCGACCCCGACTTCGGACCGGTCAACAAGGTGCTCGGGCTCGGTGACTTCTCCTGGACGTACGGCCGCTACAGCGCCTTCGCGCTCGTTCTGCTCGAAGTCCTGTGGTGCTCGTTCCCGTTCGTGATGGTCACCGTGTACGCGGGCATCCGGGCCATCCCCACCGAGGTGCTGGAGGCCGCCTCGCTGGACGGCGCGTCCCAGTGGCGGATCTGGCGCACCATCATGGCGCCGATGCTCAAGCCCATCCTGATCGTCGTCACCATCCAGTCGATCATCTGGGACTTCAAGGTCTTCACCCAGATCTACGTCATGACCAACGGCGGCGGCATCGCCGGCCAGAACCTGGTGCTCAACGTGTACGCGTACCAGAAGGCGTTCGCGTCCTCGCAGTACAGCCTCGGATCGGCCATCGGCGTCGTGATGCTGGTGATCCTGCTGGCCGTCACGCTGGTCTATCTGCGCCTGGTGAGGCGCCAGGGGGAGGAACTGTGAGCGCACGCACGCTGCTGGGCGTCAAGCGGACCGGTCTGGGCATCAAGCGGCCCGGCCGGCTGATGGCCGAGGCCGCCGCCCTGCTCATCGCCGTCGCGGTCGCCTTCCCGCTGTACTGGATGGTGCTCTCCGCCTTCAAACCGGCCGGGGAGATCCAGTCCACCGAGGCCCGCCCCTGGACGCTCGCCCCCTCGCTCGACTCGTTCCGCCGGGTCTTCGAACAGCAGGACTTCGGCCGCTACTTCCTCAACAGCCTGCTGGTGGCGGGCACGGTGGTCGTGCTCTCCGCGCTGGTCGCCTTCCTGGCCGCCACCGCCGTGACCCGCTTCCGCTTCACGTTCCGCACCACCCTGCTGATCATGTTCCTGGTGGCGCAGATGGTGCCGGTGGAGGCGCTGACCATCCCGCTGTTCTTCCTGATGCGGGACTTCGGCCAGCTCAACACGCTCGGCTCGCTGATCCTGCCGCACCTCGCCTTCTCGCTGCCGTTCGCCATCTGGATGCTGCGCGGCTTCGTCAAGGCCGTCCCCGAGGCCCTGGAGGAGGCCGCCTACATCGACGGCGCCAGCCGCACCCGCTTCCTCTGGCAGATCCTCTTCCCGCTGGTCTTCCCGGGCCTGGTCGCCACGAGTGTCTTCTCCTTCATCACCACCTGGAACGACTTCCTGTTCGCGAAGTCGTTCATCATCAGCGACACCTCCCAGTCGACGCTGCCCATGGCGCTGCTGGTCTTCTTCAAACCGGACGAGAACGACTGGGGAGGGATCATGGCAGCCTCGACCGTGATGACCATCCCCGTCCTGGTCTTCTTCGTACTCGTACAGCGACGCCTCGTCTCCGGACTGGGCGGAGCGGTTAAGGACTGACGTCATGACACCCGAGAACTCCCCCTCCCCGGGCGCCGTGGACGCCGCCGCCCTCGGTCTGATCCCGGCCCCCCGCACCCTGACCGCGGCCGCCGCCGGACCGTACCCGCTCGGCTACACGACCCCGCTGACCGCCGGACCGGGCACCGAAGGCGTCGCCCGCTGGCTGCGCGCCACGCTCGGCCCGCCCACCGGACTGCCCCTGCCCCAGGGCGACGGCACCGGCACGGGCGCGGGCGACGGCTCCGGCTCGACCGGGCAGGGCATCGTGCTGGCCCTCGACGAGTCGCTCGCCCCCGAGGGCTACCGCCTGGCCGTCGAGGCCAACGCCGTACGCATCACGGGCGGCACGGCGGCGGGCGTCTTCCGGGGCGCGCAGACCCTCCGTCAGCTCCTCGGCCCCGACGCCTTCCGCCGCGCCCCCCTCGCCCCCGGCCGCACCTGGGAGGTCCCGCCGGTCGTCGTCGAGGACGAACCCCGCTTCGGCTGGCGCGGCATGATGCTCGACGTCTGCCGGCACTTCCTGCCCAAGGACGACGTCCTGCGCTACCTGGACCTGCTGGCCGCCCACAAGCTGAACGTCTTCCACTTCCACCTCACCGACGACCAGGGCTGGCGCATCGAGATCAAGCGCTACCCGCGCCTCACCGAGGTCGGCTCCTGGCGCTCACGCACCAAATACGGCCACCGGGCCTCCGAGCTGTGGGACGAGACGCCCTACGGCGGCTACTACACGCAGGACGACATCCGCGAGATCGTCGCCTACGCCGCCGAGCGGCATATCCGGGTCGTCCCCGAGATCGACATCCCGGGCCACTCGCAGGCCGCGATCAGCGCATACCCCGAGCTGGGCAACACCGACGTCATCGACACCACCACCCTCTCCGTCTGGGACACCTGGGGCGTCAATCCGAACGTACTCGCCCCCACTGACACCACCCTGCGCTTCTTCGAAGGCGTCCTGGAGGAGGTGCTGGAGCTCTTCCCCGCCGAAACCTCGCCCTTCGTCCACATGGGCGGCGACGAGTGCCCCAAGGACCAGTGGAAGGAGTCCCCGCTCGCCCAGGCCCGCATCGCCGAACTCGGCGTGAAGGACGAGGACGGCCTCCAGTCCTGGTTCATCCGCCACTTCGACGCCTGGCTCACCGCCCGCGGCCGCCGCCTCATCGGCTGGGACGAGATCCTCGAAGGCGGCCTCGCGGAGGGGGCCGCGGTCTCCTCCTGGCGCGGTTACGGCGGCGGCATCGCGGCCGCCGAGGCCGGGCACGACGTCGTCATGTGCCCCGAGCAGCAGGTGTATCTGGACCACCGTCAGGACGGCGGCCCCGACGAGCCGATGCCCATCGGGTACGTACGGACCCTGGAGGACGTCTACCGCTTCGAGCCCGTCCCGCCGGGCCTGAGCGAGGAGGCGGCCCGTCACATCCTGGGCACCCAGGCCAACGTGTGGACCGAGGTCATGCAGAACCGGGCCCGCGTCGACTACCAGGTCTTCCCGCGCCTCGCCGCCTTCGCCGAGGTCGCCTGGTCCGCCCTGCCCGCCCCGGCCGACCGGGACTTCGCCGCCTTCGACGCCCGGATGCGGGCCCACTACGCCCGCCTCGACGCCCTCGGCGTCGACTACCGCCCGCCGGCCGGTCCGTACCCCCGTCAGCAGCGCCCCGGCATCCTCGGCCGCCCGCTGGAGGGGGAGCCTCCGGTGGTGTGACCCCGCGCCCCGGCCCCCGTCGGCCGCAGCCGTCCTCCGGAGAGACCTCCGGGACCGCTGCGGCCGACGCGCGTCCGGGAACGGATCCGGGAACGGATCCGGGGCGCGAACCGTATAAGTCGTACAAGCCTCGCTGAAGAGTGGCAATTCGCCTTCCCCGCCGAAGGTGTGCGAAACCGGAACATCCCGCAGGTCAGGGACGGAACCGCCCTTCGCGGACCCTCGCTCCGGTCCGATCGGAAGATGTGCCAGAGTTGCCACGTCCGGGCTGTGAACACGTACCGTACGGCGGAACAGGCCAGAGCGCCGGGACACCGGGAAGGGGCAGCTGGGTTGACCACGCACGCACCGCAGGCGATGCAGTCGGTGACGCTGCCGACCTCGTTGGACGAGGCCGTGGCGGCTCTCGGCGCCATGCCCGCAGCCGTTCCGGTTGCCGGGGGCACGGACCTGATGGCAGCCGTCAACAAGGGGCTGCTGCGCCCCTCGGGCCTGGTCGGCCTCGGCCGGATCAGCGAGCTGCGCGGCTGGCACTACCAGGACGGCCACGCCCTCCTGGGCGCCGGACTCACCCACGCCCGGATGGGACGCCCGGACTTCGCCGCCCTCATCCCCGCCCTGGCCGCCTCCGCCCGCGCCGCGGGCCCGCCCCAGATCCGTAACGCCGGAACGCTCGGCGGCAACATCGTCACCTCCGCGCCCACCGGCGACGCCCTGCCGGTGCTGGCCGCGCTGGAGGCCGAGCTCGTCATCGCGGGCCCCGACGGCGCCCGCCGCGAGATCCCCGTCTCGCACCTGCTGGCGGGCCGCGAGCTGCTGGAGCCCGCGGAGCTGATCGGCTTCGTCCGCGTACCGCTGCTGCACGCCCCGCAGGTCTTCCTGAAGGCCACCGGGCGCACCGGCCCCGGCCGCGCCACCGCCTCGGTCGCGATCGTCCTGGACCCGGCCCGCCGGGGCGTGCGCTGCGCGGTCGGCGCCATCGCCCCGATGCCGCTGCGCCCGCTGGAGGCGGAGCAGTGGATCGCCTCGCTGATCGACTGGGACGGCGAGCGGGGCCTGGCCCCCGACGCGCTGGCCGCCTTCGGCGAGTACGTCGCCGCGGCCTGCATCCCGGACCACGCACCACCGGCCGACGGATCAGAGGCCCCGCCGCTGTCCCCGGCCGTCCTGCACCTGCGGCGCACGGTCGCCGCGCTCGCCCGACGCGCGCTGGGGAGGGCACTGTCGTGAGCAATGAGGAAAACCCCCACCAGCGGCACGGGCACTCCGATGGCCCGGACCCGCGGTACGGCGGCTGGGAGCCGACCCCGCAGGGCGACGGCTTCGACGCCGACGCCACCGCGTTCGTCCAGCTGCCGCCGGAGGACCTGGCGAACATCCCGCTGGCCGCGCCCGGCCAGGGGTACGTCCCGCCGATGATCGTGCCGCTGACCCCGGCGGCCGGTCTGGACCCGGCGGCGACGGGCAGCTGGGTGATCCAGACGCAGACCCAGCAGGCGCAGGCGGAGCAGCGCGCCCAGGAGGCCGCGGCCGCGCACGAGGCCGCCGCGCAGGGGACCGGCGCGGTCCACTGGCCGGACCCGAACCAGCAGGGCGGGTACCAGGGCCCGTACGAGGACACCTCGCACGCCACGGCCCAGTGGAACTTCACCGAGGCCCTGGGGGAGGCGGCACCGGCCCCGGAGGCGGCGCAGGCGGCCGGGGAGGCCGACACCTCGGCCCACACCGCCCACACGGGTCACTCCGGGCACACGGGTCAGTGGACGATCCCGGTCGCGGACGGGGATCTCCCGGACGAATCGGGCGAGTTCCTGGCGTCGGCGCACACCCCGCAGTGGTACGCGGACAGCGCCCGCCCGGCGACGCTGCCCGGCGGCGCGCCCGCCCCCTGGGCGACACAGGAACCGGAAGCCGCTCCCGTACCGGAGGCGGAGGCCGAAGCCGAGGGGACCGCACCCGAGGAGAGCGAAGCGGAAGCGCTCCCGGCGGAGGAAGCGGAACCGAACGCGGGCGCGGAAACGGAAGGGACGGAAGGGGAGGCGGGCACGGAGGCGGAGACACCTTCAGGCCTCGACCCCGACCCCGACACCGCCCCCACCGCTGCCACCGACGAGGTCCCCGCTCCCACCGAGAGCCCCGCGCTCTCCGACGTACCGAGCGAGCACCCCGCCGCGTCCTACCTGCTCCATGTGAACGGCGTGGACCGCCCGGTCAGCGACGCCTGGATCGGCGAGTCCCTGCTCTACGTGCTCCGCGAGCGCCTCGGCCTGGCCGGGGCCAAGGACGGCTGCTCGCAGGGCGAGTGCGGCGCGTGCAACGTCCAGGTCGACGGCCGGCTGGTCGCCTCCTGCCTGGTCCCCGCGGCCACGGCGGCGGGCAGCGAGGTGCGTACGGTCGAGGGCCTGGCCGTCGACGGCGAACCGTCCGACGTCCAGCGCGCCCTGTCCGCCTGCGGAGCCGTCCAGTGCGGCTTCTGCATCCCCGGCATGGCGATGACCGTCCACGACCTGCTGGAGGGCAACCACGCCCCCACCGAGCTGGAGACCCGCCAGGCGCTCTGCGGCAACCTCTGCCGCTGTTCCGGCTACCGGGGCGTCCTCGACGCGGTCGCGGACGTCGTCGCGGCCCGCGAGGCCAACGCCGAGGCGGCGGCCACGGCGGCCGCGGCGGCCCCGGACGAGGCGCGCATCCCGCACCAGGCCGAGCCGGGCGCCGGCGGCGTGCAGCAGGGCCCCCACTCGCACGAGGGAGAGGCGCTGTGAGGCACGCCCGCGGCCCCGCCGTACAGCAGCGGCACACGCATCACCAGCAGCACCACGTGATCGACAAGGAGGCGGCGTGAGCAGCGACGCGGCCACCGCGGCCAACGCGACCAGCACCAGCCTGCCCAGGATCGACGCGCTGAGCGGCGGCTCCGGCGGCGGCCCGGACCAGGACCTGGAGCAGCCCCGGATGGGCCTGGGGGCATCGCTCCCCGCCGCCGACGCGCGGGCGAAGACCGAGGGCACCTTCCCGTACGCCGCCGATCTCTGGGCCGAGGGCCTGCTGTGGGCGGCCGTGCTGCGCTCCCCGCACCCGCACGCGCGGATCCTGTCCATCGACACCTCGGGCGCCGAGGAGATGCCCGGGGTGCGGGCGGTCGTCACGCACGAGGACGTGCCGGGGGAGAGCAACTACGGCCGCCACGCCGTGGACCGCCCGGTGTTCGCCTCCGACCTGGTCCGCCACCACGGGGAGCCGATCGCTGCGGTCGCCGCGGACCACCCGGACACCGCGCGGCTGGCCGCAGCCGCCATCGCCGTACGGTACGAGGTGCTGGAGCCGGTCACGGACCCGGAGAAGGCGTTCGCGGCGGAGCCACTGCACCCCGACGGCAACCTGATCCGCCACATCCCCCTCCGGTACGGCGACGCGGAGGCGACGGGCGAGGTCGTCGTCGAGGGCCTCTACCGCATCGGCCGCCAGGACCCGGCCCCGATCGGCGCGGAGGCCGGCCTCGCCGTGCCGAGGCCCGACGGCGGCGTGGAGATCTACACCGCGTCCACCGACCCGCACACCGACCGCGACCTGATCGCGGCCTGCTTCGGCCTGGAGCCGGACCGGGTCAAGGTCGTCGTGACCGGTGTGCCCGGTGCGACCGGCGACCGCGAGGACCCGGGCTTCCAGATCCCGCTGGGCCTGCTGGCGCTGCGGACCGGCTGCCCGGTGAAGCTGGCGGCGAGCCGCGAGGAGTCCTTCCTCGGCCACACCCACCGCCACCCCACCCTCCTGCGCTACCGCCACCACGCGGACGCGGAGGGCCGGCTGGTGAAGGTGGAGGCCCAGATCCTCCTGGACGCGGGCGCGTACGCCGACGCCTCCTCCGAGTCCCTGGCGGCGGCCGTGGCGTTCGCCTGCGGCCCGTACGTCGTTCCGCACGCCTTCATCGAGGGCTGGGCGGTCCGGACGAACAACCCGCCCTCCGGTCATGTGCGCGGCGAGGGCGCGATGCAGGTCTGCGCGGCGTACGAGGGCCAGATGGACAAGCTGGCCGCCAAGCTGGGCATGGACCCGGCCGAACTGCGCCTGCGCAACACGCTCTCCACGGGCGACATCCTGCCCACGGGCCAGACGGTGACCTGCCCGGCCCCGGTGGCCGAACTGCTCCGCGCGGTCCGCGACTACCCCCTCCCCGCCCTCCCCAAAGACGCTCCCGAGGACGACTGGCTGCTGCCGGGCGGCCCCGAGGGCGCGGGGGAACCGGGGGCGGTGCGCCGGGGCGTGGGCTACGGCGTCGGGATGGTCCACATGCTCGGCGCCGAGGGCACGGACGAGGTCTCGACGGCCACGGTCCGGGTCCACGACGGCGTAGCCACCGTCATCTGCGCGGCGGTGGAGACGGGCCAGGGCTTCACGACCCTGGCCCGCCAGATCGTCCAGGAGACCCTGGGCGTCGAGGAGGTCCACGTAGCGGCGGTGGACACCGATCAGCCCCCCGCGGGCCCGGCGACGCACGGCCGCCACACCTGGGTCTCCGGCGGTGCGGTGGAGCGCGCGGCGAAGATGGTCCGCACCCAGCTCCTCCAGCCGCTGGCCCACAAGTTCGGCATGTCCACGGAGCTGCTCCAGATCGCGGACGGCAAGATCACCTCGTACGACGGTGTGCTCTCCACCACCGTCACGGAGGCCATGGACGGCAAGGAACTCTGGGCCACCGCCCAGTGCCGCCCCCACCCCACGGAACCGCTGGACGAGGCGGGCCAGGGCGACGCGTTCGTCGGCCTCGCGTTCTGCGCGGTACGGGCGGTGGTGGACGTCGACATCGAGCTCGGCTCGATCCGCGTCGTCGAGATGGCGGTAGCCCAGGACGTGGGCCGAGTCCTCAACCCCGCCCAGCTGGCGATCCGCATCGAGGCGGGCATCACCCAGGGCATCGGCGCGGCCCTCACGGAGAACCTCCGCACCGCGAAGGGCCTGATCCGCCACCCCGACCTGACGGGTTACGCGCTCCCGACGGCCCTGGACGCCCCGGACATCCGCATCGTCAAACTGGTCGAGGAACGCGACGTGGTGGCCCCCTTCGGCGCAAAACCGGCGTCGGCCGTCCCGGTCGTCACGGCCCCGGCCGCAGTGGCCTCAGCGGTCCGCTCGGCGACGGGCCGCCCGGTGAACCGACTGCCGATCAGGCCGCAGGCGGCGGTGGCGACGGCGCCGAAGGGCTGAGTTTTCGGCCGGGCGACGGCACTGAAGGGCTGAGACGCATCCGGGCACCCCGGCGACGGCCCCGCTCGGCGTGCAGCGTTCAGCGCTCAGCAGGGACCGTCGTCGACGGTGGCGCTGAGGTCGTACCGGGCGATGGAGTCACCGCTGCCCCCGTCGGCTCCGGGCACGAAGACCCCGCCGCCCGCGGACTTCGACTCCGTGACGCGCATGCAGACGGCGGAGCCGGCGCCCCCGGCGGAGACCCCGTAGTCGTGCCCACCCCCGACCCGCTCCACGGAGACCATGTACGAGGGCCCCTGCCCCGCCCCCGCCTCGACGACGCCGGCCTCGATCAGCGAGGCGTAACCGTCCGCCGCATCACCGGGCATCCGAGGCTCGTCGCCCAGTGCGAAGGCCACGTACTCGGCGGCCTTCCTGACCTCACCCGCACTCCGGGCCCCCTTGTCGACATCGTCCAGGACCGAACACCCGCCGAAGGCGAACACCCCGGCGACCCCGAACGCGGCGACCCGCCCCAACGCGAGCGCCGCGTCCGACGGCTGCACCGCCGCCCGGGGCCGGGACCGCCAGTACAGCCGGTAAGGCCCGACGAGGGAGACGACGAGAAACGCCGTGGCAATGAGGGAACAGGAAGACGGCAACGGACACAGGAGCTCCCCCATGGTGTTCGCCGAATTCGCGTCCGGACAAAGGCTCAGATCGTACTCGCCCGTGCTGCACGCGGGATCTTAGGGTGACTGCGAAGGCTGACCGTATGGCAAAACCCGGGGGAGCACGTGACATTCGAGAAGGAATGGACCGAACTGCGTTCGGCCGCGGCCCAGCGAGGTGCCATGCAGATCAACAGCGCTCAGGCCGAGGGCGGCGGTGGTGCCAGTGCACCGGACCTGGTGGTGAACCGGGACGATCTCGGAGCTATCGGGAATGACGCCTACGATCTCAGGACGAGGCTGTCCAAGGACGGTGACCACGCCCGCCCGGCCACCTTCGCGGCGGCGATCGCGCTCACCAACGGCAACTTCGCGAGCGGCTCGGCGGTTCTGAAGGTGCACGATTTCTGGCAGAAGCATCTCAAGACGCTGCTGGATTCCTGCGCGCACATTTCGAACCACCTGGATTACACCAAGGCGCAGCATGCGAAGGACGACGGACATCGTCGAAGCCCTGTTGGGGAAGCTGAAGGCGGCGGCCGACGACTGGTCGGAAATGGCGGCAAAGCTGGACAAGCTCGCCGATCACGCGTCGGACGGATTGAAGGCGAAGGCGAACAAGGCGAGCCGGGAAGGGTCGTATGGGGGCTGCGTATATCGACGACCTGAATTACTCGACATACAACTTCGGGTCGGCTGGCGACGAACTCGGGCGGGACGAGCTGTTCGCGAACAGCAGCGACGGTTCCGAGCGGACCGATTTTGGCGAAGCTGCGGCGCGTCGGTTCATGGGCGTGGTGGCGGCCGATGAAGAGGGCTGGAAGACGTTGTCGTCGGCACAGCAGGTGTACGAGGCAAGCGGGCTGAAAGCCTTCGGGACAGAGCGCCAGGATCTCGGATTGCACTTCGGATACGGAGGGGCAAAGGTGCACGGGATACCCGACGAGGCGCGCATCGATGGCATCCATCAGCAGTTCAAGGGTGCAGAAGAAGCCAAGACGCTCGAGATGGAGAAGGCAGCCGAGTGGAGGAAGTTTGGTGTCAGCTCCGGCGTAGGCGCTGTGGTGGGGGTCGGCACTTGCAGTGGTCCTGGGGCCCGCGGCAGGCGTCGTGGCCGCAACAGCAGTCCCTCTCGTCATGGATACCGCAACCGCGGCGATTGACACCGGATACGCCGGCGAGACGATGGATTACCTGAAGCAGCGCGAGTACGACAACAATGACGAAGCGTTGAGCGGGATTGAGAAATTCAAGGCCGAGGGGGAGCGGGGAGCTGTCACACCCCTGCTCAACTATGCGGACGACATCGGGCTGTCGGTTGACGAGAAGCGGCAGCTCAGCTTGGACATCGAGACCTATTACGGGAACGGTAAGACCGCGGTCAGTGACCAGGGGAGGGTCAAGTGAGGATGCTGCGCCGCTGGAGGACCGGGATGACGGCCATCACCTTTCTGGTCATCGGCGGACTTCTCTCAGGATGCTCCGGGGGCGAGGAACGCGCGGAATCGCCGAAACGGGGGCAGTGCGAGACGTTGCTCGGTGACGAGAACGTGGAAGCTGCTGTCAGGACGACAGGCGGCAGCGATGTCGAGGTGGGTGGGACGCCTCAAGCCGATGTGCTGGCGGAACGCCTCGTACGGGAGGCGAAGCAGTGGCAGGAGTCGGATCTGCACCACACCTCCTACACCGGCTGCCGAGTGGACGCCTTCGAGGATGATGGGATCAGCGGCACCGTCGATGCGTCGGTGAAGTGGTCCGCCCTCTCCTTGGGAATGATGGACAGCCCCAAGAACAGCCGGACGTGGCGTCAGGCGAACGAATCTGTCTACGTGGAAACGGAATCGGGCCCAGGCCGCAGCCGGTTGATCGCGAAATGTGCCGTACCCGGCGCCATCGAATCCCAGCCGTCCGATCTGCCGCTCCAGTTCGACGTGACGGGGGTGACTCTGGGAACGGAGCTCCGGTGGGAGCTGCTCAGCGTATTCGCTCGGTCGGTTGTGGAAGAGATGGAATGCGAAAAGCCCCCGGTCATTCCCTCCTCGTTGCCGGCAGTCGCATGAGGGCGGTCTCCAGCCGCAGTCGCACCGGTCTCGTCGGCGCGGTCATCGCGGTTTCCCTCGCGGCAGGTGCGGTCGGCTGTACGGACGGGGAGAGCGCCGACGCAGCGCCTGACTCTTCCACGGGACCGACGGAACTCTGCGGCGGCAACGCGATCTCGGCCGAGGCGGGCAAGGCGTTGAAGGTGATCACGGGGGCGTCCCGGTTCGAGGGGTCGGGGCCGGGCGGCACCGTCGCATTCGCCGCGAAATGGTTGAGCGAAGGCTACGATTCCCCCGCCCCCAATGACGGGAACATCTGCCACATATACGCGAAGAACTCCGCCGCAGGCGATCGGTTGGAGGCGACCTGGGAGCTGGTCTGGGGACCGCTGAAGGGCGAGCCTGCTGCGAAGTTCAGGGTGCTTCCGATGGGGGAGCGGGCCCTGGCCGCTCCGGACGCCGGCTCCATCTGGTTCGCCTGCCGGAGCGAGAAGCTGCCCGGCTCCACGCCGGCTCATATCGACATCGACGTCGAGCGCTGGTCGCCCAAGGAACCCGGGGGCGATCCGGAGAAGCTGACAGACGCCTACGCGACCGTGGTCCATTCCTTCGCCCTGGCCATGGCGAAGGAACTGCGCTGCGAGAACGACGGAGGGCTGGAGCCCCGGCCGGTGCTCGACCCCGCGTGACGTGCGGAGTCGCGGCGAGAAGCCCGGCCGGTACCGTGGCCGTTGACCAGGGGGAGGTGCCGGTGTGATTTCCGAGCCGGAGTTGGTGGGGGAGGACGGGCCGGGCTCGTCCTCGGACGTCGTGAGCGGGTTCGACCCCGAGCAGGGGCCCGAGGGCGGCGGGCGGCGGCGGTGGAGCGGGGTGCTCTGGGGTGTTGCCGGGGCGCTGACGGCGTCGGCGGTGTGGGCCGCGGCCGTCTTCGGGTACGGGATCGGCGGCGACGGAAAGCCGGACTCGCGTGGCTACCGTGTGGAGTCCGGCTCCTGCGCGGCGATGGAGCTGAAGGAGCTCACCAGGGCACTGGGCAAGCCGGAGTCCGAGCCGACCACCGAGCTGGACGGGATCGAGCATCCCGCCCTCCACCGCATCCGATGCACTGTCGACTTCGAGGAGTTGGATCTCGGGGAGCGGAACGACGAGGACGGGTCGGGCTGGTACATGGGCTACCGGGCCTCCCTCACGGCCGAGTTGCACAAGGAAGCCGATCCGCGTCCCGTGTTCGAGGCGAGCAGCACGGTGACGGACATCGACGGGACGGCTGTCGACCGGGTGGAGCGCGTACCGGACCTCGGGGACGGCGCGTACCTGGTGATCATGGACGACAACAGCATGCGCCTGAACGTGGTGGACGGCGGTGCCGTCGTGACGCTCGCCCTGTCCGTCTGGATGTCCTACAACGAGGGCGAAGGCGAGATCGGGGAGGGCGTGCCGGACGCGCCGGAGGAGCCCGAGATCCTCGCGTACCGGGGGCATTTGATCAGTGACATGCGGGATGTCATGAAGGCGCTGAAGACCGGCTGACGGACCTGGCTTCGGCCATGGCGCGCGCGGAAAGCGGAAGTGGCCGCCCCCTGCCGTGAGGGCGGCCACTTCCGCGTTCTGGAGACCGTGACCGGATTCGAACCGGTGTAACTCGAGTTGCAGTCGAGCCCCTGAGCCTCTCGGGCACACGGTCGGGGTGGTGCGGTGTTCCGTGGTTGTTCTTTGCTGACGACGACGCTACGGGGACCCGTCCCCCGCCTCAAGGAATCCGGCCGGGGTGCAACGCGACTGCCATACGCCGTTCATGTCCGGGGCGGAGGGGAGGGGGATGTACGGGCCCGGGACCTACGACCAAGGGCCGAGCACGGGACCGTACATCGACAGGGTTCAAACCGGCCCATGCCCCTTACGCTGACCTCATGACCGCCCTCGAACCCCGTGACGGCACCGACGCCGCACACCTCGCGCCGCCCGCGACCGACGCCCCCTCCCCGGACCCGCTGTCCGACCTTCCCGCCGTGGCCGTCGAAGGGGTCCTCGGGCGCACCTACCGGGCGCTGAGCATCGGCATCGTGTCCGTGGTGTTCCTCATCGCGTTCGAGGCCACGGCGGTCGGTACGGCGATGCCGGTCGCCGCGCGCGAGCTGAACGGGATCCCGCTCTACGCGTTCGCCTTCTCCGCGTACTTCACCACCAGCCTCTTCGCCATGGTCCTCTCCGGGCAGTGGGCCGACCGGCGCGGGCCGCTCCAGCCGCTCGCCACCGGGATCACCGCGTTCGGCGCAGGCCTGCTGCTCTCCGGGGCGGCCACCGGCATGTGGGTCTTCATCGCGGGCCGGGCCGTCCAGGGGCTCGGCGGCGGGCTGGTGATCGTCGCGCTGTACGTCGTCATCGGGCGGGCCTACCCCGAGCACATCCGGCCCGCGATCCTGGCCGCCTTCGCCGCGAGCTGGGTGATCCCCTCCGTCGTCGGGCCGCTCGCCTCCGGGACGGTGACCGAGCAGCTCGGGTGGCGGTGGGTCTTCGTCGGCATCCCCGTCCTCATCGTGATCCCGCTAGCCCTGGCCCTCCCGGCGATCCGGCGTACGGCCTCCGGGCCCGCCGACCCGGCTGCCGCCACCGAGCCGTACGACCGCCGCCGCATCCGGCTCGCCCTGGGGATCTCGGCCGGGGCGGGGCTGCTCCAGTACGCGGGGCAGGAGCTGAACTGGCTCGCCCTCCTGCCCGCAGCCGTCGGCGCCGCCCTGCTCGTGCCCGCCGTCCGCGGACTGCTGCCCACCGGGACCGTACGGGCCGCCCGCGGGCTGCCCTCGGTGGTCCTGCTGCGCGGGATCGCCGCCGGGGCGTTCATCGCCGCCGAGTCCTTCGTACCGCTGATGCTGGTCACCCAGCGCGGGCTGTCCCCGACGATGGCCGGGCTGTCGCTGGCCGTGGGCGGGGCGACCTGGGCGCTCGGTTCGTTCGTCCAGTCCCGGCCGCGTATGGAGGCGTACCGCGAGCGGCTGATGGTGACCGGCATGCTGCTCGTCGCCGCCTCGATCGCCATCGCGCCCGCCGTGCTGATCGACGGGGTCCCCGTCGGGATCGTCGCCGTCGCCTGGGCCTTCGGCTGCTTCGGGATGGGCATGGTGATCGCCTCCACCAGCGTTCTGCTCCTGAAGCTGTCGGCCCCCGAGGAGGCGGGCTCCAACTCCGCCGCCCTCCAGATCTCCGACGGCCTCTCCAACGTGCTGCTCCTGGCCACCGGCGGTGCGGCCTTCGCGGCACTGGGCGGCGGGGCGGTGGGCGCGGCCGCGCACGGGGCGGTGCAGGCGGGGTCCGCGGGCTCGCACCCGGGCGCGTTCGCGGCGGTGTTCCTGCCGATGGCGGGGGTGGCGCTGGTGGGGGTGTGGGTGGCGACCCGGGTGGTCGTGGGGGCGCGCGAGAAGTAGCGGTACCGTATGGTACCGCGCGGTACCATAGGGTCATGGCTGGTCTGAATCTGCGGTTCACCGAGGAAGAGCTGGATTCCCTGCGCGCCCGCGCCGAGGCGGAGGGGAAGAGCATGCAGGCGTTCGCCCACGATGCGGTGATCACTGCCATAAACGAGCACTCCCGGCTCTTCAACGAGGCCGCGGACCACGTTCTGAAGGTCAGTGAGGAGCTCAACCGGAGGCTCGCCTGATGCAGTACCTGACCCTGCCCGAGCTGCTGAACCTGACGGAGCGGCTCGGCACACCGGAGGTACGCGACTACGGGCTGCTGGAATCCGCACTGGCCCGACCGCAGGCGAGCGTGTTCGGCCAGGACGCCTACCCGGATGTCTGGCAGAAGGCCGCGGCCCTCATGGAGTCCCTCGCCCGGAACCACGGGCTTGTGGACGGCAACAAGCGGATCGCGTGGTACGCGACCTGGGTGTTCCTCCACATGAACGGCCATCCGCTCGACGCCGGCTTCGACGTCGACGAAGCGGAGCGGTTCGTGCTGGCGGTGTGCCAGGGCGCTCTGGACATGCCCAAGATCGCCGAACAGTTGCCGGAGTTCGCTCGGTAGCCGTACCTGTGAAGAGGGTCTCAACGGGCCCGAACCGCGGCCCGTTCGTACGGGTTCACGACCGGGCCCCCGGTAAGGTGGCCCGGTTGTCGTATCGCGGGCCGGGCCCTTCGGGCCGGGTGCGGTACGGGCAGCGCCCCACGTACCCGAGAGCCCCGAACCGGAGACCGTGACTACTACCACCGCCTCCCACCACCTCTCACCCGCCTTCCCCGGCCGTGCCCCCTGGGGCACCGCCAACAAGCTGCGAGCCTGGCAGCAAGGCGCCATGGAGAGGTACGTCCAGGAGCAGCCGCGCGACTTCCTCGCCGTCGCGACGCCCGGCGCCGGCAAGACCACGTTCGCGCTGACCCTCGCGTCGTGGCTGCTGCACCACCATGTCGTGCAGCAGGTCACCGTCGTCGCCCCGACCGAGCACCTCAAGAAGCAGTGGGCGGAGGCGGCCGCCCGGATAGGGATCAAGCTCGATCCCGACTACAGCGCCGGACCGCTGAGCAAGGAGTACCACGGGGTCGCCGTGACGTACGCCGGTGTCGGCGTCCGCCCGATGCTGCACCGCAACCGCTGCGAGCAGCGCAAGACGCTCGTCATCCTCGACGAGATCCACCACGCCGGTGACTCCAAGTCCTGGGGCGAGGCCTGCCAGGAGGCGTTCGACCCGGCGACCCGGCGGCTCGCGCTGACCGGTACGCCGTTCCGGTCGGACACCAACCCGATCCCCTTCGTCCAGTACGAGGAGGGCAACGACGGCATCCGCCGCTCCTCGGCCGACTACACCTACGGCTACGGCAACGCGCTCGCCGACGGCGTCGTCCGCCCGGTCATCTTCCTCAGCTACAGCGGCAACATGCGCTGGCGCACGAAGGCCGGGGACGAGATCGCCGCCCGGCTCGGCGAGCCGATGACCAAGGACGCCATCGGCCAGGCCTGGCGCACCGCGCTCGCCCCCACCGGCGAGTGGATCCCCAACGTCCTCGCCGCAGCCGACAAGCGACTCACCGAGGTCCGCAAGGGCATCCCCGACGCGGGCGGCCTCGTCATCGCCACCGACCAGGACTCGGCCCGCGCCTACGCCAAGATCCTGAAAAAGGTCACCGGGGAGTCGGCCACCGTGGTCCTCTCCGACGAGAAGGCCGCGTCCAAGAAGATCGACCAGTTCAGCGGCGACGAGTCCCGCTGGATGGTCGCGGTCCGGATGGTGTCCGAGGGCGTCGACGTACCGCGCCTCGCCGTCGGCGTGTACGCCACCACCATCTCGACGCCCCTCTTCTTCGCCCAGGCCGTCGGCCGCTTCGTGCGCTCCCGCCGGCGCGGTGAGACCGCCTCCGTCTTCCTGCCGACCATCCCGATGCTCCTCGACTTCGCCAACGAGATGGAGGTCGAGCGCGACCACGTCCTCGACAAGCCGAAGAAGGGCGGCGACGAGGAGAACCCGTTCTCGGAGGAGGACAAGCTCCTCGCCGACGCCGAGAAGCTGGAGGACGAGGAGACCGAGGACCAGCTGCCCTTCGAGGCGCTGGAGTCCGACGCCGTCTTCGACCGGGTGCTGTACGACGGCGCCGAGTTCGGCATGCAGGCCCACCCGGGCAGTGAGGAGGAGCAGGACTACCTCGGCATCCCCGGGCTCCTGGAGCCGGACCAGGTGCAGCTGCTCCTCCAGAAGCGGCAGAGCCGGCAGATCGCCCACAGCCGCCAGAAGCCGGCCGAGGAGGCCGACCTTCTGGAGAAGCCCGCCGAGGCCCGGCCCGTGGTCACGCACAAGCAGCTGCTGAGCCTGCGCAAGCAGCTCAACACGATGGTCTCCGCCTACACCCACCAGAGCGGCAAGCCGCACGGCGTGATCCACAACGAACTGCGCCGCGTCTGCGGCGGCCCGCCGAGCGCGGAGGCCACGGCCCACCAGATCCAGACCCGGATCGCGAAGGTCCAGGAGTGGGCGACGCGGATGACGTGACCCGAGGTCGTCCGTTCTTCCCCGGCCCGTACGGAGGCCCCAACCTCCGTACGGGCCGACGGCGTTACGGGGCCTCGTGCCCGGGGGTCCCTGCCGTGTTTCCGGGCCCCGCGCCCGGGAAATTTCTCCGGTGTCCGTTCACGCACTGTTAACGATGGTTCACATCCGTGGACGTGTCCTCCCGGCCGAGTCGTGACACGTGAACGCGCGTAGATGTTCGCTTTCCGGACGTCGTCCCGCTGACCGGCCCTTATGTGCACGCCGTTCCGGGGCTCCGCGTCCGGGGACCGGATTCTGGACGAGGACTTCCGCTGAGCGGACTGGCTCGCTACTGTCCCCGCCATATGAACGCCCCGTGGCAACGCCGCCGCGGAGCGCAGCCGGTTCCTTGCCAGACCGGCGGCCTCTCCGTGCGTCGCCGCTGGGACCGGCGTCGCAACCGTCGGAGCAGGGCCGTCGTCGCTCACCCCGAAGAGGAGAGGGCGTCGTGACAGCGGAGACTTCCCAGACGCTCGACCGAGGACTGCGCGTCCTCAAACTGCTCGCCGACACCGACCACGGCCTGACCGTCACCGAACTGTCCAACAAGCTCGGGGTCAACCGGACCGTCGTCTACCGGCTGCTCGCCACCCTGGAGCAGCACGCCCTGGTACGCCGTGACCTGGGCGGCCGCGCCCGGGTCGGCCTCGGTGTGCTGCGGCTCGGCAGACAGGTGCACCCGCTCGTCCGGGAAGCGGCGCTGCCCGCGCTGCGCTCCCTGGCCGAGGACATAGGGGCCACCGCCCACCTCACCCTCGTCGACGGCAGCGACGCCCTCGCGGTCGCCGTGGTCGAGCCCACCTGGACCGACTACCACGTCGCCTACCGGGCCGGCTTCCGCCATCCCCTGGACCGGGGCGCCGCGGGCCGGGCCATCCTGTCCGCCCGGCAAGCCACCGAGTCCGGCCACCCCGGGTACACCCTCACCCACGGCGAACTCGAAGCCGGCGCCAGCGGGGCGGCCGCACCGCTGGTCGGGGTCTCGGGCGTCGAGGGCAGCGTCGGTGTCGTCATGCTCGCCGACGCCGTACCGGAACGGGTCGGGCCCCGCGTACTCGACGCCGCCCGGGAAGTGGCGGACGCGCTGCGGTAGGCGGGGGCGGGTGCCCGCCCGTGTGCCCGCGCCTGCGTCCCCGCGCTTGCGTGCCCGTACGCCCGTACGCCCGTACGCCCGTGCCCGCACGCCCGTGCCCGTGCCTGCGCGCCCGTACGGCCTGTGCCCGCGCCTGCCGTGCCCGTACGGCCCGTATGCCTCCAGGGCGTGCGCGGTCCGGAGCGTGCCCGGCGGCGTACGCCTGGCGCGTTTCCGTTGTGGTGCGGCGGTTAGATTGGGTGCGTGCTCTCTCGTCTCTCGCGCCCCCGCGTCCTCGCCCTCTGCGCACTCCCCGTCCTCGCCCTGTTCGGTACGGCCGCCTTCGCGCCGCTGCCGTTCACCCTGGCGCGGCCCGGGGTGACCGCGGACGTGCTCGGCAAGGACGACGGGCGGCCGGTGATCACCATCACCGGCGCCGAGACCCGGCCCACCGACGGGCAGCTGCGGATGACGACGATCCTCGCCACCGGGCCGAAGGCCGACGTCCGCATCGGTGACGTCTTCGACAGCTGGTTCCGGACCGACCGGGCCGTCATGCCGCGCGACTCCGTCTACCCCACCGGCGGCTCCGAGAAGGAGATCGAGAAGCACAATCTCGACGACATGAAGGAGTCGCAGAACGTCGCCGTCGACGCCGCCCTGAACTACCTGGACCGCGAGCCCGGGTCGATGCGGGTGGAAGTCGACCTCGGCGACATCGGCGGCCCGAGCGCCGGGCTCTTCCTCTCCCTCGGCATCATCGACAAGCTCGACGGCAACGGCTCCGGCGGCGGTCTCACCGGCGGCCGCACCATCGCCGGTACGGGGACGATCACCGCGGACGGCAAGGTCGGCGCGGTCGGCGGCGTGTCCATGAAGGTCCAGGGCGCCCATCGCGACGGGGCCAGCGTCTTCCTCGTACCGAAGGCCGAGTGCCGTCAGGCGGAGGCCGAGCGGCCCGACGGGCTGCGGATCGTGCCCGTCTCCACGCTGAAGGACGCGGTCGGCTCGCTCAAGGCCCTGGAGTCGGGCGGGAAGGTCCCGAGCTGCTGACCCCCGGCGGCACCTGCGCCGGTACCTCCGCCTGCGCCTGCGGTACGGGCTCCGCCCCCGCGCCCGGCGCGTCCCGTACGGGCTCCGCCCCCGCGCCCGGCGCGTCCTGCACGGGCTCCGCCGCCTTGTCGTCCAGCGTCCGCCAGGACGGGAACACCAGCGGGCTCAGCGTCGCCAGGAAGTAGACCCCGCCCATCGCCAGCAGCGCCCCCGTCGCCCCCGCGCCCTCCACCAGCAGCCCGGCCGCGAGCCCGCCCAGCGGCATCGCGAACTCGCAGCCCGCCGTCAGCGCCCCCGACACCCGGCTGCGCAGCCGGTCCGGCACGCGCTCGTAGATCACCGTCGTCAGGATCGGGTTCAGCACGCCGCCCGCGATCCCGCCGAGCAGCATCGTCACCGCGAGCGGCAGCGTCGTCCCGGTCACCGCGGCGACCAGGAACCTCGGCGCGCCGCACAGGATCACGCACACCGTGAACACCGCCCGGCGCGGGAAACGGTGCCCCACCGCCCCGTACAGCAGCGCCCCGGCCAGCCCGCCCGCGCCGAACAGCGCGGTGAGCAGTCCGATGGCGGGCGCGCCGCTCAATTCTCCCTCGGCGTGCACCGGGAGCAGGACCGCGTTCCAGCCCTGGTCGGTGCCGTTCATGAACATCACCATGACCACGACCGACAGCAGCAGCCGGTTGCTCAGCAAGTGGGCGTAACCCTCGCGGAGTTCGGTGCCGTAGGCGCGTACGGAGACCGGGGCCTCCGCCTTCCGCGGCTCGGCCGCGCGGATGCCCCGTACCCCTGCGGCGACCAGCAGGGCGGACAGCCCGAACGTCGCCGCGTCCAGCAGCAGGACCGACTCCGCGCCGACGAAGGCGATGAGCACCCCGGCGAGCGCCGCGCCGACCATCCTGGCCCCGCGCGAGACCGCGTCGAAGAGGCTGGCGGCCCGGGCGAGCGTGGTCCCGGCGTGCTCGGCGAGGTCCGGGATGAGGACGTAGCGCGCGGTGTTGCCCGGGGTGTGGGCGAAGCCGTTCAGCGCCATCAGCGCGCACAGCATCCAGAAGTCGAGGACGCCGGCGTAGTGCAGCAGCGGGATGGCGGCGATGGCGGCCGCGCAGACGGTGTCGGACACGACGGCCGTCCGGCGGCGGCCGAACCGGTCGATGACCGGCCCGCCGATCAGCGCGGCGACGACGATCGGCAGGGTCGCGCAGAAGGCCACGACGCCGGCCCGGCCCGCACTGCCCGTGGTCTCCAGGACGAACCAGGGGACGCCGATCAGGGTCAGTGAAGTGCCTGCGGTGGAAATGGAGTTGGCCGCGAGCGTGGCGCGGTGAGCGGGGTGCGGTGCCCCATGGTTGTTCTCTCCCCCCGAGTCGTTGGTTACGCCGGATGGAAGGCGGTGGCGCGAGGCGTGGCCGCGGTCGCTTCCCGGCTCTGCGTTGTCAGTCGCAGGCCGACCTCGACCAGGGTCCAGCCGACCCGGGTGCGCAGACTGGTGCGGGGGAGGCGGAACTCGCCTGCTGCGGCGTGGAGTTCGGCGGATGTGACCGTGTGCAGGAGGTGGTGGACGTCGGCGTGCATAACGGGCTTCCCTTCAGGCGGTGGGGAGTTACGGTGTGCGGCGCGGTCATTCGGAGGGGCGCGGGAACGTGTGCAGATGGGTGCGGACGACGGCCGAGCCCTCGGTGCCCTCGGGGACGGTGCCCCGGTAGCTCTCCACGAGCTCGTGCATCTTCCGGGAGAGTTCCAGGGCGAGTTCCGGGGTGAGGCGGATCTTGAAGTCGCTCAGATCCCAGCTCTCCTGCCATTCCTCCGGCCATTCGTCCATCGTGCCCAGCCAGGTGTTGAGCTCCTGGGCGTGGGTGGTGGCCGTCTCGTGCAGGACGACGTCGATGGCTCCGCGGACCTCCGGGTCGTCGTGCGTCCGGAAGAGGGCGCTGTCGAAGGTCGAGCCGTCGTGGATCGCCCGCCACCACCGCTCCCGCCCCTTGCCCAGCTCCGGCGCGTCCTCGACCAGTCCGGACTCGGCCAGTTGGCGCAGGTGGTAGCTGGTCGCCCCGCTCGACTCGCCCAGCCGCTCGCCCAGCTTCGAGGCAGTCGCCGGGCCGAACTCGCGCAGCGCGTTCAGCAGGCGGATCCGCAGCGGGTGCGCGATGGCGCGCAGGGTGCGGGCGTCGACCGTGTGCAGCTTTCGGTCGTCGCCGCCCAGGTGGTAGGGGCGAGGGGCGGTCTCGCCCTGAGAGGCGTTCTCGTTCTCCGGCATGCCTCAACCGTAGAGATGCAAAGGGAACTTTGCAACACTTTTTTGCAACGAGATCTTTGCAGCGATCCTTTGCAACTCATCCCTCCTCGATGAACCCCTCCTCCACCAGCCACTCCTTCGCCACCTCGTGCGGATCCTCGCCGTCCACGTCCACCTTGGCGTTCAGCGTCTGCGCGACCTCGGTCGTCAGCTTCTTCGCGAGCGGATCCAGCAGCTCCGCGATCACCGGGTACTTCTCGAAGGTGGCCTCGTGGATGACCGGGGAGGCGTTGTAGTTGGGGAAGAAGTGCTTGTCGTCCTCCAGCACGTCCAGGTTCATCGCCTTGATCCGGCCGTCCGTGGTGAACACCTCGCCCAGCAGGCAGGAGCTGGACTCGGACACCTGGGTGTAGATGATTCCGGCGTCCATCTTCTGGATGTTGCCCGCCGGGATCTTCATCCCGTACTTCTTCTCCATGCCCGGCAGTCCGTCGTCGCGCGAGGCGAACTCGTTCTCCACGCAGATCGTCACCGCGCCCGGGTCCTTCTTCGCGAGGGCGGCCACGTCCGAGAGGGTCTTCAGCCGGTACTTCGCGTTGTTCTTCTTGCTGATCGCCAGCGCGTACGTGTTGTCGAGCGGGGCGGGCGGCAGCCAGATCACCCCGTTGCCCTTGTCCTCGTCCCGTACCGCCTCGTACTGCTTCTTCGGGTCGACGATCGGGTCCGCGTGGCCCAGGAAGGTGATCCAGCCCGTGCCCGTGTAGTCCCACTGGGCGTCGGCGTCGCCGTTGATGATGGCCTCGCGCGCGCTGATCGAACCCGGCAGGTTCGTCCGGTCCAGGACCTCCGCCCCGGCCGCCTTGAAGACCAGGCCGGTCATCTGGCCCAGGATGATGTTCTCGCTGAAGTTCTTCGACGTCACCGTCAGTGTCGCGCCCTTCAGCGGCTCGCCCTGCCCGACCGACCCCGGCGACACGTCGTCCACCATCGGGGAACCGCTCTTGAGCCCGCAGCCGCCCACCAGCAGCACCAAGGACGCGGCAACCAGGACCCGTACGCCGTACGTCGTCATCCTCACCGCTCCTCCAGCCCGCGCGGGGTCAGCGCCAGTTCGGCCAGCGAGGCCAGCCAGTCCACCAGCAGCGCCAGTACCACCGTCAGCACCGAGCCGATGACCAGCACCGGCATCCGCTGCGTCTGGATCCCCGAGGTGATCAGGTCGCCGAGCCCGCCGCCCCCGCCGAACGTGGCCAGCGTCGCCGTGCCCACGTTCAGGACCAGGGCCGTACGGACGCCCGCCAGGATCAGCGGCACCGCGAGCGGCAGCTCCACCTTCAGCAGGACGCCCCGGCCGGACATCCCCATGCCACGCGCCGCCTCGATCATGTTCGGCTCGATCGCGCGCAGGCCCGCCACCGTGTTGGAGAGCACCGGCAGCACCGCGTAGATCACGATGCCGATGATCGCCGTACGCGGGCCGATGCCCAGCCAGATCACCAGCAGCGCCAGCAGACCGATCGCCGGGGTCGCCTGCCCGATGTTGGCCAGCGCCGTGAACGCCGGGGCCGCCTTCCGCAGCCGCCGCCGGGTCAGCGCGATACCGAGCGGGATCGCGATGATCAGCACCCAGAACGTCGAGATCGCCGTCAGCCGTACGTGCTGCCACCAGCGCAGCTGGACGTTCCCGCCGGAGAGGGAGTTCTCCGCGATCGAATCCAGATGGATGTTGGTGATCCAGACGTACGTGATGACCAGGACGACGGCCAGCACCGCCGGCAGGACCACCAGTTTCCGCCAGGTGATCCGGCGCTGCGGCGTGGCCGGGGCGGGGGAGGGGTCGCTCTCCTCGTCGTGGAACGCGTGGCCCTTGACGTCGTGTTCGCCCGGCGGCCGGGTCGGGGCGGCCGGGCCCTTGCCGGAGCCTGACTGATGGCTGGGGCTCATACTCCGCCGCCACCCCCCTCCAGCTCCTGCTCCGTCTGGTGGACGCGCTGCTCCTCCAGCTCGTGCTGGTGCTCCATCGCGGTCAGCCGGTCCGCCTCCAGCAGCTCCTGCACGTTGTCCATCAGCGTCTTCATGTCCACGACCCCGATGAACTCGCCGCGCCGCCCGGTCACCGCCACCCGGCCCCCGCTGTCCGTGAGCACCGCCTCCAGCGCGTCGTGCAGCGTGGCGTCCCGGGTCACCGTGTCGTGCACCAGCTGCCCGGCCCGCGCCAGCGAACCGCGCGCCCGCATCAGATCGCCGCGCCGCAGCCACTTGTACGGGCGGTTCCTGCGGTCCAGCATCAGCAGCTCGTTGTGCGGGCCGTTGCGCAGCTTGTTGAAGATCGTCTGGAGCGGATCCTCGACCGTCACCGTCGGGAAGTCCGCGATGCCCACATCCCGTACGCGCGTGAGATTGAGGCGCTTGAGGGCCGCGCCCGCGCCGACGAAACCCGAGACGAAGTCGTCCGTCGGGTTGGTCAGGATCGCCTCGGGGGTGTCGAACTGCGCGATGTGCGACCGCTCCCGCAGCACGGCGATCCGGTCGCCCAGCTTGATCGCCTCGTCGAAGTCATGGGTGACGAACACGATCGTCTTGTGCAGCTCGTGCTGGAGCCGGATCAGCTCGTCCTGGAGGTGGTCGCGGGTGATCGGGTCGACCGCCCCGAACGGCTCGTCCATCAGGAGTACGGGAGGGTCGGCGGCCAGCGCCCGCGCCACGCCCACCCGCTGCTGCTGGCCCCCGGAGAGCTGGCGCGGATAGCGGCCGTGGAACTCGCGCGGGTCCAGGCCCACCAGGTCGAGCATCTCCTCCACCCGGTCCTTCACCCGGGACTTGGACCAGCCGACCATCTTCGGGACCAGGGCGATGTTGTCCGCGACCGTCATGTGCGGGAAGAGCCCGGAGGACTGGATCGCGTAACCGATCTTGCGGCGCAGCTTCACCGGGTCGATGTCCGTGACGTCCTCGTCGTCGATCCGGATCCGGCCCGAGGTCGGCTCGATCAGCCGGTTGATCATCTTCAGGGTGGTGGACTTCCCGCAGCCGGACGGGCCGACGAAGATCACGGTCTCGCCCGCCTTGATCTCCATCGAGACGTTCTCGACGGCCGGGTTCGGGTTCCCCGGATAGCTCTTGGTGAGGTTCTCCAGCTGGATCGTGGCCCCGGAGGTGGCCGCGGTCCCCTCCGCCGTCACGGCCTCGGTCTCGGTCTCAGGCACGGATCCCCCTCGGGATGGTCAGCCGTCCCAGCAGGACGTACGCGGCGTCGAAGAGCAGGGCGAGGATGACGATGCCGAGCGTGCCCGCGAGAACCTGGTTGATCGCGTTGGCGCTGCCCAGCGAGGCGATGCCCCGGAAGATCTCGTTGCCGAGACCGGGCCCGGAGGCGTACGCGGCGATGGCGGCGATGCCCATCAGCATCTGCGTGGAGACCCGGATCCCGGTCAGGATCGGCGGCCAGGCGAGCGGCAGCTCCACCCGGAGCAGCCGCGCCGTGCGCGACATCCCGATGCCCGTCGCCGCGTCGACCAGCGACGGATCGACGCCCCGCAGCCCCACGATCGAGTTACGGACGATCGGCAGCAGCCCGTACAGCGTCAGGGTGATCACGGTCGGGGCGACACCCAGGCCGACCAGCGGGATCAGCAGACCGATCGCGGCGAGGGACGGAATGGTCAGGATCGTCGCCGTGGAGGTGATGGCCAGCGAACCGCCCCAGCCGCTGCGGTAGCTCACCACCCCGATGACCACACCCAGCAGGGTGGCGATGACCATGCACTGGAAGACCGCGCTGACGTGCTGGAACGCGTCCGTCAGGAGCTGCTGGTGGCGGGTGTTCAGATACTCCCAGAAGCTCACACGGCACTCCCTCGGCTCCGTCGATGTCGCCGAGCCCGAGGGCTCAGCCGGTGTCCTCGGCCGCCTGCTCCACCAGCGGGATGATCCGCAGCGGAACCGGGTTCTCCATGACGATCGCCGTGGAGGCCCGGACAATGCCATCAAATCCGACAACCCGGTCGATCACCCGCTGAAGATCGGCGTTGGAACGGGCGACGAGCCGGCACAGCATGTCGCCGTGGCCGGTGGTCGTGTGCAGCTCCAGCACCTCCGGTACGCCGCCCAAATGCGCTCGTACGACGGCCCCTTGGCCCTGTTTGATCTCCAGCGTGGCGAACGCGGTGACCGGGTAGCCGAGCGCCGCCGGGTCCACGTCCGGGCCGAACCCCCGGATGACGCCATTCGACTGAAGGCGGTCCAGTCGCGCCTGCACGGTCCCGCGCGCCACCCCCAGCCGCCGGGATGCTTCGAGGACGCCTATGCGCGGCTCACGCGCGAGCAGCACGATGAGCCGGCCGTCCAGATGATCGATCGCCATGGGCCCGCCTCCGATGGTCAGCCTGTACAGATAGCCCGGCCATCATGGCCATCCACTGCACATATTGACCAGTGATTGCGCGAACTATTGCGCACCTTGCGATGCGGGGAGAGTCTTCGAACATGACTGAGACTCTGCACACCAGCCCCGACACCGCAGCGCAGGCCGACCGCTTCCCGGTCAAGGGAATGGACGCGGTCGTCTTCGCCGTGGGCAACGCCAAGCAGGCCGCGCACTACTACTCGACCGCCTTCGGCATGAAACTCGTGGCCTACTCCGGACCGGAGAACGGCAGCCGCGAGACCGCGAGTTACGTCCTCACCAACGGCGCCGCCCGCTTCGTCTTCACCTCCGTGATCAAGGCTTCCACCGAGTGGGGCACCTTCCTCGCCGACCACGTCGCCGCGCACGGCGACGGTGTCGTCGACCTCGCCATCGAGGTCCCGGACGCCCGGGCCGCGTACGCGTACGCCGTCGAGCACGGCGCGCGCGGCATCACCGAGCCGCACGAGGTCAAGGACGAGCACGGCACGGTCGTCCTCGCCGCCATCGCCACGTACGGCAAGACCCGCCACACCCTGGTGGAGCGCTCCGGCTACGACGGCCCCTACCTCCCCGGCTTCGCCGCGGCCAAGCCGATCGTCGAGCCGCCCGCCAAGCGGACCTTCCAGGCCATCGACCACTGCGTCGGCAACGTCGAGCTCGGCCGGATGAACGAGTGGGTCGGCTTCTACAACGAGGTCATGGGCTTCACCAACATGAAGGAGTTCGTGGGCGACGACATCGCCACCGAGTACTCCGCCCTCATGTCGAAGGTCGTCGCCGACGGCACGCTCAAGGTCAAGTTCCCGATCAACGAGCCGGCGATCGCGAAGAAGAAGTCGCAGATCGACGAGTACCTGGAGTTCTACGGCGGCGCGGGCGTCCAGCACATCGCGCTCGCCACCAACGACATCGTCTCCACGGTCCGCTCGATGCGCGCCGCCGGTGTGCAGTTCCTGGACACCCCCGACTCGTACTACGACACCCTCGGCGAGTGGGCCGGCGAGACCCGGGTGCCGGTCGAGACCCTGCGCGAGCTGAAGATCCTCGTCGACCGCGACGAGGACGGCTACCTGCTCCAGATCTTCACCAAGCCGGTCCAGGACCGCCCGACCGTCTTCTTCGAGATGATCGAGCGCCACGGCTCCATGGGCTTCGGCAAGGGCAACTTCAAGGCCCTGTTCGAGGCGATCGAGCGCGAGCAGGAGAAGCGCGGCAACCTCTGACCTGCGCGGACGGGGGCAGAACGCCGCCGCGGCCCGGGGCAGTACCCCGGACCGCGGCGGCGTTCGCCGTTCACGGCTTCCGCTTCACGGACTCTTCGACTCGGAGGGCGCTGTGGAGGGTGACCCGGTGGGCGACGGGGACGTCTCGGCGGCCGTACGGGACGGAGCCGGGGCCGGGGCCTCGGGCTTCTTCTCCTGCTCCGGCTTCGGCTCCCGCGTCGGCTCCTGTTCCGGCTTCGGCTCCGGGGCCGACGGCGGAGGCGGCGGCTGCATATCGCCCGGTCCGCCCGGCGGCGGCTCGCCCAGCGCGTCCAGCGCCTCCCGCGCCAGCGGCGCGGCGAGCGGCGAGAAGGCCGGGTTGGTGCGCACGGCCTGCTCCAGATTCCGGCGCGCCGGACCGTAGTCCGCCAGCTCCCGCTGGATCGCGCCGAGGTGGTACGCGTACGAGGCGTTCCGCACGCCCGTGTCGGCGGCCCGCTGCGCGTACTCCAGGCCCTCCTCCGACTTGCCCGCCCGGTGCAGCGCCCAGCCCAGCGCGTCCGCCACCGCCGCGCTGCGGTGCTGCCCCCGCCACTGGGCCCGCAGCAGCTCCACCGCCGCCTCCGGGTCCCCGTGGTCGGCCTCGAACCGGGCCAGCACCAGGGACTCGTCGACCCCGTCCTTCTTCGCCGCGGCCACCATCTCCCGCAGCTTCGCGTACTGGGTGCGGGCGTCCCCGTCCAGCCCCAGCGACGCGTACAGCTCGCCCAGCTCCAGCGCGTACTGCGGGCGCGGAAGCTGTTCCAGCGCCCGCTGGTACGCGGCCACCGCCTCGTCGGTGCGGTCCAGTGCCGCCAGGGCCCGGGCCCGGCCCGCCAGCGAGGCGTGCTGACCGGCGTCCGTGCGCAGCGCCGCGTCGAACTGCGCCACCGCCTCCTCCGGCTCGCCCCGCTCCCAGGCCAGCTCGCCGAGCCGGTGCAGCGCCTCGGCCTTCTCGGCGGGCTGCGTCGCCCGGTCCGCCGCCTCCCGGGCGGCGGCCAGCGCGTCCTCGCGCCAGCCGTTGCCCCGGTAGAGGTCGGCGGTGCGGGCCAGCGCGGGAACGCCCTTGCGCAGCTCGGCGAACTTCTCCGTCGCCGCGGTCGCCGCCTTCCGGTCGCCGAGCCCGGTGTAGGCGTCGATGAGGACCGGGTACACGCTCCAGGTACTCGGCTGCTGCTTCTTCACCGTCTCGCCCCACCGCTTCCCCGCGAGGAAGTCGTGCCGGGCGTTGGCCAGGGCCGCCAGACCCACCCACGCCTCCCCGTTCCCGCGCTCGCCCGGCTGCGCCTCCAGCGAACGCTTCAGGGCCTCTTCGGCCCGGGCGTAGTACGCCGTGTCCGCCGAACGCCGCGCCCACTCCACGTACGCCGTACCGAGCGTCGCCAGGGACGGGGCGTCCTTCGGGTGCGACTCCACCCACTTCTGCCGGTCCCCGATCAGCGCGGTGAGGTCCGAGAGCGAGGCCGGGGACCCCGCGGTCGCCGCCGCCTCGGCCCGCTCGACCGGGCCCGGCTCCTTCGGCCGCTCGTCCCCGTCGTCCACCGCCACCAGCGCCCCGGCCAGCAGCACCCCGGCGGCCACCGCGCCGACCGCGGCCCGGCGCAGCGTCGTCCGCAGGGTGGGCGGCGGCGGGGGCAGCGCGGTGGCGCCTTCGGCGGGCATCGCGTAAGGGTCCGGCGGGGACGGCTCGGGCGTCCGGCCGGAGTCCGGGTCCTGCTGCGGCATGACATCCATGGCCATCACTCTGCGTCAGTCATACGAGCACACCGCGCCTTGGGATCGCCCCCCGCCCACGGGTTCACACCATTGGCCCCGGGTGACACGCTTGGATCATGAGCGATCTCCTCGAACGGCTGCGCGCGGGACTGCCTCCCGAGGCGCTGATCACCGATCCGGACGTCACCGCGTCCTACGCCCACGACATGGCGAGCTTCTGCGAGGCCGGCACCCCGGCCGTCGTGGTGCTCCCGCGCACGGTCGAGCAGGTCCAGCACGTCATGCGCACCGCCACCGCGCTGCGCGTCCCCGTCGTCCCGCAGGGCGCCCGTACCGGCCTGTCCGGCGCGGCCAACGCCTCGGACGGCTGCATCGTGCTCTCCCTGGTGAAGATGGACCGGATCCTGGAGATCAGCCCGGTCGACCGGATCGCCGTCGTCGAACCGGGCGTCGTCAACGCGGTGCTCTCACGCGCGGTGAACGAACACGGTCTGTACTACCCGCCGGACCCCTCCAGCTGGGAGATGTGCACCATCGGCGGCAACATCGGCACCGCGTCCGGCGGCCTGTGCTGCGTGAAGTACGGGGTCACCGCCGAATACGTGCTGGGCCTGGAGGTCGTCCTCGCCGACGGGCGGCTCCTGACCACCGGCCGCCGCACCGCCAAGGGCGTCGCCGGGTACGACCTGACCCGGCTCTTCGTCGGCTCCGAGGGCAGCCTCGGGATCGTCGTCAAGGCCGTCCTCGCGCTCAAACCGCAGCCGCCGCAGCAGCTCGTCCTCGCCGCCGAGTTCCCCTCGGCGGCCACCGCCTGTGACGCCGTGTGCCGGATCATGGAGCGCGGTCACACCCCGTCACTCCTCGAACTGATGGACCGTACGACCGTGCGTGCCGTCAACGCGATGGCCTCCATGGGCCTGCCCGAGACCACCGAGGCGCTGCTCCTCTGCGCCTTCGACACCCCGGACCCGTCGGCCGACCTCGCCGCCGTCGGCGAGCTGTGCACCGCCGCCGGGGCCACCGAGGTGGTCCCCGCCGACGACCCGGCCGAGTCCGAACTCCTCCTCCAGGCCCGCCGCATGTCCCTCACCGCCCTGGAGACCGTCAAACCCGCCACGATGATCGACGACGTCTGCGTACCGCGCTCGCAGCTCGGCGCGATGCTCGCGGGCACGGCGGCCATCGCCGACGCGTACGACCTCACCATCGGCGTCTGCGCCCACGCGGGCGACGGCAACACCCACCCCGTCGTCTGCTTCGACCCCCAGGACCCCGACGAGTCCCGCCGGGCCCGCGAGTCCTTCGACGCCATCATGGCGCTCGGTCTCGAACTCGGCGGAACCATCACCGGCGAACACGGCGTCGGGGTCCTCAAGAAGGAGTGGCTCGCCCGCGAACTGGGGGAGACCGGCGTCGAACTCCAGCGTTCCATCAAGGCCGCCTTCGACCCGCTCGGTCTCCTCAACCCCGGCAAGCTCTTCTGATCCCCGCTTCTCGGGGAGGCCCTCACGCCTCACCGTCCTGGGACGGCGACTCGTCCGCCGCCCACGGGTCGCTCAGCCACAGGTCGTCGGCCGGCAGCGGGGCCAGCAGCTCCGCCAGCGCCTCGTCCATCCCGAGCCGGTCGCTCTCGGTGCCCGGCGGAACCACCCGCAGGGTCCGCTCCACCCAGGCGGCCACGGCGGCCGACGGCACCTCCAGCAGGGCGTTGCCGTCGGGGGACGTGAGGGCCACGCAGATGACGCTGCGGCCCGCGACCTTCGTCGGCCAGATCCGCACGTCCCCGTGCCCGCACGGCCGGAACACGCCCTCCACCAGCAGCTCCCGGGCGAACGTCCAGTGCACGGGCGACTCGGAGCCGATGTGGAAGGCGATGTGCACGGCGTACGGGTCGTTCGTGCGGTACGTCAGCCGGGCGGGCACCGGGATGGACCGCTCGGGGGACAGGACCAGCTTCAGCTCCAGCTCACGTTCCACGATGCTCATCATCGAAATGCACGACCTTCCGGTGCTCATGGGCCGGTCCCGTGACCGTCCCGCACAAGGAGAGAGCGCCCTCCCCGCCACCTATTACGCGACTTCGGGAAAAAACTTCGGGCAGTTCCGAAAGCCGTCCCGAACCCGTCCCGCAACCCGTCTCGAAAGGGGGCCCAAACAGGTGGACGGGCCCGGGGGCGGGCGGCTGTCTGATAGATGTGGACCCTTGTATTGAGGCCGTCCGCCCGCCCGGCGGGGACGGCCTGAGGCCTCGAAGAGATACGGGACCCGCTGATGAGCGCGCCAACTCCGGCACCCGGTGACGAAAGCCCCCGCGAGGGCTACTACCCCGACCCCTCCATCCCCGGCTACGTCCGGTACTGGAACGGCGCCTCCTGGGTCCCCGGTACGAGCCGGCCCGCGCCCGGGCAGACCGGACCGGCCGCGACCGCCCCCGCCCCGGCGGCCGGTGCGCAGAGTGCGCCGGTGGAGGAGACCGGGCCGATCTTCTTCGACGAGGAGGAGGGCCTCCAGGGCGGCGAGGGGGCCCCGCCCGGCTCCGGAGCACCCGCCGCGGGGCCCGCTGACGGCGCGTCGGTCTGGCAGGCGGACGCCGCGCGCCAGAACGGGTTCGGCGGCGAACGGGACCGCCGGGTCGAGTGGGGCGGACCGGCCCAGGAGCCCGCGGGCCCCGGTCCCGGGCACCCGTCGCCGCCGGCCGACCCGAGGGCGCCGCTGGCCCAGGACCCGACCGGCGGCGCGCTGCCGGGGATGCGGGAGGGCGGCGGCCGGCCCGCCGAGGAGTCCGGGGTACGTCCTCCGACGGACGGGACGGTCACGATCCGCGCGGTGGGACCCCGGTCGAACGCGGTACGGGGCGGCGCCCCGGCGGCCGGTGACGTACCGCCCGGTCCGGCCCCGTCGAACGCCGTTACGCCGCAGGGGCCGCAGAACGTGAGCCCGGCGCAGAACGTGAGTACGGCGCCGAACGTGAGCCCGGCGCAGAACAGCCTCGCGCAGGCCCCGACGCCCCACGCCCTCTCGGCGCAGGCTCAGCCGTCGGCTCCCGCGCCCGCCCCGGCTCCCGCCCCCACCCCCGTAACCACGCCGTCCCCCGACCCCGGGCCGTCGGCGGCCCTGCACACGCCCCTGACGCCCGGTCCGGGCGGCGGCTCGGCCTCCTGGGCGCAGCAGGTCCACCGACTCGCCCAGCCCGAACCGCAGCAGCAGCTGCCCCACCAGCAGCAGGGACCGGCGGCGGGCGCGGACCAGCCCGTCGTGCCGTGGAAGCCGCCGGTCGACGACCCCTTCCAGCAACTCGCCCGCAACCAGGCTTCCGCCCGCCCCGCCGGGCTCGGCAAGCGGTTCGCCGCCCGGCTCGTCGACAACCTCGTGCTCGGCGCGGTCGTCGGGGCGGTGGCCGTCCCGCTGTCGGTGCGGGCGCTCGACCACATCGACCGGAAGATCACCGCGGCGAAGGAGACGGGGGAGACCGTCACCGTCTGGCTGCTGGACTCCACCACCGGGGCCCTGCTGGGGGCGCTGCTCGCCGCGTTCCTGCTCCTCGGCTTCCTCCTGGAGGCCCTGCCGACGGCCAAGTGGGGCCGGACGCTGGGCAAGAAGCTCTTCGGGCTCGACGTACGGGACATCGAGTCCCATGACACCCCGTCCCTGGGAGCGGCCCTGCGCCGCTGGCTCGTCTACGGCGTGCTGGGGCTGCTCGTCCTCGGTGTGGTCAACGTCCTCTGGTGCCTGTTCGACCGCCCGTGGCGCCAGTGCTGGCACGACAAGGCCGCCCGTACGTTCGTGGCCGGCTGAGCGGGCCGAGCCCGGCTGAGCGGGGCTGGCGAACCGCGTTCCGCCGCTCACTTATCGGAAAAGCTGGCCGGGCGGACGGCGACATGCCGGTCTAGACTCGTATGCCGCCCCGTGTCCCCCGAACGCCCCTGAGCCGTTGCGGGCCCCGGTGGTGCGGGATGCACTGCCCCCATGAGCAACGACCAGCCGACGCCCGGCCAGCCGCCCGAGGACGACGATCCGTTCCTCAAGAAGCCGCAGGAGCCCCCGCCGCCGTCCGACGGTCAGCCGTACGGCAGTGCTCCGCCGCCCCCTCCGCCGCCGCCCCCGCCGAACGATCCGTACGGCAGCGGCGGCGGGTTCGGGGCGCCCGATCCGCTCGCCGGGATGCCGCCGCTCGCCGAGCCGGGCAAGCGGATCCTGGCGCGGCTCATCGACTTCCTCATCATCTCGATCCCGCTGTATCTGATCTCGCTGCCCTGGGGCGGCGCGGTCGACGTCAACGGGGACGGTGACGACGGGTTCGGCGACGCGGTCGCCAGCGGGTACAGCGGGCACCAGCTGCTCTGGTCGATCATCGGCCTGGTGGTCTACGTCGCCTACGACACCTACTTCACCCACAAGGACGGCCGCACGCTGGGCAAGCGGCTGCTGAAGCTGCGCGTGGCGATGCTCAACGACGGGCGGGTGCCCGACACCGGCGCGGCGCTGATGCGGGCGGTCGTGCTGTGGGCCCCGGCGCTGCTCTGCTGCCCGTGCCTGTGGTGGCTGATCAACATCGTGCTGATGTTCACCGACAAGCCCTACCGGCAGGGGCTCCAGGACAAGGCGGCCAAGACCGTCGTCGTGGTGGCCCGTTAGCGGTCTCCGGTCAGCGGCGCAGCGAGTGCTGGCCGGCCCGCGCCGCCGGACGCGCGGACGAACGCGCCGCCGGAACCCGCTCCCCGGCCCCGATGCCCTCCAGGGCGTGGTGCGTCCGGGCGGCGGCCGAGGCGGTCGTGGTCCGTCCGGTCCCCTCCGCCGTCCGGTGGCCGGGGAGCGGCAGGCGTACGGCGACCAGGAGGCCGAGGGCCAGCGCGATCGTGCCGGCGGCGGCCACGCCCACGCCGGACTCCGTGCGGAACAGCAGCAGCAGGGCGAGCGTCGTTGCGACGACGGTGGCCGAACCGTAGGCGAACTGTGCGGCAGTCGGACGCGGCATGACGTATTCCGTCCTCGGGACGTCGGATGGGCGGGCGGCGTTGGGCGCGGTCGTGCACGCCGAACGACCCTACGACGGTGGATGCCCGACCGGGACCGGTGGTAAGCGTGACCTAACACACGGTACCGGTGCACTGGGGGCGCACGGAGTCACGGCTCTCACCAACCGGACAGCGTGGCGCGCCTGTTGGAGCGTCCGGCCGGACGGATCCGGGCCGGTCGCCGTTCCTTTGCCGTTCCCATGCCCTTCTCATACCGTCCGTATACCGGAAGACCACTCCGCATAGTGCACTTGGCCTGTTCAAGTCAAGGTCTGTCTTTTCTCTCATAACTCCGATCGAATGTCGTCACTTGTGACGCGTTTACGCGCGCGGCCCTCTCCATACCCCCCTGGCCGCTGCGCGGACGCCCGGGGAGGACTGCTTCAAGTGACCAATCAGAGACGGGCGCTTCGCGCCGCCGCCGTTGTCGTGGCCATGGCCGCGACCGCTGCGACGGCGTCGACCTTCGCCACCGCCCAGGCGCATGACAGCTCATCAGGTTCCGGTGTCTCCACCGTCGACCGCCGTGACCCGGCGCCGGCCAAGGGGCATGTGGAGCACAACCTGGAGGGCCCCTTCAGCGAGCAGCAGGCCGCCCAGCGCGAGGCCGCGCTGGAGCAGGTGCTGGCCGGGGACAAGAAGGTGGCGAACAAGAGCGGCTCCAAGGTCGTCAAGCTCGGCGACAAGAAGTACGTGGAGCTCGGCCGGGAGAAGACCGACAAGATCTTCACCATCCTGCTGGAGTTCGGCGACGAGGTCGACGACACCACGATGTACGACCCGGACGGCGACGGTCCCAAGCCGCCCGTCAAGAAGTACGGCGGCACCCCGGGCCCGGCGCACAACGAGATCGCCAAGCCGGACCCGAAGAAGGACAACAGCACCGCCTGGAAGTCCGACTACAACCAGGAGCACTTCCAGGAGCTCTACTTCGGCGAGGGCAAGGGCGTCAACTCGCTCAAGACCTACTACGAGAAGACCTCCTCGGGCCGCTACTCGGTCGAGGGCGAGGTCTCCGACTGGGTCAAGGTCCCCTACAACGAGGCCCGTTACGGCTCCAACTACTGCGGCCAGTCCAACTGCGCCAACGTGTGGGACGCGGTCCGCGACGGTGTGAACGCCTGGGTCGCCGACCAGAAGGCCAAGGGCCGCACCGACGCCGAGATCAAGGCGAACCTGGCCGAGTACGACCAGTGGGACCGCTACGACTACGACGGCGACGGCAACTTCAACGAGCCCGACGGCTACATCGACCACTTCCAGCTGGTCCACGCCGGCGAGGACGAGTCGGCCGGCGGCGGCGCCGAGGGCGAGAACGCCATCTGGGCGCACCGCTGGTACGCGTACGGCACCAACGCCGGTGCGACCGGCCCCGAGAACAACAAGGCCGGTGGCGCCCAGATCGGCGACACGGGCATCTGGGTCGGCGACTACACCGTCCAGCCCGAGAACGGCGGACTGGGCGTCTTCGCCCACGAGTACGCTCACGACCTCGGTCTGCCGGACCTGTACGACACCTCCGGCGGCGGCGAGAACTCGGTCGGCTTCTGGTCCCTGATGTCGGCGGGCTCCTGGCTCGGCACCGGCAAGGGCGAGATCGGCGACCTGCCCGGCGACATGACCTCGTGGGACAAGCTCCAGCTCGGCTGGCTCGACTACGACAAGGCCAAGGCCGGCAAGACCTCGCTGCACAAGCTGGGCGTCTCGGAGTACAACACCAAGAACCCGCAGGCACTCGTCGTCGAGCTGCCGGAGAAGGCCGTCACCACCACCGTCGTCAAGCCCGCCGAGGGCTCGAAGCAGTGGTGGAGCGACATGGGCGACGACCTGTCGAACACCCTGACCCGCTCGGTCGACCTGACCGGCAAGTCCAAGGCCACGCTGGACCTTTCGGGCTGGTACGACATCGAGGCCGACTACGACTACCTCTACACCGAGGTGTCCGACAACGGCGGCACCAGCTGGACCGCGCTCGACGGCACCGCCGACGGCAAGGCCATCCCGCGCGACGCCAGTGACAAGCCGGCCCTGACCGACGTCTCGGGCGACTACAAGAAGCTCTCCTTCCCGCTGGACGCCTACGCGGGCAAGAAGATCGACCTCCGCTTCCGCTACCAGACGGACGGCGGCGCGGGCGGCAAGGGCTTCGCGGCCGACGAGATCACCATCACGGCCGACGGCGCCGAGCTCTTCGCGGACAACGCCGAGGGCGACGACAACGGCTGGACCGCCAAGGGCTTCTCGCGGATCGGCGAGTCCTTCACCCAGGACTACCCGCAGTACTACATCGCGGAGAACCGCCAGTACGTCTCGTACGACCAGACGCTGAAGGTCGGCCCGTACAACTTCGGCTTCTCCACCACCCGTCCGGACTGGGTCGAGCACTACGCGTACCAGACGGGTCTGCTGGTCTGGCTCTGGGACACCTCCCAGAAGGACAACAACACCTCCGTCCACCCGGGCCAGGGTCTGATCCTGCCGATCGACGCGCACGCCAAGCCGCTCAAGTGGAAGGACGGCTCGCTCCTGCGCAACAAGATCCAGCCGTTCGACGCCCCGTTCAGCTGGTACCCGAACAAGGGCTTCACGCTCCACAACGCGGACGTGCCGCTCTACATCAAGCCCAGCCTGGGCAACCCGGTCTTCGACGACCGCAAGGGCACCTACTGGTACAAGGAGAACCCCACGGGCAGTGTCAAGGTTTCTGACACGAACACCCGCATCTCCATCGTCCACGAGCCCCTGGACGGTCAGACCATGACCGTCCTGGTCAGCCCCTCGGGCCGCTGATCAAGTAAAACCGCAGGTCAAACCATGATCGGCCGTCGCCCTCTAGCGGGCGGCGGCCGATCGTGTTTAGGTGCGTCTTGTTCACATCCTTATTGACACGACGTCTCACGGGGGAGCGTGGAGCATGGCTGGCGGAGGTTTTTGCAGGTTGCCGAACGGCACGGTGGTGGTCGCCCTGACCCTCACCAGACCGGCCGACGGCACGGGATCCTGCGGCGGTACGGGAGCCGGGCCCGGGGCCCCGGTACGGGTGCTGGTGCACGCGGCGAACCGGGCGCGCGCCCTGACCAGGCTGCGCAATCTGGGGCTGCGGGCGGTCTATCTGCGCGGCAACGACCGGCCGCCGACGCCGGACGAGGTCACGGCGGTGCTGCACCATCCGGACGGCCTGCTGTGGCGGGCCGCCCCGCAGCCGGACGGGGCCGGTGTCCGGCCGCCGGCCCTGGGGCATCAGGCGGCCGCACCGGTGTCGTCGTGCCAGGAGCTGTGGCACCCGATCAGGGCGCTGCTGGGCCCCGGCGGGTACGCGGGACCGGCCCGCCCGGCCGCGTAGGGCCCGGACGGGCTCGGCCCGAGAGACTGGGTTACGACGCGACGACGGGCGTGCCGGAGAGCTTCACGCCCGCCGTACGCAGCTCCGCCAGGGCCCGTTCCGTGGTGGCCCCGGAGACGCCCGCGGTCAGATCGAGCAGTACGTGCGTGACGAAGCCCTCACGGGCCGCGTCCAGCGCGGTGGCCCGGACGCAGTGGTCGGTGGCGATGCCGACCACGTCGACCTCGGTGACCTCGCGGTCGCGCAGCCACTGGGCGAGGCCGGTCCCGTTCTCGTCGGAGCCCTCGAACCCGCTGTACGCGGCCGAGTACGCCCCCTTGTCGAACACGGTGTCGATGGCGCCGGAGGCGACGGCGGGCGCGAAGTTCGGGTGGAAGCCGACGCCCTCCGTACCGGCGACGCAGTGCACCGGCCAGGAGTCGACGTAGTCCGGGTTCGGCGAGAAGTGGTCGCCCGGGTCGATGTGGTGGTCGCGGGTGGCGACCACATGGCGGTAGGCGGGCTGGGCGTCACCGATCAGGTCGGTGATGGCGGCGGCGACGTCGGCACCACCCGTCACCGCGAGGCTGCCGCCCTCGCAGAAGTCGTTCTGAACGTCCACGACGATCAATGCGCGGTGCATGGCGGGTGTCCTTCGGTGGGGATGGAGCGGCGGGCCCGGCGGCCCCGGGTGTCCGGAGTCTCCGGGGTTCCCGGGGTCTCCGGGAGGGTGCCGAGGGTTCGAGCCTAGGCACTGGAACGTCACAATCAAGCCCCGTCCGCGAAACCCCCGGTTGCGGACCGGGCCGGTCCGGGGGCCGGGGCGTACCCGGACCGGCCCCGGCGCGTACCCGGTCCGGCCGTCGGGCGTGCAAGCGGGCCGGGCCCCGGGCGCGTACCCGGGGCGTAACCGGGCCGGCCGCCGGCCGGGCGGTGGTCCAGGACCAGCCCGGCGGCGGCCCGGGACCGGACTCCGGCGGTCCGCCCGGGCGGACCGCCGGGTCGGCGTCCGGGCGGGCGGGCCGCCCGGGGCAGGCCAGGCCCGGCTCAGGCGTACTCCGTCGGAATCACCGGCTCGCCCCGTGACAGCTGGATCGCTGACATCGGCAGTCCGGCGCGCGCGGCCACGTGCCGGTCCCGGATCGTGTCCAGCGGCTCCCGGGCGATCACCTCGCCGCCCCGCACCAGCTCCGCCAGCAGCTGCCGGTCGGCCAGCTCCTCGGGGACCGGGCCGGTGCCGATCACCTCGGCCTCGGCGACGCCGTGCTCGTCGGTCCGGCGCGCGGCCCACTTGCGACCGCCGACCGACGACTTCGCGCCGAGCGACTTCTTGGCCACCGGCACCAGCGGCGCGTCCGGCTCCGCCGAGCCGGCGCGGGCCACCAGCTTGTAGACCATCGAGCAGGTGGGGTGCCCGCTCCCGGTGACGAGCTGGGTGCCGACCCCGTACGCGTCCACCGGCGCGGCCGCCAGCGAGGCGATGGCGTACTCGTCCAGGTCCGAGGTCACCACGATCTTCGTGCCCGTCGCCCCCAGCTCGTCCAGCTGCTGCCGCACCCGGTGCGCGACCAGCAGCAGATCCCCGGAGTCGATCCGTACGGCGCCCAGCTCGGGCCCCGCGATCTCCACGGCCGCCCGGACCGCCTCGGTCACGTCGTACGTGTCGACCAGCAGCGTCGTGCCCCGGCCCAGCGAGTCCACCTGCGCCCGGAACGCGTCCCGCTCGCTGTCGTGCAGCAGGGTGAACGCGTGCGCGCTCGTGCCGACCGTCGGGATCGCCCAGCGGAACCCCGCCGCCAGGTCGGAGGTGGCGTCGAAGCCGCCGACGTACGCGGCACGGGCCGAGGCGACCGCGGACAGCTCGTGGGTGCGGCGGGCGCCCATCTCGATCAGCCGGCGGCCCCCGGCGGCGGCCGACATCCGCGAGGCCGCGGCGGCGATCGCGGAGTCGTGGTTGAGGATGGAGAGGATCACCGTCTCCAGCAGCACGCACTCGGCGAAGGACCCCTCCACGCGCAGGATCGGGGAGCCGGGGAAGTAGACCTCGCCCTCCGGGTAGCCCCAGATGTCGCCGCTGAAGCGGTAGCCCGCCAGCCATTCGAGGGTCGGCTCGTCGACGATCTCCTGCTGGCGCAGGAAGCCGATCATCTCGTCGTCGAAGTGGAAGTTCTCCACCGCGTCCAGGACCCGTCCGGTGCCCGCGACGACGCCGTAGCGCCGCCCCTCGGGGAGCCGGCGGGTGAACGCCTCGAAGACCGAGTGCCGGTCGGCGGTGCCGGCCTTGAGGGCGGCCTGCACCATGGTCAGTTCGTACTGGTCGGTGAAGAGCGCGGTTGACGGAACGCCGACCCGCCGACCGAGGTCCGCTGTGTTCATGGCTGGGATGCTACCCCCTATTCGTCAAAGTGACGAGATGTGGGGTCCGTTTGTGCGCCGGGCCCGCCCGGGTGGCAGCATGGGACAGGTGAGCGTTGCTACCCCGCTAGAGATCGAACGTCCCGATTCGGCCGAGGAGACCTTCGCGGTCCCCGAGCCGGACGTCCCGTGGGTGACGCTCGTCCACAACGACCCGGTCAACCTCATGAGCTACGTGACCTATGTCTTCCAGGCCTACTTCGGCTATCCGAAGGACAAGGCCCACCGGCTCATGCTGGACGTGCACCAGAAGGGCCGCGCCGTCGTCTCCAGCGGGAGCCGCGAGGAGATGGAACGCGACGTCCAGGCCATGCACGGTTACGGGCTGTGGGCCACCCTCACCCAGGACCGCAACTAGTCACCCTTCAGGGCCCTGCCCCGCCGCCTTTTCAGGGCTCTGCCCCGCCACCCGCCCCGTTCGACCCACCATCGGAGAATCCATGGCCGGCCATTTCGAGGCCACCCCAGGCGGCGGCGCGGCCGTCGCGCTCGACGAGGTCGAGATCTCCATCCTGCGCTCCCTCGCCGTCCAGCTGCTGGAGCTGATCGGCCCCGGCGACCAGCCCGCCGACGGCGAGGACCCGCTCGCCGCCCTCTTCGCCGAGGGCCCCAGCAAGCCGCCCACCGACCCGGCGCTCGCCCGGCTCTTCCCCGACGCCTACGGCGGCCCTGGCGGCCCCGGCGGGCCCGAGGGATCCGCCGGGGCCGGCAAGCCGGAGGAGGAGCAGGAGCTGCGCGAGCGGTCCGCCGAGTTCCGCCGGTTCACCGAGATGGACCTGCGCTCCGGCAAGCGCGACGACGCCCTCGCCGTCGTTCGCACCCTGGACGCGCTCTCGCCCGCCCCGGACGGCGGTGCCGTCCTCACCCTCACCGGCGACGAGTGCCTGAGCTGGCTCCGCTCCCTCAACGACCTGCGCCTGACCATCGGCACCCGGTTGGAGGTCTCCGACGAGGACCAGGGCGAGGAGGGCTCGCTCTACCGGCTCCCCGACACCGACCCGCGCAAGCCCATGGTGATGGCCTACCTCTGGCTCGGCGCCCTCCAGGAATCCCTGGTCGAGACCCTGATGCCGTAGGCAGCCTCCGGAAAAGAGGAGCCGCTCACCCAGCCCGGGTGGGCGGCTCCTGTTCGCTCAACGGACGCTCAGATCCGAGTAACGATCACCCCAAGTCATTCGGGTCATTCGTTCCCGGCAGGGCCTTTCATCCCCTTTTGCCTGTGATGTGCGCCACAAAATGTCCCACGGTGTCCCATGACGGCCGTGATAAATCTTCACGACCGCCCGGGGACGCCACCCCTGTTTCCCGGGGGCGCTGCACACCGGCCGAACGCCGGTCGCACTCCATCCATATCCGGGGGGATCAGGACCTGATCCGCAGCCTTGTACGGCGCGGATCGGCGTGGAGAAAGGCGCACCACCATGACATCGGCGCACGTCGACGAGGGACAGGTCGACAAGGGTCAGCCCGGCGGAAATGCCGGGGACGCCGGAACCAGTGGCGAGGGATACCAGCGCGGTCTGGGAGCTCGCCAGATTCAGATGATCGCCATCGGCGGAGCCATCGGCACCGGGCTCTTCCTCGGCGCGGGCAAAGCCATCGACCGGGCCGGGCCCAGCCTCATCCTGGCCTACGTCATCGCAGGTCTGGTCATCTTCTTCATCATGCGGGCGCTGGGCGAACTGCTCATGTACCGCCCGGTCTCGGGCTCCTTCTCGGAGTACGCCCGCGAATTCATCGGCCCGTTCTTCGGGTTCGTCACCGGCTGGACCTACTGGCTGTTCTGGGTGGTCACCGGAATCACCGAAGTCACCGCAGCGGCCACCTATATGACGTACTGGTGGAACATTCCGCAGTGGCTGTCCGCCCTGGTGTTCACCGTCATTCTCTACGGCGCCAACCTGATCTCCGTGAAGCTCTTCGGTGAGCTGGAGTTCTGGTTCTCCATGGTCAAGGTCACCGCCATCATCGGCATGATTCTGATCTGCGCGGGCGTTCTCACCGTCGGTTTCTCCGACGCCGGAGACACCGCGACCGTCTCCAACCTCTGGAACGACGGCGGATTCTTCCCCAACGGCATCACCGGCACCCTCATGACGCTCCAGATCGTCATGTTCGCCTTCCTCGCCGTGGAGCTCGTCGGCGTCACCGCCGGGGAGTCCAAGGACCCCAAGACCGTGCTGCCCAAGGCCATCAACACCGTGCCGTGGCGCATCGCCGTCTTCTACGTCGGCGCACTGATCATGATCCTGTCGGTCGTGCCGTGGTCCACCTTCAAGCCCGGCGTCTCCCCGTTCGTGAAGGCCTTCGAGGAGATGGGGCTCGGTATCGGCGCCGCCATCGTCAACTTCGTCGTCCTCACCGCGGCGCTCTCCTCCTGCAACTCCGGCATGTACTCCACCGGCCGCATGCTCCGCGACCTCGCCCTCAACGGCCAGGGTCCCCGCGCCTTCACCAAGCTGACGAAGAACGGCCTGCCGCTGGTGGGGACCACGTTCTCCGCCGCCCTGATGCTCGTCGGCGTGTGGATCAACTACCAGTGGCCGGGCGAGGCGTTCAACTACGTCGTCTCCTTCGCGACCATCTCCGGCATGTGGGCCTGGATCATGATCCTGATCAGCCAGATCCGCTACCGCCGCCAGGCCGACGCCGGTCTCCTGCCGCAGTCATCGTTCAAGGCCCCCGGCGCCCCGTACACGAGCTGGTTCGCGCTCTGCTTCATCGGCATGGTCATCGTGATGATGGCGATCGACAAGGACGCCCGGATCTCGCTCTACTGCGCACCGCTGTGGGCGCTCATCCTCTTCGTCTCCTACCGGGTGCTCCAGTCGCGCACCCCGGAGGAGGAGAAGGCCACGACCGAGACCCGCTGAGCCGAGGGCTCGCTGACGCGCTGCCCCGCAGACCCTGGGGCCGGGAGCCGGTCTCACCGGCCCCCGAAACCCCACCGACCCCGAGGGCGGGCCCCACGACCACCCTCCTCCCGGACCGCCCCCGGCCGCCCCAAAGGCCGACGGCGTCCACCATGCGGGCCCCCGCGTACCACCCACCGGTACGCGGGGCCCGCCTGCTTATCCTGGCGCCATGCTGACCATCACCCAGGCGCTCTACGACCAGATCGTCGCCCACTCCCGCGCCGACCACCCCGACGAGGCGTGCGGAGTGGTCGCGGGCCCGGCCGGGACGGACCGCCCCGAGCGCTTCATCCCGATGCTCAACGCCGCCCGCTCGCCCACGTTCTACGAGTTCGACTCGGCCGACCTCCTCAAGCTCTACCGCGAGATGGACGACCGCGACGAGGAACCCGTGATCGTCTACCACTCGCACACGGCGACCGAGGCCTACCCCTCCCGCACCGACGTGACGTACGCCAACGAGCCCGGCGCCCACTACGTCCTGGTCTCCACCGCCGACACCGACGGCTCGGGCCCCTTCCAGTTCCGCTCGTACCGCATCGTGGACGGCGAGATCACCGAGGAAGACGTGCAGGTCGTCGAGGCGTACTGAGCCCCCGGGCGCCGCGCGGAGCCCCCGGACCGGTCTGGCACACTGCACCCCGAACCCATCAAGGCGGCAGGAACCAGGAAGCCGGTGCGAATCCGGCACGGTCCCGCCACTGTGACCGGGCCCCCTCCCGTACGGACTCCGACTCCGTGCCGGAGGGCGGCCCGGAAGCCAGGAACTGGCCCGCCGCCTTCTCCGCATCGACCAGGGGACGCGGAAATCCCCCGGAGAGGCCCCGCCATGTCCCGGCGCACCCCCGCGCTCATAGCCGCCGCCGTGCTGCTCCCGCTCGCCCTCACCGCCTGCTCCACCTCCGAGAGCACCGACGCCAAGCCCGAGGCCGCGGCGAAGGGCGAAGGTTTCCCGTACACCGTCAAGAACTGCGGGGTCACCACGACGTACAAGGCCCCGCCGAAGCGCGTGGTCACCATGAACCAGCACGTCACCGAGATCATGCTGGAACTGGGCCTGAAGAGCTCCCTCGTCGGCACCGCCTACCTCGACGACCAGGTCCTGCCGAAGTACGCGAAGGACTACGCCGCCGTTCCCGTCCTCGCCAAGGAGTACCCCTCCTACGAGCAGGTCCTCGCCGCCAACCCCGACTTCGTCTACGGCGGCTACGGCAGCGCCTTCACCGCGGGCGACGGCCGCGGCCGCGAGGCGTTCAAGAAGGCCGGCATCGAGACCCGCCTCAACGCCGAGAGCTGCACCAAGGGCGACCAGCCCATGGACACCCTCTACGAGGAGATCCGCGAGGTCGGCCGCACCTTCGGCATCAGCGACCGCGCCGAGGCCTGGATCAAGCAGGCCAAGGCCGACAACGCCGCGACCGCGAAGAAGCTGGCCGATCTGAAGCCCGTCTCCGTCTTCGTGTACGACAGCGGCGACAAGACCGCCTTCACCGCGGGCGGCGAGGGCATCGGCAATGAGCTGATCGAACGGGCCGGCGGCACCAACGTCTTCGCCGACCTCGACAAGCCCTTCGGCGATGCCTCCTGGGAGAACGTCGTCGACCGGAGGCCCGAGGTCATCGTGATCTACGACTACGGCTCCACCACCGTCGGACAGAAGAAGAAGCGCCTCCTCACCGACCCGGCCCTCGCCGACGTCCCCGCCATCAAGAACAAGCGCTTCGCCGTCATGCCGTTGTCCGACGCGGTCCTCGGCGTCCGCGTCCCCGCCGCCGTCGACAAGCTCGCGGCCCAGCTCCACCCGGAGGCGGGCAAGGCGGCCACCACCCCGTGACCTGCCGCGCCACAGCTCCTCGGCGTCCGCTCGGTTACGTCCTGGTGCTCGGCGGCCTCGCCGCGCTCCTGGCCGTCTCCGTACTGGCCGCCCTCGCCCTCGGCTCCGTCCGCATCCCGCCCGGCCAGGTGCTCGACATCCTGACCGGGCGGGCGGAGGCGAGCCCGTTCCGCACGATCGTCCTGGACGTGCGGCTGCCCCGGGTCCTGCTCGGCATCGTCGTCGGCGCCGGACTCGCCGTCATCGGCACCGTCCTCCAGGCCCTCGTCCGCAACCAGCTCGCCGACCCGTTCCTCCTCGGCGTCTCCTCCGGGGCCTCCACCGGCGCGGTCCTGGTCATCGTCCTCGGCATCGGCGCGTCCCTCGCCACCACCATCACGATCCCCGCCGCCGCCTTCACGGGCGCCCTGCTCTCGCTGCTGCTCGTCTACACCCTGGCGCGCGGCGGGGGCGGCCTCACCACCAACCGGCTCGTCCTCGCCGGGGTCGCCGTCTCCTACGTCCTCTCCGCCCTGACCAGCCTGATCCTGGTCACCTCCGCCCGCGCCGACCACCTTCAGGAAGTCCTCTACTGGACCCTCGGCGGCCTCGGCGCGGCCCGCTGGGACATGCTCGCGCTCCCCGCGATCACCCTGGTCGCCGGCACCGCCGTCCTCCTCACCCTGGCCCGCCCGCTCGACCTGCTCCTGGTGGGGGAGGAGGGCGCGACCGTCCTCGGCCTCGACACCGCCCGCTTCCGGGCCGCCGTCTTCGTCCTCGCCTCCCTGATGACCGGGGTGCTCGTCGCGTACAGCGGGGCGATCGGCTTCGTCGGCCTGATGGTCCCGCACATGGCCCGGATGGCCGTCGGCGCCGCACACCGCGCGCTGCTCCCGGTCGTGGCGCTGGGCGGCGCGGTGTTCCTGGTCCTCGCGGACCTCGCCGCCCGCACGCTCGCGGCCCCGCAGGACATCCCGGTCGGGGTGCTCACCGCGCTGACTGGCGGCCCGTTCTTCCTCTGGATGCTGCGGCGCAAGCCCGAAGGAGCACCCGCATGAGGCGCGTACGCCCCGGCCGGGGGAGCACCCGCATGAGGCGCGCCGGAAGGAGCGCCCGCGTGAGGCCCTTTCCCGTCCGGAGCGCCCGCACCACGACCGTACGCACGGCTGAGGGAGCCCGCCCATGACCACCCTGCGCACCGAAGGCCTCTCGTACGGGACCGGCGAGGGCCGCCATCTCGTCGACGCCGTCGACCTCACCGCCGCCGACGGCGAGACCGTCGGCCTCGTCGGCCCCAACGGCAGCGGCAAGACCACGCTCCTGCGCTGCGTCTACGGCACCCTGCGCCCCACTCACGGCCGCGTCCTCCTCGACGGCGACGACCTCGCCGCCCTCCCCGTGAAGGCCCGCGCCCAGCGCATCGCCACCGTCCCGCAGGACGGCCACGCCGGATTCGAGCTCACCGTCGGCCAGGTCGTCGCGATGGGCCGCGCCCCGCACAAGCGGTTCTGGGAGGCGGACAACGCGGCCGACACCGAGCTCGTCACCGACGCCCTGGCCCGGGTCGGGATCGCCGCGCTCGAACCCCGTACGTTCGCCTCCCTCTCCGGCGGCGAACGCCAGCGGGCCCTGGTCGCCCGCGCCCTGGTCCAGCAGCCCTCGCTGATCGTCCTGGACGAGCCGACCAATCACCTGGACATCCGCTACCAGCTGGAGATCCTCTCCCTGGTCCGCGAACTGGGCACCACCAACCTCCTCGCCCTGCACGACCTCAACCTGGCCGCGTACTACTGCGACCGCCTCTATGTCCTCAAGGACGGCCGGGTCGTCGCCTCCGGCACCCCGGAGGAAGTCCTCACGGCGGAGCTGCTGGGCGAGGTGTACGGCGTGGCCGCCGAGGTCAGTACCCACCCGAAGACGGGCGCCCCCACGGTCGTGTACGTCCCGGAGGGCCCCGGACGCCCCGCGCGGTCCACATAGCGACCATCGACCATCCACGATGTGGGATCACACTCGGGTTTCCGTACAGGGAATCGATACGATGCCCGCATGGTTCCCCATGACGTGAGCAACAAGACGCCGGGCACGCTGCTCGTCGCGCGGCTGCACGTCGACCTGTGCAGGCTCGCGAGCGCGATCTGTCCCCCGCCCGCAGCCTGACCGCGAGCCGCACGGCCTGAGCCGCGGTCCGCGCGAGCCCCACCCGTACGCGCCACGCACCACACCCCCCGCGCGGGGAAGAAACGCGCGCCCCACGCCACCTCCTCCACGCTTTCGACAGGAGCCCACGCCATGGCCATCGAGGTCCGCATCCCGACCATCCTCCGCACCTACACCGACGGCGCGAAGGCCGTCGAAGGCAACGGGGACACCCTCGCCGACCTCTTCGCCGACCTGGAGAGCCGCCACACCGGCATCCGTGAGCGCATCGTCGACGGCGAACAGCTCCGCCGTTTCGTGAACGTCTACCTCAACGACGAGGACGTCCGCTTCCTCGACGGCATCTCCACCAAGCTCAGCGACGGCGACAACGTCACGATCCTCCCGGCCGTCGCCGGCGGCATGCGCTGATGCGGTACGACTCCCCGCTGGCGGCCGTGGGGAACACCCCCCTCGTCCGCCTCCCGCGGCTGTCCCCGTCCGAGGACGTCCGTATCTGGGCCAAGCTGGAGGACCGCAACCCCACGGGCTCGATCAAGGACCGCCCGGCGCTCCACATGGTCGAACAGGCCGAGAAGGACGGCCGGCTCACCCCCGGCTGCACGATCCTGGAGCCCACCAGCGGCAACACCGGCATCTCGCTCGCCATGGCGGCCAAGCTCAAGGGCTACCGCATCGTGTGTGTCATGCCGGAGAACACCTCCCAGGAACGGCGCGACCTGCTCGCCATGTGGGGAGCCGAGATCATCTCCTCCCCGGCCGCGGGCGGCTCCAACACGGCGGTCCGCGTAGCGAAGGAACTGTCGGCCGAGCACCCGGACTGGGTGATGCTCTACCAGTACGGCAACCCGGACAACGCGGGCGCCCACTACGCGACCACCGGCCCGGAGATTCTCACCGACCTCCCGTCCATCACGCACTTCGTCGCGGGCCTCGGCACCACGGGCACCCTGATGGGCGTGGGCCGCTACCTCCGCGAGAACCGCCCGGGTATCCAGATCGTCGCCGCCGAGCCGCGCTACGACGACCTGGTCTACGGCCTCCGCAACCTCGACGAGGGCTTCGTCCCCGAGCTGTACGACGCTTCGGTCCTCACCACCCGCTTCTCGGTCGGCTCGGCCGACGCGGTCACCCGCACTCGCGAACTCCTCCAGCAGGAGGGCATCTTCTCGGGCGTCTCCACCGGCGCCGCGCTCCACGCGGCGATCGGCGTGGGCAGGAAGGCGGTCAAGGCGGGGGAGAGCGCGGACATCGTCTTCGTGGTGGCGGACGGCGGCTGGAAGTACTTGTCGACGGGCGTCTACACGGCGGAGACGACGGAGGCAGCGATCGAAACGTTGCAGGGCCAGCTCTGGGCGTAGGCCCGAGCTGCACTGTCCGGCCCGCCCGGGCATTCTCAGCCTTTCCGGGCGCCAACCCAGCCCGTCCGGCGTTTGAGGACATCCTTCAAGCTCGGTCCGGGCCCTTCCAGCCTGTCCGGCGTTTGAGGACGTCTTTCAAGCCCCTCCGGCGATTGAGGAGCGGGGCCCGGGGCAGCGCCCCGAAAGCGCCCCGCCCCTCACCCCGCCCCCAGCTTCCGCACCCGCTTCCACAGCGACGGATCCACCGCACCCACCCTCCGCCGGAACCCGGCGACCGGTACCTCCCGCAGCTCATCCGTCTCCAGAAAGCTCTGCCGCCCCTGCCGGTCCCCGACCGTCCCGGCCGGCAACGCGATCACCCCGGGCCGCTCCTCGTGACGCTTGCTGGTGATCTTCGCGACCAGCGCCGTACGCCCGCGCCCCCGCCCCCGTACCGAGATCACCAGACACGGCCGGTCCTTCGACCCGGGCCCGTCCTCGTACGGCACATCGGCCCACCACACCTCACCCGCCCGCGGCACCCGCTCTCCCGGGCCCGAGGGCCGCGGACGCGACGGCCGGGACGGCGGCCGGGCCGACCCCACCGGCTGCCCCGGCCGACCCGGCCGCCGCCGGGACCGGGGCCCCCGGTCAGACCGCCCCCGCCCGTCCACCACCGCGGCGACGAGAGCCAGCAGAACCACGGCGACCAGCGCCACCCACCACAACGTGTCCATCCCCCGACCGTACCGGCGGGCGAAGAGGCCCCCGAGGGCCGGACCGTGGGCGCGCTTCCATCGAACCGGTGACAGAGCAGGTGAGTTCCCCCACAACGGAGGGCAGCGGAGGAGCGACGCGGAGTTTCGCGCCTTACGCTCGACGAACCGCAAAACCGATCCCGCAGGAACCACCATCAGGTTCCGGCGGCATCGCCCGAACCCTCCCCGTTCCCGCGCCCCGGAGGTTCACGCTCCATGAAGCTCACCGTCGTCGGCTGCTCCGGCTCGTTCCCGTCCAAGGGTTCGGCATGCTCGAGCTACCTCGTAGAGGCCGACGGCTTCCGGCTGCTCCTCGACATGGGCAACGGCGCCCTCGGCGAGTTGCAGCGCCACGTCGGTCTCTACGACCTGGACGCGATCTTCCTCAGCCATCTGCACGCCGACCACTGCATCGACATGTGCGCGTACTTCGTCGTGCGCTACTACCCCCACGGCGGCGACCGCCCCCGCCCTCTCCCGGTCTACGGCCCCGAGGGCACCGAGCAGCGGCTGACCGCCGCCCACGGCGACACCCCCTCCGACCGGGCGATGGGCGAGGTCTTCGACTTCCACACCCTCAAGCCGGGGTCCTTCGAGATCGGCCCGTTCTCGGTCCGTACGGAGAAGCTCTGCCACCCCGTCGACACCTTCGGCATCCGGGTCGAGCACGGCGGCTCCTCCCTCGCCTACTCCGGCGACACGGGGACCTGCGACGCGCTGGAGGACCTGGCCCGGGACGTGGACCTCTTCCTCTGCGAGGCGTCGTTCGTCGACGGCAAGGAGGACATCCCCGATCTGCACCTGAACGGCCGCGAGGCCGGCGAGGCGGCGGCCCGCGCCGGAGCGCGCCGGCTCGTCCTCACCCACATCCCGCCGTGGACCGACGCCGACCGCAACGCCGCCGACGCCCGCGCGGCCTACCCGGGCCCGGTGGAGCTGGCGGCCCCGGGAGCGGTGTACGAGCTCTGAGCACGACGGCGCCCCCGCCTTCCCTCTCGGGAGGCGGGGGCGCCGTCGTACGTACGGGTGAGGCGGGAGGCTACTTCGCCTCGGCCTTCTGGAGCTCGGCGAGCTCCTCGTCCGACTCCCGGCCCGGGGTCGGGAGGTTGAACTTGATGATCGCGAAGCGGAAGACCGCGTAGTAGATCACCGCGAAGCAGAGGCCGACCAGGACCAGCATCCAGGGCTTCGACGCGATGCCCAGGTTCAGCAGGAAGTCGACCAGACCGGCCGAGAAGCCGAAGCCGTCCTTCATGCCGAGCGCCCAGGTCAGGGCCATGGACACACCGGTCAGCACCGCGTGGATCGCGTACAGCACCGGCGCGATGAACATGAACGTGAACTCGATCGGCTCGGTCACACCGGTGACGAACGAGGTCAGCGCGAGGGAGAACATCATGCCGCCGACGACCTTGCGGCGCTCGGGGCGGGCGCAGTGGACGATCGCGAGGCAGGCCGCCGGGAGGGCGAACATCATGATCGGGAAGAAGCCGGTCATGAACTGTCCGGCGTCCGGGTCACCGGCGAGGAAGCGGGCGATGTCGCCGTGGGCACCGTTGTACTCGCCCGCCTGGAACCACGGGAAGGAGTTCAGCAGGTGGTGCATGCCGACCGGGATCAGCGCACGGTTGGCGACACCGAAGATGCCCGCGCCGACCGCGCCGGAGCCGACCAGCCACTCACCGAAGTTGTGCAGACCGGCACCGAGGACCGGCCAGATCAGACCGAAGACGATACCGACGAGGAGGCCCGCGAAGGCGGAGAGGATCGGGACCAGACGGCGGCCGCTGAAGAAGCCCGCCCAGTCCGGCAGCTTGGTCCGGTAGAACTTCTGGTAGATCAGGGCGACGATGATGCCCATCACGACACCGCCGAGGACACCCGCGTTGACCGGGGCGTCGTTCATGACGATCTTGCCGTCGACGACGCTGGCGACCTGCGGCAGGTTGCTGTCGGTGAAGGTGGCGAGCACCTTCTGGAAGACCAGGTAGCCGGTGACGGCGGCCAGCGCGGTCGAGCCGTCCGACTTCTTCGCGAAGCCGATCGCGATGCCGACGGCGAACAGCAGCGCCATGTTGTCGAGGATCGCGCCACCGCCCGCGGCCATGTAACCGGCCAGCTTGGTGACGACGGTCGGGAACGAGTCGCGGCCCAGCATGTCCCCGTTGCCGAGGCGGACCAGGAGCGCGGCGGCCGGCAGCACGGCGACCGGCAGCATGAGGCTGCGGCCGATGCGCTGCATGACGGCCATCGCGCCGGCGCCCTTCTTCTTCTCGGCCGCGGGTGCGGTCTCAGCCGTGGTCATCAACTTCCTCCATGGGACACGGTGCCGCCCAGGTCGTTGATGCGGGGAGGCGGCGACTCGGCAGACCCTGCGGCAGAGCGCCGTGGTCTGGACCACTCAGTGGTGTAGACCAGTTTTAGCACGGTGAGGGATAGATAAGGAACCTTCAATTCCCTATCTCATTCGCAGTAGCAGACTCGGCACGTTCGGTGACATGCCGAAGGCCCCCGGACCGGACGGTCCGAGGGCCTTGCGGGGGCCGGGGCAAAGCCCCGGTGTGCTGCTACTTCGTCAGATCCTTCTCGATCTCCTTCTCGATCTCCTCGGGTTCGCGCCCCGGTGTCTTGAGGTCGAACTTGGTGATCGCGAAGCGGAAGATCACGTAGTAGATCACGGCGAAGCACGCGCCGATCGGGAGGATCAGCCAGGGTTTCGTATCCAGATGCCAGTTGACGACGTAGTCGATCAACCCGGCCGAGAAGCTGAACCCCGCATGCACGCCGAGCAGCCAGGTGATGCCCATCGAGGCACCCGTGAGCACCGCGTGCACGCCGTACAGCAGCGGCGCGACGAACATGAACGAGAACTCGATCGGCTCGGTCACACCGGTGACGAACGACGTCAGCGCCACCGAGACCATCAGGCCCCCCACCTCCTTGCGGCGCTCGGGCCGCGCGCAGTGGGTGATGGCCAGGGCCGCGGCGGGCAGGCCGAACATCATGATCGGGAAGAAGCCCGAGGTGAACTGGCCGGCCGACGGGTCCTGGGCGAAGAACCGGGAGATGTCGCCCTGGACGGTCTGGCCGTCCGCCCCGGTGAACTCGCCCGCCTGGAACCAGAAGAACGTGTTCAGGAACTGGTGCATGCCGATCGGGATCAGCAGCCGGTTCGCGAAGCCGAAGATCGCCGCACCCCAGGAGCCGAGGTCGATCAGCTGCTTGGAGAACCAGGTCAGCCCGTCACCCACCGGCTGCCACAGCAGCCCGAACAGGACGCCGAGGATCACGCAGAGGAACGCCATCAGGATCGGCACCAGGCGCCGGCCGTTGAAGAAGCCGAGCCAGTCGACCAGCTTGGTGCGGTGGTAGCGCTGCCAGACTACGGCGGTCAGCAGGCCGATGATGATGCCGCCGAGAACCCCGGGGTTCTGCGGTTCGCCCTGCGGCAGCTCGTCCGTCACGGTGCCGTCGATGGGGAAGGCGGTCAGTACCCCCCGGTAGACGAGGAAGCCGACCACCGCTGCGAGCGCGGTGGACCCGTCCGCCTTCTTCGCGAAGCCGATGGCGACGCCGATACAGAACAGCAGGGGCAGGCCGAGCTTGCCGTCGAGGATCGCGCCGCCGCCGTTGAGGAGGACCGAGGCGGTCTTCTCCCAGAAGGAGCCGTGCAGATAGGACCCGAACAGGTTCCCGAGGCTGACGAGCAGGCCTGCCGCCGGGAGGACGGCCACCGGAAGCTGAAGGCTCCGCCCGACCTTCTGCAAGCCCTGGACCGGTCCGTTCCACCATTTCTGCTGCGGTGCCGCAGCGGCGCTCGAACTCATGGGCGTCCTCCCGGAACACTTCACGTTTGGCGGTCGTTGCAAACTGGTGTAGACCAGTTGCGTCACGGTCCGGGCCCCGCCCCTGAAGGCAGGGGACCGGTGATCGTCATCTTTCGGGATCGTCCGGTTACCCGCCCGCGAAGTTGGTCCAACCGTGCGTTACCGTGACGAAACGGACCCGCAGCGGGCGGCCGTCTGCGCGTGAAACAGGGAGAAGGACATGGCCACCAAGGCTGAGAAGATCGTCGCCGGGCTCGGCGGCATCGACAACATCGACGAGATCGAAGGCTGCATCACCCGCCTCCGCACCGAGGTCCACGACCCCGAGAAGGTCGACGAAGCCGCCCTCAAGGCCGCCGGCGCCCACGGCGTCGTCAAGATGGGCACGGCGATCCAGGTCGTCATCGGCACCGACGCGGACCCCATCGCCGCCGACATCGAAGACATGATGTGACCGGCTGACCCGACGCCGGACCCCGCGGCCGCGCCTCCCGAAGGCGCCCGCACCCGCAGGCCCCGTACCCCGCACCAGGGAACGGGGCCTGCGGCACATCCGGGAACGGCGACACCCACGCCCGGGCCCACCGCACCTGAGCACAGCCGCCACGGAACCTGAGCCACATCCGACCGCGCGTCCCCCCCCCCCGGGGCCCCACCGCACCCGAACGGAGCCACCCCCGCCAACGGATAAAGTCGGGCCATGTCTCGCATCGACGGCCGCACCCCTGAACAGCTCCGCCCCGTCACCATCGAACGCGGCTGGAGCAAGCACGCCGAAGGCTCAGTCCTCATCTCCTTCGGCGACACCAAAGTCTTCTGCACCGCCTCCGTCACCGAAGGCGTCCCGCGCTGGCGCAAGGGCAGCGGCGAGGGCTGGGTCACCGCCGAGTACTCCATGCTGCCCCGCTCCACCAACACCCGCGGCGACCGCGAAGCCGTACGCGGCAAGATCGGCGGCCGCACGCACGAGATCAGCCGCCTGATCGGCCGCTCCCTGCGCGCCGTCATCGACTACAAGGCGCTCGGCGAGAACACCATCGTCCTGGACTGCGACGTCCTCCAGGCCGACGGCGGCACCCGTACGGCCGCCATCACGGGCGCGTACGTCGCCCTCGCCGACGCCGTCAGCTGGGCCCAGGGCAAGAAGATCGTCAAGGCCGGCCGCAAGCCGCTCACCGACACCGTGGCGGCCATCAGCGTCGGCATCGTCGACGGCACCCCGCTTCTCGACCTCTGTTACGAGGAGGACGTCCGGGCCGAGACCGACATGAACGTCGTCTGCACGGGCGACGGCCGCTTTGTCGAGGTCCAGGGCACCGCCGAGGGCGCCCCCTTCGACCGCAAGGAACTGGGCTCCCTCCTGGACCTCGCGACCGCGGGCTGCGTCGATCTCGCCGCACTCCAGCGTGACGCACTCGCAACCACGCGGAACGCGTAGCGACGCGCCCTCCCCGGGTAAAGAAGCAACCAAATAAGCACGACACAGCGTCGTTACGAGCACGGGCGTACGGGTCGAACCGTGCGCCCGTCCACGTACCGACCCCCGGGGAGGGACCCGCTCCATGGCTTCGCGCCGCCACCAACGCCTCGCACTGGCCACCGCCGCCACCCTGCTGACGCTGACCACGGCCGTGGGCTGCGCCGGCCTCGACAAGGCCCTCGACTGCGTCCGCACCGCCGACGCCATCGCCACCAGCGTCAACAACCTCCAGCGGGCCGTCTCCAACGCCTCCGAGGACATCACCCAGGCCTCCGAGTCCCTGGACGAGATCGACCGCGAGCTGAAGAACCTCGACGACACCACGGACGACGCCGACCTCTCCAAGGCCGTCGACGACCTCCAGAAGGGCGTCACGGAGGTCCGCAAGTCCATCGAGGCGGGCGACGCGACCCCCGACATCACCCCGGTGACGGACGCGGCGACGGAGATCGGCAAGGTCTGCACCCCGTAGGTCGAGCGGCCCCGGGCCGACGGGGGCGCCGGCCCGGCGACAATGGCCCCATGAAGCGCCTGATCCTCGCCACCCGCAACGCCGGGAAAATCACCGAACTCCACGCCATCCTCGCCGACGCGGGACTCGACCTCGACCTCGTCGGCGCGGACGCGTACCCCGACATCCCCGACGTCAAGGAGACCGGCGTCACCTTCGCCGAGAACGCGCTCCTCAAGGCCCACGCCCTGGCCCGCGCCACGGGCCTCCCGGCCGTCGCCGACGACTCCGGCCTCTGCGTCGACGTCCTCGGCGGCGCCCCCGGCATCTTCTCGGCCCGCTGGGCCGGCACCCACGGCGACGACAAGGCCAACCTCGACCTGCTCCTGGCCCAGCTCGGCGACATCGACACCCCCCACCGAGGCGCCTACTTCGCCTGCGCCGCCGCCCTGGCCCTCCCCGACGGCACGGAACGCGTGGTCGAGGGCCGCCTGAACGGCATCCTCCGCCACACCCCGTCCGGCACAGGAGGCTTCGGCTACGACCCGATCCTCCAGCCGGAGTCCGAAACCCGCACCTGCGCGGAGCTGACCCCGGCGGAGAAGAACGCGATCAGCCACCGGGGGAAGGCGTTCCGGGCGTTGGTGCCGGTGGTGCGGGAGTTGGTGGGGTGAAACGTGGAGAAGGGGCCGTCCCGCTGGGGACGGCCCCTTCTCGTCGACGTGCGGCCGGTGGGATTCGAACCCACACAGGATTTCTCCCAGATGCCCCTAAAACACCCGCCGATACCAGTTTGGCTACGGCCGCGCAGCAGATCTCAGCTTACTGCCCTCTGCGGAGTGAGTGTGGGGGATATCAGGGAGAGATCCTCAGAGCCGAGTGACCTTGCCGCCCCTGCACCAGGTTCGGGTCACCGCGTGGCAGTTCGGGCACAGGAGCCGGAGATTCTCCCTGCGGTCGTCGCTCCAGTCTCCGTTGATGTGGTCCACCTCCAGTGTCATGGGCTTGCCCTGCCAGGACGCGGAGGTCCCGCACTCGGCGCACTCTTCCATGAGGCCGACCTCCCGCAGAGCCCGGCGCAATAGGGCCGTCTTCGTGCGGTGTGTGTCCTCGTGTTTCACAAGGATCTGTTCAGCGGTTCTGAGCGGGGTGGGTCCGGCGTTTCCCCGCTGGTGCCCCTGCCCGAGAAAGTGCGCGGTGGTGAGTCCGTCTTCGGCGATCCACGCGCGCAGGTGCTGCCGCTGGCTCGTGGTGTCCGCCCGACCCAGTCGCCTGAGCGTGTCAGCGATGGAAATGGCACCGGCAACGGCCTCCGAGAGTTCTGTGGTGGAGGGGCGCCCTCCGGCTCTGGTGCGGCGAGGAAAGTGGGACACGTCGATCCCGTAATGCTCGAAGCGAGCGAGCAGGTAGCGACTGAGCCTGCCGTAGGGGCGCGTGCCAAAAACGCGATGACTTCTTGGATGTCAGTGCACTGACGGGCTGCCTCGATCAGCCGCTCGCGCGTGTAGCCACTGCGGGTACTCATGGGGCCTCACTTCGTGCCGCGAGGCGGCGCCCCTTGCCGCGACCGCGATACGTATCGGTCGTCGAGTGGCAGTTGGGGCAGAGGAGCCGGAGGTTCTGCGGCTGGTTGTTCCGCCAGTTGCCGTCGATGTGATCGACCTCGAGCGGTAGCGGCCGGTTCCGCCACGTCCCCCCTGTGCCGCAGAGGGCGCAGCGTTCCGTGGTGCCCATGGCGATCATTGCTCGCTTGAGCCTCTCGCCGGGGATGCGGCGTGCGAGGTTCTGGCTCTGGTCGACCAGCAGTTCCTCTGGGCGCCTACGGCGGATCTCGCCGCTCCTCGATGGTGCCGAGAAGTGCGAGGTGTCGATCCCCAGAGCCTTTACGCGGCGGCTGATGTGGGTGTGCTGACCGCCGACCACCTCCAGGCCGAGGCGCCGCAGCACTTCGCACATGTTGGTGGAAGCCGCGACCGCCGCCTGGAGTACTTCCTTCGTCCAGCGCACTCCTTCGCTTTCGAAGTGGCCGGTGTCCACGCCAAGTTTCCGCATACGGTCCAGGAGGTACCGCCGCGTCGGACTCTTCGGATCCACGCCCAGCTCCGTCAACGCCTCCGAAAGCGTCCGCGACGACGCTGCCGCATCCGCCAGCCGCTCCCGCGTGTACGGGCTCTTTCCCATGCCTCTGCCCCCTCCGTCCTCGGCCGCATGTTCGCAGCCTCGTACGGAGTAACGACCCGTTTATCGGATGGTCACGTCCGTAATCTGGAGAGGGCACCCGGCGGGTGAAGGCACCAGCCCTCAGAACTTCGGCTCCGGGGCCTGCGCCTGGACCAGTTCCGCTGCCTCCTCGTCCGTCTCCACCGACGGCGGGGAGCCGATCAGGGGCTTCTGGGCGGTTTCCTTCATGCAGGCCACCGCGATCACGCCGATCAGGGCCGCCGCCATCGCGTAGTACGCCGGCATCAGGTTGGAGCCGGTCCAGCTGATCAGGGCCGTGATCACCAGCGGGGTCGTGCCGCCGAAGATCGACGCGGAGAGGTTGTAGCCGACGGAGAGGGAGCCGTAGCGGACGTTCGTCGGGAACAGGGCCGGGAGGGCCGCCGACATCGTGCCGAGCATGCAGACCAGCGAGAGGCCCAGCAGCAGCATGCCGATCGTGATCGGGAGGATGCCGTCGATCCGGATCAGGAGGAAGGAGGGGAGGGAGAGGAAGAGGAAGCCCAGCATCCCGGTCATCAGCAGCGGCTTGCGGCCGAAGCGGTCGGAGAGCTTGCCGATCCGGGCGATGATCGTCATCAGGAACACCATCACCGCCAGCAGGATCAGCAGCCCGTGCGTCTCGCTGTAGCCCAGCTCGTCGGAGAGGTACGTCGGCATGTACGACAGCAGCATGTAGTCGGTGATGTTGTACGCGCCGACCAGGCAGATGCAGAGGATCAGCGTCGGCCAGTACTGCCGGAAGATCTTCGCCAGGTCACCCTTGGCCGTGGCCTCGACTCCGTCCGCCGCCTCGCTCGCGTGCGCCGTGCCGCCCTCCAGCTTCTGGAAGGCCGGCGTCTCGTCCAGCTTCAGCCGCAGGTAGAGGCCGACCAGGCCCAGCGGGCCCGCGACGAGGAACGGGATCCTCCACCCCCAGGCCTCCATCTGCGCGTCGGTGAGGAGTGCGTACAGGGCTGTCACCAGACCGGCCGCACCGACGTAGCCCGCCAGGGTCCCGAACTCCAGGAAGCTCCCGAAGAAGCCGCGCCGCTTGTCGGGGGCGTACTCCGCGATGAACGTCGAGGCGCCCCCGTACTCACCGCCCGTCGAGAACCCCTGGAGCATCCGGAAGAAGATCAGCAGGACCGCGGCCCACACGCCGATCGTGTCGTGCGAGGGGATCAGGCCGATCGCGAACGTACCGACCGCCATCAGGATCATCGTCAGCGCCAGGACCTTCTTGCGGCCGACCTTGTCTCCCATCGGGCCGAAGAACATCCCGCCCAGCGGCCGTACGAGGAAGGCCACCGCGAACGTCGCGAAGGAGGACAGCAGCTGCGTGGTGTCGTTCCCGGACGGGAAGAACACATGCCCGATCGTCACGGCCAGATAGGAGTAGATCCCGAAGTCGAACCACTCCATGGCGTTGCCCAGGGAGGCCGCCTTCACGGCCCGCTTCACCGCGGCGTCGTCCGTGACCGTGATGTCCGTCCGGCGCAACCGCGGATTCTGGCGCTTCCGGATGGCCCGGAAGAGCGCGGGGTGGCGTTTGACCGCTGCTGGGTCGGCCGCCTGGTGGGGGTCGGGGGCCGCCATGGCCGGGGTCCTTTCCTCGAAGGGCGTTCCAGGAAAGGCTTCTGTGCAGAGATGGCGGTCGCAAACCGACTTCATGGGCCGATGCGATCTCCCTCACACGATCTCGACACGTCGTGGCGCGTACAGCCGCCATGGCCTTGAGATCGTGTGAGGGGCGTCTCGGGGCGAGACCGGTCAGATGCCCAGGTCCCTGATGATCTTCGCCACGTGACCGGTCGCCTTCACGTTGTAGAACGCGTGCTCGACCTTGCCGTCCTCGTCGACGACGACGGTGGAGCGGATCACGCCCGTCACCACTTTGCCGTAGAGCTTCTTCTCGCCGAAGGCGCCGTACGCCGCCAAAGTTTCCTTGGCCGGGTCGCCCACCAGGGTGACCTTGAGGTTTTCCGTGTCGCGGAACTTCGCGAGCTTCTCCGGCTTGTCGGGGGAGACGCCGATGACGTCGTACCCGGCGTTCGCCAGAAGGTCGAGGTTGTCCGTGAAGTCGCAGGCCTGCTTGGTGCATCCGGGGGTAAGAGCGGCCGGGTAGAAGTACACGATGACCTTGCGGCCCTTGTGGTCCGCGAGCGACACCTCGTTGCCGTCGGCGTCGGGAAGGGTGAGGGCGGGAGCGGTGTCGCCGGGCTTCAGTCGCTCGCTCATGTGGTTCTCCTCGGGTGGTGCGCTGGTCGGACGGGACCGAGGGTAATAGGGGTGCCGCCGGGTGTGCGGAGGTTCGAGCTGACAGACTGTCGACGAAGGTCTCAGACGAAGGTCTCAGACGAAGGTTCAACGGACGACGACCACGGAGGCGGCGCAGTGTCGGATGCCAGGACCCCTGCGCAGATCGAGGCGGACATCATCAGCAGGCGCGAGCAGCTCGCTGTGGTGCTCGACGAGATCGGGGTGCGCGTACACCCGAAGACGATCATCGGAGACGCCAAGGCGAAGGCGGCCCAGTCCGTGGACCGGACGGCCGGCCGTGCCTTCGTCGCGGTGAACCGCTCGGTGTCGGAGGTGAAGGCCCAGTTCGTCGCGGAGGACGGCTCGCCGCGGCTGGAGCGGGTGATCCCCGCGGCGCTGCTGGTGGTCGGCGTGGTGGGGCTGCTCACCGCGTCGAAGCGCCGCCGCCGCGCGTGATCCGAACCCGGAGGCGTACGGTCCGGCCCTCGGCAGGTAGGTTGCGGGCGTGAGCGAGAACACCACCCCCGGTAGCACCACCTCCGGTAACACCACCCCCGGCGCCCCGCACGACGACAAGCTGCCCATCCGGATGCTGCACGACCGCGTGCTCGTGCGGAACGACGCGTCCGAGGGCGAGCGGCGTTCCGGCGGCGGCATCCTGATCCCGGCGACGGCCGCGGTGGGCCGCCGGCTGGCCTGGGCCGTCGTCGTGGCGGTCGGCCAGAACGTGCGGACGGTGGAGCCCGGCGACCGGGTGCTGTACGACCCCGAGGACCGGGCCGAGGTCGAGGTGCGGGGCGTGGCGTACGTCCTGATGCGGGAGCGCGATCTCCACGCGGTGGCCGCCGACCGGTTCGAGGGGTCGGTGGATTCGACCGGGCTGTATCTGTAGAACCGTGCTGTTCAGGGCCTGGTGACCGGTGTCACCAGGCCCTTTCCCTGTTTCTTGCTACGGTGGAACCACCCCGACGAGACGCGCCGTACCGGGTTGGCAAAGACGACGCACCCGTGAAGTTGTCCGTGTGTTCGTCGTCGGAGGTTCTGTCATGGCCTGGGTTCTGCTGGTCGTCGCCGGTCTGCTCGAAGTGGGCTGGTCGATCGGGATGAAATACACCGAGGGGTTCACGCGGCTGTGGCCGAGCGTGTTCACCGGCCTCGGGATCGTGGCGAGCATGATGCTGCTGTCGCATGCGGCGAAGACGCTGCCGATCGGTACGGCGTACGGCGTGTGGGTCGGCATCGGCGCGGCCGGTGCGGCGGTCCTGGGCATGGTCGTGCTGAACGAGCCGGTGACCGCCGCGCGGATCTTCTTCGTCTGTCTGCTGCTGGTGGCCGTGGTGGGCCTGAAGGCGACTTCGGGGCACTGAGGCCTGGCCTGTCTGCCCTAGCCGTTTCCGTCCGGGACGGTGGTGACCGACCCCTCGTCTGTCGTGTTCCCGCCCGTGTCCGTGCCGGGCGTGGGCGGGGCGCTGCCGTTGGGCTCTGTCGAGGAGGACGGGTCCGTGCCCCCGTCGGCGTTCTCGTCGACCAGGAGCTCGTCCTCCTCGTCCGACCCCGGAGCCGTCCGCAGGTCGAACTCCTGGGCCGGGGACGAGCGCAGCGCCGCTTCCGTATAGGCGGCCCAGGTCTCGGCCGGGGCGCCGCCGCCGTTGACGCGGGACAGGCCGAGGGCCCCGTACAGCGGGGTCTGGGCGCCCGAGTCCGGGTTCTGGCCCATCACGGCGACGACGCTCGCGAGGTCCGGGGTGTACCCGGCGAACCAGGCGGCCCGGTCCTCCTCCGCGGTGCCGGTCTTGCCCACGGCGGGGCGGCCCACCGCCTGGGCGGCGGTGCCGGTGCCGCCCTCCACGACGCTGCGCAGGACGGCGGTCGTGGTGTCGGCGGCCTCACGGCTGACGGCCTGTTCGGTGGTGCGCTCCGGGAGCGCGATCTCCGTGCCGTCCTTGGTGACCTTCTCGACGAGAACGTACCTGCCGTGCCGGCCGTGGTCGGCGAGGGTGGCGTACGCCTCGGCCATGTCCAGGACGCTGGCGTTGGCGGTGCCGAGCGCGATGGAGGGGGCGGCGGTGAGGTCGGGGGTGTCGGCGGGGATGCCGAGGGCGATCGCGGTCTCCCGGACCTTCGCGGGGCCGACGTCCTGCGCCATCTGGGCGTAGACGGAGTTGACGGACTTGTCGGTGGCGACGCGCACGGTGATGTCGCCGTAGTCGACGTCGTCCTCGTTGGCGGGGGCGTAGTCGGTGGCCCCCTGCACGCCGACGACGGTGCGTTTGTTGGTGCCGTCGTAGACGGTGTTGGGGTTGATGGGCCGGCCGTCCTGGGTGGTGGACTCGTTGACGACGGCGGAGGTGAGGACGAACGGCTTGAAGACGGAGCCGACCTGGTAGTCGCGGCGGGTCGCGTTGCTGACGTACTGCTTCGTGTAGTCGATGCCGCCGTACAGGGCGACGACCTTCCCGGTCTCCGGGACGATCGAGGCGCCGCCGACGCGGACGTTGCGGTCGGCGGCGCGTTCGGCGCTGGTCCTGGCCGTCACGTTGTCGGCGACGGCTTTGACGAAGGCGTCCTGCTTGGCCTTGTCGAGGGTGGTGGTGATGCGGTAGCCGCCGGTGGCGAGGGTCTTCGCGTCGAGGATGCCGCGCCGGTTCAGGTACTCCTCGACGGCCTGCACGATGTAGCCGCGCTGCCCCGAGAGCCCGTTGGACGGTTTGGCCTCGCCGGGGGTGGGGAAGCGCGTCGCCTCCCGTTCGTCGGCGGTCAGCCAGCGTTCCTTGACCATGCCGTTGAGGACGTAGTTCCAGCGGCGCTGGGCCGCGGGTTTGTTGTCGGGGTGGGCGACGACGTCGTACGCGCTGGGGGCGTTCAGCAGGGAGGCGAGGTACGCGCCTTCGGCGGTGGTGAGCTCCTCGACGTTCTTGCCGTAGTACGCCTGGGCGGCGGCCTGGATGCCGTACGCGTTGCGCCCGAAGTAGCTGGTGTTGAGGTAGCCCTCGAAGATCTGGTCCTTGGACTCCTCACGGTTGAGCTTGACCGCGATGATGGCTTCCTTGGCCTTGCGCAGGACGGTGCGTTCCTGGCCGAGGTAGTAGTTCTTCACGTACTGCTGGGTGATCGTCGAGCCGCCCTGTTTGCCCTTGCCGGTGACGGTGTTCCAGCCGGCCCGGAGCATCGCCTTCACGTCCACGGCGCGGTCGTCGGTGTAGAAGTCCCGGTCCTCGGCGGCCAGGACCGCGTGCTGCACGGTCGGGGGGACCTGGGAGAGCCTGACCTTCTCCCGGTTCACGTCGCCGTCCCGGGCGATGACGCTGCCATCGCTGTAGAGGTAGACGTTGGACTGGGCGGTGGCCGCCGCGTTGGCGGCCGGGATGTCGACGAGCCGGTAGGCGGCGAAGACCCCGGCGCCGATGAGGACGATGAGGCCGAGGACGGTGCCGAGGGTCATCCGCCAGGTGGGGATCGCGCGCCGCCAGCCGGTGCGCCGGGGCCGCGCCTTCTTCCCGGGCTTCCCGGGCTTTTCAGGATTTCCGGCCGGCTCTCCGGACGCCGTAGGCCGGTGGTTTCCGGAGGAGGCTCCCGCGCCCGAGGAGTCGCGGGGGGCCCAGCTCTGTGGCTCGTCGCTCATGTCGGTGGGGGCTCCTGAGACGTGGTCAGTTCTCCCATAGTGCCCGGTTCGTCAGCAAATCTGCGTTTCTTACTGTCCCGTTCCCTCCTCCGGTCGTCGGCCCGTTGCTCTCCGGCCGGTCGGAAAAGAAGTCGCAGCGGCCCTCGCGCGTGCACTAGGGTCGTGCGCTTTGGTGCCGGGAGCCGGTGGCGGCGGGGGAGAGGGGCGGGCGTGCGGCTGTACGCAGTGGTGGCGGCGGGCGGGTTCCGGCGCTACGCCACCTACCGGACGGCGACGGCGGCGGGGGTGTTCACCAACACCGTCTTCGGCTTCATCATGGCGTACACCTACATCGCCCTGTGGGACGAGCGTCCGCAGCTCGGCGGCTACGACACCTCCCAGGCGCTGACGTACGTCTGGCTCGGCCAGGCCCTGCTGATGACCAGCGCCCTGATGGGCGGCGGGTTCGAGAGCGAGCTCGTCGAGCGGATCCGTACGGGGGACGTCGCCGTCGATCTGTACCGGCCCGCCGACCTCCAGCTGTGGTGGCTGGCGGCGGACCTGGGCCGGGCGGCGTTCCACCTGCTGGGGCGCGGGGTGGCGCCGATATGCCTGGGGGCGCTCGCCTTCGACCTGGCGCTCCCCGGCTCGTTCTGGACCTGGCCGGCGTTCCTGCTGTCGGTGTTCCTGGGCGTGGTGGTCAGCTTCGCGGTGCGCTATCTGGTCGCGATGTCGGCGTTCTGGCTGCTCGACGGCGCGGGGGCGATGCAGATGGCGATGCTGGCGGGGCTGTTCTTCTCCGGGATGCTGCTGCCGCTGAACCTGTTCCCCGGGCTGCTGGGCGAGGTGGCACGGGCGCTGCCGTGGTCCTCGCTGCTCCAGGTGCCGGCCGATGTGTTCCTCGGCAAGCACACCGGGTGGGGGCTGGTGGAGGCGTACGTCTTCCAGGCCGGCTGGGCGGTCGTGCTGCTCGGGGCGGGCCGCCTGCTCCAGACCGTGGCGACCAGGAGAGTGGTGGTGCAGGGTGGCTGACACGGTGGCGGTACGGGCCGGCGGCGAGGAGTGCGAGCCGGCCGGGTTCGCCTTCGAGGACCGGCCCCGGCCGCTGGAAGGGGTCCGGGCGTACGGGCTGATCATGGCGATGTGGGTGCGCTCGACGATGGCGTACCGGGCCTCGTTCGCCATGACCCTGTTCGGGAACCTCGCGGTGACGGCCTTCGACTTCGTCACGATCCTGCTGATGTTCACGCACATCGACGCGCTCGGCGGCTACTCCCTGCCCGAGGTCGCGCTGCTGTACGGCCTGTCGGCGACGGCGTTCGGGGTGTGCGACCTGCTGCTGGGGTCGATGGACCGGGTGGGCTCCCGCGTCCGGGACGGAACGTTCGACACCCTGCTGGTGCGCCCGGTGCCGGTGCTGGCGCAGGTGGCGGCGGACCGGTTCGCGCTGCGAAGGCTGGGCCGGATCACGCAGGGCCTGCTGGTGCTCGGCTACGCGTTCGTCACCCTCGACATCGTCTGGACGCCGCTGAAGGTGCTGATGCTGCCGATGACCGTGATCAGCGGGGCGGCGATCTTCGGGGCGGTCTTCATCGCGGGAGCGGCGTTCCAGTTCGTCGCGCAGGACGCCTCGGAGGTGCAGAACTCCTTCACGTACGGCGGGACGACGCTGCTCCAGTACCCGCCCACGGTCTTCGCGAAGGACCTGGTGCGCGGCGTGACGTTCGTGGTGCCGCTGGCCTTCGCGAGCTGGCTGCCCGCGCTGTACGTGCTGGGGCGGGAGTACCCGGTGGACCTGCCGCGGTGGGTGGCCTTCCTGCCGCCGCTGGTCGCGGCGGGCTGCTGCGGTCTCGCGGGCCTGGCGTGGCGGGCGGGCCTGCGGTCCTACCGGAGCACGGGCAGTTGAGCGACCACAGGGACCGCATGAACCACAGCAACCACAGGGCCAGGCGCCGACCGGGTCGGACAGGACTACGCGGGAGAGCACGGACATGGCGGACGACGGGATCATCGGCCTCGGCGGCGACGACGGATTCATCGGCACCGGCGGCAACGACGGGTTCATCACCCTCGACGGCGTCGAGAAGGTCTTCGAGGTCCGCCGCCGGGCGGGCCTGCTGCGCCGGGAGCGCCACGAGGTGCGGGCCGTGGACGGGATCAGCTTCCGGGTCGCGCGCGGCGAGATGGTCGGCTACATCGGCCCGAACGGGGCCGGGAAGTCGACCACGATCAAGATGCTGACGGGCATCCTCACCCCGAGCGGCGGCCGGCTGCGCGTCGCGGGAATCGACCCCTCCCGCGAACGTACGCGCCTGGCGCACCGCATCGGCGTCGTCTTCGGGCAGCGAATGCGCTCACGAAGCAGTGGGACGGCCCCCAGTCTACCCCTGGGGAGCGCTCCGCAGTAGGGGCGCACCGAGGCCATAGCCCCAGGTCAGCGGCTTCGTGGGCTAGTAGAGACCCCGTCCGTCAGTTGCCGGGTCCAATGAGGGCACCTTGACCGTTCGAGCCGTCCGCCTCACGATGTGCGAGAACGGTTCGCCAAGTTTCGAGCAAGGGAGGGCACCATGCGTGCTCGGTTCCTCGGTAAGGACCCTGAGTCTCAGATCGGCAACTCTCCGACGCTGTTCGCCACCGACCGCACCGACCGCGTCACCTACATCGCGCAGGGTTGGAAGGTGACGGACCCCCAGGTGCTGGCCGACGTCGGCGAGGTCCCCGACCATGAGACGCTGATCGAGATCCCGGAAGACGTGCTCAAGATGTACGCCCGCCGCTACATGGAGGAGGGAGAACACTGAGCTTTCTGACCGGAGAAGAGTTCGGCAAGCTCTTCCAGTCGTTCGAGCACACGGCGTTTCGCCTGGAAGTACGCGACCGTTACGACGCGGACTACGAGAACGAGTCGCTGCGGAAGTTCCTCGCGCAGGAGAAGGACGACCTGCCGTGGATGCAGGACTGGCTGACCATGATCCGTGACGCTACGTCCAAGGGGCGACGCTTCACACGTGTGCGGGTGGTCAGCTTGCCGCTCACCGACTACAGCCGGTTCGGTGTGTGGTGTGCTCAGTTCACCAACGGGGCGGGCGAGGACATCCGCTACCTGACGCGTGACCGGGCGGACGCCGGACAGCTCCCCAATCACGACTACTGGCTGTTCGACTCGCGCAAGCTGGTGCGGATGCACTTTGATGACGCCGATGCCTTCCTTGGTGGCGAGGTCATCGAAGACGCCAGCGAGGTCGTGCAGCATAACTACTGGCGTGATGCCGCTTGGCACCACGCCATCAGGCGGGATGACTTTGCCACCGAACAGCACCTCGGGTTCGTCTAACGTCCACGAGGCCAGGGACGCCCTGGGCAAACGACTCCGCGAGCTTCGCCAAGCCGCCGACATGAGCGGCAGGCAGCTCGCGGAGTCGTTGTCATGGCCGCCTTCCAAGGTGTCCAAGCTGGAGAATGGGCGTCAGACACCCACTGACGACGACATTCGTAAGTGGGCCACGGTTACGGGAAGCGCGGGCGAGGCCGAAGCCCTGCTTGCTTCGCTGCACACGCTGGAGGTGCAGCACGCTGAGTGGCAACGCATCCTCCGTACCGGCTTGAAGCCTCACCAGCAAGAGCTGATCTCATGGGACCAGAGGACCCGACTCTTCCGTGCCTTCGAGGCAACCGTGATTCCCGGCCTCCTCCAGACACCCGAGTACGCACGTGCCCGCTTCGCTGAAGGCATCCGCCGGCTGAAGTTGCCCAACGACATCAACGAGGCCGTGGCCGGGCGGGCAAGACGCCAAGAGATCCTGTACCGACCGGACAAGCGATTCCACTTCGTTCTTACCGAAGCGGCGCTCAGGTTTCGACTCTGTACGCCGGACGTCATGATTGGTCAGCTTGACCGGCTGGTTTCACTGTCGCAGCTCCCGAACGTACGTCTCGGCATTATCGACTTCGAGACTCAGTACGCCACCTCGCCATGGCATGGCTTCTGGATCTACGACAACGAGCGGGTACTCGTTGAAACGCTGTCGGCTGAACTTGACCTCCGTCAGCCGCAAGAGATCGAGCTGTACGGCAGCGCGTTTGAGCAGCTTGCGGCCGTTGCCAGCTACGGCAGGGCAGCGCGGGCGATCATCAATCGGGTGATTGAAGACCTCGTTCCCGACGCCTCGGAAGATAGCTCCTGATTGCGCGCCGCCTCCCCTGGCGAGTGAGTTGCTAGAAATTCCGAGAAATTTTCTATCCAGAGGGAAATTGCACCCCTACGCTCCCAATGGAGCGCGTCACTCCGCGCTCCTCCGTCCCCGGACATGGGAGGCCGTCAGGTGCCTGTCTCTGTGCAGCTTTTAACTCGGGATCAGATAGAGCGGATGCCCGAGCGTGCCCGCGAAGTCGTGGAGTACCGCAAGAGCGGGCTCAGCCTGAACCACATTCAGGGGTGTCCGCTGGACTGCGCGTACTGCATCCGGCACACCTATGGTCTGTGGGACCAGCGTGTGCCCCGTGCGCTCATGAGCGACGCCGAAGCCGTCGAAGAACTGGTCGGTCATCGGTACTTCCAGCCGCACGTCACGCCGGTGCAGGTGTTCAACCGCGCCACCGACCCGTTCTTGCCAGTGGTCCGGCCGCACACCCTTGCTGTGCTGGACGACCTGGACGCCCGGAAGCTGACGAACCACGTACTCGTCATCACCAGGCACCAGATGAAGCCCGAGGACATCGACCGGCTCAACCAGCTCCAGCACATCAAGCTGACACTGCTGTTCACGTACTCCGGCATCGACAACAAGGACATCGAGCCCTACCCGTCGCACGTCGCCGCCGAGTCCTTGAAGCTCATGAGCGCGCCGCGGGAACGCCGGTACCGCACGGTTCTCTACTGGCGTCCGCTGGTGCCTGGTCTCAACGACTCACCGGAACACCTCGACCAGGCGTACGAGCTGAGCAAGCACGCCGACGCGACGGTCTTCACGGGGCTGTTCTACCGTGACCAGATCGCGGACTACTACAAGGCGAACAACCTGCCCGAGCCGTACGACGAGACGGCCCGGCGCAAGATCGTGCCGGAGACGCTGGAAAGGCGCGTCCTTTCAACCTTCGCCGGCAGCGACTCCTTGTTCCGCAAGACCTCGTGCGCCGTGGCCTACGCCCATGAACTGCCGGACTACAACGGCCACTACGGGGTTCCTGAACTCTGCGACATCTGCCCGCTGGCGCAGCTCGACCGCTGCAAGGATGCACACCGCGTCCCGACCGCGAAGCGGCTGCGGGAAGTCGCCGCTGACCTTCCGGAGGCTCGTGGTCTGGTGGTCGTGGACGTCACGGAACACGCGGCTATCGTCTCCGGGCTGGAGACGGAGCAGCCGCGCTACTACCTGCAACACGCCCTCGGATTCCAGGTGCACGACGTACGGCACCCGCACCGGGAGCGGCGGCATGGCCGAGCAGAAATCGGCTGGAAGGACGGCGCGCAAGATGGCTGACTGGACGGAACTCTCCTACGCGGTCGTTGACGTGGAAGGGAACGGTCACCAGCCGCCCGACCTCGTGGAGCTGGCCGCCGTCCCGATCATCGGCGGCGTCATCGGGGAGCCGATGTCGTGGTTGATTCGTCCCGACCAGGCGATCACACCGATGGCGCAGCGCGTTCACGGCATCAGCAACAAGGCCGTGGCCGACGCCCCGCTGTTCGCGGACATCAAGGACGACGTTCTCAAGGCGTTGGGCGTCTCGGCCTTCGTGGCGCACAACGCCCACGTGGACGCCAACGTTCTTCGGCGCAAGATGCCCGGCTGGACGTGCCCCGAGGTGTTCGACACGCTCAAGCTCGCACGGCGCTTCGTGCCTGACCAGATGAGTTTCCGGCTCGGTTCGTTGGTCGAGGCGCTCCAGCTTGCCGAGGGGCTGCCGCATGACATGCGCCCTCACCGAGCGGGGTACGACGCCTTGGTTACGGCCCGTCTTTTCGTCCAGCTCGCCACGGTGGCCGGCTCGTTGGAAGAGCTGCGCGGTCTACCGCCGGAAGGGGGTACGGATGAAACTCCGGCCCTTTTCTGACCACGACCGAGGCATGTTCGTCAGCGTGGACGGCCCCAGCGGCGCAGGCAAGAGCACCATCGTTCACCACCTGGCCCAGATGCTCGTTGCGGCGGGCGAACAGGTGCACGTGACTGCCGAGCCGTCCACCGGTCCTATCGGTCAGCTCTGCCGCGAGTTGACCGAGACCGTCACCGGTCACGCCCTGGCGTGCTTGTACGCGGCGGATCGCTACCACCACGTGGAGACGGAAGTCCGCAAGCACACCGAGGCGGGGCAGACGGTCATTAGTGACCGCTACCTTCCGTCCGCCTTGGTGATGCAGCGGTTCGACGGGGTGGACCCGGCGTTCCTTTGGAACCTCAACGCCGAGGTGGAACGTCCCGACCTCGCGGTCATCCTCGAAGCTGACCCCGAGGTCATCTCGGAACGGCTGCACGACCGGGGAGCGCATAACCGCTTCCAGCTTTCGCCGGGCAGCAGCCACGTCGAAGCGCACTTCTACCGCCAGGCCACGGAGCGGTTGGTACAAGCGGGCTTCGATGTCCTGCGGGTGGACTGCAACCAGGGGCCGCCCGAGAAATCGGCCGCGTTCATCCGTGACCGCCTCCTGAGCTTCTTCGCTCCGAGCGAGACGTAAGCGGCGTGACTGCAACGACCGCTCCCGAGCGCCTGGCCGTAGAGCGCGATGGACTCAACGCGCTTGCCACGGTGGTCGTGAACGAGCACACCGACGACCACGGCCTGTGCGCCGTGTGCGGCTGTGCCTTCCCGTGCCAGCGAGTCGCCCTCGCTGAGCGCGTCCCTGCGCGCTGAGACGCGCCAAAGAACCGGTCGGGCCTGTGGCGGTGACTCCGCTCCTGCCACCGGCCCGACCTTCCAGCACGGAGACTCCGCCGTGAACGCACCGACCACCGAACGTCCTTCCTTCCTCCTGGTCTCCAGCCTCCGTCTTGCGGCCGTGTTCACGGCGGTGAGCTGTTCTCGAATGTTCGTCCGGCACATGCTGGACTGCTGGAAGCTACCCGACTACATCGACAACGCCGAGCTGGTTGTCAGCGAGCTGGCGACCAATGCCATCAAGGCAACCGGCCTCACCGACGCCGAACCCAAGTGGGAAGACATCAAGGCGCACCACATCATCGCCGTACAGCTCCGCGTCATAGACACGCGGCTGTACATCGAGGTGTGGGACGGCAGCGCCGATGTACCCGAGAAACAAGACGCGACCGCGGACGCCGAGAACGGGCGGGGACTTCCACTGGTCGAGGCGCTGAGTGAAAGGTGGGGCATCTTCCAACCGCCGGCGGGCGGCAAGATCGTCTGGGCTGAGTTCGAGCTTTCCTCCCCGCCGCACTCGATGCCCAGCTCACCCGCGTTTCCGAAGCGAGTGCCGAAGGCGGTCCGACCGCCCAAGGACGGGCCGTTCAAGTTGGTCGAGACGGCTCTTCTTGAACGTGTCCTCGTCGGGCTGCGCGAGCGGCTGTGACTGCTCCAAGCGTCCTCTCATCCACCGACGTCCCAGGAGCAGGCATGGGCACCTCGAAGACGTTCCGCTTCCGCAACTACGACATCCGCACCGATGACACCGCCGAACCGACCTACAGCGCCGAGTGCGTCACCGGAGACGATGCCGACTGCGGCGCGCGGTCGGGCGAAGAAGTCGAGAGAGACAAGCTGAATAAGTGGATCGCGGAGCACGTCCGCGACACCGGTCATGAGCGCTTTCGTGTAACGACGGCGAACTACGCCGTGGCGACGCCGGGAGAGTGGCAGTGATGCCGCCTTACGTGTCAGACGACCCTTGAAGGTCGCCACCTACGGCGACAGCACAAGTTCAAAGCCCCACAACGAAGAACACCCCGACCGCGCAGCGGACACGGGGTGTTCTTCGCTTGCGCGGGGTCGGGGTGGCGGTTGTCGGGACTCAGTCGTCTGGGATCAGGCTTACACGCAGAAGATGTCGCCCTCCGTCGTGCCGCTCGTCGGGATGATCTGGGCGTACATCTCTACCAAGTCGGAGTCGTCGGGACGATCTCCGCCGTAGTAGACGTACATGCGGACGCGGAGGCCCTGGGCAGTGGCCGTGGCTATGCCGTCGTCCACCCAGCCCTCGATGTACCAGTCCGGGTATGGGTAGAAGGCGACCGGGCCGTGGTAGTCGTCATCGTCCATCGTCATCAAATCGACGGCGTAGCGCGGCTCTGCCAAGGAAACGGCGACCTTCACGGTGCGCCCCTCGGGCAGTGCGACCGGCAGGGTCTTCGGATCGCGGTACGTCGAACTGAAGAGTGCCGTCTTGAGGTCATCGAGGGTGAAACCGCACCTCTGGTCGACGACGACAGTTCCCGGCTCGAAGCCGAGATTGCGCAGGTCGTTCTTGCGGTGGGGCTTTCCGGTGTCAGAAGAAATGAGTTCCGACATGTTGTGTACCTCGTTGGCTCGATTCGGGTGGGGCACACTGTCAGCCAATTAGGTAGACAGGGTGCCGCATCCGAAGAGTTGAGGTACAGGTGCGACCGCTAAAAGCGATTCTTCTTATTTATAGCACATTTAGACTATTTGGTCAAATGTATTGAATGCAGCATCTCAATGAAAGCGAACGCGGCAGCCGCACCACCAAGGAAGGGAAGTCCTATAAGCGTCGCAAAGAAAAAGAGGCGCTCTCCTCGCGTCAGATGGTCTGCCACCATGTCGAATCTGTCGAAGTAGTCTCCTCTTCTGCTGTTGATCCAGCTCTTCATGCGGTTAAAGCGCGATCCCGAGGGGGTCGCATTGGTAGGCAGAGGGGAAGCGGTGTCAGGTTCCCTTTCTGGGATGGTTGCGACTACGGGGCTGAATGGCTCGACATGACCTGCCGAGTTGAGGTTACGGTGAGCCTGCGCTTGGAATGCATCTTTTTCAGCTACGGCTCTGCGGTGCAAGATAAGGCGAGCAAGGGCAGGGAAGCCGTTGTCGTCCTCCCAGCGGTTATGCGTTCGAGGTATGCCGCCTGGAAAGAAGCATTCCCCTCTGGGTGCGTAGGGCTTCACTCCGCAGGCCCAGTCGCGGCGGGCTACTAGAGTTCCGTGGGACGCGAAGTCCTTTCCGTCATCGTCAGTACCGATTGCGAGGGCTACGCCAACCGCCTTAGCGACCGCTCTTTTACTTCTATGACGGCTAAAGTCACCGACAATTGAAGCGGACTCTTCACTTGGGATGGCTTCAATCAACGCGGCGAGCACGCCGAGCCCGGCGTCTGGGTCGCCAGGAGTCAGCAGCAGGTCGAGAAGCCAACCACCCTCGTAGTCGCTCAGCTTCTCCGGAGTCAGCCCCATGTCGTTGCGGAGCGCCTTGAACGCCGCCACCAGCTTCTCAACGTCGCTCACGTGGCTCCCTCCGAACTAGCGCATCAGTGCTGGTCAGTATCCCATGACAGCACGGGACACCAGAGGACAAAGGAAGTGTCCGTCCTGCTGTCCTGTACTGTCCTCCGCCCTCCGTCACACCTTGATGACGCAGGCACGCACGTGCCCGCGAAGAGAACAAGGAGGCGGCGGTCATGGGTAACGAACTGGCTCTCTTCGGAGGTGGCGGAGGACGCCGGGGCGAGATGGCCCGGCGTCCGACCAGGCGGCAGCGGGCGGCCGTAGAACGGGCGGACATCGAGCTGTTCCAGCTTGCGGCGCACGGTCAGCACGAGGAGCTGAAGGCCATGCTCCGCAAGAAGCTGACCGAGGACGGGATGCAGGACGTCACCGACGTGGCCAACCTCGCCCGTGAACTGGCGGGCGAAGACCAGTACGTTGCGTCTCTCCTGATCCCGATCGTCCAGGAGTACGCCCGCACCACGGCCCGCGACATCCGGGATTTCGGCCGGGGCCGGAGTCGGTAGATGTCCTTCTCCGACGTGATCGGCAGCGTGGCGCTGTTCGCTCTCGTCCTTCTTCCGCTCGGAGTGGCGTGGATCGTCGTCACCCTCTCCGAGCGGAAGGAACGTAAGGACGAGGCAGGGCCAACGCCGCTGGAGATGTACGCCGAGATGCGCGCTCGTAAGAACGACACGATGCGCCAAATGCGGGCCGTGGCCCGAAAGAACCGAGGCACCACTTCAAAGCACGACCGCAGTAGGAGGTAGTCGTCATGACGTGGAGGTACTGGGCGCTCATTCTGCGGCCCTGGTTCGTGCGGTACGTGCTGCACAGCCAGACCAGAAGGACCGTGCGCTACGGCCGGGGCGGCAATTCGTTCTGCCGCACCTGCTACGTGGCGGCATGAAGCTCTCGAATACCAACAACCAGAAGGAGCAGGGGTCATGGCGTGGTTGGGATTCATCTGGGTGCTCGTCATCCTCGGAACGCCGGTCGGCATCGGGGCGTACGTCTTCTACCGGCGCGGCGGTGCTGGAGGAGCCGAGCACCGCCGCCGGGCGCGGCTGATCGAGAGGGACGTCCGCAATTACCTCCACGACAACGAGGTGATGGACGACGTCGTGTACCGGATCGCACAGGAACGACAGGGCTACCCCCGCCGGTGAAGGTGCGAACGAGGAAGGCAGCCGCGAGGCCGAAGCCACCTCGACCACCAGAAGGGGGCGTGTCGCCAAGATGCGCCCCCTTCTAACTGCCCGCCGGCGGGTGTGTTTGGTCGGCGGCACCAACTCCCAGGAGGGAAACGTGAAGAAAGCCCGGAGCATATTGCTCACCCTGCTACTGGCCGCCCTGACGTTCCGCGTCTTGTGGTGGGCCGTTCAACCGCTCGTGCCGTACCTCGTCAGCGCCACCGCCGTCGTGCTGGTGCTCGGCTTCATCTACTACCGCATGTTCAAGTGGTGAAAGGGAGTGACCATCATGGCACCGCGGCCCGCAGACCGACGCAGCTTTCATCTGAGCTTCCCGGCCAACCTTGAAGCCGACGCCATCTCGACGTGGCTGCGCTCGGTGAGCGGCACGCTTCTCACCGGGCCGCGGCGCCTGCTTGGTGTGCCGAGCCTTGTCTTCGAGGTCCGGGCGGATGAGTTCGGCATCTCTTACCGGCTCCGCGCACCAGGAGGTCTGGCCGACTTCGTCGTCCCGCAGCTGCGCTCCCTTATCCCCGGTTCTACGGCTACGCCGGCGGGCGAGGAGGAACCGCTCGACCAATGGACGGCCGCGGTGGAGCTAGGTCAGCAGGACCCGCGACGCGGGCTCGGTGTCGTGAGTGCCGAGGGTCTTTCGACGTCCATTTTGGCGAGCCTGCAAGGGCTGCGCGGCGGTGAAGCGGTGCTTCTTCAGTGGGTGGTCTCGCCCGCGCTCCGTGAGCGATCACCGGCACCACCAAGGAAGCGAGAACACGGAGTTATTGGGCTGTTGCAAGGCGACGGTAGGTGGGACGAAATCACCGACCGCCGCGACAAGCTGAGCGAGCCGAACTTCCTCGCGCTGCTGCGCGTTGCCGTGAAGGCCGCCAACCAGGACGAGGCCGGCCGGTTGCTTGGGAGAGTGCGGACCAGCCTCTCCGGCGCGGGCACGGCTTCCAACAGACTCAAGAAACGCGTTGGGCTCCCGAGCCGGATCGTACAGCGGGTCCAGTCCGCCGAGGCACCGACGCTCTTTCCAATGCAGCTCGCCGCGTCGGAGCTGGCCGCACTTCTGGCGTGGCCGCTCGGTTCACCGCATGTGGCCGGACTTCCGGGGCGGCGCACGCGCCAGCTCGTTGCCGCTGCTTCGATTCCTAGGCGGGGCAGGGTGATCGGGCGATCCAACTTCCCTGGAGCGGAACGACTGGTCGCGCTCGACTACGTGGAGTCGGCCAAACACCTGCATGTCGTCGGCCCAACTGGCAGCGGGAAGACGGTACTTCTCGCCAACCTGATAGCTCAGGACATGGAGGCGGGCCGGGGAATCATCCTTATCGAGAGTAAAGGTGACCTCTTCGCCGAAGCTCTGGCCCGCGTTCCGGAACATCGCGTGAAGGACGTCGTCCTCCTGGACGTGACCGACACCAAAAACCCAGTGGGCTTCAACATCTTGCAGGGCAGCCCGTACGTGGTGGCCGCCGACATGCAGCGGCTATTCGACCATCTGTATCCGCAGGACGCCCGAGGCGTCCGCGTGCGACAGGGCTTCTACCACCTGGTGCTCACGCTCATGATGACCACCGGCATCACGGAGAAACTGACGTTCGCGGATATCCAACCGCTGGCCGTGCCGACGGCGACGCAACAGGAGTTTTCGGATCGGGTCATCGAGGGTGTGTCGGAGGTCGAGGAGCTGGCGTCGTGGTGGGCAGACATTCGAGCTATGCCGAAGTCGAAGCGGGATTTCTACTTCAAGCCGCTCATGGATCGGACGTGGCAGCTCACGTCTCGGCGGTCGCTGCGGAACATCATCGGACAGAGCATGAGCACGGTGGACATCCGGACCATCATCCGCAAGGAGAAGATTCTTCTCGTCAACCTCGGCCAGGCCGTCGAGGGAAAGGACACGGCCGGACTGCTCGGCAGCCTGCTCCTTAACTCAGTTTGGAGCACGGTGCAGGGCGGGGCCGCTAATCCCGCTCGTCCAACCATGCTGTATCTGGACGAGTTTCAGGATTTTCTGGCACTGCCCATCGCTCCGGCCGACATGTTCGCCCAGGCCCGTTCGCTCGGCCTTGCCATGACCGTAGCTCATCAGTACCTCGGGCAGCTCGGCCGTGAACTCCAAGACGCAACGGACGCTAATGCCCGCTCGAAGATTGCGTTCCAATCGTCTGGCGACGAGGCCAAGAACCTTGCTCGCGGGTTCGGCGGCAGTGTGACCGAAGACGACATCATCCACCTGGGCCGCTTTGAAGTGATCGCCAAGCTCGCCACTCACTCCGGCGTCAGCGCTCCCCTTACTGCGGTCACACAGCTACCGGTAGAAGAAACCGGCTTCGCTGACGAAGCACGCGCCCACTCCCAGGAAACCTACGGCCGCCCAGTAAGCGCAGTAGAAGCCGAGATCCAACAGCGCCGCGGCGCCAGGCCGGCCTCGACTCGATCTACCCGCAGGCCCCGGTTCGGTGGACCCCGCTAATCATTCACCAGTACCCCACGACCGTAGGCGAACCCCGTAGGCCAGCCGTAGGCGTACGCCTATACCTGCGCCACCTCTGACCTGCGGGAGTACCGGCCCTTATCACTGCGAGGAGGACCCACCCATGCAGCTCACTACCCGAGACATTGAAGTCGTGCGGCTGGTTGAGCAGTTCTCTCAACTCGCCTCGACCCACATAAGCGAACTCGTCTTTGCCGACCGGTCCCACAGCGTGCCGGACCGAGTGCTTTCCCGGCTGGTTCGACTCGGCTATCTCGCACGGGTCGGCAGGAGAAGTAGCGGCGACCAAGGAGGCGCCGGCGCCTACGTCTATCAGCTCGGCAGATATGGCCGCGTTCTAGTCGGCGCAGAAAGCCGCCCAGCGCCGAACGTCAGTAATCACGCGCTTCTGATCGCAGATACGTACGTCTCCTTGCGGCAGGCCGAAAGGGCAGGTGTCTTGAGCTTCAAGGAATGGGCGGTAGAAGTCTCAGTTCCTCCAGTGCGGGCTGACCTGTTCGTTTCCTTGGACTTCCCAGGACAGCAGCGGAGCGGCAGCTACTTCCTGGAAGCCGACCTTGGCTCAGAACGACCTCAGCGGATCACGGAGAAGCTGAACGGCTATTGGCAGGCCGCATTGGCGAGTGAAGAGGAGTTCTTCCCGTATGTGGTGTTCGTGGTGGTGCATCCTGGCCGTAGGACAGAGCTGGAGCGACTGTTCCGGCGACTCCCTGAAGAGCGGCGCGAGATGGTGCGGGTGTTTATGTTTAGCGAACTTGTACCAGCATTGATGAGGTTGTGAATGCATGTCGATTCATTAACGAGACGCAGCAATGTGTCATAATAAACGGCATGATACTTACGCTCTTAATCATATCAATCGTGATCCTGGCGTGGCTTTATAAGAAACATCAGGACTGGCGCTTAACGCACGCCACAATGGATGCCTTTTCGATGGCGTTAATTGAAGAAGTGGGCACGAGGCGGGCATTGGATGCTTTCTTTCATGTCCTAGATACGCAGTACGACTACCGACAATCGAAGCGCATTACCGACATGTTTATGCGGGGATTAGGCATGCGTGGTCAGCTTGACGCAATTGGCAACTATGATGACGAGAGCATAGAAGCTCTCAAAGAGGCCATAGTTCAAGTTATGGGCGAGCGGCCTGGGCGGAGAACAAAATAGACGATGCCCCTGAGTGATCCATTATCTTTAGAACAGGCTGCCGCGACTCAATACAAGATGCTTGAGCGCGAGTATGAGATGTTCAGCTCGGAGAATAAGATGATTCTCGCGCAGGAGGTCTCACTCATCAGAGATATGAGCACCTTCAGTCTCGCACTCTTAGCGGCAAGCCTGACAGCTCTCCAACTTCACCTATCAACTGACATATGGATCTACGCTTCTACTCTCATGTCTGGTCTTGCTCTCCACTTTAGCTATCTCACACGACTGGAACTCATCGGCCAGGCCATGCAACGTGAGACATTTCTTAAAGGTAGACATCTCGACATCCTGCTCCTTGGTGATGAGCTAGCGGAAATGAAACCACAACAACACAGCAAGCTGACAGAATACCGACTGAAGCATCCTCTAGAGTTCCCGAAGTCGGGTTGGTTGCGGGAGTACGGAAGACCCACCGCCTGGATACTCATTTGGACGAGCTTTATTTGTCTTGCCGCAGCCGTATTTACTTCAAAATTTTGACGGCTAAGTTGACGGCAACTACACCCAACATCCACGCCCTTTTGCGTGCTTCCAAAGTTCGCTTCACCTCTGTTGCACGCTGAAGGGCACTGCCGTGATTTGTTATGGCATGGAAGAGGTCATCGGTTCGAATCCGATATGCTCCACCAAAGTTATCTGTTGTATCTCCGTCAACAAGATTGTTGAATTGACGGCTAAGTCGACGGCTACCGTTGCCGTCAATGAAACTCCACGGCAGTCCAGGACGAACGTCCCGGGCTGCTTTTGTGTGAGTGGGGTCTAGAAGAGAACCGGCGAGGCCCTGCAAGGCTGCGCGACGTGATTCATCATCGTCGTGCTGATACACCTCTTGAGTCGTGACAATGCGAGAGTGCCCCAAGATTAACTGGATGTCTCGGTCTGGCACACGGCGACTCTTGAGGAGGGTTGCAACTGTGTGACGAATAGTATGAACGGAGATGACACGAAGATCATGGTTTCCACAGATCCTCTTGAAATCGCGCAGGAAGTTGCCGGGATCTATCGGACCTCCCTCGGTCGTTGTGAAGACTAAGTCGGCTCCCTCTATCGCGTACTTTTCGTAGTATGCGGCGAGTGCTTGTTTCACAGGCTCTAACAGAGGCAAGTCACGTCGGCTCTTGGTTGTCTTCAGGGGGCCGATAAGAATCTCTCGCCCCACACGCTGTAACTGCTGCCGTATGTGGATCTTTGAGTTGGCAACATCTATGTCCTGCCAACGCAGGCCGAGAAGCTCTCCTTTCCTTAATCCATAGAAGAGCATCAGGTATGCGGCGTATAGACGATGGGAGCTTACGGCTTCTAGAAACCGACTGACTTCCTCCGCACTCCACGGTTTAACGTCCTTCCGCTCTTCAGGTGGCAGCTCGACCAGACGGGCTACGTTGCGCGCAATCAGCTCTTCGCGTTCGGCCCGCGTCAAAGCCGCGCTGAGAACCTTGCGGATAACGTGAATCTTTGAGACCGAGTGCCCTCCGCCAAGCAGTTCATTAACCCAGCGCTGCACAAGGGCGACAGACAACCTATTGATGGGGTTCTTGCCGAGTCCTGGCTTTATATATAGCCGAACGATCGTCTCGCACTGAGCGTACGTTGCGGGGCGTCGGTTAGGTTTGACTACGGCCTTTAACCAGTAGTCAAGATAGTCGCCGAGCATCCAGGGTTTATCACTGACTGGGATGCTCTGGTCATTCTTAGCCTTAGCTTCGGTTAGCTTCCTGCTTACCTCGGCGCGGGTCGCGCCGTAGACGCGCACCCGCTTCCGTGTTCCGCTAGTAGTGAGGACGTAGACCGCACCGTCATACCGCCCATCCTTACGCCGGTAGATAGTGCCCTCGCCGTTGGAGTTACGGCGAGCCATCAGGCCATAGACTCCCGCGTGATTCGCTGGATGTATGCCTGGAGAGCAGCAGGCGTAACGAACCGTCGCTTACCAATCTGCACCGAGTCGATGAGTCGGCGGCGGAACAGGTCGTAGAGCTTCCACTTACTGATCCGTAGTCTGAGGTACGTTTCCCGCACGGTAAGAAGCTCGGGTTCTAAGCCCGTGGCCGGCTGTTGGTTGGTCTGTAAGTTCTTTTCCTCCATATGTTCCTCCTTCTGTTGTAACTCAATTTGTGCTGCTTGTGAATGCCCAGGTGGGCCGCGACCCCTGTGGAAAATCACGTACATAGTGGGCACTCCTCCGTTCCGGCGAGTGTCTTCGCCGCCTTGTCGATGAGACCGACGTGGAAGAGTTCGCGGGTGTCGGTGGCGAGCTTCCCGATGGCGTCCCGGATCTTGTGGCCCCGCTGGACGTTCTGGACGAGCCAGACAACGCGCGGGAAGACGCCGTGCCGTTGCTGCTCGACACCAGAACGCCAGTAATCCACATACCGGCCGTTCTTCTTGTGGATGGTCGGCAGTGCCTCGGTAGTCATATCCACCTCGACAAACGCGCTGCGTTCAACGGCGGCCGTGCCGAGCTTCACGTAGGCGTCCGGCTTGACGACGACCAGCTCGCCGCCGGGACCGGTGAAGTGCCGCCAGGCTGACGGCTCAGCGTCGAAGGCGAGTAGTTCGCCGTGACCTTCGCGGTGCTGCTCGACGGTTTGAACGTAGAGTTCAGCGACGGCCAGCATGTGGTCTTGGAAGTACGGCTTGGTGTCCCAGACACGGCGGCGCTTGCCTCCGGCCGGGCCGCCGACACCGAGGACGGCTTGACCAAGCCCGCTCAGTCCGTAGATGTAGCCGGACGAGCCAGCCCGTATCCCTCCGATGGTCCGGGAGAACCTGACCACGACGCCGAGCTTGGTAAGCCGGGTCATCCAAAGCTGCGTGCGCCGAGTCCGGGCAGCGGGCGAACCATCTGCAACAAGCAGGCGCTGTATCTGCCGCAGACTCAGGATGCGCACGCGGTGAAGGGCGCCGAGCAGCGACGCGTCGCGCTCGCTGAGTCGCCGTCGCAGCCGCTCGACCTGGCCGCCGGTAGAACGAGCTGACCTCATCGTGAGATACCTCGTAACGGTGAGAGTTTCCTTGGCACAAACGGGACGACGACAGAGGAGAAGCGGCTACCGCGACCAACGCGGAACGAAGGTCGAGGCGAAGCAGGCGACCAGCCCGTCATGCCTGCCTCCGTGGCTTCTGGCCGATAGGTGCGTCGGGCGTGGTGGGTTGTCCTTGCCAGCGTTGGCGTAGCTCGTCGTCCAGGGCCGGGCCGTCCGTGCCGAACCGTGCCGCGCTCTCGCGGCGTAGAAGGGCAGGATCACTGGCCGCCGCGGTGCGCGGTGGAAGCGTCCGAACCAGGAACGGCCGGCGGGGAGTGTGGGACGTCAGCACGTCGGCGTACGCCTCGTGCGCCTGGAGTAGCGCGAGATCCTGCGCGCTCAGCTCGCCACCGAGCGCGGCGGCCAACGGCGCTCCGTCCTCGACGCTGGGGCGGAAGACCACGCGGTTCCGGGCGTTGGCGAGGATGCCCGCCTTCATGCGGGCGGGAAGCTGGGCGAGGTGCTGGTGAGCAACCGTCAGGCCGACGCCAAGGCCGCGCGCCTGGGCGAACATGTCGCCCAGGTCCACCGGTAAGTGGAGGTAGTTCTGTACCTCGTCGATTACGGCCATGACCGGGCGGCGGTTGACGGCCGGGGTCAACGCCTGGCGCTGCATCGCTTCCCAGAACTGCGTCAGCAGGAGCGCGCCGATCAGGGCGGCCGTCTCCTCCCCGATGACGCCGGTGTTCAGGTTCACCACGACGATGCGCGGTCGAGTGAACAACTCGTCCATAGAGAAGCGCGGGGTGGCCTGGCCGAGTAAGCGGCGGATGGCGGTGCGGGTCAAGAACGCCCGTGTCTTGTTCAGCACGGGCGCGATGACTTGTTGGCGCTCTGCCTCGGAGAGCGTGTCGTACCAGGCGAAGAAGGGCGCGAGGACGAGCGGGTCTGAGACCTCCGCGAGTATGCGGCGGCGGAAAGCTGCGTTGGTCAGCAGGACCGGAACGTCCGCAAGCGTGCCGTTGGTGCTTCGGGCCAACGCGATGAACGCGTGCAGGAGAACGTCACTGCTCCTCGGGCCGATGCTGCGGTCGTAGAGCGCGTGGAACAGGTGCAGCAGGTGATCGGCGCGGGCCTCGGCGTCCTCGGCTCGTCCGCGGAGCGGGTTGAAGCCGACGACCTGAGCCGACCGGCCCGGCTCGATGATGACGACGTCCTGGCGCCGCGCCGGCGGGACGGCTTGAAGCACGTCTTCTACGAGGTCCCCGCGGGGCTCGATGACCAGCACGCTCTTCCCGGCCTCCATGTCCGCCGTGATGAGCCGGGCGAGCAGGGTGGACTTACCGCTTCCTGTCGGCCCGACGACGTGCAGATGGTGAAGGGCGCTCTCCGTCGGCAGCGTGACCAGTTGATCCGGCTGACTTGGGTGCAGGCCGGCGCCGAGCACCCGGTCCGCGCGTGGAACTGGCGCACCCACCGGCACGAGCAGATCGGAAGGTGCCGGGTACTGGCGTCCGCGCAGCGTGCGTAGTGCTCCGGCTCCTTCTACCGGCCAGCCGAGCACGGCCGCCAGCTCCGCCACGTTGAGCGTTCCGGACCACCGGATACCTCGACCGCTTACGTGGTCGAGCTGGTGCGCGTCACGAGGGCTGGGACGATGAACGGCAAGTTCAGCATTGCCGCTGCCGACCAGTTGCAGCGACTCGCCCAGCGTGCGCACGATCGCACTTGCCATACCCGGTGTCGCGGCTCGCGCGGCGATGGTTCCTCGGACAGCAAGCAGCGGCTCAGCGGCCTTGCTCCGCCACTCCTTACGGTCCTGAGCCGTCACCTGAGCCACGGCGACCATTCCCAGAGCACGGGCCACGCTGAACGGCTCCGGACGCGTCACGCGCTGCTGCGCTGGGCCGACAACCCATTGCACGACGGCGCTTTCCCCGCGCCGTAAACCGCTCACGGCTTCGGCCAGTCCGGCGCTCACGCTGGATGCCATGTCCACACGGAGCGGCCGGGTAAGGCTGGTCGGCCGAACCTTCGCGGCGACGGTGGTTGAACCGGGCCGTCCTTTCGGCAGGGGCACGAGGACCAGGCCGGGAAGCTGGGCTTGCAACTGGCCGGGTAGTTCCTCGCTGATGCGCTCGTCCATGCCGACCAGCCAGCGCAGCGAACGGGACGTCGCTCGGAGTTCAAAGACGACGACCGGTGTTTTTCTGCTCCATCCGACATGAGGACGGTAGGCGAGTGGTTGAAGTCCTCGGACAACGTCTGCCCTGCTCAACTCGCGGTCAAAGTAAATTTCGGACCAGCGGAGGCCGGTAGGTGGCGCTCCTCTGGCTCGTGGGTTCTTATCGTTAGTAGGCATATCTCCCTCCTTTCGGTTTGGATTGACTTCCGAAAGTGGGCACTACTAAGCCAGCCTGACGAGGGATCTCGTCGGCGGAATGCTTTGCACTGCACACTGGTGACGGGGAAGTGAGCGTTCCCGTACACGGCGTTCACCGCCGTACGTACGCGCTCTTACTTCTCACTATGGACACGTAGCACAGTTCGTTCAACAGATTAAGCGCAAGCTACAACACCGAAGCGAATGGTTTCGCCCGGGGAGTTCATGACAGTGAAACGACTGTCGGCGTAAAGACGAACGGCTCGAATGGCCCATACCTAATGATGACACAGAATGCTTGAACTGTTCAACTGCTGAGGAGCTAAGGCATTTCACAGAAGCGAGGAGGCATACGACAAGAGAGGTCTAACCGAAAGCCATCACACTTCCATCCCACTAACGGGCGCGGCGCGCCATATTACTTTTCCCCGAAAGGAAGCCTAGAACTTATAACTCTTGAAGAAGTCTCGAAATAGCAGGTTATCGATTGACCACTTGACGGCGAAGTATAGGACAATGAGGATAATGATTACTAGTGCATACAGGAGAACGATGTCACGCTTCGATCGTTTTTTGAGTTTTTTGTCTGTCGTGCTATTCACCATACTCCATCAATAATAACATTACGGCTTCTAAAAATGAAACCTTGATGCTATAGCATGAAGATGCCCCCAAGTTTCCCTGGGGGCGTGGCTCTTCAGGGAACCGCAGGTTCACTTGCGGATCTACGAGAAGCTGTTCACCTCCGCTTCAATGACGCTTGCGTACGCCGTCTGGCCGGACGCGTTGGGGTGGTAGGACCCCCTCTGGTAGACCGTGTCGAGGTTTGGAATCACGTTGTAGAGCCACGGATTCGATCGACACAATTCGTGTCCGGCGAATGCAGATGAGGGGTCCACGTAGTGAACGTGGTCATCATTTGTCGCCGAGACCGCATCCGCGATCGTAGCGTTGAGATCGTCGTGCAACTGTCGCGCTGCCTGGACCTCGTCGCTCGCAACCGTTCGTCCCGAGGTGCTCGGATATCCATCTCCCCACACACAGGTTCCCGTGATGTCGGTGAACTCAGGGAGCAGGTTGGGGTAGCCCGCCACGACGACCTGGAGATTCGAGCCACCGAGCGACCGGATTCCCGAGAACATCGTTTCGAGCTTGGATTGAAGGGCGGCACTACTCGCGGCAGTCTGCGCATCTTCGATCGCCTGGATGCATGCATCGTGTTCGATCTGATGCTTTTCTTCTGTCGTCCCAGACTCAGTCGTCGACAGTGTGCACGTTGCGAGCACGTCGCCGAATCCGACGTCATTGCCACCTATGGTGATGGTGACGAGCTGGGTACTGCTGGACACGAACGCCGCTTGCGGCAGTTCTGTGTTCTCCTGGTTGTACTCGTTGATGATGTAGTCCGACACCGCCCCCGAGCACGCCACGAACGCCGTAGCTCCGAGGTTGAAAGTGTTCTGAACTTGACGGGGGTAAGCTGTCATGCTGCGGTGGCAGAGATTGGAGTTGTCCCGATCCGTGCCAGCCTCATAGGGCGAGTTGCCCTCTCCACTCGAATACGAGTCCCCCATGGCGACGTACTTTGCCGGGGGCGGACCCGTCGGAATGGGCTCGCCTTCGTAGCCCGGCGCGCTTGTGTTGGGGTAGGTGCTGAACACTAGTCCCGTGCGCGGGATCGGACTCGGCTTGTTGCCGAGATAGATGACATTCTGCCCGGCCTGGTTCAAGAATGATGTCTGTGAAACGACACCGTTCTGTGCGCTGAGCCGAATGACGTTCCACGTGTTGCTTGAGCCGGGTGCTATGCCCCATGAGGGCTGACCGTAGGCGTAAAAGAACGACGTGGAGACGGACGGGTCAGTGCTCCAGATGATGGACAGGTCGTCCTGACCGTTGACCAACATCCAGTGGCCGCCGTTGTCGCGAGCGTCATCGAGCGAGTCTTTCGCGGCGCCCGTCTGAACGTAGTTGTACCAGTTCGAGGAAACATCGAGATACTCGTACTGGTTGTTGACCCAATTCGGAATCTCTATCTGCTCCTTGGCGTACACGACGTTGTCGTAGTCGCTGGAGGCGAACGCTGCGGTCGGGGTGATGACCCCGAGCAGCGATGCGACCAACACCAGTAGTACGAGGACTGCTGGTCTGCGTGATGCTTGACGCACCGCGCTTCACCTTCTTTCTGCGAACTTCGATTCGGATTTTGAACGTGCGGAGACGCAAAAAAGGGCGGCTCAGCCGGATTACGGCGAACCACCCTCGGTGTCTCTTATTTCTCTTGAAGAGCCAAATTGTTTATAACATAAAGGTTCGAATAAATACAGCATAAGGGGTATGCGTGCAATTAAAAAGGAGAACCCGCTACCGGATAGGTAGCGGGCAATCCCTCGATGCAACTGCGACTTTCTACGCCCGCACCACCCGCACATCCGTCAGGTGCATGAACCGACGAACCAAGGTGAGTGCGTATTCATACGCATCCGGCCACTCGGTGAAGGTGAGCATGTCCCGGATGTAGGGGCTCCGCGGGTTGTTCAGGAACTCCACCGCGTACGCTTCGGTTTCGAGGAGCAGGCTCACCATGCCATCAGGCACGGACTTGGTGATACCCCGCCTATCAGCGGGACCGGTGAGGAGAGCATCCCCGCCGATTACCGCTGCCGTGCGGTAGTGCTTGGCGTGCAGCCACAGGAGGTACGAAGCGCGGCGGTTGAGCGGCAGTCCTTTGACGCTCCATTCGTCGTTGTAGAACAGCGAGGCCGGCGGGGTGCTGGTGTTCAGCACATGAAACTGTCCACCAAGCAGTTCTTGCATGTCCTCGACGCTCTCCGCGTCGATCTCGATGGACCGGACTTCCTTTGTCTCGTCCTCGGGGACGAAGATTCCCGTTATCACGCGACCACATACCTTCTCGCTCGTGGGACTGATTCACCGGAGCGCCGAATTGCGCTCCGGTGGGCAGCTCACGAAAGAGGTGAGTAAGCCTCGCCCTGATGACCTGCACGGTCACCAGGGCGAGGGGTTCCGCCTCAACCGCCGGGAGCGTTGGCGGGAGGCGGAGGAATGGGATTACCCGTTGCCGTTGCCGACACGGGTTCCGGGCAGCCGACCGCGCGTGCCTCGGGCGTTCTTCAGGACCTCGCTCATGTTGGGGGCGGCCTTGTTGAACTCCTCCAGGGACACGTACACGTCCTGCTTGCTGCCGTTGGGCATGGAGATCTCCAGGATCACCAGGTCCGCGCCGATGTCCGGGAACTGCTTGAGTTCCGGCACCAGCACGTCCAGCGCCTTCGGCTGGTCGATCTCCGGGTGCTGTCGGACGACGACCGCAGCGAACTGCTTGTCGTCACCCTGCTTACCGCTGAGGTCTGAGACCTTCTGGCTTACGATAGCCACTTTCTGCTCCACTCGGTTTTGTAGGTTCCGGGCCGGTCTTTGTTCCTGGCCCTGCATCCATTTATGCGCTTTCATAAGGGGTTAATCCATAGAGTTTGATGGAACTACAACACCGAAACGAACACAAAAAACGGAGAGGGGAGTACAATGAGAACATAAGCGGAGAACATTCAATGCCAAGCACAAAACTCGAAAGTCAGTCATCGGCGAAGCATCAATCGCGGAGCATAAAAAAATCCAGTCCCCGGCCGATGAAGGCAGAGGACTGGATCGCTTTGCAGCTTGCCCGAGCGCCGAAGCTTTCAGGTAAGCGCTGGCAGCGCGTCGCCACTATTCTTGGTGGTAAATAACCTCCAGGCGCTCAGGGTTGAAGCGGTTGCTCCCCTTCTTGGCTCGATGCAGGATGACCGACTGGAAAACCTCGGCGATGAGCGCGTGTCGCTGCTCCAGTTCAAGCCCAGGCCACCGCTCAACGGCGTTTGTGATGGACGGTGCTGTGTGCTTGCGGTCGTGCGCCGTCTTTTCCTTGCGGAGTTTCCTGATCTGTTCGTCCTTCTCGCCCACGAGCGGCCACACGTACGCTGCCTGCTTCGGGAACTCTTTTGCCTGTTGAAGCAGCGCGTTCTTTTCTTCCTCCAGCTCGCGTAGCTCGTCGGCTTTCTCCCACTCCTTGGCTTCTACCTTGACGGAGCGCTGCGACAGGACGCCCAGGACTATAGGGGTCAGAAGATCGTCGATTGCGTTACCGCTTCCTGCGACCTTGCCGCACCCAGGGTTCTTGCAGGCGTAGTCGAAGCGGTTATTTTCCTTCGCCTGTCCGCTGATTCGTCCGCCGCACTCACCGCAGCGCAGGGCAAGCGAGTACAGGTACTTAACGGCTCCCTGATACTGACCGGCGAATGGACGGTCTTCGCTCGTAAGGAGCGAGACAAGTTTCTGCCACCTTTCCCATTCAAGGATGGCGTCCCACTGGCCCTTTACCGGGTTGCCGTCGCCGTCGAGGAGGTAGCGCTCCCACAGCGGCTTGTCCGGCTGCCGGTAGGTGCGGATTCCAGCGATGCGCGGATTCAGGAGGATGTTCTTGATGGTCTTCTTCGGGATGCACCCGCCCTTGGAGGTACGGAACCCAGCATCGAACCACTTCTGTTCGACGGTGTGCATGTTCAGCTTGTCTTCGAGCAGCCAACCCGCCGTCGTCTTGAGGTGCTTGGACTCGTCCTCTTTGTGCGTCCGCTTGTCTTCCATGAAGCCGAACGGCCGTTGACCGCCCGCCGGAATACCGGCGCGTGCCCGTGACTTGTGGCTGATCTTGCCTTTCATGGAGATGGCTTTGGAGTACCGCGCCGACGCTTGGACGATGTACGGCGCGGCTTCACGGCCGCCCTCGGTGAGCAGATCGAGCAGACCGCTCACGTCGATGATGGGGCGGTCGTGGTATTCAACGACCTCTTTGGCGTCTTCCATGTGTCGGGGGTCTCGCGCCAAGCGGTCGTCAGCGATGACGGCCAGACCATGAATCGGTTCGCCGGTGGGAGCGAGACCCTTCTTCAGGTCTCGGATTGCGCCGTCAAAGACGGGCCGATCTACGAGCCATTTCACCGTGCCGTCCGGCTGTGGGATAGGCTTTTTCTTCCACGCGGACGTGTGCGGCTCGTCGTAGATGTGGACGACCTTGCCGCCGCGCTCCTCGATGTAGTCGGTGGCGATCCTGACCTGTTCGAGGCGGTTATTGATTTCCGCGCCGCGCGTAGGTGAAGCCTTGTAGTCGGTGCCCTTCTTTGCCTCGAACGACAGGCGCACGAGGACGCCGAAATTCATCCCCGTATAGTCGTGGCGGAGGGCTTGTTCTACGTAACCGGTGGTTGATGCGACCTGCTGCACTGCGTGATTCCTTCGTTACTAATTGTAACACGAAACCACTTCGCAAGTGCATTTTTTGTGGCCAGCGGACGACCCTCTGGTGGGACCTGCCGCTGCGTGACTCGTACCGGCTGATGCACCGCATGTACCGCATCCCCGACCGGCGTTACCGGGAGAATCTGGAGCGCTGCGTCGAACTCCTCGATCTGGGCGAGCTGTTGGAGGTCCCCGTACGTCAGCTCTCGCTCGGTCAGCGGATGCGCGGGGACATCGCGGCGGCGCTGCTGCACGATCCGGAGGTGCTGTACCTGGACGAGCCGACGATCGGTCTCGACGTGATCTCCAAGGCCAAAGTGCGGCAGTTCCTGAAGGAGTTGAACGCCGAGCGCGGGACGACGGTCCTGCTGACGACGCACGACCTCACCGACATCGAGCAGCTGTGCAACCGGGTGATGGTGATCGACCACGGCCGTCTGATGTACGACGGTTCGGTCGCCGGACTCCATGAGGCGGGGGAGAGCGAACGCATGCTGGTGGTGGACCTGGAGAGCGAACTCCCCCCGATCCAGCTGGAGTCGGCGGACGGGGCGGGCCAACCCGCCCTGCGCGCGGTGAAGGTGGAGGGCCCGCGCCAGTGGCTGGCGTTCCCCGCCGCGGCGTCGGCGGCCCCGCTGGTGGCGCGGATCGCGGCGGACTACCCGCTGGTGGACCTGTCGGTACGGGAGCCGGACATCGAGGCCGTGATCGCGAGGATGTACGAGTCGGCGGCGCCGTGACGCGGCCCCTCACCGGCCCGTCCGGGCGGCGCGCGCAGGTCGTGGGCCTGCGGGTCTGTGCCGGGAACGGGTGTGTTCAATAGGCTGCGCGGTATGACAAGTGAACGTCCGGACATGCGCGCCTCCGATACCGAGCGCGAGCGGATCGCGGAACTGCTGCGCGAGGCCGTGGCCGAGGGCCGACTGGATATGGACGAGTTCGACCAGCGCCTCGAAAAGGCCTACAAGGCCCGTACGCACGGGGAGTTGGAGCCGCTGGTCCAGGACCTGCCCGCGCCGGGCTCGGCGGTCGCTCCCGTCGGCTCGTCCGCGCCCGCCCCACTGCGGGGCTCCGCCGCGAACTGGCCCGCGCGGGTCGGCGGAGCCGCCACCTCGAAGGGAGCGTTCGCCTTCTGGGGCGGCTTCAACCGGAAGGGCCGCTGGACGGTGGCCCGGAAGTTCACCGCGTTCGCGATGTGGGGCGGCGGCGAGATCGATCTGCGCGAGGCGCACTTCGAGGACCGCGAGATCGTGATCCGCTGCTGCACGATCATGGGCGGCATCCATGTGACCGCGCCGCCGGAGCTGAACGTCGAGGTCAGAGGCATCGGCATCATGGGCGGCTTCGGCGAGGGCTCCAACGAGGACGGGGAGATCGCCCCGGACTCCCCGAGGGTGCGGATCACCGGATTCGCCCTGATGGGCGGCGTCGGCGTGGAGCGCAAGCGGACGAAGGCGGAGCGCCGTCGGCTGAAGGAGGCCAAGGAGGCGGAGCTGGAGGCGCGCCGCCGACGCGAGCTGGAGGGCCCGGACGACGACGGAGGCGGCTCCGGCGGCGGCCGCAAGCGCCTCTGAGAGCGCCCTCGGGCTCCGCAAGCGCCTCTGGAGAGAGCCCTCGGGCCCCGCAAGCGGCTCTGGGGCCCTCCGGCTCTCCTCAGCGGGTCACAGCGCGTCGGACCGGGGCGCGCGGGCCCGGTCCAGGGATTTCAGGTCCACCCGGTCGCCGAACGCGCGGTACCCGTCGTCGTTGAGGTGCAGGTGGTCGCCGGAGTCGTACGCGGCGAGCAGCCGGTTCGGCGCGGCGGGGTCGCGTACCGCCGCGTCGAAGTCGACGTACGCGTCGAAGACCGTGCCCGAGCGGATCTGCTCGTTGACCGCGTGGCGTACGGCGTCGCGCTGGGGCGTCCAGGTGAGGAAGCCCTCGAACGGGGTCAGCGTCGCGCCGACGACCCGGAGCCCGCGGGCGTGCGCCCGGTCGGTGAGGGCGCGCAGGCTGTCCACGATGCGCTGGGGGTCGGCCTCCTGTGGGCTCTGCTGTACGTCGTTGATGCCGAGCGCGATGACGACGGTCCGGGCCCCGGCGACCCCGAGGACGTCCCGGTCGAGCCGGTCCGTGCCCGACTGGCCGCCGGTGCCGCGGCCGACGCCCACGACCCGGTTGCCCGCGATGCCCGCGTTGGCGACCCCGTACCGGCCGCCCAGCCGGTCGGCGAGGACGTCGGTCCAGCGGGCGTTGGCGTCGGTGCTGGAGCCGCTGCCCGCGGTGAGGGAGTCCCCGAGGGCGACGACCGCGCCGAGCGCCTGCTCGCTGCGGACGTCCACGGCGGTCAGATAGCGCCAGTGGGTGGTGGAGAAGGTGCCGCGGTCGTCGATCAGGTACGACGTCTGGTGGGTGTAGGGGTGGTACGTGACCGGCCCGCCGCCCCGCGGGGTACGGAAGCTGACCTGGAGGTCGGAGTCGGGGGCCACGGGCACGACGACCGGGTCGCTGACGACCCGTCCGCCCACGGCGACGGTGACGGTGGCGGCGCCCTTGAAGGTCACCGGCCGGGTGTTGACGGTGGCCTGGTCGACGACCAGGGGGGTCGTGCCGAAGAGGTTGGACAGCGTGATGCGGGCGGCGTCCCCGCCGATGCTGGTGTGCACGACGTTACGGACGGTACGCCCGGGGAGCCCGCCCTCGGTGCCCGGTTCGCCGCCGACGGGGGCGGCGGTCCAGGTGGCGACCCACGAGGGGCCCGAGGCGGCGGGGTCGACCGGGTTACGGGCCGCGGCCTGGGTCTCGGCGGGCGGGAGCGGCGTCGACCGGGGGCCGGAGAGCAGCGTCGTTGCGAAGGCGACGGCGGCGGCGAGCGCGGCGGTGCCCGCCACGAGGGCGATGAGCAGGGCGTACCCCTGGCGCCTTGGCATGTGCGGTGGTTCTCCTTGTGATGATCGTGCTGGTCCCATGATGCGACAGGCCGTCGGGAACTCCACATGCGGCCCAGGAGTAGGGGAGGTAGGGACAATGCGTACGTCACGGGGGCGAGGCGTACGCGGACGGGTGGAGCGGATGGAACGGACCGGATCCGACGAGCAGGCGCAGGAGCAGGACGCGGTGGCGGCGCTGCCACCGGGACAGGGGCAGGGGCGGGAACAGGAGCCGGGGGCGGGGGCGGGCGCGGGCCCGCTGGCCTCGTTCGCGTACACCGCAGCCGACGAGGAGAAGCAGCGCGGCGTACGGCGCATGAAACTCACGGCGACCGGCCTCCTTCTGCTCGTCGCGCTCGTCTACGTCCTGGCCACCTGGGCGAAGAACTCGGGTGTGGGGGGCTGGCCGGGCTACGTCGCAGCGGCTGCCGAGGCGGGGATGGTGGGCGCGCTGGCGGACTGGTTCGCGGTGACGGCGCTCTTCCGGCGCCCGCTGGGTCTGCCCATTCCGCACACGGCCATCATCCCCACCAAGAAGGATCAGCTAGGACAGTCCCTCGGTTCCTTCGTTGGCGAGAACTTTCTCTCCGGAGACGTCATTCGTGACCGAATTCACGCTCTGGGGGTCGGCCGGCGGCTCGGTGTGTGGCTCGCGGAGCCGGCCCACGCGGACCGGGTCACCGCCGAGCTGGCGACGGCGCTGCGCGGCGCGCTGACGGTCCTTCGGGATTCGGACGTCCAGGCGGTGGTGGGCGAGGCGATCACCCGGCGGGCGAACGCCGTGGAGGTCGGCCCGGGCCTCGGCAAGATGCTGGAGAAGGTCGTCACGGACGGCGGCCACCGCAAGGTCGTCGACCTCATCTGCGTACGGGCGCACGACTGGCTGGTGGAGCACGGCGACTCGGTGATGAACGCGGTGCAGGGCGGCGCTCCCGGCTGGACGCCGAGGTTCGTGGACAAGCGGGTCGGGGAGCGGGTCTACAAGGAGCTGCTGCGGTTCGTCACGGAGATGCGGGACATGCCGGAGCACCCGGCGCGCGGCTCGATCGACACGTTCCTGACCGACTTCGCGGCCGACCTCCAGACCGACGCCGACACCCGGGCCCGGGTGGAGCGCCTGAAGTCGGAGATCCTGGGCCGGAGCGAGGTCCAGGACGTGATCGCCTCGGCCTGGTCGTCGGTCCGCACGATGATCCTCTCGGCGGCGGAGGACGAGCGCAGCGAACTGCGGCTGCGGGCGCGCGCCTCGCTGATGTCGCTGGGAGCGCGGCTGGCGAGCGACGAACGGCTCCAGGGCAAGCTGGACGGCTGGCTGGAGGACGCGGCGGTGTACGTGGTGACGACGTACCGCGCGGAGATCACGTCACTGATCAGCGACACGGTCGCGAGCTGGGACGCGGACCAGACGTCGAAGAAGATCGAGGCCCACATCGGCCGCGACCTCCAGTTCATCCGGATCAACGGCACGGTGGTGGGGGCGCTGGCGGGCCTGGCGATCTACACGGTGTCGCATGCGCTGGGGGGTTGAGGGGGCCGAGGGGGGCTCCTCGCAGGGGCCTTGGCGGCCTCTGGGGCCCGCCGCTCCGGGGGCGCACCCGTACGGTCCTGTCGTGTCCGGTACGGGTACGCACCCGGCCTACGCGGGGGAGTTGCAAGGGAGTACGGGTGCGGGGCGGCGGGCGTTCAGTCGGGGCCGGGTTTTCTTCGGCGTGGGGCGGGCTCGGCGGTGGGCGGCCGCCGGGCGCGGCCGGCGCTCAGCGGGGCGGCCCGCCGGATACGGGTCGGCGCTCAGCGCTGGGCGGCGGCCCGGCGGGTGACGGCCCAGGAGGCGGTGGCCACGCCGCCCGCGACGGCGAAGACGGCGGGCCAGGCGCCGACCTTCTTGGCGAGCGGATGGGACCCGGCGAAGGCGGCGACATAGGCGACGCTCAGCCCGGCGGCGGCACGCGGCCCGGCCTGCCGGTTCCACTCGTACGCGGCCATCGCCCCGGCGGCGGCGAGAGCGACACCACCGAGCGGCCGCTTCCGGGTCCACCGGGCGACGCCGTACCCCCCGACGAGCCCGCTCGCCGCCACCGCCGCTGCCGGAACCTTGGCCATCGCCGCCACCATCGCTTTCTGTGAGCCGTCTGTGGGTATTTCCGTGGTTCGGTACTCAGCCCGAGGCTAGCGTTCGGGGCGACGCGGCCGGAGGGCGGTACGGGGAGACGGAGAGGCTGGGGTCCGAGTGGGGGCAGCGAGCACGAGGGCGACCACGGTGACGGTGACGGTCACGGACGCAGAAGAGGCGTACGGGCCTGGCTCCGGCCCCGTACGCCTCTTCTGCACCGACCACGGCGGAGACGGCCCGCCCCTGCTCCTGCTGCACGGGCTGGCCGGGCACTGCGGCGAGTGGGAGGCGCTGGCGGCCCGGTTCGCGGCCACGCACCGGGTGATCGCCTTCGACGCGCGCGGCAGCGGGGCGAGCACGCGCCGCCCCGGGGACGTGACGCGGGCGGCGCACGTCCGTGACGTACGGGCAGTGGCGCACCGGTTCGGTCTGGCCGGAGAGGACACGGTGCTGGTCGGCCAGTCGATGGGCGGGCTTACCGCGTTGCTGACGGCGGCGGCCCACCCGGAGGTGTGCCGCGCGCTGGTTCTGATCGAGGCGGGTCCGGCGGGCCCGGCCCCGGAGCTGCCGGAGCAGATCGGGCGCTGGCTGGACTCCTGGCCGGTGCCGTTCCCGGACGTGGAGGCGGCCGAGGCGTTCTTCGGCGGCGGCCCGGCGGGCCGGGCTTGGGCGGCGGGCCTCGCACCGGGCCCCGGTGGACTGCACCCCCGCGTCGACCGGGACGTGATGGTGGCCACGGTCCAGGAGAACGCGCACCGCGACTACTGGGACGCCTGGGACCGGGTCCGCTGCCCGGCGCTGGTGCTGCGGGGCGAGAACGGCACGATGAAGCCGGACGAGGCGGACCGGATGCGGGACCGGCACCCCGCGACGCGGATCGCCGTGATCCCGGGGGCGGGGCATGACGCCCATCTGGACAACTCGGCGGCGGTGTACAGGGAGATGGCGCGTTACTTGCGCGATCTCCAGCAGTGACACCGGGCCCGGGCCCCGGTCAGGAAGCGGGCGCGCTGACGGTGATGCGGACGACGGCGGTGGCGGCGGGAACCTCGGTGCCCTTCACGCGGACCTCGTAGGTCAGCTCGTCCTCGCCGGCGTACCCGTCCCTGGCGGTGTACGTCACCGTGGCCCCGGACACCGACGCGGACCCGTGGCTGGGATCGGTGTCGATGGTCAGGGTCAGTTCGGCGGGGTCGTAGGCGTCGAGCAGGCCCGCCCGTTCGCCGCTCTCCAGGGTGATGGAGTCGTTGTCGAGGACCTCCACGTCCAGGCTGTCGCCCGCGTCCACGCTCTGCTGGTCGTCCATGAGCGCCAGGGTCCGCTTGACGGAGGATTCCTTCGCGCCGTCGTCGCTTCCACCGCACCCGGTCAGGACCAGGAGAAGCGCGCCCGCTCCCACCGCTACGCGCATCCGGAGGGCTCCGCGCAAGGACTGCCGAGACTGCTTCCCCGTCTGCATGGTTTGCCCCCAAGGCCGAACTAGGTGCGGTGGAGCAGCCGATGCTCGCAGCGCGTACGGGCGCACATCAGGGGCATGCGGGAAGCGAAGCGGAATTGTGATGAGAGCGTGTACAAGACGTGGAGGGCTCCAGCTGTCGGCCCACCGCCCTGTCGGCTTCCTGCGCCATCGCCTGATCCAGAAATGCCCGGTGACTCCGGTGCCGGTTCCGCCTCTGCCGGCCCCGGTCAGGGAGCTGATGGCGTGCGCGGGCCCGGGGGAGGAGCATGTGTTCCGCCCGCTGGGCGACGAGGCGGAGTGCGCGGACTGCCGCAGGGCGACGGCGTACGCGAGTTGGATGGTCGACACGGACACGTACGAGTTCCCCGAGGACATGACCTGGCCTGGCGGCAACGCGTGGCAGCCGTACGGAAGGCGGACGCGCTACGGACCGCCGGACGCTCACCCCAGGGCGACGCGGGCGACGACGGGCAGATGGTCGCTGCCGGTGGCGGGCAGGGTACGGATGTGGCCCACGGTGGCGGAACGGGCCATGACCTGGTCGATCCGGGCCACCGGGAAGGCGGCGGGGAAACTGAAGGCGAACCCGCGCTCGGCGACGCCCAACTGTGAGGTGAGAGGCCCCAACCCCCGATCCTCCACAACGCCGTTGAGATCCCCGAGCAGGACGACCGCCTCGACGCTCTCGTCGGCGATGGCGCGCCCCAGCAACGCGGCGCTCTCGTCCCGCCGCTGGGACGCGAGCCCGCCGGCGCCGACCCGGACGGAGGGGAGGTGGGCGACGTACGCGGCGACGTCTCCGTACGGAGAATGGACCACGGCCCGCACGCCCCGACTCCACCCCTCCTCGATGCTCGGGGGCTTGATGTCCACCACCTGCTCACCGCTGAGCGGATGCTTGGACCAGAGCCCGACGGAGCCCCGGACGAAGTGATGCGGATAGTCGGCGGCGAGGCTCTTCTCGTACACCGCCAACTGCGGATCCACCAGCTCCTCCAACGCAATGAGATCGGCCCCGACCGCACTCAACGCCCGGGCGGTCCCGGCGGGATCCCGGTTCTCATCGCTGACGTTGTGCTGCACGACGACAAGCTCCCGCCCACCGCTCTCCCCACCGGGCAGAAGCAACCCACCAAAGGCATGCACCCAAGCGCCCACCGGCAGCAGCAGAGCGACGAGGGCAACGGCGGACCGCCGAACGAGGGCGGCGACGAGCAGGACGATAACGAGGAGCCCGACCCAGGGCAGAAAGGACTCCAGCAAACTCCCAAGCCGCCCGGGCCAGTTGGGCACCAGGCGATGGAACCCCAACACCCCACCCACGACCACGGCAACCCCGGCGATCACCCACCCCCGCCGGTTCCCCGCCCCAGGTACGACCGACGTCTCCGCCGCCACTGCTCCGCCGCCGCTGCCTGTCCGTTCCACCATGTCTTTCCGTCCACTCGGCCCTGCCCCGTAGGACGAGTGGACGGAAGGATCAGTTGCCGGACAGCCCGAGGCGCCCAGTCTTGCGGCTGTGCGTGGCGGATAGAGTCGTGGACCGCGTCTCCACCAGGCGGGTCGACACCTTGGGGGTACCAGGCATGGCTACGCCTGAGCAGATCTGGGCGGACGCTGTTCTCCCCACCCGTCGGCTCGCCGGGCTCGCGCTCAACCCGTCCGTGCCGGAGAGCGTCCTGCTGCGGTTGCTCTTGGAAGCCCCGCTCGCCGCACGGATGGTGCTGTGCCGGGACCGGGCCCTGCCCGAGGCCGTCGTCGATGCTGTGATCCAGCACCCCGACACCCGCACCCGCAGCTTCTTCGCGCGCAACCCCCATGTCGATCCGGCCCAGCGAGTTCGGCTCGTGGATGATCCCGAGTGGTTTGTCCGCGCCCACCTTGCCGAGGGGCCGCAGGCGGCCGCCCTCGCCCGGCCCAGGCCGCTGCCCGACGAGGCTGTCGTCCACATGATCAGCACCTACGACGACGAACTCCTGGGCGGCTCCTTCTACCAGCAGATCTCCGCCGGGCTGCGTCGGTCCATGCCCACCCATCCTGTCGCGAAGGTCCGCCGCTGGGGGGTCGGCGAGTGGACGTCCCTGTCCGCGGACACCCGAGCCGCTCTCCTCGCAGACCCCGACGCCGAGGTGCGGGGAGCGGCTCAGCGGCATGCCCGCTACGAGGATCCGGCGTGGGTGGAGAGCACGCTTCCTGACCGACCGTGCCACGCCCGCACCGACCTGCTGCTCCACCGCCCCCTCACCCGGGCTGTGGTGGAGAGCGTCCTTTCCCGGCCCGTGGGCAAGGAGGACAAGGCGATGATCGCCGTCAACCCCACCCTCCCTCCCGACGTGGTGGTTCTCCTGGCCGCCGATCCGGACCCGGCGATACGGGTCCGGATCGCGCAACGCACAGACCTCGGACCCGCCGAGCGCCGCACGCTCATGACGGACCCCCACCCTGGCGTCCGACTGGCCGTTTCCGTCCATCCCGCGCTGAGCGAGGAGGAACGGGTCCGGATCGACTACCAGGTCCCCATGGACGACTTCTTCATCCACCACCCTGCGCCAGAGGTGCCCCGGGATCCCAGGACCGTCCGGCGCAACGCACTCTCCCACCACCCGCTGCTGCGCCGGCGGGCGGCCAAGGACCACCTGTTGACACCGGACCTCGTCGCACGCCTGGCCTCGGACGACGACCTCGGCGTACGCGTCCTGCTGGCACAGAACCACCCGGACGCCCCTGCATCACTTCTGCTGCGCAGCTTCCTCGAGTACGTAGGCCCCGAGCGCAGCCACCTCACCACCCGGCCGAACTTCCCCACCGACGGACTGGCCGTCTTCGCCGACCACGAAGACCCCGAGGTCCGGGCCTTGGCCGCCCGCGCCCCCGAAACCGACCCGACAACCGTGGCTCGGCTCACCGAGGACCCGGACCCCACCGTGAGGGCTGCGGCGGCGCGTCACCCGAATCTTCCGCAGCCCCGGCTGGCGGCACTCCTCGACGACGAGGAGTTGGCCCACCATGCGGCGGCGAACGCGGCACTCCCCCCGGACACGATCCGCCGACTCCTACAGACGAGCGGACGGCGGGCAAGGCCGCCGGAGTAGAGAAGCTCCCGCCCCGCGTCCGGCCCACCATTGCCCATCCTATCGAAATTCGATAGATTACCATCGTGGTTCGATAGGAGAGGGATAGGCCATGGGAAAGCTGACAGTGCGGGCGCTGCGCGCCGTGCTCGTGGTGGTGCTCGCCGGCACCGTGTTTGTACAGGCCCTGATGGCGTGGGCGCTGATCATCGGGAACGACCCGGAGGACGGTTCGCTGCCGCTGACCCCGCTGCGGGTGATCACGATCCTGGGCATCGGGACGGCCCAGGTCGCCATGGTCTGCGTCTGGCGGTTGGTGACGATGGTGCGACGCGGAACCGTGTTCTCCCACGCCGCCTTCCGGTACGTGGACGCCATCATCGGCGCGATCGTCGCGGCCGCTCTCGTGTGGTTCGCCGTCACGGCCCTGAACGCCCCCGGCCAGCGGGACGACCCGGGCGTCACCCTCATCATGGGCGGGGTGGGTCTGGCCATCCTGGGAATCGCGCTCATCGTGCTCGTCCTGCGGATGCTGCTCGCCCAGGCCGTCGCCCGCGATGTCGAAGCGGCGGAGATGCAGGCCGAGTTGGACGAGGTGATCTGATGCCGATCGTCGTCGACATCGACGTGATGCTGGCCCGGCGGAAGATGTCGGTGGGCGAACTCGCGGACCGCGTGGGGATCACCCCAGCCAACCTGGCGGTACTGAAGAATGGCCGAGCGAAGGCGGTGCGCTTCTCGACGCTGGCCGCCCTCTGTGAGGTGCTGGCGTGCCAGCCGGGGGACCTGCTCCGCTGGGAGGCGGAGGACGTCGAGGGTGCCGAGGGTGTTGCGAGCGAAGGAACAACCGCACCCGCCGACGCGCCCGGGGCGGCAACACCCCGGCCGCCGAGGTAGGGCACGAACGGTCCGCTTCCATCACGGGTCGGCGCCGCATCGGCGTCCAGCGCCGAGCCCGGGACGGTGCCCACCACCCACTCGGCCTCGATGGCGAGGTGTATCCGTATCTCGGGAGCGCGCGCTGAGTCGGCGGCAGCGTCCTTCGGCCGGACAGACCCGAAGGACGACCGCCGCCCAGCCGTTCAGCACCGCGTTCGACGACGCCCGAACGGGTCATAGCCGTGCTGGGCGATGCCTACCTGGCGACGATGTCTGCCTGATGGGAGGTGAACCGCTCCGGGAGCCGCGGGTGTCCACCGCCTGCGAAGGCGTAACCCCCGCCCTCCCCATCGAAGCGATAGACCCCCTGGCTACCCGTGATCTGGTACAGGCCCGTGGCCTCTCCGGGCTTCAGGTGGAAAGGCTTGACGAAGAGGATGTAGCGCTGCCCCTTCACCAGGATCGCGCCAGTGTCCTCAAGGTCCATTCCTGCCCTTCCGAGCTGAAGGACCGGAAAGGACTTCGCCGGCGACTTGCCCCACAGCACCTCGTCGACTGTCACGGTAGTGACGCTGGTGGGCACCTCGTTGAGGGCCTCCTCCTCATTGCCCTTCACGGTCACTTTGACGGCTGCGATGCTGTCCTGTCTCAGCTCGGCGAACGAGTCGTAGTCCTTGACCCGGCTGACGTGCAGCGCCGAACGACTGGCTTCCTGTGCATCGCCCCCCGACCCTACGGCGCCACATCCGGTCGCGAGCAGCGCTGTTGCGCAGACCGACAGCGCAATAGCCTTCACAGATTTCATTTTCCCTCCCCTGGGTTCGTGGTCAGTAGAGTGCGTTGGCGCCGTTGATGTCGTCCTGGGCAGGTGTGGACCGCCCGCATTCGTCGTACCGAACGCTGGTCGTCGGATGCATGATGACGCAGGAAGACCTGTGGGCGAGGCCGAGCGCGTGCCCGACTTCGTGCACGTAGACGGACTGCTTCTTCGCTCCGGAATAGCTGTCCGTGTAGTACCGGTTCAGCCATGCCGTGTTGGTTTCTGCCCAGTACCCGTTACGGCACTTGAGCAGGGGGTTGTCAGACGTTGGGTTGACCCCGGATGCATCGAGGAGGATTCCATCGAAGCCGGTGTTGCCGAAGTTCCCGTCGGCGAGGCGCAGATTCGCCCCGGAGCTCACGGCGGCGAAGTTGAACTGCGTCGAGGTGGAGTTCCATCTCGATATGGCCCACTGGGCCGGATTTGAATACTCGTTCCGGGATGTGGTGTCGGTCCACCTGAGCGAGTTTCCAGCCGTGTTGTACTTGCAGCCGATCAAATTGTAGGCAGAAACCTCGGTTGAGACCATCGCCAGCGATCCCAGCGCCACAGAAGTCACGACGATCCCGCGGAACGCCAGATTGAACGCCCTTCTCATTTCCCCTCCCACTGCCGTGTTTCGACTCGATTCGATCGCGTGAATGCTAGATGCAGATTCAGGTGAAGGGGCCCTGGAAAGTTTTAGGTTGCGCCGAGCGAGACGTGTACCGCGGCGGCGCGCATCTCGCTGTAATCTTTGAATTCACTTCGATTCAATCTTCCATCCTCCCGGAGTGAAGAGCGGCAGCGGTATCTAGCAGTACCCATTGCCCTGGCGGCCTCCGTCGGGGGCGAGCTCTCCGCGCAGCCGAACGCGGCCGCCCGCTTGCCGTCCCAACTCTCGATGTGAGGCACTGCTCAGGTGGGCGCGATCCGCCGGAGCCGGGACGGCAAGAGGCTGTCAGCCGGCGGCGATTGCCGAGTAGGTCAACACGTCGGCCGGGATCTGATGGAAGAGCTTCCACTCGATCGCCATCGGATTGCTGCCTGTGTGCTTGACGTACTCCGCTGGCCCCATAAGCATCCACGGCTGGGGTCCACCGATATCCGTCTGCTTGTATCGGCGTACGAAGAGCAGGACGTGAGTGCCCTTCTCCTTGTGGGTCTGGTAGCGGATGCCGGTGGGTGAGCGCTCCGAGGTCTGGTTCTGTGACTCCCAGTGGAACAAGGAGTCATTGAGGGCGTAGTCCCTGTAACGGGTCTCGGGTGAGAAGTCCTTCTCGTCCTTTTCCAGGGTGACGAGCAGGGCATCGGTCTGGATGTTCTCGCACCACTTCACACCTTCGCGGAAGTGCCCCGGCTTTCGACCATCCACGGAGGCCTGGCCCAGGGCGGGCAGAATCTCTTCGCGGCTGTACGAAGCGTGGATGGTCAGCGGGATGCCCGCGTGCGCCCCGAGGAGCGGCACGGGTACGTGGTCGGCCTGCTGTAGGACGTGAGCCAGTACCTGACGCAACTCGTCCCGGAACGCATGCTGATCGCGCAGTGAGTCCAGCCCAGCTTGGTAGCTGGGGAAGTCTCCGCCCAGCGGCCAGAGCGAGAAGAAGAACATGCGGGCGTACCCCTGTTCCTGCTCGCTGAGCTCGTCGTAGTTAGGAGCGTCGTCGGCCAGCAACTTGCTGTACGCCGCAACGCGCAGCGGGTCATCGACGTGCAAGAAGGCCGAGACCCGCTTGAGGAGGGGCAACTCGCCTTCAGGACCGACCGCGTCCAGGAGCTTCGCCCGACGCAGGAGACCTGTCCATGAGTTTCCGTTGCCTCGGTAGAGCTCCTTGAGCTCCCGACCGCTTTCCCTGAGGAAGTCCGCAAGCCGTGGCTTCGCGTAGGAAGCCACCTCGCGGGCCAACTGCGTGACATTGACCGCGATCTGCGTGCGGATGTTGTCGATGATCAGGTCCTTGGCCTTCGTTTCAAGGATGATCTGGCAGCCAGAGGGGAGCTGAGGGAAGTCCTGCTCGATGCTGTCGAGAAGGCGGTTGCGCGTCAGGTTCGTCAGCGCGCGGAACTGTTCTTCGAACCGGAACTCCTTGCGGTGCTGACCGATGAAGTCCAAGACGGTGAGGACTGCCTTGTCCTCGGTGCGACGCAATCCCCGCCCCAACTGCTGGAGGAAGACCGTGGCGCTGGAGGTGGGGCGCAGCAGGAGCAAGGTGTCGACGTCGGGGATGTCGAGTCCCTCGTTGAACAGGTCTACGGAGAAGATGACTTGGAGTGCTCCCGAGCGCAGGTCATCGAGTGCTGCCTTGCGGTCGGATGCAGGAGTCTCACCAGAGAGGGCGACTGCGTTGAGGCCTGCCCGTCGGAAGAAGTCGGCCATGAAGTGTGCGTGCGCGACCGACACGCAGAACCCCAGGGCACGCATCGAGTCAGGGTCGGTGACCTTGTCCTTCACCGCTTGCACCACGAGCCGAGCTCGTGCGTCGTTGCCCGTGAACAGGTTGCTCAGCGCTGTCGAGTCGTAGGCTCCACGCTTCCACGTGACAGCGCTCATGTCCGTGTTGTCAGTGACGCCGAAATAGTGGAAGGGGCTCAGGAGCTCGTTCTCCAGTGCCTCCCAGAGCCGCATCTCCGCCGCGATCCGACCGTCGAAGAACTCGTCCTGGATGTTCAAGCCATCCATGCGTTCCGGGGTCGCCGTCAGCCCCAAGAGTTCCTGGGGCTGGAAGTGGTCCACGATCTTGCGGTAGGTGGGTGACGTGCCGTGATGGAACTCGTCGATCACGATGACGTCGAAGTGATCCGGGGCGATACGGTCCAGAGCCTGCGTCGTGAGCGACTGGACGCTGGCGAACACGTGGGTCCATCGGCTGGGGATCTCGCCACTGAACAACAACTCACCGAAGTTCGCATCGATGAGAACGTTCTGGTAGACGCGCAAGGACTGCTCCAGAATCTCCTTGCGATGCGCCACGAAGAGCAGACGTGGGTCACGGTCGAGGGTCTGACGCAGACGCTTGAAGTCCAGCGCCGCCATGACGGTCTTCCCCGTACCCGTAGCCGCGACGAGAAGATTGCGGTGTCGGTCGTGCACCGTGCGCTCGACTTCGAGGCGTTCGAGCATGTCCCGCTGGTGTGGGTACGGGCGTACCTCCAGGCCGGAAAGAGTGATGCTCGTAGATCCGGGGCGGCCACTGCCACCAGCCCGGGACAGGGCATCGTCCAGCCGCTGGGCGTCCCTGTCAGGGGCGTACGACTCGAAAGCCGGCTCACTCCAGTAGGCGTCGAAGGTCGCCTCGAACTTGCGGATCACCGAGGGCGTTGCGACGGAGGAGAGCCGGACGTTCCATTCGAGCCCGTCGAGGAGGGCGGCCTTGGAGAGGTTTGAGCTGCCGACGTACGCCGTGTCGAAACCGCTGTCACGGCGGAAGAGCCACGCCTTGGCGTGAAGACGGGTCGAGCGAAGCTCGTAGTTGACCTTCACCTCGGCGCCGAAGTCTCGCACTAGCCGGTCCAGAGCGCGGCGCTCGGTGGCGCCGATGTACGTAGTCGTGAGTACACGGATGGGAATGCCGCGCTCACGCGCCGACGACAGGGACTTTTCCAAGACGCGGAGTCCGTGCCACTTCACGAATGCGCAGAGGAGGTCGACTCGGTCGGCGGTGGCCAGCTCGGAGCGCAGCTCGAAGCCGAGACTGGGGTCCTCGGGAGAGTTCGTGATGAGCGCCGTCTCGGACAGCGGGGTCGCTGGGCGTATGGCGTAGACGCCGGGCGCCTCCTGCTCCGCGACGGCCAACAGCTGTCGCGGCCCATCGGTGACGAGGTCGACCCACTCTGTCGCGCCTTCGATCGTATTCAGCGATTCCAGTATGTGATTGGCCGCAATCACCTGCTCGGCAGGGGTGAGGCCTTGGAGCACCCGGCGCACTGTGGCACCGATATGGCGGGAGAGGACATGGGGCGCCGATTCTGTGCCAACTGAGGCTTCGACGGAGTGCCAGCCCGCGGAGTCGAGCTGCTTCATCCGCTCAGCGAGCCGATGCGTGATGAGCGATTCATAGAGCCCAGCAACCGGCGCTTCAACCGAAAAGTCGTTGGGCATGCCCCGAGTCCCCCTCATTTGGCTGCGTTCTGCATATGCAGTTGTATCAAGGAGGTCTGACAGCCGGGCCCGATGGCTGGCGAAAGCAGCAGGGGCTGCCGCCCGAGAAGTCGTGGGCGGCAGCCCCTGCCAGGGATGTGACGCAGAGGCCTCAGCCCCCGTGGCACCCCCCATAAGCCTCCCCCGACCCGCACCAGCAGGCGGCCGTGCGGGACGGGGGCCATGGGGTTGCGCGGCCTCGGGCGGCGAGGGTTGTGGCGTATTGGGGGAGCAGGCCCGGGTCGGACGGGGAGGCGGCCTCCGAGGCGGCGAATGCCTCGTACGAGGGGACCGTGCCCGTGACGATGCCCAGGTTCGGGGTGCCCGTCGCCTGGAGGTCGCGCAGGGACGCCTCCAGGCGGGCCAGGTGGGTCGTGTGGTCCACGTACTCCTCGGTCAACTCCGGGTACGTCGTGAGCAGTTCGCGGAGCTCCTGTTCCGGCCAGTGCAGTACCGCCACCGGGAACGGGCGGGACAGCGCCGTGCGGTACGTGCCCAGCTCCGCGCGCAGCCGGGCGATCTCGGCCTTCAGCTCCACCGGGTCCGATGAGCCCAGCGACCACAGGCGCTTCGGGTCGTGCAGTTCGTCCAGCGGCACCGGGGCCGTGTGCAGCTCGCCCGCCAGCTCGTCCCAGGCGTCGTGCCCCAGGCCCATCAGCCTGCGCACCCGGTGGCGGCCGGTCAGCAGGGACTGCGTGGCGTACGGGACCTCCTCGCCCGGGGCCAGCAGCAGAGTCAGCGCGGTCGAGAAGAAGTCGTGCGCCGACTCCAGCTCGTCGTGCGCCTCCAGGGTCTCCGCGGCCACCTGCCACGGCGCGGCGTTCAGCGGGCCGGCGGTTCGGATGCCGTCGATGATCGCCCGGGCCTCGGCCTCGTGACCGTACTCCCAGAGATTGGCCGCTTTCAGGGCCTTGATCAGGTGCGGGTTGTCGACGGTCGCCTCGGGGGCGGCGAGCAGGTCGTCGTAGAGCGTGCTCGCGCGGGCGCGGTCGCCCGCGAGTTCCAGGTGGGCCGCGGCCTGGAGGATCAGCGGTTCGTGGTCCTCGGGGTACTGCGCCGCGGTGCGGAGCAGACGCTCGGCTTCGGTCGTGTGGTCGGCAGGCGTGTCGGGGCGCATGGATCACACGGTACTGCCGGACGGTGACGGCGGGGAGAAGAGGGCGGAGGAGGAGAAGCGGGAGAAGTCTGGAGAGTTGTGAGGTTTGCCCCTACCGTGCGCCCCGAGTTTTCACCCGAGTCTTCAACGGTGTGCGGTCGTGCGCCCCGAGGCTTGCGGTGTGGTGCGGTGCGGGAGGGGCGATGACGGTGACGTCGATGCGGAGGCGGGGAGCCGGGCGAGGGTGGGGGGTGTTGGCCGGTGTGCGTGGCCGGGGACGTGGGGTGTTGGCCGGGGTGCGTGGCCCCGGCCGTGGTGGTTCCTATCTTCTTGCCCGTGGGCTCTGGGTGTCCGCCGAAGTCGTCGTCACCCTTGGTCTCGTCCTGCTTCTCTTCGTCGTCCATCAGCTCTGGTGGACCAACCGCGAGGCCCGCGCCGACGCCGGCCGTGCCGTCCAGAGCCTTCAGCGGGAGTGGGACGAGCCTCCCGCCGAGCCCGCCCCCGTCCCCGCCCCGGGTGGTCGTGAGGGCGCGCTCGACGCGGGGCCTCGTCCTTCGGCCTCCGGTCGTGGGGCCGAGGCCGACCCGGCCGCCCGGCCCCGTACCGCCGCCCCGCGCTGGGACCAGGCGTACGCCGTCCTCCGCATCCCCCGGATCGGGCTCACCGTCCCCGTCGCCGAGGGCACCAGCAAGGGCGGGGTGCTCGACCGGGGGTACGTCGGGCACTACACCCGTACCGCACAGGCCGGGCAGGCCGGGAACTTCGCGCTCGCCGGGCACCGCAACACCCACGGCGAACCCTTCCGGCGCATCGACCGGTTGCGCGGCGGTGACCGGATCACCGTCGAGACCCGGGACGCCGTCTACACGTACACCGTCGGCAAACGCCTCGCCCGCACCGCACCCTCCGACAGCGGCGTCATCGCGCCCGTGCCGCGCAGCAACATCACCACCTCCGTCGGCTACGGCGAGCCCGGCTACTACCTCACCCTCACCACCTGCACCCCCGAGTTCAGCTCCCGCTACCGCCTCGTCGTCTGGGGGAAGCTCACCGCCATGCGACCCCGCTGACGGTCCTGGGAACCTGAAGGCCGCTCCGGCGCATCGTGTATAACGAAAGAGTGCCGTTCACTCCTATCGGTGGCACATCGCAGAACGTTTACGAGGAAGCGGAGGTGTACAGCGTGCGGGACACCAACCCCCTGCGCCGCGCCTTCGCCCGGCTGCTCCGGCCCGCCGGACTCCTTCTCCTCTTCCTCACCGAGATCCTCCTCGCCGAAGGCGGCAGCCTTTCCGCCGCCGTCGCGCTCGCCGCCACCGCCGCGGCCGGTTCCGCCCTCCTCGCCTGCGCCGTCATCAGCGCCCGCAGCGCGCCCCCGGTGCCCCGCACCCGGGTCCGTACGGCCATCAGAGACCGCGAGCGGCGCACCGCGTTCCTTCCGCAACGCGACCCCGACGCCCGCGGCCGCACCAGGCCCCGCGCGCCCGGGCATGCCCTCCTGACGGCCGCCGCGTAGCGCACCTCCGCCTCTCCGCACCACCTTTCGTACGTGTCGTACGCGCGGTGGGTCCCCGCGCCGGTCGTCCTGCCGCCGAGCAACCACCCCGTACCTCCCGGCACGACGAGACCCCCGGAGGGCTCACCCATGTCCGCCTTCATGTCCGCTTTCGCGAGCCTGGTCGGCTCCCTCGCCGACCTGCTCCAGCCGCTCTTCCAGACCGCGTCCACCGCCGCCGCGATCATCCTGTTCACCGCGCTCGTCCGGCTCGCCGTCCACCCGCTCTCCCGGGCCGCCGCACGCGGGCAGAAGGCCCGCAGCCGGCTCCAGCCGCAGATCGCCGAGATCAGGAAGAAGCACGGCAAGAATCCTGAGCGGATGCAGAAGGCGATCATGGAGCTGCACGCCGCCGAGAAGGTGTCGCCGCTCTCCGGCTGCCTGCCGAGCCTGCTCCAGATGCCCGCGTTCTTCCTGCTCTACCACCTGTTCTCCAGCAGCTCGATCGGCGGCGAGCCCAACGCGCTGCTCAGCCACGATCTGCTCGGCGCACCGCTCGGCGGGCGCTGGCACGACGCGCTCGCGCACGGCGGGATGTTCGGCGGGCAGGGGCTGGTCTACCTGGGGCTCTTCGTGATCGTCGCCGCCGTCGCCACGTTCAATTACGGACGCACCAAGCGGCAGATGGCCGCCAACCCGATGACACCCGCCGCCGGCCCGGACGGACAGCCCGTGCCCGGTATGGGCGCGATGACCAGGCTCATGCCGCTGCTGTCCTTCTTCACCCTGATCACCGTGGCCGTCGTCCCGCTGGCCGCCGCCCTGTACGTCGTCACCACGACCACCTGGACCGCCGTCGAGCGGGCGTGGCTCTACCGCGACATGCCCGTCGCCGGTGGCGCCATGGCCACCGCGGCGTAATCGGCGCGGCCGATGCGCCGGTCCAGTGTGTGAACGAGGTCTTGCGGAGTGATCCGATCTCTTGGACGATCAGCCAAGCCCCTCGGCGGCCGCACCCCGCCGGCGGGCTCTCCACCTCGATCAAGAGGAGTTGGACCGTTGAAGCTGCTTCGAGTCGGTACGGCGGGCGCCGAGCGCCCCGCACTTCTCGACCGCGACGGGACTCTGCGTGATCTGTCGGGAATCGTCCCCGACATCGACGGCGAACTGCTCGCCGACGCCTCCGCGCTCGCCCGCGTACGGGCGGCCGCCGAGACCCCCGCTGTGCTGCCCGCCCTGGATGCGACGGGGCTGCGGATCGGTCCGCCGCTGGGGCGCATCGGCAAGATCGTGTGCATCGGGCTGAACTACCACGACCACGCCGCCGAGACGGGCGCGCAGATCCCGGCCGAGCCGATCCTCTTCTTCAAAGCCCCCGACACCGTCGTCGGGCCCGACGACACCGTCCTCGTACCGCGCGGCAGCCGCAAGACCGACTGGGAGGTCGAGCTCGCCGTCGTCATCGGGCGCACCGCCCGCTATCTGGAGTCGGCGGAGGAGGGCCTCGCACACATCGCCGGGTACGCCACCGCCCACGACGTCTCCGAGCGCGAGTTCCAGATCGAGCGCGGCGGCACCTGGGACAAGGGCAAGAACTGCGAGACGTTCAACCCGCTGGGGCCCTGGCTGGTCACCGCCGACGAGGTCCCCGACCCGCAGGCCCTGCCGCTGCGCCTCTGGGTCAACGGCGAGCTGAAGCAGAACGGCACCACGGCCGAGCAGATCTTCCCGGTCGGCGAGGTCGTCCGCTACCTCAGCCACTTCATGACCCTCTACCCCGGCGACATCATCAACACCGGTACGCCCGCCGGGGTCGCCATGGGGCAGCCCGAGCCCAAGCCGTACCTGAAGGCGGGCGATGTGGTGGAGCTGGAGGTGGAAGGGCTCGGCCGGCAGCGGCAGGAGCTGAAGGGCGCGTAGCCGGGGGAGGGGGTGCCGTCGGCCTGCGTACGGCCGTCGCCCTGCGTACGTACGAGGCGGTGCTCTGCGTACGTATGTGACGGCGCCCCCCGCCTGCAATCCTCAAGCCCCCGGCGTCGCCGCGAACTGTTCCAGCGCCTCGACCACCATCGCGTGGTCCTCCGCCTGCGGCAGCCCGGACACCGTGACCGTGCCGATCACGCCCGCGCCCGCCACCGCGATCGGGAACGAACCGCCGTGCGCGGCGTACGTGTCCGGGTCCAGGCGGGACGACTCCTCGAACGTCGTGCCCTTCGCGCGGAAGCGGGTGCCCACCAGGTACGAGCTCTCGCCGTACCGCTCGACCACCTTCCGCTTGCGGTCGATCCACGCGTCGTTGTCCGCGCTCGAACCCGGCAGCGCCGCGTGGAACAGCTGCTGCGCCCCGCGCCGGATGTCGATCGCGACCGGCGCGTGCCGCTCCCGGGCCAGCTCGACCAGCAGGCTGCCCAGCGCGAACGCGTCGTCGTGGGAGAAGCGCGGGAGGGTGAGCCGGCGCTCCTGGGCGATCAGCTCGGAGATGGTGGGGGAGGTGGTCGTCATGCGCGCCGCTCCTCTTCGTCGGGGTGGGGGAGAAGGGTGACCGAGACGCCTTCGCGCGCCGAGCGGCGGGCCGCTTCCAGGACGTCCAGGGCCGCGGCCGCCTGGAGCGCGGTGACCGGGTTGGCGCCGGTGCCGCGGATCGCGGCGGCGACGGCGGCGTAGTACGCGGGGTAGTCGCCGGGCAGCGTACGGACCGGGGTGCCGCCGCCGGTCAGCGGGGACTCGCCGGAGCCGATGCGGCCCCACAGCTCCTCCACCTCCTCGCCCCACGGCCGGCCGGCCGCCGGGCGCAGCCCCTCGCGCAGGGCCGCCTCCTGCGGGTCCAGGCCGTACTTCACATAGCCCGCCGCCGAGCCGAGCACCCGGAAGCGCGGGCCGAGCTGGGCCGTGGTGGCGCTGACGTACAGATGCGAGCGGACCCCGTTCGCGTGCGTGATCGCGATGAACGTGTCGTCGTCCGCCGCCGCACCCGGACGCCGTACGTCGGACTCCGCGTACACCTGGACGGCCGGGCCGAACAGCACCAGCGCCTGGTCGACGACATGGCTGCCCAGGTCGTACAGCAGACCGCCGATCTCGTCCGGGTCGCCCGACTCGCGCCAGCCGCCCTTCAGCTGCGGCCGCCAGCGCTCGAACCGGGACTCGAAGCGCTGCACCTCACCCAGCTCGCCGTCGGCGATCAGCGCGGCCAGGGTGCGGAAGTCGTTGTCCCAGCGGCGGTTCTGGAAGACCGAGAGCAGCAGCCCGCGCTCCTCGGCGAGGGCCGCCAGCTCGCGCGCCTCGGCGGCGGTCCCGGCGATCGGCTTGTCCACGACGACGGGGAGACCGGCCTTGAGCGCGGCCGTAGCCAGCGGGACATGCGTCCTGTTCGGGGAGGCGATCACGACCAGGTCCAGCTCGTCCGCGCGCTCCCACAGCTCGTCCGGCGAGGCGGCGAACCGGAGGTCCGGATACGCGGCGCGGGCCTCCGCCCGGCGCTCCTCGTTCGCCGTGACGACCGTGTCGAGGACCAGGCCTTCGGTCGCGGAGACCAGCGGGGCGTGGAAGACGGAGCCGGCCAGTCCGTAACCGACGAGGGCGACGCGGAGCGGGGCGTCGATGGCGCCGGTGACGTTGGAGGCGGCGGGGGCGTTGGGGGTCATGCGATCCACTTAAGCAACGCTGTTGCCAAAGTGCAAGCGACCGGCACAATGGGACGGTGAAGAGGAGTGAGCCGTGAACGGGAGCCGCACGAGGACCCAGGCCGGGGTCAACCTGCCGGCCCTGCGCCACCACAACGCCGCGCTGGTGCTGGACCTGCTGCGCGCGGCCGGTGCGGAGGGCATCAGCCGGCTGGAGCTCGCCGAGGGCACCGGCCTCACCCCGCAGGCCGTCAGCAAGATCACCGCCCGGCTGCGCGAGGACGGGCTCGCCGTCGGCGCGGGCCTGCGCCCCTCCACCGGCGGCAAACCGCGTACGGTGCTGCGCCTCGTCCCCGACGCCCAGTTCGCCGTCGGCCTGCACCTGGACCGCGACGGGCTCACCGCCGTCCTCGTCGATCTCGCCGGCCGGCCGGTCGCGGTCACCACCGCCCCGCTCGACCTCGGTGCTCCGGCGGAGCGGGTCCTCGCGGACGCCGCCGACGCCGTACGGGACCTGAGCGCGGCCGAACCGCACAAGCCGGTGCTCGGGGTGGGCGTCGCGGTGCCCGGACCGCTCGACCACCGGGACGGCGTCCTGCACCGGGTCACCGGATTCCCGCAGTGGGACGGGTACCCGCTGCGTGCAGCCCTCGCCGAGCGGACCGGGCTGCCGGTGGTCCTGGACAAGGACACCAACGCCGCCGCCCTGACCCTTTCGCTGAGTGAACCGCCGGGCGACTTCGCCTACCTCCACCTCGGTACGGGGCTGGGAGCCGGCCTGGTCCTCGGCGGCGAGGTGCACCGGGGGGCGCGGACGGGGGCCGGTGAGTTCGGGCACCAGACCCTCCAGCTGGACGGCCCGCTGTGCGGCTGCGGCGGGCGCGGCTGCATCGAGGCCCTGTGCCTGGCCGCCGAGGCGCGCGGCGACCGGGGCGAGGCGGCCCGGGTGCTGGGCACAGGCGCGGCGAACCTGGTCGGCCTGCTCGACATCGACCGGGTCGTCCTGGGTGGCCGGACGGTGGCGGCCGACGAGGACGCGTACGTACGGGGCGTCCGGGCCGTGATCGAGGAGCGGGCCGCCCGGGGCGGGGCGGGCGCGGGCGTGACCGTCACGGTCGCCGGGGGCGGGGACCGGCCGGTCGCGGAGGGCGCGGCGCAGCTGGTGCTCGCGCCGGTGTTCGGGCGGGTGGGGGAGCGGGGGTAGGGCCTCGTCGGGTCCCGCTCCGGCCTGGCCGGTTCCCGTCCCGGGTCTGGCCGGTTGCCACTCCGGGTCTGGCCGGTTGCCACTCCGGGCCTGGCCGGTTGCCACTCCGGGCCTGGCCGGTTGCCGCTCCGGGCCTGGCGGAGTCCCGCTCCGGGCCTCGCCGGCTCCCGCCCCAAGCCTCGTCGGCTGTCGCCCCTGTCGCCCTGTCGCCCCTGTCGTTCCAGGGAGGTGCAGTCGGGTGATCCTATTAATCGTGTCGGCATGTCGACTCTCTGAGTTCGCGCGCGCGTGATGACGTCGGAGGTCACCACCGGCGGCCCCCGCCAGGGCCCCGGTCGTCCGCGAGCAGCGAAGGGTGACCCTCCCCATGCCCCCCAACTCCTCCGCGCGGCTGCGTGACGCCCGTGCGCTGGCCGCCCTCGGGCTGGCCGCCGGGATCACGGTGCCCGCCGCGCTCCTGGGCGGTCCGCAGGCCGCCGCCCTGCAACCCGCCCCCGCACCCGCCTCCTTAGCCGCAGCCGCAGACGTACGCCTTACGGACGCACGCGCCGCAGCCGTGAACGCCGACGACGAGCAGCCCGTGTGCGGGGACCCGAAGGCCAAGGACTTCCCCATCGAGACCCGGATCAAGGACGCCCCGGACCGGTACGCCTCCGGTGGCGGCTACGGCACCTGGTACCTCGACCTCACCAACACCACCGACACGTCCTGCCAGGCCCTGCACCCGGTCCTCGTGCTCGCCGACCGCGACCGCAGGCTGACGTCGGACCAGATCCAGCTGGAGTTCTCCGAGCCCGGCAACCCGGAGAAGGAGCACCGGGTCACCTGGGAGACCACCGACCGCGACGAGCAGGTCGGCGTCTTCGGCGACCCGTTCCCCGGGGTCACCGTTCCCGCCGGGGAGACCGTCTCCGTACGCGTCCGGATGGCCTTCACCTCCGACACCGCCCCCGGCCCGGTCACCGCGCACGTGGCCGTCGTCCAGCGCCACCGGGACCGGGCGAAGGGCGGCGGACGCGAGGACGGCGAGTGGGTGGGGGAGTCGAAGGACTACCCCTTCGTGATCGTCGACGGTGCCACGGGCGGCATCCGCGAGCCGGACGGCCCGCGCACCGAGCGCCCCGACCCGGGGCGCACCGCCCCCGGCACCGGCACCCGCACCGAACGGCCCGGCGATCCCGACCGCCTCCGTACGGACGACGGCCCCGGTCTCCGTACGGACGCCCCCGGTACGGGCCGGGACCCGGCCCCGGACGGTGACTCCAGCTCCGGTCCGCCGACCCGGCCGGGCACAGGGGAGGGGGAGGGGGAGGGAGGCGACGGCGGCAAGGAGAGCCCCGGGCTGCCGGCTCGCGACGGACTCGGCCGCCCGCTCCCCGAACTCGCCCGCACCGGACCGGCGTCGACGGCCTGGACCGGGGCCGCCGCCGGGGCGTTCCTGCTGGCCGGGGCCGCCCTGCTCCGGCACGCCCGCCGGGCCCGCCGCAGGGGGCACTGAGCCGGAGGCCCCGGGCGGTGGGCCACCGCCCGGCGGACTGAGCCGGCGGGACTCCGGGGCGGCGGCCCGCCGCAGGGGGCACTGAGGGCTGAGCCGCAGGGACGCGCCTGGCGGTACGGGGTCGTGGCCCCGTACCGCCCCCGTTCACCCGCGTCTGCCACCATCGGGCGGTGGACTACCCGAACGACCAGGCACCTGGCGCACCGATCCGCTCCGGCATCCCCGAGCACGGCCGTATCCCGAAGTACTACGCGGTCAAGGCCCGCATCGCGGTCCTGCTGGACGAACTGGGCGAGGGCGGACTCCTGCCCACCGAGCGGGAGCTCGCCCAGCTGCACGAGGTCTCGCGCGAGACCGTCCGCCAGGCCCTGCGCGAACTCCTCCTGGAAGGGCGGCTGCGCCGGCAGGGGCGCGGCACCGTCGTCGCCGGGCCCAAGCTGGAGCAGCCGCTCTCGCTCGCCAGCTACACCGAGGGCGTCCGCCGCCAGGGCCTGCGGCCCGGGCGCAACCTCATCGGCCTCGACCGCTTCCCCTGCCCCGAAGTGCTCGCCGCCGAGGTAGGCGTCGGGCGGGGCGAGCCGGTCTGGCACCTGGAGCGGGTGCTGCTCGCCGACGACGAGCGCGTCGGCCTGGAGAGCACGTACGTCGCCGTCGCCCGAGTCCCGCACCTGGACACGGAGTTCGACCCGGACTCCTCCTTCTACGCCTACCTCCGCGACTCCCTCGGGATCGCCTTCGGCGACGCCGACGAGCGGATCGAGACCGTGCTCGCTACCCCCCGCGAGGCCCTGCTCATCGGGACCCCGCCCGCCCTGCCGATGCTCCTGATCCACCGCCTCTCCCGGGACACCGACGGCCGGCCGCTGGAGCGCGTGCGCACGCTGTTCCGGGGCGACCGGTTCTCCTTCTCCGCCCATCTGCGGGGCGAAGGGCAGGGCTGAGGCGAAGGGCGGGGCTGAGGCGGGGGCCGGCTCGCCGCCCGCCGCGCACCCCACCCTTTCGGTCACGGAAAGATAACGGGTCTGGTCCAAACTTGCGGGGTCGTTCACCGTCCCGTCGACGACCGGACGCGTCCGGGACACCCGCCCCCAGGAGCGTGGCCGACGTGAGAGTCATCGTCGTAGGAGCCGGCGTGGTGGGAACCATGCACGCCTGGCACGCAGTCAGCCGCGGCCACGAGGTCGTACAGATCGAGCGCGAGAGCGAGGCGCGCGGGGCATCGCTCCGCAATTTCGGACAGATATGGATCAGCGGCCGGGCCGGTGGCGAGGAGCTGGAAACCGCCCTGCGCGCCCGTGAGTTGTGGGAGTCCGTCGGCGAGCGGGTGCCCGGGCTCGGCTTCCGCGCCTGCGGTTCGCTCACCCCGCTGCGTACCGCACGCGAGGTCGCCGTCGCCGAGGCGGCCGCCGCCAGGCCCGACGCGGCGGCGCGCGGCTACAAGCTGCTCACCGCCGACGAGGCCCGCGCGGTCAACCCGGCCCTGCGCGGGGAGTTCACCGCCGCCCTGTGGTGCGAGCGGGACGCGGCCGTAGAGCCCCGCACCGCCCAACTCGCCCTCAAGCAAGAGCTGCTGGCCTCCGGGCGGTACACCTACCTCGGCGGCCGTGAGGTCCGCGAGGTCGTCGGGACCGCATCCGTGCGCGACGACCACGGGGACGTCCACACGGGCGACGCCGTCATCCTCGCCACCGGCGCCTGGCTCGGCGGGCTCGTCCGCGAACTCGCCGGGCCCGAACTGCCCGTGCGCCGCGTCCGCCTCCAGATGATGCAGACCGACCCGCTCGGCGAACCCCTCACCACCTCCGTCGCCGACGCCGACAGCTTCCGCTACTACCCCGCCTACCGGGGCGAGGCGCTCGACGCCCTCAACGCCGGACAGGCCCAGGACCCCGTCGCCGCCGAGCACCGCATGCAGCTCCTCATGGTGCAGCGCCGCGACGGCGGGCTGACCATCGGCGACACCCACGAGTACGAGCACCCCTTCGCCTTCGACACCGTCGAGGAGCCGTACGAGCACCTCACCCGGGTCGTCGAGGCCTTCCTCGGCCGCCCGCTGCCGCGTATCCGCCACCGCTGGGCGGGCGTCTACGCCCAGTGCACCGACACCGCACGCGTCGTCCACCGGCAGCAGGTGCGCGACGGGGTCTGGCTCGTCACCGGACCCGGCGGGCGCGGCATGACGTGCTCGCCCGCCATCGCCGAAACGACCGCCGACCAACTGGGCTGGTGAACCACATGACTTCCCCGACCGATACGACGCCCCCGACCGCCATCACCCGCGACCCCTACAACCTCGTCGTCCTCGACATGGCCGGCACCACCGTCGCCGACGGCGGCCTCGTCGAGCAGGCCTTCTCCGCCGCCGCCCAACGCCTCGGCGTACGACCCGGATCCGACGAGCATGATCGCCAACTCGCCTACGTACGCGCCACCATGGGCGAGTCGAAGATCTCCGTCTTCCGGCATCTGTTCGATGACGAGGACCGGGCGCAGTACGCCAACACCGCCTTCGAGGAGGCGTACGGGGAACTCGTCGACGGCGGCCGCATCGCCCCGCTCCCCGGCGCCCGCGAGGCCGTCGAGCGGCTCACCGCCGAAGGCCGTACCGTCGTCCTGACCACCGGCTTCGCCCGCACCACCCAGGACGCCATCCTCGCCGCCCTCGGCTGGCAGGACCTCGTCCCGCTCACCCTCTGCCCCGCCGACGCGGGCGGCCGGGGCCGGCCCTTCCCGGACATGGTGCTGGCCGCCTTCCTGCGCACCGGGGCCGTGGCCGACGTCCGCCGGACCGTGGTGGCCGGCGACACCTCGTACGACATGCTCAGCGGCGTACGCTCCGGCGCCGGGATCGTCGCCGGGGTCCTCACCGGCGCCCACGACAAGGACCAGCTCGCCCGGCACGGCGCGACCCACGTCCTCGGGTCCGTCGCCGAACTGCCGGACCTCATCGCGCGGGCCGAGGCATGAGCGCACCCGCCCCCGGCGCAGCCCCCGCCCCCGCCCCCAGCGGCATCCGCTTCGACGGCGTCACCGTCTCCTACGGCGGCACCGTCGTCCTCGACCGGCTCGACCTCACCGTCGAACCCGGCGAGGTGATGGCCCTCCTCGGGCCCTCCGGCTCGGGCAAGACCACCGCCCTGCGCGCCGTCGCCGGGTTCGTCCGGCCCGCCGCCGGGCGGGTGTTCCTCGGTGGCCGGGACGTCACCCAACTCCCGCCCCACCGAAGGGGCATCGGCATGGTCGTCCAGAGTTACGCCCTCTTCCCGCACCTCAAGGTCAAGGACAACGTGGCCTTCGGGCTCAAGGCCCACCGCACCCCGAAGGCCGAGATCCCCGGCCGGGTCACCGAGGCCCTGGAACTCGTCGGCATGGCCGCGTACGCGGAGCGCCACCCCCGCGAACTCTCCGGCGGCCAGCAGCAGCGCGTCGCGATCGCCCGCGCGCTGGCCATCCGGCCCGGGGTGCTGCTCCTGGACGAACCGCTCTCCGCCCTCGACGCCCGCCTCCGCTCCGGAATGCTCGCCGAACTGGCCCGGCTCCACCGCGAGTTGCCGGACGTCTCCATCCTGTACGTCACCCACGACCAGGTCGAGGCGCTCACCCTCGCCGACCGGATCGCCGTCATGGACCGCTCCCGGCTCCAGGACTGCGGCACCCCCGAAGAGCTCTACCGCCGACCCCGTACGGAGTTCACCGCCTCGTTCGTCGGGAACGCCAACCTCCTCCCGGTGACGGTCACGGGCGACGGCACGGTGGACCTCGACGACCACCCCCTCGCCGTTCCCACGGACACCGCCGCTCCCGGCGCCACCGCCACCCTCTGCGTCCGGCCGCACCTGGTCGGCCTCGGCGACGGGCCCAACGCGCTCACCGGCAGCGTCACCGAGGTCCAGTGGCGCGGCTCCACCCACCGTGTCCACGCCGACGTCGACGGCCACCGCGTCATGGCCGACCTCCGCGAACTGCGCGAGCCCCCGGCCATCGGCGACCCCGTCACCCTGCACTTCGCCACCGAGGACGCGGTACTGCTCCCGGCGGGAGCGGGGGCGGGGGCCGGAGACCCGGCGGGGGTCGGCCCATGACCGCCACCAAAGCCGCCACAGCCACCACAGCCCCCGCGGCCACGGCCGGCGCCACCTCAGCCACCAAAGCCGCCCCCGGCCCTACCCCCACCCCCGCCCGCTCCCGTGCCGTCCCCGCCTGGGTCTGGGCGCTGCCGCCCGTCGCCGTCCTCGCCCTCGCGTTCCTCTACCCGCTGGCCCTCGTCGGCCGGCAGTCCGTCACCCCGGACGACGGCGGCGGCGTCTCCCTCGACCCGTACGCCGAGGTCTTCGCCTCCGAGGTCTTCCGCGACGCGCTCACCACCACCGTGTGGCTCGCCGTCGGATCGACCGTGGGCTGCCTGGTCCTCGGGTTCGTCCTCGCGCTGGTCATCGCGTTCGTCCCGTTCCCCGGCGGGAAGGCGGTCGCCCGGTTCGTCGACGTCTTCCTCTCCTTCCCGTCCTTCCTCATCACGCTCGCCCTGCTCTTCATCTACGGCTCGGTCGGCATGGCCAACGGGCTGTGGACCGACGTCACCGGGGCGGCCGACGGGCCCTTCCACTTCCTGACCACCCCCTGGGGCGTCCTGCTCGCGGAGATCACCTACTTCACGCCGTTCGTGATGCGCCCGCTGCTCGCCGCGTTCTCCCAACTCGACACCGGGCAGCTGGAAGTGGCCTCCTCGCTCGGCGCCGGGCCGGTCCGGATCGTCCGGCAGGTGATCCTGCCCGAGGCGCTTCCCGCGCTCGCGGCGGGCGGCAGCCTCGTGCTGGTGATGTGCCTCAACGAGTTCGGGATCGTCCTGTTCACCGGGGCGAAGGACGTCACCACGCTGCCGATGCTCGTCTACAGCAAGGCGATCCTGGAGTCGGACTACCCGGCCGCCTGTGTCGTCGCCGTCGTCAACATCGCGATCTCCGTGGGCCTTTACGGCCTCTACCGGGTGGTGAGCCGTCGTGCTGGTGCATAGCCGGGCCGGGAAGTGGGCCACCTGGGCCGTCTTCCTGCTCCTCTTCGTCCCGCTGTTCGCGGTGCCGCTGCTCGTCATCCTCGCCGCGTCCCTCGCCACCAACTGGTCCGGGGCCTTCCCCTCCGGGCCCACCGTCGAGCGCTATGCCACCGCCACGAGCGGCGACTCGCTCCAGGCGCTGACCACCAGCCTGGTCACGGCTCTCGCCGCGAGCGTGCTGGCCCTCACCCTCGGCGGCTGGGCCGCGCTCGCCGCAGCCTCTCTCCGTACCCGCGGAAAGCGGCTCCTGGACGCCCTGTTCATCCTGCCGGTCGCCGTGCCCTCGGTGGTCGTCGGACTCGCGGTGCTGGTGGCCTACAGCCAACCGCCCGTGCTGCTCAACGGGACGCGGTGGATCGTGATCCTCGCCCACACCGTCCTGGTCACCGCGTTCGCGTACCAGTCGGTCGCCGCCGCCGTACGCCGACTCGACCCGATGTACGAACAGGCCGCCGCCGGTCTCGGCGCGAGCCCCGCACGGGTTCTGTGGCGGGTGAAGCTGCCGCTCCTGCTGCCCTCGCTCACCTCGGCCGTCGGGCTCTGCTTCGCCCTGTCCATGGGGGAGTTGAGCGCCACGATGATGCTCTACCCGCCGGACTGGACCCCGTTGCCCGTGCAGATCTTCGCCGCCACCGACCGGGGCTCGCTCTTCACCGGCGCCGCCCTCGCCGTGGTCCTGATGACGTCGACGCTCCTCGTCCTGGCCGCCGTCTCCCGCATCCGGACCCGCGCCTCCTACCGCTGATCCCCACCACCTCCCCGGAGAAATCCCATGAACAACCCTGCCCGCATCCCCGCCCGCATCCCCGCCCGCACCCTCGCCCTCCCCCTGGCCGCACTCACCGCCCTCACCCTCACCGCCTGCGGCGGCTCCTCCGCCGCGTCCGACGAGAAGTCCGTCACCGTCTACAGCGCCGACGGCCTCAAGGGCGAGAACGGCGACGGCTGGTACGACAAGGTCTTCAAGGACTTCGAGAAGCAGACCGGCATCAAGGTGAAGTACGTCGAGGGCGGCTCCGGCGAGATGGTGCAGCGCGCCGCCCGCGAGAAGTCCAACACCCAGGCCGACGTGCTCGTCACCCTCCCGCCCTTCATCCAGCAGGCCGACAAGAAGGGGCTGTTGACCGCGTACGAGCCCAAGGGCGCCGACCAGGTCGACGGCGCCGACCGGGCGGCCGACGGCAAGTGGACCTCCGTCGTGAACAACTACTTCGGCTTCATCCACAACAAGAAGGAGCTGAAGGACCCGCCGCGCACTTGGGAGGAGCTGCTCGACCCTTCGTACAAGGAGAAGGTCCAGTACTCCACCCCCGGTGTCGCGGGCGACGGCACCGCCGTCCTCATCAAGGCCATGCACGACTTCGGCGGGCAGGAGCCGGCCATGGCGTACCTGAAGAAGCTCCAGACCAACAACGTCGGCCCGTCCGCCTCCACCGGCAAGCTCGCCCCCAAGGTCGACAAGGGTGAACTCCTCGTCGCCAACGGGGACGTCCAGATGAACTTCGCCCAGTCCAAGGACATGCCCAACCTCGCCATCTGGTTCCCCGCCAAGGGCGACGGAAAGCCCACCAGCTTCGCTCTGCCGTACGCGGCCGGGCTCGTCGCGAAGGCCCCGCACAGCGAGAACGGCAAGAAGCTGCTCGACTTCATGCTCTCCGAGCAGGCCCAGCGCGACGTCAGCGCGATCGGCGGGGGCTTCGCCGCCCGCAAGGACGTCAAGGCCACCGACGCCAACGCCGTCCGACTGGCCGGGCTGATGGAGGGCGTGGAGATCTTCGAGCCCGACTGGGCGGACATCGGCGCCAACCTGGACACGTACATCGACGCCTGGAAGTCGGCCACCGGAAGCTGACCGGCCACCTCTCGGCCACGGATTCCTGCGAAAGTCTGGACCCGGCCCGGATATCTCGTAAGAGTAACGGGTCTGGTCCAGACGGACGTTCATCTCCAGCCCGCTCGACCCGCCCCCCCATCGGAGGATCACGTGTCCCGGTCCCTGTCCTCACCCGTCTCCCGGCGCTCCGTACTCGCCACCACCGCCGCCGCGGCCACGGCCGCCGCCGTCGCCCCGCTCGCCACCGCCACCTCCGCGTACGCCGCGCCCACGCTCCCGAACGGCACCAGCAAGGACAAGGTGCTCGTCGTCGGCATGGACGGGCTGCGCCACGACGTCATCGCCGCCGCCGACGCCCCGCACCTGAAGTCGATGATGGCGAACGGGACGTACGGCACCTCCCTGCTGTACGCCAACCCGATGGCCGCCACCTCCTCGGGCCCCGGCTGGTCGACGATCTCCACCGGCGTCTGGCCCGACAAGCACGGCGTCAAGGAGAACTCCTTCGCCGGGAAGAACTACACGCAGTACCCCGGCTTCCTCGCCCGCCTCGCCCAGGTCCGCCCCCAGCTCTCCACCTACGCCGCCGTCGACTGGAAGCCCCTGGACGCCCAGGGCACCGTCACCCCGGGCGCCGACGCCAAGCTCGTCCTCGACGGCGACCGCGACGGCTACACCGGGCACGACGCCACCATCGCCGCCGAGACCGAGTCGATCCTCCGCGACCAGAACCCGGACGTGCTCTTCGTCTACTTCGGCCAGACCGACATCGCCGGCCACAACTCCGGTGCCGCCAGCGCCGCCTACCGCCAGGCCATCGCCGTCCAGGACGGCTACCTCGGCCGCCTCCTGACCGCGATCCGGGCCCGTCCCTCGTACGCCACCGAACGCTGGACGATCATCGTCGCCACCGACCACGGCCACACCGACTCCGGCGGCCACGGCGGCAGCGCCATCGAGGAACGCCGCACCTTCGTCCTCGCCCAGGGCCCCGGCATCGCGGCCGGCGCCCGCCCCGCCGACACCCGGCTCGTGGACGTCGCCGCCACCGTCTTCAAGCAGCTCGGCATCGTCCCCGACCCGGCCTGGGGCCTGGACGGCAAGCCGATCCAGGAGCGCTCCACCGACCCGTTCGAATCCCTCCACCCCGCCCTGTCCGCCCGCGTCGACGAGACCGGCATCCCGGCGGACGTCCTCGGCTGGACCCACACCGCGCCCAGCGGCTGGTCCGTCGTGAACTCCGCGATGGGCACCGGCGGCGTCACCGAATGGCGCGGCTGGTCCTTCGCCACCGACGAGTTCTGGAGCCGCAGCCAGCGCGACCAGTCCCGTGAACTGAACGTCCGCTCGCGCGGCGTCTTCGCGGTTGCCGACTCCGACGAGTGGGACGACAAGGCGTCCTCCGGACCGTACGACTCCACGCTCGTCACCCCGGCGTACGCCGTCGCGGGCAAGTCCACCGTGACCCTCGGCCTCACCACCCTCTACCGGCAGGAGGGCAGCCAGACCGCCCGGATCCTCGCCTCCTGGAACGGCGGAACGCCCGTCGAGGTGAAGCGCTACACCTCCGACGTGATCTCCCAGCCCCAGTCGCTGACCCTGAACGTCCCGTCCGGGGCCGCCAACGTGAGCTTCCGGTTCCACTACACCGGCAGCAACAACTGGTACTGGGTGATCGACGGGGTCACAGTCACCGCCTCCTAATTATGCTGGGGGTGCACGGACGGCGTGGTCCGGGCACCCCCAGCACGCAGTGCGTACGGCAGGAGTCCCGACACATGGCAGAGCGCAAGCCCATCACTTCCTGGCTCACCGACATGGACGGCGTCCTCATCCACGAGGGCACCCCCATCCCCGGCGCCGATGCCTTCATCAAGCGGCTGCGGGATTCCGGGCTGCCCTTCCTCGTCCTCACCAACAACTCCATCTACACCGCGCGCGACCTGCACGCCCGCCTCCAGCGCATGGGCCTGGACGTGCCCGTGGAGAACATCTGGACCTCCGCGCTCGCCACCGCCCAGTTCCTCGACGACCAGCGCCCCGGCGGCACGGCGTACGTCATCGGCGAGGCCGGCCTCACCACCGCCCTGCACGACATCGGGTACGTCCTCACCGACCACGACCCGGACTACGTGGTGCTCGGCGAGACCCGTACGTACAGCTTCGAGGCGCTCACCAAGGCGATCCGGCTGATCAACGCGGGCGCCCGGTTCATCTGCACCAACCCCGACGAGACCGGCCCGTCCGCCGAGGGCCCGCTGCCCGCCACCGGCTCCGTCGCCGCCCTCATCACCAAGGCCACCGGCAAGGACCCCTACTTCGCGGGCAAGCCCAACCCCCTGATGATGCGGACCGGCCTCAACGCCATCGGCGCGCACTCCGAGACCAGCGCCATGATCGGCGACCGGATGGACACCGACGTCCTGGCGGGCCTGGAAGCGGGCATGCAGACCTTCCTCGTGCTCACCGGACTCACCACCGTCGCCGACGTCGACCGCTACCCGTTCGGCCCGTCCCACGTCGTCGAGTCCATCGCCGACCTGGTCGACCTCATCGACCTGCCGGACCAGGCCGACCAGGCGGAGAAGCCCGCCCCGGCCGAACGCGGCTGACCTGCGCGGAGCGCATCCGCGGTCGCCCGAATGGGGGACTGCGGATGCGGGCCGCCGCCGCAGCCGTGAACCTTCCCGTAGGAGGTTCACGATGCGTTCCATACCCCTCACGTTCTGTGCCGCGGCGGCGGCCGCGCTCATAGCCGTACCCGCCCCCGTCGCGCTGGCCGCCCCGGCCGGGGACGACGACCGGCGCACCGGCACCGTCTCCATCACCCCGTCCACGATCGCCCCGGGCGGGCAGGTGGAACTGTGGGTCGACGTCTGCGGCAAGGGCCGCCGGGCCAAGGGCAACTCCGACGCCTTCACCTCGGTCGCCCACTTCCGCCCGGCCGACGACAAAGGCCTCTTCGCCGAGGCCCGGATCCGGTCCGACGCCGAACCCCGCTCCTACGACGTCTGGGTGACGTGCGAGGACAGCGACGGCAAGGCCACCGGCACCCTCACCGTCATCCACCACAACCGGCCCTCGCCCGCCGCACCCGTCAAGGCGGGCGGCGGAGGCACCGCCACCCTCGCCGAACGGTCCGCCGAGGGCCAGGGCCCCGGCACCCGGCACGCGGTGACCGGCCTGGTGCTCGCCGCCGTCGCGGCCGTCGCCGTCGCCCTGCGCAGCTCGCGCCGGCGTCGCGGCCCGGCCGGCAGCTGACATGGCGGCCCCGGACCGCCCGGCAGGCAACGGGCGACTGCTCACCGGAGTGACCTGGGCCGTGCTGCTGCTCGGTCTGTGGCTCTGGGGCAAGGAGGCCGGCGGCGGGCTCGGCGGTCTGTCGGGCCCCACCACCGGCGACGTGGCCGCGGTCGGCCGTCCCTTCGGGGCCTCGCTGCCCCCGGCGCACGAGCCGCTCGACGGGGCCGCCCCCGAGCGCGTCGAGGTCCCCTCCGTCGGGATCGAGGCCCCCGTCATCGCACGCGGCCTCGACCGCGACGGGGCCATCGACCCGCCCCCGTACGGGATGCCGAGGACCGCCGGCTGGTACGGCGACGGCACCCGGCCCGGAGCGAAGGGCACGGCCCTGTTCGTCGGCCATGTCGACACCGACACCAAGCCCGCCGTCTTCTACGGGCTCAGCGCGGTGAAGCCGGGCGCCCGCATCGACGTCGCCCGGACCGACGGCAGCGTCGCCGAGTTCACCGTGGACGACGTCCAACTCGTCACCCGCGAACGCTTCGACGCGCAGAAGGCGTACGGGCCCCGCGAGGACGGCCGGGCCGAACTGCGGCTGATCACCTGCGGCGGTACGTACGACCACGAGACCCGCTCCTACACGGCGAACGTGGTGGTCTCCGCCTACCTCACCGGCGCGCGGGACGCGGCAAAGGATCCCGGGGAGCGCGTCCAGGCGGTGGCCCACGGCCCGGCGGCCCACGGCCGCGGCTGACCCGGCAGGCTCATCGGCTCAACCCGGCCCGGCGTGGCCGCCTCTCACGGGGCGCGCCCGCCGGGCCGGTCCTCGACCGCGTGCGCCCGGCCGCGGGAGTCGCCCGGCGCGGTACGGGAGGTCGGTGCGGTGGGAAAGCCCCGGCCCTCGCCACTGTAGGGGGACCGGCCGGGCGGATGACCGGCTTTCGAACAGGATGTCCGGAACCGGTGCCCGGGTGCGTGCGTTGTACGGGTGCAAGCGTGGACGCCCGGCCGCTGTGCCAGGATGGATCGGACCGGCAGCACATCGGTGCAACCAGTGATGAACAGTGCAGGCAGTGCACCCAAGGGGGAGTGGATGTACGGCAGTTACACCGGCCGGTCCCGGACGCGCAGGCGCGTGGCGGGCCTGCGGACGACCGGTACGGCGGCGGCGCTCGGGGCGGCCCTGCTGCTGGCGGGCTGCTCCGGCGACGGGGACGGCGGCGACAAGAAGAGCGCGCCGACCGTCGAACAGCAGCCCAAGGACAAGGACCCGTACTGGGTCAACCCCGACGGCAACGCGGCCCGCCAGGTCGCCGCGTACACGAAGGACGGCGACGACGAGAAGGCGGCGCTGATCCGGAAGATCGCGCAGCAGCCCGTCGGCGAGTGGGTCACCCCGGACAACCCGGAGTCCCAGGTGCGGGGCATCACCGAGGCCGCCGCCGCTGCCGACCGGGACGCCCTGCTCGTCCTCTACAACATCCCCCACCGCGACTGCGGCCAGTTCTCCAAGGGCGGCGCCGCCGACGGCAACGCCTACCGCTCCTGGCTGGACGGTGTCGCCAAGGGCATCGGGGACCGCAGCGCGACCGTGATCCTGGAGCCGGACGCCCTGCTCCACCTGGTCGACGGCTGCACACCCCAGGAGTTCCACGAGGAGCGCTACGACCTCCTCAAGGGCGCCATCCAGCGGCTGAAGCAGCAGCCCGCCACCAAGGTCTACCTGGACGCGGGCAATGCCGGCTGGCAGTCGCCCGACGCGCTGTTCCAGCCGCTCCAGCGGGCCGGGATCGCCGAGGCCGACGGCTTCTCGCTCAACGTCTCCAACTTCCAGACGACGGCCGTCTCCACGGAGTTCGGCAAGAAGCTGTCGGAGAAGATCGGCAACAAGCCCTTCGTCATCGACACCAGCCGCAACGGCAACGGCCCCTACACCGGCGGCGACCCGGCCGAGAGCTGGTGCAACCCCCCGGGCCGCGCCCTGGGCGAGGCCCCGACCACGAAGACGGGCGACGAGCTGGTCGACGCCTATCTGTGGATCAAGCGCCCCGGCGAGTCCGACGGCGACTGCAAGGGCGGCCCCAAGGCCGGCGACTGGTGGCCGGAGTACGCCCTGGGCCTGGCCGGCGCCACGAAGTAGCGGAAACGACCGAAGGCCGCGCGCCGGGAGATCAGCTCTCCCGGCGCGCGGCCTTCGCCGTGTGCGTACGCGCTCGCGCCCCTACTCGGGCACCTCCACCCACATGCCCTCGGACGGGGTGCCCTGGTCGTCGGTGACGAACAGCATGTACCAGCCGGCCGGCACCAGCGCCGGGTTGTCCGGCACCGTGACGGTGATCCCGTCCTTCGACTTCTTCATCTCCAGCGCGATCGTGCGCTGATCGGTGTCGGTGACATGGGTGACCGCCGAGGGCCGCATCAGCTTCGCCGAGGTGATCTTCGAGGCGTGCTGCGTGGTGAACAGGCCCGTGGAGCCACGCTCGATCTTCTTCGGCCCGGCCGTCAGCTCCGGCCGGGAGTCCCGGTAGAGGTAGGGCGGGGTGTAGATCTCGATGCGCTGTTCGAAGACGCCGGGCCGCGTGTTGGCCTTGTCGGAGAAGAGCGAGTCCGAACCGAAGATCATGACCCGGCCGTCCGGCAGCAGCACCGAACCCGAGTGGTAGTTCCGGCCGACCGCCGGGTCCGCGACCTTCTTGTACGTGTCGGTCTTCGCGTCGTACAGCCGGGCCTGGAGCACGTCCGAGCCGCCGCGCCCCCGGTAGTCGCTGGAGCCGCCGGTGACCAGCAGCGAGTCGTCGGGCAGCAGGGAGGCGCTGGGGTAGCGGGTGCCCTCGGAGAGGGACGCGCCGTCGGTGAACTTCGGGTTCTTCTGCTGGAGGTCGACCAGCCGGGACTTCTCGCTGGCCTTCTCCGACTCGCCGACGCCGCCGCCGCCGATCACCATGAACTTCTCGTCCTGGGCCGGGGGCAGCCGCACGGTGGCGGAGGTCTCCATCTGGTCCGGGTCGCTGAGCCCGGGGATCTTCGTGAACTTGTTCGTCGCGAGGTCCCAGACGCCCGGGTCGCGGCCCACGTCCGCCGGACCGTATCCGGCGTTGGAGCCGGAGTAGAACAGCTTGCCGTCGTTCAGCAGGAAGACCGCCGGGTAGGTGGGGAACTTCCGGACGATGCCGGTGTACTCCCACTCCTTGGTCGCCGGGTCGTAGATCTCGTCCTTGCCGGGGACGATCTGCCCGATCTCGTCCAGCCCCGACAGGGCGAGGACCTTGCCGTCCTCCAGCGTCGTCAGGGTCGGGTACCAGCGGGCCTCGTTCATCGGGTCGACGGGTATGTACTTCTCCGCGACCGGGTCGAACTCGAAGGCCTCCTTGATCCCCTGGAAGTCCTTCTTGTCCAGGGCCAGCTTCTGCGCGATGCCGTAGACGTTGCGGGTGTCCGAGCCGGTCAGGCCCGCCACCCGGTAGTTGTCCTCGGTGCCGGTCTCGTACTTCTTGCCGGTCTTCTGCGCCTCGACGTAGATCCGGCCGAGGCCGGGGTCGTTACGGAGGAACGCGCCGGTCTCCTTGTCGAAGACCTTGGTGGCCTTCTCGACCAGGATCGGGTCCTTGGAGACGAACGTCTTGCCGTTCTTCTTCCCCGTGAACCGGGTGCCCGCGGGCAGGGTGATCGGCTTGTCCGGGTCCTCGTTGTGGACGATCATCAGGCCGCCGGCCTTGGTGACATCGCCCTGGAGCTTCTCGTACCGCTTGGTGCCGCCGGCTATGAGGAGCTTGCCGTCGGGCAGCTGTGTGTGCCCGGCGCAGAACATGTCCTTGGGGGTGGCGATGTCCTTGAAGACGTTCGTCTTCGGGTCCCACAGCACCGAGCGGAAGCTCTTCGCGTCGAAGTTCTTCTGGTTGTTCCCGGAGCCCGCGACGAGCAGCACCTTGCCGGTGTGCAGCAGCGCCGCGTGGATCGTGTTGATCCGGTGCTCGGAGGGCACGTCCAGGAAGTCCCAGTGGCCGTTGGCCGCCTTGTACTCCGGCTGGTTGATCTTGTACTCGTGGTAGCGCTCGGTGCTGAAGCGGTACAGCCACGGCCCGTTCGCCCCCGCGAGCGCGAGAACCACCGCCGTACTGATCGCCAGGCGGCGGGTACGGCGGCTCGGACGGTACTTCATTTCTTACGTCCCCCAAGGGCGATCTGAGCGATCTGCATGGTCTGGTCGTTGCCCGGCGCACCGGGCAGGGGCTGGGGCCTCGGCTCGGGGGCCGGCCCGCCGCTGCGGTGCGATCCTCCGCCCGACCGGCGTTTCTTCTTCTCGGCGCGGATCGTGTACCGCCAGCCGATGATCGGCGCCGCGGTGATGAGCAGCGCCAGGGTGGCCCAGGTGACCATCGCGGGGTGGCTGTGGCCGAGAAAGAAGGAGGAGATCATCGAGGCGCCGAAGACGACGATGAAGAACAGATGGATGCGGAAGGTGCCGAAGAGGGTGTCCGGGCTGGACGAGTCGCCCTTGGGGGTCACCACGAACGAGCTCTTGCGGCGCAGCACCGCGTCCATCAGCGAGCGGGCGTAGATCGGCGCGGAGAGCGCGGACATCACCATGCCGGCCAGACCGCCGGAGCCCTCGGGCTCGTGCGGCGAGACGTTGTGGCGGCGGTTCCAGATGTACAGGCCGATCTGGAGCGCGGAGGCGTTGCCGTACAGCATCATCCAGATCGTCGGGTCGATCTGGACACCGGAGGCGCCCATGCCGAGGAAGAGCGCGCAGCTGAGCGCCGCGAGGATCCAGTTCAGCGCCGACATCGGGTAGAAGATGATCATCATCGTGTAGTTGAAGAGCTTGCCGGGCGGCATGGACCCGAAGCCCTTCCAGAACTGGCCGATGATCGTCTCGTACGTGCCCCGCGACCAGCGCAGCTGCTGGGTGAAGAAGTCCGTCCACGCGGTCGGGCCCTCGCCGACGGCGAGTACGTCCGGGGTGTAGACCGAGCGCCACTTCTTGCCCGTGGCGGGGTTGCGGTGGCGGTGGATCTCGAAGCCGGTGGCCATGTCCTCGGTGATCGAGTCGTACAGACCGCCGATCTGCTTGAGCGCCGAGATACGGACCGCGTTGCTGGTGCCGACGAACATGGGGGCGCCGTAGCGGTTGCCCGCGCGCTGGATGAGCGCGTGGAAGAGGAACTGCTGCGACTCGGCGGCCTTGGTGACGAAGGTGTCGTAGTTGCCGTAGACCTGCGGGCCGATGACGAAGCCGACGTCCGGGTCGCGGAAGTAGCCGAGCATCCGCTCCAGGTAGTTCGGCAGCGGGATGTGGTCGGTGTCGACCGAGGCGAAGAAGTCGTAGTCGCCGCCGTGCGCGTCCAGCCAGGCGTTGTAGTTGCCGTGCTTGGTCTTGGCGCGGTGCGGGCCCTTGGCCTGGTTCCAGTGGGCGACGCCCTTGCGGGAGAAGTGGTGCACGCCGAGCCGGGCGCAGACCTCCTTGACCGCCGGGTCGTCGCCCTCGTCCAGCAGCCAGACGTGCATCAGACCGCGGTGGCGGATCCTGACGGCCGCCTCCAGGGTCTTCGTCACCATCTCCAGCGGCTCCTTGCCGGGGACGAAGGAGGTGAGGAAGGCGACCTTGGTGCCGGACTCCGGGACCACGGGGACCGGGTCGCGGGCGACGAGGGTGGCGTGCGCGTTGGAGAGGACGTTCATCGTGCGGAACAGCTCGATCAGACCGATCGAGACGAGCATGATCACGTCGAGAACGAGCAGCAGGTCGTTGTCGAGGTTCGGATCGCGGTCGGTCCAGTGGCTCGGCTGCATCAGCCAGGCGAAGAGACCGAGCGAGACGAGGGGAGCCGCGCCGAGCAGGAGCGCCGCGCGCACGCGGTGCGGCTCCTGCGAGATGAGCGAGCGGTACTGGACCTTGTACGGCTTGCCCGCGGGGGGCTGCGTCAGCGGCCCGGCGAGCCGGCTGTAGTGCTCGTAGTCGTAGCGGGGCAGCTCTTTCCTGGCACGCCGCCGCGCCGCGCCGGCCCGCAGCTGCGCCGGTATCCGGAGCTGCGTCGTCCGGGAAGCGTCGTTCTCCTGCCGGTCGCCTGGCGGCGTCGACGTCATGGGTACATCCCCCCGCACGCACACGGGTGCGTGCCTGTTCGGTCTCGTCGTGCGCGGTGGGCCCCGTTCTTCACCGGGCACGCACACGGTGGCAAGCCACCGTTCCCACAGACATGGATCGGCAGCCTTCCGGTTGCATGATGCCCCCTCGGTGTCCGCCCCCGAGCGGGACCCCCACCCCGCGGCACGGACAACCGGAACGTCACGCTCTGCTGTGCCAACTGTACGGATCGGCACCCCTCTTGGTGCCCCGTCGGGCCCCCAGACAGATTGTCCGACACCGAACGGGATCGCAAGGGTGAAACAGACTGTTTACCGGTCATACGCACGATTTGGCCCCAGGTTGTGGAGGGGGTGTGACGAAGTGCGTATACGCGCTCGTACGCCTGGTGTCGCCGGATGCCGGACGGGGAATGATCAAAGCCCCCTCACGGAACGTGAGGGGGCTTTGACTGTGCGTGCGCCGTCAGGGACTCGAACCCCGGACCCGCTGATTAAGAGTCAGCTGCTCTAACCAACTGAGCTAACGGCGCCTGCTGACCTGGAGAACTCTACCCGACGCGCCGGGGTGCTCCGAACCATTTACCGGCCGCCACGCCCCGTCAGATAGTCGTTTTTTTCCTTTGTTCCGTCAAAATGCGATATGTCAGGAGAGTTTAAGACGCCGACGTCCGTTGCGGCTGCGCCCAAAGATCTTGACGAATGACGAGTGCGGAGGGGAATCGCATGACTGTTCCGGTCTTCGAGGAGTACGAACCCGCCATCGACTGCGGATGCGCGGGATGCGCGGTACGGCGGCGCTCCGCCGCGCGGGCCCTGCCGGTGCGGCGCGGCGGCCACCCCGCCGCGCACGGAGCGCGGCGCGCCCTGGTGCTGGCCACGGCCGCC
>NZ_LZRD01000019.1 GCF_001687325.1 Streptomyces sp. PTY087I2 | reverse complement strand
GCACCCGCCGCCGCGGCCGCGGCCTGCGAAGCCGCGTTCGCCGCGACCCGCGCCGAGTTGTTCGCCGCCCTCGACGCGTCGATGGCCACCTGCGCCGACACCGCCGCCTGCGAAGCGGCCTTCGCCGCCCGCCCCGCGGCCCGCGCCGCCTTGTTCGTGTCGTTCTTGGCCGCCTCCGCTTCGGACGCGGCCCTCAACGCCGCTTCCTTGGCCAGCTTGGCGGCCTCGACCGCCTTCTTCGACTGCTCCTGGGCCGACTTCGTCTCCTTCGCGGCCTGCCGCCCCGCCTCCTTCGCCTGCGCGGCAAGCTGCGCGACCGTGTCGTGCTCCTGGTCCTTCGCCCGCGCGACGAACTGCCCGACCTCCAGGAACTCACGGATGTCCGCAGCGTTCCCCGACAGGGCCAGACGCCCCGCCGCCTGGACATTGGCCCCGCCCACGCTGATGACCTGCACCAGCTGAACCCGCTCGTCCTGCTCCCGCTGGACGAACTGGCCCTCCTTCAGGAACTTCGAGACGTCCTCCGCCGATCCGGCCAGCGCCGCCCGGCCCGCCTCCTGCACACCGGGCCCGCCCGCATCGATCACCTGGGCGACCCGGACCCGCTGATCCTGCTCGAACGGGTCCTCCCAGCCGTCGTCCAGGAAGTCCTCCAGTTCGTCGGGGGTCCCGGCCAGCGCCTCACGGGCCGCGGCCAGCAGTTCGGGGCCTCCCACCGAAGCGATCTGCGCCGCGCTCACGCGGCCGTCCTGGAAGGACAGTTCCTCCGCCGCGGCGAGAAACGCCTGGACGTCGGCGTCGCTGCCGGTCAGCGCGGCCTCGGCAGCCGCTCTGACACCCGGGCCGCCCGACTTCCAGAGGTCGACCGCCAGACCGCGATCGGTCGGGTCCGCCTCGGCGAGCGCACCGATCCCGGCGGTCGGTCCGTCTTCCCGGGCCACTGCGGGCGAGGCTCCCAGGAGACCCAGCGTGAGCGCCATCGACACCATTCCCAAAGCGGCTGACCTCACCGCCCTCCCCTGAAGCAGAGACCGTCCTCTTCTGCGATTCACGAAATCCCCGTCCCTTGCCCCGCGCAGGCGGATACAGCCGCCTATGAATTTGTCAGAACCGGCGCATCATAACCTCTCGAAGATTCACCGGCCCTCCATAGGTGGCACCCACACGAACCGGTAAATGCTTCCGGATTTCCGGCGAAACCGGGAATTGTGCGCCGCAGAGCGGACGACACCTCCAGACGAAAGCGAAATCACCGCCCATAACGGTCACTTGACGTCGACTCAACTTGTGAGTAAGTTGTGACGGCATCTTTCATGGTTCTTTTTACATTTCATCTAGGCGGGGGTCTTCAGATGCGCAGGCGCCATGCCTGAAAGGAATTTTGATGGCTCTCCGCCGTCGCTCCCTGTGGGCATCCGGAATAATTGGCGCAGCGGCTCTGATATTTGCCGTTCCGTTCTCATCGGCCGCCGGTCCCGCTCCGGCGGCGAATGAGGAACTGCCGCCTTTCGCGGTCGAGGACTTCGCCTACCCCGGGGCCGACCGGGTTCTGGAGACCCGGGGAATCGAGCTGAAGCGGGGCGACGGCCACATCGTGCTGACGGACTGCGACCTGAACGCCCCGCAGATCCGCGTGCTGACCGTCGCGGACTCCGGTGCCGGCCGCGAGGGCACCTACTGCTTCCGGGCGACCGCGGCGAAGGGCTTTCTGACGCTCTCGCTCCCCCGGGTCTTCGCCCTCGAAGCGGCGGACCGCCCGATCAGCGCCGACCTCACCGCCGACGGCGAGACCACCACGGTGGACGTCCCCAAGGGCGGCTTCGAGAGCGTGGGCGAGGGCACCCCGGGCGGAGCCCGTTCCGTGCTCGTCGAGCTTCGCGTCACCGGCTGATCCGCCGGGCGCGGTATTTCGGTCCCCGCTCGGGGATCGTTCGCCCGCCCGACCGCGGAACGCGCGTCCGCGCGTCAGCACAGCCACCTACCCGATAGGAAGAACCCCGTGCTCCTCCCCCGCCCTCGTACGGCTGTGACCAGCGGGCTGCTGGCAGCAGCCCTCGTCTCAGGCACCTTTCTGGCTCCCGCGGCCCATGCCGTCGTGGGAACACCGTCCGCCGCCGACGCCCACGGCTTCACCGCCCGGCTGGACATAGGCAACGGCAAGCGCGCCTGCTCCGGCACGCTCGTCGACCGTGACTGGCTCCTGACGGCGGCCAGTTGTTTCGTGGACGACCCGGCCCAGGCCCAGCAGCTGCTGCCGGGCGCGCCGAAGGACGCCACCACGGCTGTCATCGGCCGCACCGACACCAGCACCTCCGCCGGCCAGGTCCGTACCGTGGTCGAGCTCGTGCCCCGTGCCGACCGCGACCTGGTGCTGGCCCGGCTGGCCAAGCCGGTCACCACCATCGCCCCGGCCGCCCTCGCCGCGACCCCGCCCGCTGCCGGCGAGACCCTCACCGGCACCGGCTTCGGCCGGACCGCGGACGAGTGGGCCCCGATCCGGATGCACCAGGGGCGGTTCTCGGTCGACGGGTCGGACGCCACCACCGTGAACATCACCGGGGTGGACGGCGCGGCCGTGTGCGCCGGCGACACCGGAGGCCCGGTCTTCCGCGAGCAGAGCGGAACCGTCGAGCTCGTCGGCGTCAACAGCCGCTCCTGGCAGGGTGGTTGTTTCGGCGCTCCGGAGGAGGAGACCCGGACCGGCGCGGTCGGGAGCCGCGTCGACGACCTGCGCGACTGGGTCACCGAGACCGTCACGGCGGCCCCGTACGCCGACTTCAACGGGGACGGCCACCGCGACGTGGCCGTCGCCGACCCGAAGGCGACGGTGGCCGGTGCGGCCGACGCCGGGCTGATACGCGTGGTGTACGGCAACGGCGCGGGCGTCGCCGAGCTGGTCCAGGGCGGTCCGGGCGTCAACGGCGGCCCCGAGGCGGGCGACGGTTTCGGTACGGCGCTGGCCACGGTGGACTACAACGCCGACGGCTACACCGATCTGGTGGTCGGGGTGCCCGACGAGGACATCGGCAACGTCGCCGACGCCGGGGCGGTGCAGATCGTCTACGGCTCGCCCGAGGGGCTGGGCAAGGGACGTGCCGGGACCTGGTTCGAGCAGGGCAGCGGCACCGGAGCGCTCCTCGGTTCGGCCTCCGAGGCCAAGGACCACATGGGCTTCTCCGTCGCCGCCGGGAAGACCGCGGCCGGAGACCCGTACATCCTGATCGGCGTGCCCGGCGAGGACCTGGGCACGGTGGCCGACGCGGGCAACGCGATCTATCTGCGGGGCGACACGAACGTCGCGATCAATCAGGGCAACTCGTCCGTCCCCGGGGCGACGGAGAAGGGCGACCAGTTCGGCTACTCCGTCGCGGGCTCGCCGAACCACCTGGCGATCGGCATGCCGTACGAGGCCATCGAGACCACCGCGGGCACCGGTGGCATCCAGACCTTCAAGCACGACCTCAACGCCAACAAGATCCCCACCCCGGTCAAGGCGGTCCACCAGGACACCGAGGGCATCAGCGGCGCCAACGAGGCGAACGACTTCTTCGGCAAGGCGCTGTCGATGATCTCCTACCGGCCCGAGGGTTCCGCCGTCGACGGCGACTCGATCCTCGCCGTCGGCTCTCCGGGCGAGGACCTCGAGGTCGCGGGAGTGAACAAGACGGACGCGGGCCGGGTGGTCGTCCTGCGCATCACGGCGGGCGGCGTGGTCAGCGAGCTCAACGACATCCACCAGGAGAAGGCCGACGTCACGGGCGCCGCCGAGGCGGGCGACCGGTTCGGTGAGCAGGTGGCCGCCGTCAACGCCCGCCCCAGGAACGTCGGTACGACCGCCACACTGCTGCTGGCCGTCGGTATCCCGGGCGAGGACGAGGGCACGGTCGTGGACTCCGGCGCCATCCAGACGTTCGCGCTGCTCGGCGCTCCCGGGGCCTCGGACCGCTGGATCGTCCCGGGCGGAACCCCCGGTCTGCCGGGCGTTCCCGGAACCGGCCAGTTCCTCGGCAGCAGCATCACGGCGACCCCGTCGCACCTGTACATCGGCACGCCGAACGGTCCCGGCGCCCGGGGCGGCGCGCACCTGATGCCGTGGTCCAACGTCACCGGTGGTCCGGTCCAGCCCGTGACCAGCTACGAGCCGGGCAAGGACGGACTGCCGGCGGTCGGCAAGGCGTTCGGCGCCGCGATCCGGTAGGCGCCGTCGCGGGAGGAGAGGCCGCCCGGGTTCACCCCCGGGCGGCCATCAGGACGCGGCCCCCGACCTCCACCGTGCCGTCCGGCGCGGGTGCGGTGAGGATCTGGGAGCCGCGTCCCTGTGTGATGTTCAGGGCCCGGCCGAGGCGGGCGCTCAGCAGCATGGCCGCGGCGCCAGTCGCCTCGTCCTCGGCGATTCCCTCCTCGCCCCGCCTCGGGAAGGCCCGGGCCCGGACCCGTCCGGCCGCCTCGTCCTCCCAGGCCCAGGCGTAGAGCCAGCCCTCGCCGGGCGGCGGGCCGGGCAGTGCCTCGATCTCGGCGGCGCTCGCGTACTGCTGGAGCGTGCGCGGCGGGGCCCATTCGGGGCAGGCGGTGATCCAGGTGAACTCGCCGTCCTGGCGCGCGAACACGTCCCCCACGGCCAGTTCCAGGATCTCCAGGTCGAGCAGCCAGGCGGCGCCGACCAGCGGGTGACCGGCGAACGGCAGCCGGAGTCCGGGGGTGTGGATGTCCACCCGGCCGCGCTCCGGGTCGTCGACGAACACGGTTTCGCTGAAGCCCAGTTGGCGGGTCAGCCGCTGCCGGGACGCCTCGTCGGGGTGGCCGCTTCCGTCGCGTACGACGCCGAGGGCGTTGCCGTACCGGCCGTCGGGTCCGCAGAACACCCGCAGGACGTCGATGCCCCGGGGTACGTCGTAGTCGTTCACCAGGGCATTCAAGCACTGCCGGGCGCCGGGGCGGGAAGCGAGCGGGCATGGCCGCGGGGCCGTACCGGCGAGCACTGCTGCTGCCGGTACGGCCCCGGGGGATGTGCGGGTGGATCAGGCGGTGACGTCGCGGCGACGGCGCGCCACGATCACGGCACCCGCGCCGGCCGCCACGACGACGCCGGAGGCGGCGATCAGGGCGCCGGTCGGGACGTCGGAGCCGGTGGAGGCGAGGGCGCCGGAGCCGCCGACCGAACCGCCGGTGGAGCCGCCGCCGACCGTACCGCCGCCGGTGGTCGAACCGCCCGCCGTGGAACCGCCGGTGGAGCCCGAACCGCCGGTGGAGCCGGAGCCGCCGGTGGTGTCGCCCGGGAGCTGGGCGTCCTTGTCGATGGAGACCGCGACGTTCAGCGCGTCGAGTTCCTCGCCCTTCTCGTAGAAGCCGCCGAACGCCTTGGCGCCGTCCGTGGTGAGCGTCGCCGGGACGTTCTTGAGGTTCACGATGCCGCCCTTGGCGGCGAGCGCGCCGGCGGGCACCTTCAGGTCGGCGAAGGACAGGGCGGTGAACTTGTTGACCTTGCCGGTCTTCTGGTCCTTGGAGGCAACGTCGGCGAGGAGCGTGCCGGAGGTGCCCTCGATGTCGACCTTCAGGTTGCTGATGGACAGGTCGAGGACGTACGCGCCGTTGGTCTCGTGGCCGAGGAAGCGCACCTTGCCCTTGAACGCGGCGTCGAGGGTGTTCTTGTCGGCGTCGAGGAGGCCGGTCGCCTTGGTGAAGCGGTAGCCGTCGCCGTCGGCGGACGCGCCGTCGCTCGTCACGATCTTGCCGTGGGCGATGTTGCCGACGACGTAGGAGCGGAACTTCTCCTTGACGCCCCAGTTGAGGGTGCCGTCGACGACCGGGCCGCTGACGGGCGCGGCGGTCTCGGAGGCGGTCGGGGTCGGGTCGGCGCTCGGGTCCTTGGTCGGGTCCGGGCCCTTGGTCGGGTCCGTGGTGGGGTCCGGGTCCTTGGTGGGGTCCGGGTCCTTCGTCGGGTCCGGGTCCTTGGTCGGGTCGTCCGACGGGGACGGGCTCGGAGCCGCGGTCTTGAGCGTCAGCGTCGCCGGGTCGAGTTCGGCGCCTTCCGCGTAGAAGCCGGCGAAGGCCTCCGAGCCCTCGGCGGTCAGCTTGGCCGGAATGTCGGTGAAGACCGTCTCGCCGTTCGCGCCGCGACCGCGCTCGGCGCCGGTGATGTCGAGGGCGGCGATGGGGGCGTCGTCCTTGGAGACGACGGTGCCGTCCGTCTTCTTGCTGGTGAAGTCGGCGGTGATGGTGCCGGTCTCGCGGCCGGTGCCGACCTTGATGTCGCTCAGCTGGACGTCGAGCACGCCGTGGTGGCCCTCGAACCGGACGCCGCCCTTGAACGCGGTGTCGGAGGCGTGCGTCCCGACGTCGTAGGAGCCCTTGCCGTCGACGAAGGTGAACACGCCGTTGCCGTCGGCCTGCTTGGCGCCGTCGGAGACGGTGATCTCGCCCTGGGCGATCGGGCTGACGATGTACTTGCGGAAGGACTCCTTGATGCCCCAGTCCAGCGTGCCGTCCACGATCTCGAACGTCGGGGCGGCGGTGGGGGCGGCCGCCGGGGCCCCGGCGGCGAGGGCCGGGAGGGCGAAGGCGGTGGCGCCGAGGGCGGCGGCCGTGGCGACGGCCGCGGCAAGGGCTATGGGGCGGCGGGTTGCTGCCATGTCGGTGTGTCTCCTAAGGGGAGCGGGGGCGGAAGAGAAGCGTGGGGGGAGGGGGTGATGATCCATAAGGCACGCATGGGGGGATGCCGGGGTCAGGAAGTCTGGGGTGAGTCGGGGGCCGCGGCGTCGGCGCCGGCTTCGGGGGCCGGCTGCGCGGACCGGCGGCGCAGGACGAAGAACGCCGCCACGGCTCCGAGGACGAGCAGCGCACCGCCGCCGACGGCCGCCCAGGTGCCCGCGCCCGGGCCGGAGTCGGAGGAGGCCGCGGCCGGTGCGGCGGAGGGCTCCTCGGCGGCCTTCTTCGTGGGCTCGGCGGCCGCGGTCGGCTCGCTGCCGAGGTCGGGCAGCGCGGGCAGTTCGGCCTTGTCGTCGACGGCCACGGCGAGCGAGACCGGGTCCATCGCGGTGCCCGCCTTGTACATCGAACCGAACGCCTTGGAGCCTTCGGCGGTGAGGGCGGCGGGGACCTCGGTGAGGGCGGCGAGGCCGTTCTTCGGCGCGAAGTCCTCGGCCTCGAAGGTGACGATCGGGACGTCCTTGGTGGTCTTGCCCTCGCTGGTGACGTCGGCGGAGAGGGTGCCTTCGCCCTTGGCGACGGCGACGGTGACGGCGGCGAACTTCAGGTCGAGGTCGTGGGCGCCGGTGAAGCGGATGCTGCCGCTGAACTCCGCGTCCAGCGTCTCCTTCTTCGCGTCGTACGTTCCCTTGCCCTGAGGGAAGCGGAACAGGGCCCCGCCGTCCTGGGCGCCGTCGGCGAGCGTCCACTTGCCCTGGCCGATGGAGCCGGTGACGTACTCGCGGAAGGTGCGGCGTACGCCCCAGTCGACGGCGGCGTCCTCGAAGCGGCCCGCCTTCTCCTTGTCCTTCTCCGCCTTGTCCTTGTCCTTCTTCTCGCCCTCGTCCTTCTTCTCGTCCGGGGCGGTCGGCTTCGGCTGGGCGGCGGGGCCCTTGGTGTCGACGGAGAGGCTGACCGGGTCGAGCGGGGTGCCCTCGGTGTAGTAGCCGGCGAAGGCGGAGGCGCCCTCGGCGGTCAGCGTGGTGGGGACGTTGGTGAGGGCGACGGGGGTGGACCCGCCCTTCATGTTGATCCCGCCGAGCCCGAGCCGGGCCAGCGGCACCTGGGAGCGGCTGGAAACCTTGCCGGTGCCCCGCTCCTTGCTGACCATGTCCGCGTGGAGCATGCCGCTGCCGCCGCTGATGCGGATCGTGGGGCGGCTGATCGTCAGGTCCAGCTCGTTGCTGCCGTCGGCCTTCTTGTGGCCGGTGAAGTGCACGCCGCCGGAGAAGGCGGAGCTGAACGCCCCGGTGTCCGGGTCGTAGGAGCCGGTCGCCGAGTGGAACCGGAACTGGCTGCCGCCGACCGTGGCCGCGCCGCCGGTCAGGCTCCAACTGCCGTTCGCGATGGGCCCGGTGACATAGCTCTGGAAGGACGCCTTGATGCCCCAGTCCAGCCGTCCGCCCTGCACCGTGCGGCTTGCCGCTTGCGCGGTGGCGGCGGGGAGCAGAGCCCCCAGCAGTACCGCGAGGAGCGCGACGGCGAGCGCGCGGGTGGATCTGGACGACGGCATGAGGGACCCTCCGAGGACTGGATGCGCAGGTAAGGCTAACCTAAGGTATTCCCAGCCTGTGCCGGAACCCCTCCGCCACCTCCACCATCTCCACACATCCGAACCACCCACCGCACGCCGCGGGAACGACAGGACGGTGCCCAGTGCGCATCTCGCAGGACTTCGCCCCGACGGGCCCAGACACCGGACGCACGGCCCGCCGTCGCCCGGCCCGGGGCAGGGCTGCCGCCGCCCTCACCGCCGCCGTGGCCTTCGCCCTGGTCCTGACCGGCTGCGGTGGAGGTAACGATTCCGCGCCGAAGCCCGCGTCCGCCAAGAGCTCCGCCGACGCGGACCGGGTCGAGCCGCTGGCCGCCGCGCCCGCGCCGAAGCTGCCGGTGACGGTCGATTCGGCGGACGGCAAGAAGGTCACGATCGACTCCACCGACCGGATCGTGCCGCTGACCGGGTCGCTCAGCGAGATCGTCTTCACGCTCGGCTTCGGCAAGCAGGTCGTCGCCCGCGACATCACCGCCACCTTCGAACAGGCGGAAAAGCTCCCGGTGGTGACCCGGGCCCATGACGTCTCGGCGGAGAGCGTGCTCTCGCTGAAGCCGACGATCGTGCTGGCCGACACCACGACCGGGCCGTCCGAGGCCATCGACCAGATCCGCGACGCGGGCATCCCGCTGCTCGTCGTCGAACCCGCCAAGGGACTCGACGACGTGGGCCGCCGGATCGACACCGTCGCCGAGGCCCTGGGCGTACCGTCGGCCGGTACGGAGCTCAAGGAGCGCACCGAGAAGCGGATCGCCGACGTCCAGAAGTCCATCCCGGACCACGCCGACGGCAAGAAGCCCCGGGTCGCCTTCCTCTATCTGCGCGGTTCGGCCTCCGTCTATCTGCTGGGCGGCGCGGAGTCCGGGGCGAGTTCGCTGCTGGAGGCGGCGGGCGCGGTCGACGCCGGGAAGGAATCGGGTCTGAAGAAGGACTTCACCGCCATCACCAGCGAGGCCCTCGCCAAGGCCGCCCCGGACGCGATCCTGTTGATGACCAAGGGGTTCGAGTCGGTCGGCGGCATGGACGGCCTCGTGAAGATCCCCGGCATCGCGGAGACCCCGGCCGGCATGGACCGCCGGGTCGTCACGGTCGACGACGGGGTGCTGCTGAACTACGGGCCGCGCACCGACCGGGTACTCACCGAGATCGTCGAGCAGCTGTACGCGAAGGGCGGCACGGGCCAGTGACCACCTCGTACGAGGAACGGACCGAGTCCGTGGAGAAGTCCCCGGACGGGCCAGTGGCGGAAGCCGCCCCCAAGTCCTCCCGCGGCACGGCGTATCTGCTGACCGTGGGGCTCTCCCTCGCCCTGCTCGCGGGCTGTCTGCTGTCGGCGGCGATCGGCGCGTACAACATCCCGCTCGGGGACGTCCTGTCCTCCGTGCAGCACCGGATCGGGCTCGGCGGGCAGGCGCTGGACCGGGTCGGCGAGAGCGTCCTGTGGAACGTGCGGCTCCCCCGGGTCGCCCTCGCGCTGCTCGTCGGCGCGTCGCTCGGCTGCGCGGGCGCCCTGATGCAGGGCGTGTTCGGCAATCCGCTCGCCGAACCCGGCGTGATCGGGATCTCGGCGGGCGCGGCCGTCGGTGCGGTCGCCTCGATCGCGCTCGGCCTGACCTTCTTCGGCAACTGGACCATCACCGTCTTCGCGTTCATCGCGGGTCTGGCGACCGTGCTGCTCGTCTACGCGCTGTCGCGCTCCGGCGGCCGGACCGAGGTGGTGACGCTGATCCTCACCGGTATCGCCGTCAACGCCTTCGCGGGCGCGCTGATCGGGCTCTTCATCTTCTTCGCGGACAACGCGCAGATCACCCAGATCACCTTCTGGCAGCTCGGTTCGCTCTCCCAGGCGACCTGGCCCAAGGTGCTGGCCGTGCTGCCGTGCGCGCTGGCCGGGCTGTTCATCGCCCCGTTCTACTCCCGCAAGCTGGACCTGCTGGCGCTGGGCGAACGGCCCGCCCGGCACCTGGGCGTGGACGTGGAGCGGCTGCGGATCGTGCTGGTGCTGGTGGTGGCGCTGCTGACGGCCGCCGCGGTCGCGGTGGCCGGGATCATCTCCTTCGTCGGGCTGCTCGTCCCGCATCTGCTGCGGATGGCGAACGGTCCGGGGCACCGCTTCCTCGTCCCGGGCAGCGCGCTCGGCGGCGCCCTGGTGCTGGTGGCGGGCGACCTCGCGGCCCGGACCGTGGCGGCCCCGGCCGAGCTGCCGCTCGGGGTGCTGACCGCGCTCTTCGGCAGCCCGTTCTTCTTCTGGCTGCTGCGCAGGACCCGTCGTAAGCAAGGTGGTTGGGCATGAGGACGCTGAGAGATCTCTTCGCGGTACGGACCCGGGAGCTGCCCTCGCCCGTCGCGCCCGGCGCCCCCGCCGTGGAGGCCGCCGGGCTCTCGGTCCGCCTCGGGCAGCGGCAGGTGCTGGACTCCGTCGACCTGACCGCGCACGCCGGTGAGGTGGTCGCCCTGGTCGGGCCGAACGGGGCCGGCAAGTCGACGCTGCTGGCCGCTCTCGCCGCCGATCTGGCCCCCGGAAGCGGCGAGGTGCGGATCGACGGCCGCCCGGCCACCGCCTGGACCGCGCCCGAACTGGCGCTGCGCCGCTCGGTGCTGCCGCAGTCGGCCGCGCTGTCCTTCCCGTTCCCGGTGGAGGACGTCGTACGGATGGGGCGCGCGCCCTGGGCCGGTACGGAGCGGGAGGACGAGGACGACGCGGCGGTGGCCGCGGCGATGGCGGCGACCGAGGTGACCCGGTTCGCGGCCCGCCCGTTCTCGGCGCTGTCGGGCGGCGAGAAGGCGCGGGTGGCGCTGGCCCGGGTGCTGGCGCAGCGGGCCCCGCTGATGCTGCTCGACGAGCCGACCGCCGCCCTGGACCTGCGCCACCAGGAGCTGGTGCTGCGGATCTGCCGGGAGCGGGCGGCCGCCGGGGACGCGGTGGTCGTCGTCCTGCACGATCTGGGGCTCGCCGCGGCGTACGCGGACCGGGCCGCCGTCCTGCACGACGGGCGGATCGCGGAACTGGGCCCGCCGGAGACGGTGTTCAGCGGTGAACTGCTCGGCGAGGTCTACCGGCAGCCGGTGGAGGTCTTCCCCCACCCGCGTACGGGCACACCGTTGATCGTGCCGGTACGTCAGAACTGACGTGGTTCCAGGGCTTGTCCGGCCGGCAGGTCACGGTGTGGACGCTGTATCCGGTCCGCGCCCGCACGCCCGTCGCGGCCCCGGTAGGGTTTCGACGGTCAGTGCGGGCGACGGACGCGGAAGGCGCAGAAGCAGCGGATGACGAGACACCCTGGACTGGGCCGGCTGACGGCGGGGCTCGCGACGGCGACGGTGCTGTGCCTGACGGCGACCGGCTGTGTGACGGTGCACGGGGAGCTGGAAGTGCTGCCCGGGGCGAAGAAGTCCGAGGCCGCCCAGGCGCTCAAGGACTTCACCGACGCCTACAACGCGGCGGACAAGGCGTTCGATCCGGCGCTGGACGCGGACCGGGTGACGGGCTCGCTCGGCGCGATCAATCAGGCCGGGCTGAAGGCCCGCCAGACGTACAACCCGGACGGCAACAAGGCGCACAAGCCGTTGGTGCTGGACGACGCGAACTACGTCATCCCCAAGAAGGCGGGCTGGCCGCGCTGGTTCCTCGCGGACACCGACTCCAACCGGGACCAGGACGGCGGGAAGCTGGACACCCGCTGGCTGGTGGTGTTCGTACGGACGGGCCCCGACGCGCTGTGGAAGGCGGCCTACCTCGGTGTCCTCCCGGCCTCCCAGGTGCCCGAGTTCGCCCTCGACGGGGACGGGCTCGCCACCCCGGTGAAGCCGCAGGACGACGAGCTGGCCGTGGCGCCCGCCGACCTGAGCTCCTCGTACACGGGCTATCTACAGAACGGCACCCCGGACGTGTTCACCGCGTCCACGTCCACCTCCGGCTGGCGCGAGACGCGCCGCACCACGCGGCGGGCGGGGTTCTCGTACCAGTACGTCGACCAGCCGCTGACGGGCGACACGTTCGCACCGCTGGGGCTGCGCACCGAGGACGGCGGGGCGCTGGTCTTCTTCAACAGCAAGCACTTCGAACGGCAGGTCGCCGCGAAGGGGCTGCGGCCCGAGGTCAACCCGGATGTGAAGGCGCTGCTCACCGGCGAGGTGAACAGCACCCTCACCAAGGAGCGGATCTCCAGCCAGCTGGTGCACGTGCCGCCGCGGGCCGCGGGGGCCGGTTCCGGTGCGGACGCGGGCTCCGGCGGCAAGGTGCGGATGCTGAACCGGCTGCCGGGCCTGATCGCGGCGAAGGGCGAATAGCGCCTCCGCGCGGCTCAGCGGCCCCGCACGGCGTGGCGGCTCAGCTCCTCGGCTCAGCGGCTCAGCGGCTCAGCGGCTCAGCGGCTCAGCGGCTCAGCGGCCAGGCGATCGCGTCGTGGTCCAGCTCGCTCTGCTCGGCGCTGCCCGCGTACCGCGCGCAGGCGTCGGTGAGCGTCTCCAGCAGGGTCAGCGGGTCGGGCAGCTCGTGCTCGGGCCCGCGCACCCAGTGGACGTCCAGCTCACCGGGGAGCCGGGCGGGCGGCAGGAGGACATAGCTGCCCCGGCAGTGCCAGCGCAGGCCCGGGTGGGCGTCCATGGTCTCGGGGTGGCAGTCCAGCTCGCAGGGCCACCACTCGTCCTCGTCCTCGGGGGTGCCGCGGGTGGCGGTGAAGAAGAGCATCCGGTCGTCGCCGGACCGGGCGACCGGGCCGACGTCGATGCCCGCGTCGAGAAGACGCTCCAGAGCGCTCTCGCCCGCGGTGAGCGGGACGTCCAGCACATCGTGGATCATGCCGGTCGCGGTGATGAAGTTGGCCTGCGGCTGGCCGGCGGCCCAGCGCTCGATCTGGGCCCGGTCGGTGGTCGACTGCGTCTGCCAGGCGAAGGAGACGGGGTGCCGGGCGGGGGTGGGACAGCCGATGCGTTCGCACGAACATCGGTATCCGACGGGGTGGGCGGCGGGGGCGATCGGCATGCCCGCGTCGGCGACCGCCAGGAGCAGCTCCACCCGGGCCGACTCGGCGGTCTCGGCCCCGGATGATTTGGGACGTCGCCGCAGCCACTGGGAGATCCTGCTCTCTGTGCCGCGGAAACGGCCGGAATCGGCGCCCATCTATCCCCTCACCTCAGCAGTTCACCTCAGCGTTGCCTGTCCATGGTCGCACCATCCTGCGGTTCGGGTGGCCAGAGTTCACCAGCGGGGCCGTGTACCACTGCACCGAGTGAGCACCATCACGCCCGATGTCGCCACATTTCGGATACGACGGCGGGTCCCGGTGTCACGGTCGCGGGGCGAGCCCGCCGACCGCGTAGTCGACGATCTCGTCGGCGTACGCATGGGTGAGCGGCAGCGTCCGGAGCAGCCAGCGGTGCATCAGCGGGCCGATGAGCAGCTCCAGGGCGGTCCGGGGATCGATGTCGGCGCGTACGTCCCCGGCCTCCTGGGCGGCCCGCAGCCGTGTGACGTACAACGCGAGCTGCGGATCGAGCAGCTTGTGAACGAATTCGGCGCCGAGCTTCGCGTCCACGATGCCCTCGGCGGTCAGCGCGCGGATGGGGGCCTCCAGCGCCGGGTCGTTCAGCTCGTCGACGGTGGCCCGCAGGACGAGCTTGAGGTCGGCGACCAGGTCACCGGTGTCGGGGATGCCCTGGGCGGCCTCGCCGGACTGCGCTTCCTCGCCGGACCCGGCCCCCTCGGCGACCCGGCCCGCCAGGTCCAGGAAGGCGTCCATCAGCACGGCGGCCTTGGAGGGCCACCAGCGGTAGATGGTCTGCTTGCCGACCCCGGCGCGGGCGGCGATACCCTCGATCGTCGTCCGCGGGTACCCCACCTCGGCGACGAGGGCGAGGGCGGCATCGTGGATGGCGCGGCGGGAGCGGTCGCTGCGGCGGCTGGAGTCGGGTGCCTTGGTGGGTGCCATGCGGCCAATCTACCGCCGCGCAAGCCGATACGTATCGTCTTGCAGGGTCTCGTGCCGTCTCGCGGTGTCTTGTGCGGTGTGCCGTCTCGCGGTGTCTTGTGCCGTGTTCGGTGAACCACCCGATCGGATCACTGCGGATCCGGCGCGCACGGCGCACCATGGGCTCACGCACAGACCGTGCGCATCCCACCGTTCCGCGGCCCCGGCCGCCGATCGCGAGGAGCCCGAGTTGAACCGTGACGCCACCCCTCGTCGCTACCTGATGTGCGCGCCGACGCACTTCCGGGTCACCTACTCCATCAACCCGTGGATGGACCCGTCCAAACCCGTGGACCTGCCGCTGGCCCAGACCCAGTGGGAGGACCTGCGCGACCGCTACCGGGGCCTCGGCCACACCGTCGAGCTGCTCACCCCCCGTCCCGACCTGCCCGACATGGTCTTCGCCGCCAACGGGGCCACGGTGATCGGCGGCCGGGTGCTCGGCGCGCTGTTCGCGTACCGGGAGCGGTTCGAGGAGGCCGGGGCCCATCGGGACTGGTTCCGGGAGAACGGTTTCGCCGAGGTCCATGAGCCGGAGCACGTCAACGAGGGCGAGGGGGACTTCGCCGTCACCGCCTCCTATCTGCTGGCCGGGCGCGGCTTCCGCTCCAGCCCGCTCTCGCACATGGAGGCCCAGGAGTTCTTCGGGGTGCCGGTCATCGGGCTCGATCTGGTGGACCCGCGCTATTACCACCTGGACACCGCGCTCTGTGTGCTGGACGCGGCGGCCGACGAGATCATGTACTACCCGGACGCGTTCTCCCCCGCCAGCCGGGCGGTGCTGCGCCGGCTGTTCCCGGACGCGCTGCTGGCCCGGGAGGCGGACGCGGCGGCGTTCGGGCTCAACTCGGTGAGCGATGGACTCCATGTGCTGCTGCCGCAGGGCGCGACCGGGCTGCTCGATCCCCTGCGGGACCGGGGATTCGAGCCGATTCCGATGGACCTGGGCGAGCTGCTGAAGGGCGGCGGCAGCGTGAAGTGCTGTACGCAGGAGCTGCGCGGCTAGCCTGCCGCGCCTTCGGTGCCTTCCGGCGGCCAGGGGTCGCCCCAGGCGATGTCCCTGGCCGCCCGGTACTGCGCGCCGTGGCGCTTGGTCACCGTGGCGCGGGACAGCCCCTCGTCCCGGGTGCACAGCTCCAGCTGCACCAGGCCCTTGCGGATCTGCGGTTTGCGGGTGATCCGGGCGGGCGCGGGGGCGGCGGGGAAGCGGGTGCCGATGACGTAACTGAACTTCTCGTCCTCGTGGCTCAGCGAGCCGCCCTTGACCTGCCGGTGCAGCGAGGAGCGGCTGACCCGGGCCGAGAAGTGGCACCAGTCGGTCCCGGGCGCGATCGGGCAGGCGTCGCTGTGCGGGCAGGGGGCCGCGATCCGCAGTCCGGCGGCGATCAGCCGGTCGCGGGCCTCGATGATCCGGGCGTACCCGTCGGGGGTGCCGGGCTCGACGATCACCACGGCCTGCCCGGCCCCGGCGGCCGCGTCGACCAGCTCGGTCCTGGCGGCGGCCGGCAGCTCCTTGAGGACGTAGCTGACGGTGATCAGGTCGGCCGGGGCCAGCTCAAGCGCCGCGCCGATCCGGGCCCGCTCCCAGCGCGCCGCCCGCAGGGACTCCACGCCGGACGCCTCGGCCAGTTCACGGCCGAGCGCGAGGGCGGGTTCGGCCCAGTCCAGGACGGTGGTGGCCGGGCCCTCCCAGGCCCCGGCGACCGCCCAGCTCGCCGCGCCCGTGCCGCCGCCGACGTCGGTGTGGGTGGCGGGGGCCCAGTCGGGCGCGGCCTCGACGAGGGCGTCGAGGGCGGACCGTACGGCTTCGAAGGTGGCGGGCATCCGGTACGCGGCGTACGCGACGACGTCGGAGCGGTCCCGCAGGATCGGGGCGTTCGTCGGGGTCTCCCCGCGGTAGCTGGCGATCAGCCGGTCGACGGCCTGCGCGGCCTGCTTGGGCGGCAGTCCGTCGAGCAGCCCGGCCAGCGCCGCGCGCAGGGACTGTGCGGTGGGGAGGGTGACGTTCACCGCCGAATTGTAGGCGGAGGCGGCCCGCCGGCCGCATTCCGCTTCGCCGTCGCCGGAGGGGGTACGCCGTCGTGTGCGCGAGCGGCACGAGGCGCCGGGCGGGCCCGCACGAGGGGTCCACGTAACCGGTACGGAACAGGAATCCGGCGAACTCCACGTGGCCGGAGGCCTGTTGCTACGCTGACCCGCGCGTGCACGGCACCAGATCAAGATGGTCCAGCGGGGGAGCCATGAGGCAGAAGATCGTGCGGCTGACGCTGGTCGGCGGGGTGGTCTTTCTCGCCCTGCTCCTGCTGCTGGCGACCTGCGGCGGCAGCCCCGACGACAGCGGGAGGAAGAACGGCGCGGCCACCCCCACGGCGAAGCCGGTGCTGCCGAGCGCGGGCCCGGTGACCCGGCTGAACGTGCCGCCGCAGTACGCGACGAACCGGGGCTGGGAGATCATCGGCTCCTCCCCCGATGTCGCCGTCTCCCACTCCACGGGTCTGCTGGCCTATCTGGAGCGGTCCGAGGGAACCCGCTACCGGCTGCGCACCGTCGACACGGCCACCGGCGAGCTGGGCTGGCGGGGCCAGGCCTGGCGGCCGCCGGACCCGCTGCACTACCCCAAGCTCGCCACGGTGGCCAAGGGCGACCGGCAGTACTTCGTGACCTGGTCCTACGGGAAGGCCGGCGACGGTCTTTCGCCGGAGGACACCTTCCTCTCCCTGGATCTGTACGACGTGACGAACGGGAACCGGCAGCGCGTCGAGGTGCCGTGGTCCGGGGCCCCGAAGGTGACCACGACCGGGCCGGGCATCGTGATCAGCGACGCGAAGGCGAACAGCACCCTGGTCGACCCGGTCACCGGTGAGGTGTCCGAGCTGGGCGCGGACAAGCTCGGGTATCCCAAGGGCTGCCCGGCGTGCAGGCAGCTCACCGAGGTGCACGGCCGGACGGCCGACGGCCTGCTGGTGGGCGGGGCGCGGGAGTTCTGGGTGCGCGGCGGCTGGTTCAGCCGGAACGTGGCGCCCGAGGGGACCGAGAAGGACAGCGGCGTGGTGACGTCGATGACCCCGGACCACGTACTGGCGAAGTGGCAGCCCGCGAAGAAGACCAAGCGCGCGGCGACCCATGAGCTGTGGGCGGTGCACGACGCGGCGACCGGGGAGGTGCTCACCTCGGTGGAGTGCCACAAGCCGGCCATAAAGCCGGGGCGCTACCCGCAGGCGGTCCTCTCCCCCTCCGGCGACTATCTGATCGCCGGGAACCTGGCCTTCGACCTGGAGGCGAAGCAGGGCCGCTGCTTCGAGGACGAGAGCGGCACCGCGCATCTGACGCTGGCCACGGTGACGGACGACGGCATCGCGTACGGGGCCGAGAACGCGCGCGACGCCTCGGAGGCGCTGTCCGGCGGCGGGCTCCCGGTCGCGATGGACTTCGCCACCTGGAGCACCGAGCGGCTGTCGCGCAACGCCCGGCTGCCGGGGACGGAGACGACGGGGGTCGGGGTGTTCCGCTGGACCGACCGGCAGGACCGTACGCATCTGATCGGCTACCCGCGCACGGGCTGAGCCCTCCCGGACGCGCACGGGCTGAGGCTCCCCGGCCGACCCGCAGGGCTCAGAGCCCGCCGGCCTCGCGTCCCGTGCGCTGCCAGGGGCGGCACAGGAGCAGGAAGCAGCCCACCGCCGCGACCGCGCAGCTCACCTGGACGACGGCCATCGGGACGGCCGTGTCCTCCCCCGCGATGCCGACCAGCGGGGAGGCGACGGCCCCGATGAGGAACGAGGACGTGCCGAGCAGCGCGGAGGCGGAGCCCGCCGCGTGCTTGGTCCGCATGAGGGCCTGGGCGTTGGTGTTCGGCATGGCGAGGCCCATCGCCGACATCAGGACGAACAGCCCGGCGGCGACCGGGACGAGCCCGACCTCGCCGAAGACTCCGGTCGTCATGAGCAGCAGCGCGACGGCGGCCAGCACGATCACGGCGAGGCCGAAGCCGAGCACCTTGTCGAGGCGGAACCGGCCCACGAGGAGCTTGCCGTTGATCTGCCCGACGACGATCAGGCCGATGGAGTTGAGGCCGAAGAGCAGGCTGAAGGTCTGCGGGGAGGCCCCGTAGATCTCCTGCACGACGAACGGGGAGGCGGAGATGTACGCGAACAGGACGGCGAAGGCGAGCCCGCCCGCGACCATGTAGCCGGTGAAGACCCGGTCGGCGAGCAGCCCGCGCATGGTGCGCAGGGCGTCGGTGACGCCGCCGGTGTGGCGGGCGGCGGGCGGCAGCGTCTCGTGCAGCCACTTCCACACGACGAGGGTGAGGACGATGCCGACGGCGGTCAGCACGACGAAGATGCCCCGCCAGTCGGTGATCCGCAGGACCTGCCCGCCGATCAGCGGCGCGACGATCGGGGCGGCGCCGGAGATCAGCATCAGGGTGGAGAAGAAGCGGGCCATCTCCACGCCGTCGTAGAGGTCGCGGACCACGGCCCGCGCGATGACGATCCCGGCAGCGCCCGCGAGCCCCTGGAGGAGGCGGAAGCCGATGAGGAGTCCGGCGGTGGGGGCCAGGGCGCAGATCGCGGTGGCGAGGACGTAGACGACCATGCCGAGGAGCAGTGGCCTGCGGCGGCCCCAGCGGTCGCTCATCGGTCCGACGACGAGCTGGCCGAGCGCCATCCCGGCCAGGCACGCGGTCAGCGTGAGCTGGATGGTGGCGGCGGGGGCGCTCAGGGAGTCGGTGACGGCGGGGAGCGCCGGGAGGTACATGTCCATGGACAGCGGCGGCAGGGCGGTGAGCCCACCGAGGACCAGGGTGACCAGGAGTCCGGTGCGCCGGGCGGCCTTCGCCGCCGGGGCGGGAAGGCCGGGGGTTCCGGGGCCGGTCCCGGAGGAGGGTATGTGCTCTTGCTGGGCCCGGCCGCCGCCGCTCTCCGGCATTCTCATCTCCACATCGTTGAATCCGCATCTATGCTCTCAGCTCGACCGGAGTGGTCGATACCTTTTTCGGGTGGGCTGGGGTGGCGGGCATGGGTGACAGGGTGCGCTGGGGTGTTCTGGCAACGGGCGGCATAGCCGCGACCTTCACGGCGGACCTACAGGGGCTGCCGGACGCCGAGGTGGTGGCCGTCGCCTCGCGTACGGAGGCCTCGGCGCGGGCCTTCGCCGACCGGCACGGGATCGCCCGGGCCTACGGGAGCTGGGCGGAGCTGGTCGCCGACGACACGGTGGACGTGGTCTACGTGGCCACCCCGCACTCGGCGCACCACGCGGCGGCCTCGCTCGCGTTGAAGGCCGGAAAGCATGTGCTGTGCGAGAAGGCGTTCACGCTCAACAGCCGGGAGGCGAAGGAGCTGGTCGCGCTCGCCCGGGAACGCGGCCTGTTCCTGATGGAGGCCATGTGGACCTACCTCAACCCGGTGGTCCGCCGGCTGACCGAGCTGGTCCGGGACGGGGCGATCGGCGAGATCCGTACCGTACAGGCGGACTTCGGCTTCGCGGGCGACTTCGCCCCCGGCCACCGGCTGCGCGACCCGGCCCTGGGCGGCGGAGCCCTGCTGGACCTCGGGGTCTACCCCGTCTCCTTCGCCCACCTGCTGCTGGGCGAGCCGGACCGGATCCAGGCCGACGCTCTGCTCTCCCCCGAGGGCGTGGACCTGAACACGGGGATGCTGCTCGGCTGGGACTCCGGTGCGACCGCGCTGCTGTCCTGCTCGATCGTCGGCCACCATCCGACGGCGGCCACCGTGATCGGCACGGAGGGCCGGATCGACCTCCCGCGCGACTTCTTCCACCCGGACCACTTCGTGCTGCGGCGGGCGGGTGCGGAGCCGGAGACGATCACGTCGGGGCCGGGGCCGCGGGGGCTGTCGGGCATGCAGTACGAGGCGGCCGAGGTGGTGCGCGCGGTGCGGGCGGGCGAGGTCGAGTCGCCGCTCGTCCCGCTGGAGGGTTCGCTGGCGGTGATGCGGACGCTCGACGCGGTACGGGACCGCATCGGCGTCCGCTACCCGGCGGACGCCTGAGTTCTCTCAGGCCGGGTTGAGCCCCGGGTTCCCGGCCTCCGTGACGAACGAGGCCGCGGTGGCGAGGGGTGCGTCGGGGGTGGTGACGGCCGCGACCGTACGGAAGTCGGCGCGGGCCTCCTTCGTGCCGAGGGTGACAAGGGCGTAGCCGCGCCGCCCGTTGTAGTGCTTGAGGTGCGGATTGGCTCGGGTCTGGTTCTCCCAGTTGGCGGGCCGGTCCGCGCCGTCCTTGCCGCTGGCGATGGAGGTGGTCACGATCTCCGTGCCGACCGTGCGCGAGGCGGGGTCGGCGAAGTCCTTCTTCAGGTCGAAGGCGTACGAGACGTGGACGTCGCCGGTGAGGACCATGAGGTTGTCCACCCCGGCGGCCTCGGCCCCGGCCAGCACCCGCTGCCGGGAGGCGGGGTAGCCGTCCCAGGAGTCCATGGAGAGCTTGAAGGCGTCGGTGGGCACATCGCGCCGCTGGGCGAAGGTGACCTGCTGCGGGACGACGTTCCAGGTGGCGTCCGAGGCCCGCCAGCCGTCGATCAGCCAGCGTTCCTGGGTGGCGCCGGTCATGGTGCGCGCGGGGTCCTCGGACTCGGGTCCGGGGGTGCGCCAGCCGTCGCCGTACGCCTGGTCGTCGCGGTACTGGCGGGTGTCGAGGATGTCGAACTGGGCGAGCCGCCCGAAGCGGAGGCGGCGGTAGAGCGTCATGTCGGGTCCGGTGGGGCGCTGCGGGGCGCGCAGCGGCTGGTTCTCCCAGTACGCGCGGTACGCGGCGGCCCGGCGGAGCAGGAACTCCTCCGGGGGGACGTCGTTCTCGGGGATCTCGCCCGCGTAGTTGTTCTCGGTCTCGTGGTCGTCCCAGGTGACGACGAAGGGGTGGGCGGCGTGGGCGGCGCGCAGGTCCGGGTCGGACTTGTAGAGGGCGTAGCGCAGCCGGTAGTCCTCCAGCGTCGTCGTCTCGCGGTTGAAGAGGTCCGGGAGGCGGCGGTCGGTGTAGTTGCGGGCCCCGCCGGTGGCGTTGACGGCGTACTCGTACAGGTAGTCGCCGAGGTGGAAGACCACGTCGACGTCCTCGGCCGCGAGGTGGCGGTGGGCGGTGAAGTACCCGTCGTGGTACGCCTGGCAGGAGACGGCGGCCAGGGTGAGGGAGCTGTTACGGGCGCCGGGGGCGGGGGCGGTGCGGGTGCGGCCGACCGGGCTGGTCCAGTTGCCGGTGCGGAAGCGGTAGTAGTAGAGGCGGCCGGAGTCGAGGCCCTGGACGTCGGCGCGGACGCTGTGGGCGAACTCGGGGTGGGCGGTGGCGGAGCCGCGCCGCTCGATCCGGCGGAAGCGCTCGTCGCGGGCGACCTCCCAGCGCACCTCGATCCGGCTGTACGGCAGTCCGCCGCCCGGCTCGAAGGGGCGGGGGGCGAGTTTGGTCCAGATCAGGACGGACGTGGGGTGCGGATCGCCGGAGGCGACGCCGAGGGTGAAGGGGTCCTCGGCGATCCGGCGGGCGTCGGCCTCGGCGGCGCTCGCCGTGCCGGCGGCGGGCAGGTTGACGGCGAAGGCGAGCGCGGCGGCGGCCCCGGTGACGGTCAGGAAGCGCCGGCGGCCCACCCCCGGTTCCAGTAAGCGGGCGGCGGTGCGGAGTTCGAAGGCTCGGGTGTTCTGATCGGGCGTCATGGTGGTCTGTGCGGCTGTCATATGCCCTCCTCGGCCCGGATGCTGACGGGCTTCATGGCAGCGGGAGGGGACGACGCACCGTTGTCGCGTGCACAACATCCGCATGGCGGGTCGATGAGCACCGCGTGCCCTGTGCACGGATCCGTCCCGTACGCTGCCGGGCCATGAACACTGAGCAGACGGAGCAGACAGAGCGGGCCCGGAGGAAAGTCGCCGTCGTCACGGGGGCGGGGTCGGGGATCGGGCGGGCCGTCGCGCTCGCCCTCGCGAGCGGGGGGTGGTCGCTGGCGCTCGCGGGCCGGCGGGCCGAGCCGCTGGCGGAGACCGCGGCCGCCGCCGGGGACACCGAGGCGCTGTGCGTCACCACGGACGTGACGGACGCCGACGAGGTGGCCGCGCTCTTCACCGCCGTACGGGAGCGGTTCGGCCGGCTGGACCTGCTGTTCAACAACGCGGGCACGTTCGGCCCCGGCGGCGTACCGCTGGAGGACCTGGCCGTCGCGGACTGGCGGGCGGTCGTCGACGTGAACCTGACGGGCGCGTTCCTGTGCGCGCAGGCGGCGTACCGGCTGATGAAGGAGCAGGACCCGCAGGGCGGCCGGATCATCAACAACGGCTCGATCTCGGCCCACGCGCCGCGCCCGCACTCGATCGCGTACACCGCGACCAAGCACGCGATCACCGGCCTGACGAAGTCGCTGTCGCTGGACGGCCGCCCCTACCGGATCGCCTGCGGTCAGATCGACATCGGCAACGCGGCGACGGAGATGACCGAGCGGATGCGGACGGGGACTCTCCAGGCCAACGGGGAGCTGGCGGTGGAGCCGGTGATGGCGGCGGCGGACGTGGCGCGGACGGTGCTGCACATGGCGGAGCTGCCGCTGGAGGCGAACGTCCAGTTCGCGACGGTGATGGCGACGAACATGCCGTACGTCGGCCGGGGCTGAGCCGGGGGAACCTGGGTGGGGCGGCCGGGGCGCGGGTGATCATGTGCGATCACATCTGACCGAACTGGCCAACGGATAACCGGATTTGCGGATTTCTCCGCCTGTGGCCGAGCAAGCGCGTGCTGTCCGTATGATCGCATCCTGTTACACCTTCACCAGAACGACACAGAAGGAACACCGCATGCGCATACGCACCGCTGCGCTGATCGCCCTGGCCGCCGCCACCGCACTGGCCGGCTCGCTCCTCGCCACGGCGGCACCGGCCTCGGCGGCCGCCCACCAGGGCGGGCTGCACTTCGGGGCTGTTCAGTTCGACAGCCCCGGCAAGGACGACCGGTCGAAGAAGTCGCTGAACGCCGAGTGGGTGAACATCCACAACAACAGCAAGAAGAAGGTCCAGCTCAAGGGCTTCAAGGTGAAGGACAACACCGGCTACACCTACACCTTCGGCAGCTACACCATCGGCGCGGGCAAGACGGTCAAGCTCCGCACCGGCAAGGGCAAGAACGTCTCGGGCACCGTGCACTGGAACCGGGGCTCGTACGTCTGGAACAACACCGGCGACAAGGCCCGGCTGATCAAGCCGAACGGGAAGCTCCAGGACTCCTGCTCGTGGGGGAAGTCCACGAAGGCCAACAAGGGCGCCAAGAACTGCCACTGACACATCCGGCGCCTTGAGGGAGGGCCGGTCGCGACTGCTGGGGGGCCGCGACCGGCCCTTTCCCGCGCCGGGCCGGACCGCGCCGACTGGGCCGGGAATGGCGGTGGCCGTGGCACGGTTGCCTGCTGCATGACACCTGATCACGGGCCCGAGGTCCTGCGCTACACCGCCTTCTCCGCCGACCCCGCGGGCGGGAACCCCGCCGGGGTCGTCCTGGACGCCGCCGGTCTTGACGAGGAGCGGATGCTCGCGATCGCGGCGGAACTGGGGTACAGCGAGTCGGCGTTCCTGACGGAGCGGACCGGCGAAGGCGCGTACACGATCCGCTACTTCAGCCCGAAGGCCGAGGTGCCGTTCTGCGGTCACGCCACGGTCGCCACGGCTCTCGCGCTGGCCGAGCGGGACGGGCCGGGCGCGCTGGAGTTCACGACGCCCGCGGGCCCGGTGCCGGTCTCCGTCACCCGGGAGGGCGGCGCGCTCCTCGCCACCCTGACCAGCGTGGCCCCGCACGTCGAGGAGACCGCCGAGGCCGATCTGACGGAGGCGCTGGCGGCCCTGGACTGGGCGGCCGCCGACCTCGACCCGGCCCTGCCGCCCCGGATCGCCTACGCGGGGGCCCGGCATCTGGTGCTGGCCGCCGCCACCCGGGAACGGCTGGCGGACCTGGACTACGACTTCGCGCGGCTGGAGGCGCTGATGCGCCGGCTCGACCTGACCACCCTGCAACTGGTGTGGCGCGAGGGGCCCGAGGTGTTCCACGTCCGGGACCCGTTCCCGGTGGGCGGGGTGGTGGAGGACCCGGCGACGGGGGCGGCCGCGGCGACTTTCGGCGCGTACGCCCGGGAGCTGGGGCTCGTACCGGAGGCGGCGGTCCTGACCCTGCACCAGGGGGCGGACATGGGCCGCCCCGGCACCCTCACCGTCGAACTCCGCGCGGGCGATACCCGGATCCGGGTCAGCGGAACGGGCACCAGGATCGGCTGAGGCGGGGCGGGGCCGGGCGCGTTCCCGGCCGGGCCTCCGGCGTACAGGGCTGATCCGGGCCGGAAGCCCGCCTCAGCCCGTCGCGTTCTCGGCCGGGGAGACGTGGGCGTACCAGCGCTCCGTCTCCTCCGGGTCGAGGGCGCGCTCCAGCAGGACGTCACCACGCATGCCGGGGAAGAAGCGGCCCGCGGGCCAGGTCCGCCGGTACGACGGCTCGTCCAGGACCAGCAGCCGGACGCCGTCGACGACGGGGATGTCGGCGGGGGTGCCCTCGTTCCAGATCAGTTCACCGTCCGGGGCCACCAGGTCGAAGGAGCCCACGGTGTCCACCTGGCCGGGGGTCTCCCGGCAGACGGCCACCTCCTGCGACGACGGCGCGTGGCCCGCCACATGGCCGCCGCCGATGAGCGCGTCGGCGAGCAGGGTGTGCAGCTGGAAGTTGTCCCCGATGCCGGAGATCCGCAGGAGGTAGCCCGTGCCGCTCGCCCGGTGAAGGGCGACGAGCGGTTCGTCGTCCAGCACCAGAAGGGCATGGGCGAGGGACTTCAACTCCAGGCCGGAGGCCCGCTCCACCGCGCCGAGCAGCCGCAGCGCGTCGCCCCGCGAGCCGGCCTCCCGCCGTACGCCGGGGTGGTTGAGCATCGCGACGGCGGCCATCTCCCACTGGGGAAGCGTCACCCAGCCGACGGCCGCCTCGAAGCCGGTCCGCTCGACGAGCTCCGGGCCCGGCTCGCCGCCGTCCGGGGCGGGAAACGCGCCGCCCCCGGTCGCGGCCCAGGCGTCGGCGAACGCCACGGCCTGCTCCAGGGCCCCCCGCAGCCCGGCCAGCACCGCCGGGGCGCAGCGCTCGGCGTCCGCGCCGCGTTCGACGCAGGCCCCGACGAGCACGGCGACGACGGCACGCGGGGCGGGCGGCACCTGCTCCAGCACGGCGGCGAGGCGCGGCCCGCCGGCCAGCAGCTCCGACTCCTTGGCCTGCCCGAAAGTCTCCTGCAACCGGACGAACGCCTTGCCGGACCGCTTGGCGTCCTGCGCCGACACCGCCGCCTCGAAGTCGGCGACGGCTCCCCCGAACCCGGCTTTACCGAATATCATTCCACCACTTTATCGACGGCCCGTTCGATGCTATGAGGCCGGTCCCGCCGTGGGCTCCCGCGCTCCTCACCGCACGAAGACGCCCGCCCGCGCGGCGGCGGCCGCAGCGTCGGCCGCCCGGTCGGCGACCTCCTCGTCCAGCGGGGCTCCACTGGCGAGCAGCCGGTAGTACAGCGGGGCCGACACCGCCGCGATCACCTCGCCCGGGTCCGTACCCGCGGGCAGTTCACCGCGTTCGACCGCCGCTTCGACGCAGCCGGACCACTCCCCGATCCGCACCGCGTAGAAGCGGTGCAGGGCTTCGGCGGTACGCGGATCGCACGCGGCGGCCGCGATGACGGCCACGAAGAGAGCCCCTTGACGGGGGTCGGTCAGCGTGCGGACCACGAGGCGGGCGTTGGCCCGCAGGTCCTCGGCCAGGGATCCGGTGTCCGTACGCGGCAGGGACTGTTCGGCCATGTCCGTGAGCAGGTCCGCGACCAGCCCGGCGGGGGCGGACCAGCGCCGGTAGACGGTCGTCTTGCCGACCTCGGCCCGCCGGGCGACATCGGCCAGGTCGAGCCCGTCGAAGCCGTGCTCGACCAGCGCGTCACCGGCCGCGCGCAGCACCGCCTCGCGCACCCGGGCGGTGCGACCGCCGGGACGCACGGTGCCGGGCTCCACTCCGTCCGCGTCGGCACCTTCAGCGCCTCCAGCACCTTCAGAAGTCATAACGGGTCTCCAGTTCCATTAACGACGCCTCCCCTGCTACGGTGACACCCACCTTAACGGAACCACAGAACCATTAAGAGTTCCCGTGTCCAGGAAGGCGTCTCTGCCATGCCCACACCTCGTACCGACGCGTCCACGGCGGACCTCACGGCCGGCCCTCCCCTCACCGCCCCTCGTATGTCCGGCCGCCAGAAACTCGTCCTGGCCCTGCTGCTCGGCTCCCAGTTCATGATCGCGGTCGATTTCTCGATCCTGAACGTGGCGCTGCCCGTCGTCGGGGAAGGGCTCGGCTTCTCCCTCGCCGGTCTCCAGTGGATCGCCACCTCCTTCGCGCTCGCCGCCGCCGGGTTCACGCTGCTCTTCGGCCGGGTCGCCGACCTCGTCGGCCGCAAGAACCTGTTCGTCGGCGGTATGGCCGTCCTCGGCCTCTCCTCCGTGCTCGGCGGCCTCGCCACCTCGCCCGAGGTGCTGCTCACCGCCCGGGTGCTGCAAGGCCTGGCCACCGCGGCGGTCACCCCGGCCGGACTCGCGCTGCTGACCACCGCGTTCAAGGAAGGGCCGCTGCGGGAACGGGCGCTGGGGCTCAACGGGGCCCTGATGTCGGCCGGGTTCACCGCCGGGGCGATCCTCGGCGGGCTTCTGACGGACCTGCTCTCCTGGCGCTGGGCCTTCTTCATCAACGTACCGATAGCGACGCTCGTCGTGATCCTGGCCCCGTCCGTGATCACCGACTCGCGGCCGAAACGGCGGCCCCGGCTGGACGTGCCCGGCGCGGTCACCGTCACCGGCGGGCTGCTGCTGCTCGTCCTCGGGCTGACCCGGGCCGGCGAGACCGGCTGGACCAGGCCGGCCACCCTGGCCGCGCTGGCCGCCGGAGCCGTCCTCCTGACCGCGTTCGTCGGCATCGAGCAGCGGGCCGCCGCCCCGCTCGTACCGATCCGCATCCTGAAGCGGCGCAGCGTCGTCTGGGGCAACACCGCCGGGCTGATCGCCTTCGTCACCGAGACCTCGCTGGTCTTCCTGCTGACCCTCTACCTCCAGGAGGTCCTGGGCTACTCCGCACTCGCCACCGGCCTCGCGTTCGGCGTGCTCGGCGCGGGCACGGTCGTCGGCGGGGTGCTCGGCGGACGGGCGGTGGGCCGCTTCGGCGACCGCCGCGCCATCGTCCTGGGCGGCGGCGTCCAGGCCGCCGCCACGCTCTCCCTCGTGGCGCTCGGCACGTCCGGGGCGTGGATCTGGCTCCTGCTGGCGGCCACGTTCGTCGGCGGCGTCGGCAACATGCTGATGATCGTCGGCTTCATGGTCACGGCCACCTCGGGCCTGCCGGACGAGGAGCAGGGGCGGGCCACCGGGCTGGCGACGATGACACAGCAGGTGGGCATCGCCCTCGGCATTCCGGTGATGAGCGCGGTGGTCACCGCCCGGATGGGGTCCGCGAGCGGGCCCGACGCGGTACTGTCCGGCGTCTCCACCGCGATCCTGGTCAACTCGGCCCTGGTGCTGGCCGGGGCGGTACTGGCCGGGTACTTCCTGGCGGGCGGGGCGCGGGGGCCGAAGGACAGGTGAGCCGGTTCCGTTTCCCGGGCGGGCGCAACCGGCCCGGAAACAGGAGCAGCTCGGGGAACCGACCCCGGCCCGGGAAGCGGAACCGGATCGACAGCGGGAGGATACGGACATGGCTGCTCCCGAGCCTGACCCCAGCCCCGCCCCCGACCCGGCCCGCGACCCCGCCCCGGGCTCCGACCCGGGCCCGGACCAGGCCCCCGGCCCCGAGCCGCTGACCGTCCCGAGCATGTCCGCGGGCCCGGACTTCGTCCTGCGCCCCTGGGAGATGAGCGACCTCCCCCTGGTCCGCGAGGCCTCGCTCGACCCGTACATCCCGCTCATCACCACCATCCCGGCCCCCTACTCCGAAGCCGCCGCCGAGGCGTTCGTCCGCAGGCAGTGGGAGCGCGCGGCCACCGGCGCGGGGTACCCGTTCGCCATCGTGCGCTCCCGGGACCGCCGCCCGGTCGGCGCGATCGGGCTCTGGCTCCGGGACCTGCCCGAGGGCCGCGCCTCCCTCGGCTACTGGCTCACCGGCCTCGCCCGCGGCCAGGGCGTCGCCCGGGCCGCGCTGCGTACGGTGACGGGCTGGGCACTGCGCGACCTCGGCGTCCCGCGCCTCCAGCTCTACATCGAGCCGTGGAACACCGCCTCGGCCCGGATCGCCGAGGACATCGGCTTCCGGCGGGAGGGGCTGCTGCGCGGCTGGCAGCAGGTGGGCGACGAGCGGCGCGACATGGCCGTGTACGCGCTGCTGAACAGCGACGGACCGGTGGATGGCCGGGCGGTAACCGCGGACTGAACACCGAGGCGTTACGATCGCGGGCACCGCTGCCGACCAGCAGCCGGCCACCGGCAGCCGAGTTCCAGGAGTACCGACCGTGTCCGCACCGCGCATCGGCGTATCCATCGTGACCATGGGAGACCGCCCGCAGGCGGTCGAGGCGCTGCTGGCGTCGGTGGCCATGCAGGACGTCCGGCCCACCCGGCTCGTGATCATCGGCAACGGTACGGCCCTCCCGGACTACTCCTCCACGCCCGGCCTGGAGAACCTCGACGGCGGGGTGACCACCATCGAGCTGCCGGAGAACCTCGGCTGCCCGGGCGGCCGGAACGAGGGGCTGCGCAGGCTCGCCGAGATCGGCGACGTGGACGTGGTGATCGAGCTGGACGACGACGGGCTGCTCGTCGACAAGGACGTCTTCCGCCGGGTGCGGGACCGCTTCGCGGCCGACGACCGGCTCGGCATCATCGGCTTCCGGATCGCCGACGAGACCGGCGAGACGCAGCGCCGCCATGTGCCGCGCCTGCGGGCGGGCGACCCGATGCGCGGCGGCCCGGTCACGGCGTTCCTGGGCGGCGGCCACGCGTTCTCGATGAAGATGCTGGCGGAGACCGGTCTGTGGCCCGCGGAGTTCTTCTTCACCCACGAGGAGACGGACCTGGCCTGGCGGGCGCTGGACGCCGACTGGAAGGTGGAGTACGACCCCGAGCTGCTGCTCCAGCACCCGAAAACGAGCCCGGCCCGGCACGCGGTCTACTACCGGATGACGGCCCGCAACCGCGTCTGGCTGGCCCGCCGCAATCTGCCCTTCCCCCTGGTCCCCGCCTACCTCGGCACCTGGACCCTGCTCACCCTCGCCCGCACCCGCGACCCGAAGGGCCTGCGGGCCTGGGCGGGCGGCTTCGCCGAGGGCGTCCGGACCCCGTGCGGGGAGCGGCGCCCGATGCGCTGGGCCACGGTGTGGCAGATGACGCGGCTGGGGCGCCCGCCGGTCATCTGAGTCACCGTCAGGGCGCCCAGCGGTACAGCACGTCCGGCTCGTTCTCCTCGTTGCGGCCGCCGTCGTCGAACGCGACGGCGGTGAACCCGTGCCGCTCGTAGAAGGCACGGGCGGCGGCGTTGCGCTGGAACACGTACAGACGGATCGGCCCGTCGACGGCCCCGCGCACCTCGGCCAGCAGCCGGCTCCCGATCCCCCGCCGCAGCGCGTCGGGCCGCAGATAGAGATGATCGAGCTCGTCACGCCCGGCGAGCACGGCGAACCCGAGAACCTCCCCGCCTTCTCCGCCCGCTTCGGCCACCCACACCGCGGTGCTGGTGGGCAGGACGACATGGGTGATCCAGGCGAGGGTGTCCGCGTCGCTGTGGATCCGGGGCAGCCAGGGCATGGCGGCGGCCCGGGAGTCCAGGAAGACCCGCGTGACGGCCTCCGCGTCCCCGGCCGTCGCCCGGCGTACCCGTACCGCTCCCGGCGCCTCGGACCCGTCCACGTACACGTGCTCCGCCACCCGCATCACTCCCCGCGTCTCAGGGCCGGTACGTTCCCGCCCGTGCGGGTGGGGAACAATGGCCGCGGGCAGCAGAGCACGCCAAGGGGCCGGCGCGCAGGTGAAATACCGTGCGGCGAGAGGGCGTGGGGACAACGGGGAGGAAAACGCGATGAGCTGGTTCTGGTGGATTCTCATCTTCTTCTGGGTCGGGGGCTTCGCCTGGACCCAGGACACCGTCCGCAAGGCTCTGCGCAAGCGTCACAAGCGGAAGCTGGAACTTCTGAAGGCGACGACGCAGAAGCAGCTCGCGATCGAGGCCGCGAACAGGCCGCCGGAGCCGGTGTGCGGCTGCACCCACCATCTCGCCAAGCACGACAAGCAGGGCCGGTGCCATGAGCAGGTCGAGGTGGCGACCGCCTGGGACGAGAACAAGAAGCCGCTGCGCTACGAGCCGGGCCGGTGCAACTGCCAGCAGTACGTGGGCCCGCAGCCGCTCTCGCAGGTGTACGCGGAAGACCTGACGGACCGCTGGCCCACCGAGCCCCCGACGGCGGAAGAGCCTCCGGCCAAGTCCGTGTGACGGCGGAGCCGCACCGCGGGGGCCCAGTGGGTGTCTGAAACAATTCCGCGCGGGCAGGCCACAATGGAAGGGCTTCCAGATCCATCGCGAGGGAAGGCCCGTTTCCATGGCCGAGGAACTGCCGCAGCGCCACGCCACGCTCGACGAGGTGGCCGCGCTGGCCGGTGTGTCGCGGTCGGTGGCCTCCCGGGTGATCAACAACGCCCCCCATGTCAGCCGGGCCAAGCGCGAGTCCGTCGAGAAGGCGATCAGGAAGCTCGGCTACGTACCGAATCCGAAGGCGCGCGCCCTGGCCACGCGTCAGGCGGGCGCGGCCGCGCTGGTCATCTCGCGGGACGACCCGGAGGTGCTGACGGACCCGTTCTTCGGGCAGGTCATCGCCGGAGTGGCCGGCGCCCTGGAGGAGGCCGACCTGCACATGATGCTGTGCGTGGCCGCCACCCCGCGCGGCCGGGAGCGGGTGGAGCGGCTGGTGCGTTCCCGGGCCGTCGACGGGGTGATGCTGACGGCGTCGCACGAGGACGACCCCCTGGCCCGGATCGCCAAGGAGAGCCCGCTGCCGGTCGTCTTCGGCGGGCGCCCGGTGGACTTCGAACCGCGGTGGTACGTGGACATCGACAACGTCGGCGGCGCGCGGGACGCGACGGAGCACCTGCTCGCGCGGGGGCGGACCCGGGTGGTCACGATCTGCGGGCCGCTGGACACCGAGGTGGCCAGAGCCCGGCATCGCGGCTACCGGGAAGCGATGACGCTCGCCGGTCTGACGCCTCGTCCGCCCGAGGCGGGTGACTTCTCCGAAGCCGCCGGAGCCGCCGCCATGGCCCGGTTGCTGGAAGCGCATCCGGACCTGGACGGGGTGTTCGCGGCCAACGACAACATGGCGGCGGGCGCGTTGCGCGCGTTGCGCGGAGCCGGCCGGTCGGTGCCCGGGGACGTGGGCGTGGTCGGCTTCGACGACCTCGCCGTCGCGCAGCTCACCGAGCCGGCGCTCACCACGATCCACCAGCCCATCCGGGACCTCGGGCGGGAGATGGCCCGGATGCTCGTCGCGATCGTCGCGGGCCGGGCCGCGGGCCCACTGATCCTGCCCACGCATCTGGTGAAGCGTTCCAGTACCTGACGGGCCGAACGGACCGAAGTGGCCGCATGGGCCGACCGTTTCGGAGAGAGCAGTTCACATGAAGATCATCGACGCGAAGACCGTCGTCACCAGCCCCGGCCGCAATTTCGTCACGCTCAGGCTGACGACCGACGAGGGCGTCACGGGGCTGGGCGACGCCACCCTCAACGGCCGGGAGCTGGCCGTCGTCAGCTATCTGAACGACCACGTGGCCCCGCTGCTCCTCGGCCGCGATCCGCACCGTATCGAGGACACCTGGCAGTACCTCTACCGTGGCGCCTACTGGCGGCGCGGCCCGGTGACGATGGCCGCGATCGCCGCCGTGGACACCGCGTTGTGGGACATCAAGGCCAAGGTCGCGGGCCTCCCGCTGTACCAGCTCCTCGGCGGCGCCAGCCGGGAGCGGGTGCGCACCTACGGTCACGCCAACGGCCGCGACCTGCCGGAGCTGCTCGATTCGGTGCGCGCCCGTCTCGGCGAGGGCTATCCGGCCGTGCGCATCCAGTCCGGCGTCCCGGGCCTGAAGGCCGTGTACGGGGTGCACGGTACGAGCGGCGACGGCACGCCGGTCCTCCATCAGCAGGCCCGCCCGCTGGTGGAGGACTGGGACACCGACGCCTATCTGCGGCACATGCCGGCCGTGTTCGAGGCGGTACGGGCGGAGTTCGGCCCCGAGCTGCCGCTCCTGCACGACGCGCACCACCGGCTCACCCCGGTGCAGGCCGCGCGCCTCGCCAAGGACCTGGAGCCCTACCGGCCCTTCTGGCTGGAGGACTGCACGCCCGCGGAGAACCAGGAGGGGCTGAGGCTGGTCCGCCGGCACTCGACGACGCCGCTGGCGGTCGGCGAGGTCTTCAACACCCTGCACGACTACCAGACGCTGATCACCGAGCAGTTGATCGACTACGTCCGCTCCGCGGTCACGCACTTCGGCGGGGTCACACCGCTGCGGAGGCTCTTCGACTTCGCGGCGCAATACCAGATCAAGAGCGCCGTGCACGGCCCCGAGGACATCTCGCCGGTGGGGATGGCGGCGGCCGTCCATCTCGACCTGGCGATACACAACTTCGGCATCCAGGAGTACTCGGGCCACACTCCGCTGACCGAAGAGGTCTTCCCGCACGCCTACACGTTCGCCGACGGCCATCTGCACCCGGGCGAGGAACCGGGCCTCGGCGTGGAGCTCGACGAGAAGCTGGCGGCGGCGCATCCGTACGAGGCGGCGTACCTTCCGGTGAACCGGCTTCAGGACGGCAGCATCCACGACTGGTGAGCAGGCCGCTGCCGACGGCAAGCCGCACCCTCGCATTCCGGTAGCGCTTCCAGACCACCCAGCCTTGTCCGATCCCTTGTCGCCCCTATAGGCCACTGCTACTTTCTGGAAGCGCTCCCAGTTTCTCCCCCACAAGGAGGCCGAGATGCACTCCCGCACGAGATCACGTCGGTTCCCCACACCTCGCTGGCTGCTGGCTCCGCTGGCCGCCCTGGCGCTGATCTTCCAGCCGATGACCAGCCCCGCGTACGCCGTCGGCGGCAGCTTCACCGACAACTTCGACTCCTACGACACCGCCCGCTGGAGCAAGGCCGACGGCTGGTCCAACGGAGACATGTTCAACGTCGGCTGGCGCGCCGACCACACCTGGTTCAACGGCGGCGTCATGGGCCAGAACCTCGACGACGCGACCTGCCCGGCCGGCTGCTCGGGCAAGCCCTACGCCTCCGGTGAGTACCGCACCAACGACCTGTACTCGTACGGCCGCTTCGAGGCCAGGCTCCAGGCGGTCAAGCGCGAGGGCGTAGTCACCGGGTTCTTCACCTACACCGGGCCGAGCGACGGTCAGCCCTGGGACGAGATCGACGTCGAGATCCTCGGCAAGAACACCACCCAGATGCAGACCAACTACTTCACCAACGGGGTCGGCGGCCACGAGACCGTCATCGACCTCGGGTTCGACGCCTCCGCCGGGTATCACGACTACGCCATCGAGTGGTGGAACCAGGGCACGATCAACTGGTTCGTGGACGGCAGACTCGTCCACCAGGAGAACGGCTCCCGCGGCCCGCTCCCCACCCGCCCGATGCGCATCATGACCAACCTGTGGCCGGGGATCGGGGTCGACGACTGGCTCGGCCCGTTCACGTATCCGGGCACGCCGCTGACGGCCCGCTACGACTGGATCAAGTACACGAAGTACTGATGCCGGCGAAGGAAGCAGGGACATAAAGGCGGAGCCCCTGACCAGCTCAACACCGGTCGGGGGCTCTTGCGGCAGACGAGTCGTGCTGTACGCCGGGTTCTGTCTCCCGGTCGCCTCGCGGCGGCCGGGGAGACGGCCATCCATCTAGGGCCGACATTGCTGCCGGCCTCGTGCGGTCTACCCGCGAACTCGGGCGAGCAGCCCTCGAACGTCCGCGCAGGGCCGTCCCGTCTCCGGCACGACCCCTCTTGACCTTGCTCCGGGTGGGGTTTACCTAGCCGCCTGAGTCACCTCAGGCGCTGGTGGTCTCTTACACCACCGTTTCACCCTTACCCGCGACCGAAGTCCCGGGCGGTCTGTTTTCTGTGGCACTGTCCCGCGGGTCACCCCGGGTGGCCGTTAGCCACCACCCTGCTCTGTGGAGCCCGGACGTTCCTCGGGAGGATCCGGAGATCCTCACGCGGCCGTCCGCACGGCTCGTCTGCCGTGATCGCCATCCTACCGGGCATACAGACCGACAGGTCTGTCGGTGTCCCTCAGCCGAAGTCGCCGGTCTCCAGGTCGAAGGCGAAGGGCTCGGGGAGCGGGAGCGGTTTCCCGTACGGGATCGTGAGGCGCTGGCGGTAGTCGTCGCGCTCCGGGTCGCTGAACAGCGTCACCGAGCTGTCGTCCCGGTCGATGAGCAGATAGAGCGGGATGCCTCCGCGCGCGTAGCAGCGGCGCTTGGCCTCGCGGTCGGCCTGCGGCTTGGTGGAGGTGACCTCGACCACCAGGGCGACGCCCTCACAGGGCATCCAGGGGTCGGCACCGCGGAAGAGGCGACGCTCGGTGGGGGCGAAGGTGCCATCGGGGATGGCGTGGTTCTTCGGGCAGCCACCGCCGCTGCGGAGCTTCAGGCCCTTGTTCCCGGAGAAATCCATGTCGGTGCGGGACTTTCTCAGCACCTGCTTCAAAACCAGGCTGATGTAGTCCTCGTGGTCCCCGTCCGGCGGCGGCGTCACGACAATCTCCCCCTCGATCAGCTCGGCCCGGAAGCCTTCCGGCGTGTCCAGGGCCAGGAAGCCCTCCAGAAGGACTTCTGCCTGCGTGAGCGGCTCGTGCGCCATGGCAGTCATGTCACGCTCCTTCCTCGGTCGCTCGCCAGACTGGGACATCGGGGGACCAGCCGTCCGTGAGATGGGAGTTCTTCCTCCGATCGTGGCACAGGACCGCTCGGCGTGGACGAAAGCGCGGGAAAGGGACGTGCCGCTTGACCTTGTCGTAGCGGCAACGTTTCTACTGGCCGCATGCGTATCGGAGAGATCGCCGCGCTCGTGGGAATCACTTCCCGGGCCGTCCGGCACTACCACCACATCGGGCTGCTGCCCGAGCCCGCGCGGCAGGCCAACGGGTATCGGGCGTACACCGTCCGCGATGCCGTGCTGCTGGCCCGGATCCGGCGGTTGACGGAGATCGGGCTCTCGCTGGACGAGGTGCGGGACGTGCTCGCCGATGACGCGGGGCGGGAGCTGGGTGAGGTGCTCGCGGAGCTGGACGCCGATCTGGCGCGGCAGGAGCGGGAGATCCAGGAGCGGCGGCAGGTGCTGGCCGTGCTGCTGGAGGCGCCGCCCACCGCGGACGGGCCACTCTCGCCCGCCCTCGCCGCGCTTCTGGAGCACGCGCCCGCCACCGCGTCCCCGGCCGCCGCGAAGGACCGCGAGCATCTGGCGTTGCTGGACGCGGCGGGCGATCCGGCCGGGGCCGCGGTGTTCGCGGCGCTGCGGCCGCTGGCCGAGGACCCGGGGGTGGTCAGGCTGTACGAACGGCTCGACGAGCTGGAGGGGGCCGGGGTGGACGATCCGCGGATCGCGCCGCTGGCGGCCGAGCTGGCCGCCGCCGTGCCGGACGAGGTCCTGGCGGTCATCCCCGAGGGGGAGCCGTCGGCGACGGGGTTCGGGCGGGTGCTGCTCGACGACTACCCGCCCGCCCAGCGCGCGGTGGTGCGCCGGGTGATGGAGGAGCTGGCCGAGCGGGTGCGGCGGAGGGGGACCTCATGAGGGCACGGGTGGCGAGGGGCCTGCGGGTCGCTATGTGGGCGGTGCTCCCCGGGGAACTGGCCCTGGTCGTCTGCCTGGTGGCCGGGGTGCGGATCCCCGGCGCCGTTCTGCTGGGGGCCGAGGCGCTGGTCGTGGGCATGCTCGCGCTGGAGGCGTACGTGATGTGGCCCTTGTACGCGGCCCGGCGGCGGGCGGGCGACACCCGGCGCGAGGCCGGGCTCGCCGTGGTGCGTGCGGCGGTGCCGGTCGCCCTGCGACGGCTGATCGTCCACGAGTTCCGGGCGCTGCACAGCCTCGGGCTGTGGGCCGTACGGCGGCGCCACCGGATTCCGGAGGGGGCCCGGCCGTTCTCGTACACCGAACCGCAGACCGGGATCATGTGGGCGTTCCTCTTCGTCTCCGTGATCGAGACCGTGGTGCTCGCCCTGGTGATCCCCTGGCCGCTGGTCCACGCGATCGTGCTCGTGGTGGACGTGTACGGGATCGTCATCATCCTCGCCCTGCACGCCGCCTCGGTGACCCGGCCGCATCTCGTGGGGGCCGACGGTTCGCTGCGGCTGCGGTACGGGGCGTTGTTCGACCTCCGGGTGCCCGCCGCCGTCATCGCCTCCGCACGGGTCGAGCGGCGCTTCCCGGACGGGGGGCTGGTCCGGGTCGACGAGGACGAGACGCTGGATCTGGCGGTGGGGAGCCAGACGACGGTGACCGTGGAGCTGGCGGAGCCGGTGGAGTTCGTGCGGCCGCTCGGGCGGCGCGGGAGTGCGCGGACGCTCCGGTTCCACGCGGACGATCCCCGGGCACTCGTCGCGGCGCTCACCGCTCCCGGGCGGGCAGCGAAGCCTCCGCTCACGCCGGAGCGGACCGCACCGCCCAGGGCCTCGCTCACGCCGGAGCGGGCCGCACCGGAGCGGGCCGCGCCTCGGACTCCGCCCTCGCCCTCGCTCCCGCTCACGCCGGAGCGAACAGCACCGTCCTCGCCGCCGGCCCCGCCCGCGTGAGCCGGACCCGCAGCCGCTCCCCCAACGGCAGCGCGGCCGTGCCGCCCTCGATCCGGCCGACGATCGCCGGGTCCCGGAGGTGGACCGTGCCGACGGACGGGTCCCGGTCCTGGACATCGACGACGTACGCGTCGAAGAGTTCGCCCTCGCGCCCCTCCAGCAGCGCCGCCTCGACCAGATCGACGCAGGCCCGCTCCACGGTGCCCGCGCGGCGCGTCCCCTCGGCCATCTCCTTCGGGAGGGCGGGCAGGGCCTCCCGTACCCACTCGGGCGCTTCCTTCTCCGCCGCCGCGGCGAGGCAGAGCTCGGAGGCGTACCGGTCGACCAGGCGGCGCAGCGGTGCCGTGCAGTGCGTGTAGAGGTCGGCGACGGCGGCGTGCACGGCGGGGTCGGGGAGGTCGCCGCCCTCGAAGACGGTGTAGCCCGCGCCGCGCAGCAGGGTGGTGCACTCCTGGAGGAATGCCGCGTGGTTGCTCCTCCCCGGGTCGAGGGAGCGGACGACCTCGGCGTACGGGACGTGGTGCGGCCAGTCGATGCGCAGGGCGTGGGCGGAGCGCCGCAGCCGGGCGACGGCCCCGTCCGGGGCGAGCGGCAGGGTGCGCAGGATGCCGGTGCCCGTGTCGGCCATGAGACGGGCGGCGGCCATCCCGGTGAGGAGTGAGATCTGCGCGTTCCAGGCCTCGGCGGGGAGCGTGGCTCGGTAGGCGAGGCCGTAGGAGCCGTCGTGCTCGACGATCTCCTGCTCGGGGACGTCGAGCGAGATGCCGCCCCGGGCCACTTCCTGTTCGGCGCGCAGCCGTCCGATGTCCCGGAGCAGGGCGAGAGGTTCCTCGGCGGTGCCCGTGTCGATCTGCCGCTGGACGCCCGCGTAGTCGAGCTTCGCGCGGCTGCGGACGAGGGCCCGTCGTACGTCGGTGGCGACGGCCACCCCGTCGCCGTCCAGGTCGATCCGCCACAGCGCGGCCGGGCGCGTCTCGCCGGGGAGGAGGCTGGCGACGCCCTCGGAGAGGACGGTGGGGTGGAGCGGGATCCGGCCGTCGGGGAAGTAGAGGGTGGTGACCCGGCGGTGGGCCTCGGCGTCGAGCGCGCCGCCCGGCCGGAGATACGCGGCGACGTCCGCGATGGCGTAGAACACCCGGTAGCCGCGCCCGTCCCGGCGGCGCTCCAGGTGCATCGCCTGGTCCAGGTCCGTGGAGGCGGGCGGGTCGATGGTGAGGAAGGGGATGCCGGTGGCGTCCAGGTGGTCCGCCAGGTCCGGGGACCGGGCCGCGTCCGCCGCCTCCGCGAGCACGTCGGGCGGGAAGGCGCCGGGCAGGTCGAGTTCGGTGCGCAGGGCCCGCAGGGCGGCCCCGAGCGAGCAGTCGGCTGCGCCGGTCATACGCAGGTGGCGGCGGGGCATGGCCCGAGCGTAGGCCGGGAAGGGACGGGCGGCATCCGGGGCGGCTCTCCAGGGCACTCCCCAAAGGCGCGGGCGGCATCCGGGGCGGCTCGCGAGGGCGCTCCTGGTTCGCCCCCTGCTCCGTACGGGAACCCCCGCCCCGTCCCCGTACCCTTGCCGAGGACCCGGCGAGCCCGCACGCCACCGGATCCGCGCTCGCCGTACGTACGAAGGAGAACCGCCGTGCTCGTGCTGTTGCCGCCCTCCGAAGGAAAGGCCGCCTCGGGGCGCGGGGCCTGTCTGAAGCCGGAGTCGCTGTCGCTGCCGGGGCTCGCCCCGGCCCGTGCGGCGGTGCTGGACGAGCTGGTCGAGCTGTGCCAGGCGGACGAGGAGAAGGCCCGTGAGGTGCTCGGGCTGAGCGTGGGTCTCGCGGGCGAGGTCGGCAAGAACGCCGAGCTGCGCACCGCCGGGACCCGCCCGGCCGGGGAGCTGTACACCGGTGTGCTCTACGACGCCCTCGACCTGGCCACGCTGGAGACGGCCGCGCGGCGCCGGGCCGCCGCCTCGCTGCTGGTCTTCTCGGGGCTGTGGGGCGCGGTCCGGATCGGTGACCGGATTCCGCCGTACCGCTGCTCGATGGGGGTGAAGCTGCCCGGTCTCGGCGCCCTCGGCGCGTACTGGCGCACCCCGATGGAGGCCGTGCTGCCCGAGGCGGCGGGCGACGGGCTCGTCCTGGATCTGCGGTCCTCCGCGTACACGGCGGCGTGGAAGCCGAAGGGCGAGGTGGCGTCGCGGACGGCGAGCGTGCGGGTGCTCCACTCGCAGATCGTGGACGGGGTGGAGAAGCGGTCCGTGGTCAGCCACTTCAACAAGGCGACCAAGGGCCGGCTGGTGCGGGACCTGCTGGTGGCCGGTGCGCGGCCCAAGGGCCCGGCGCAGCTGGTGGAGGCGTTGCGGGACCTCGGTTACGTCGTGGAGGCCGAGGCCCCCGCGCGGGCCGGGCGGCCGTGGTCGCTGGACGTGGTGGTGACGGAGATCCACTGAGCGGACCGCGCGCGAGCGTACGTCCATTGCACAAGACGCAACGCTCGTTGCAGATATTGATGGCGGCGCGGCAGGATGGCCTCATGACCTCCTCCGTGCCGCCCGCCGCGCCCGCCGCCTCCGTGCTCGATCTCGCGCCCGTCGTCCCCGTCGTCGTCCTGCACGACGCCGCCGACGCGGTGCCGCTGGCGCGGGCGCTGGTGGCGGGCGGGCTCCCGGCGATCGAGGTGACGCTGCGGACGCCCGCCGCACTGGAGTCGATCCGGGCCATGGCCGCCGAGGTCCCGGGCGCGGTGGTCGGCGCGGGCACGGTGATCTCGCCGGAGCACGTCCGGGAGACGGTGGCCGCCGGGGCCCGGTTCCTGGTCAGCCCGGGGTGGACGGACGCGTTGCTGGAGGCGATGCGGGCGTCCGGGCTGCCGTTCCTGCCGGGTGTCTCGACCACCTCCGAGGTGGTGGCCCTGCTGGAGCGCGGGGTGCGGGAGATGAAGTTCTTCCCGGCCGAGGCGGCGGGCGGCACGGCCTATCTCAAGGCCCTGTCCGCACCGCTCCCCCAAGCCCGCTTCTGCCCGACCGGCGGTATCTCCCTCGCCTCCGCGCCCTCCTACCTCGCCCTGCCCAACGTCGGCTGCGTGGGCGGCAGTTGGATGGTCCCCGGCGACGCGGTGGCGGCGAAGGACTGGGACCGGGTGGCCCGCCTGGCGGCCGAGGCGGCGGCGCTCGCCCCGTAGTCGCCGGGGCCCGACGTCAGCGCAGGTGCGAGGTGTCGTTGAGCAGGCGTACGGAGGCGTTGCCGTCCCCGTAGTACGCGACGGTGGAGATCGAGGCCGCCGACAGCTCCATCCGGAACAGCGCCTCGGGCGGGGCTCCCAGGGCCAGCCGGACGAACGTCTTGATCGGCGTCACATGCGTGACCAGCAGGACCGTGCGGCCCGCGTACCGGGCGACGAGCCGGTCCCGGGCGGCGGCGACCCGCTCGGCCACCTCGGCGAAGCTCTCGCCGCCGCCGGTCGGGGCGGTGTCCGGGGAGGCCAGCCAGGCGGTGAGGTCGTCGCCGTACCGCTCCCGTACCTCCCCGAAGGTCAGGCCCTCCCACGCGCCGAAGTCCGTCTCGCGCAGGCTCTCGTCGATCCGGACGTCCAGGCCGAGGCGGGCGGCGACGGCGGCTGCGGTCTCGCGGCAGCGGCGCAGCGGGGAGCTGACGATCTCCTGGACCGTGCCGAGGGCGGCGAAGTGCTCGGCGGCCCGCTCGGCCTGGCCGCGGCCGGTGGCGGAGAGTTCGGGGTCGGTGCCGCCGCTGCCGGAGAACCGCTTCTCGGGCGTGAGCGCGGTCTCGCCGTGCCGGAGCAGGACGAGCGTGGCGGGCGCCCCCAGGTCGGGGGCGGAACCCCAGCCGGTCTGCGGGGTACCGGCGGCCTCGGGACCGCTACCGGCCGACTCCGGCGCGGCTGCATCCGGCGCGACCGGCTCCGGAACGGCTGCCTCCGGCAGCGGGAAAAGCCCCTCCGGGGCAGCCGCACCGCGAGCCGCCGCCAGCGCCGCGCGGGCCCTGGCCGCGCCCGCGGCCTGGTCGCCGGGCGGGCCCTGCGCCGGCGGCGGGGCGACCGGCGTGCGAGCGGACGGGGCGTCCAGGGCGGCCGTCGACGCGGACGCCTCCCACTGGCGGCCGTCGCGGCCCGCGTCCATCGCCTCGTTGGCGAGCCGGTCCGCGTGCTTGTTCTGCGCGCGCGGGATCCACTCGTACGTCACCGAGGACGGCGGCAGGATCGCCGCGGCCCGGGCCGCCAGCGGCTTCATGTCGGGGTGCTTGATCTTCCAGCGGCCCGACATCTGCTCGACCACCAGCTTGGAGTCCATCCGGACGTGGACCCGCAGCGCGTCCCCCGCGTCCGGGAACAGCGCCTTCGCGGCCGTCAGACCGGCGATCAGGCCCCGGTACTCGGCGACGTTGTTCGTCGCGACGCCGATGTACTCGGCGGCCTCGGCGAGGGGTTCACCGGTGGCGGGGTCGATGACGACCGCGCCGTAACCGGCGGGCCCCGGGTTGCCCCGGGAGCCGCCGTCGGCCTCGACCACCACCTGGCGGGCGACGCTCATTACAGGCCCGACTCCGCGGTGCGGACCAGGATGCGGTGGCAGTTCTCGCACCGCAGGACCGTCTCGGGGGACGCGGCCTTCACGTCGTTGACCTCGGCCATGTTCAGTTCGAGGCGGCAGCCCTCGCAGCGGCGCCGGTAGAGCCGGGCGGCGCCGACCCCGCCCTGCTGGGTGCGGAGCTTGTCGTACAGCTTCATCAGGTCGGCGGGGACGACCTCGGCGACGACCTGGCGGTCCTTGGTCACCGTGGCGGCCTCGGCGTCCAGCTCGGCGGTGGCCGCGTCGCGGCGGGCGGTGGCGTCGTCGACCTTGGCCTGGACGGCGGAGACCCGCTCGGTCAGCTCGGCGACCCGCTCCTGGGCGGCCTCGCGGCGCTCCATGATCTCCAGGACGACGTCCTCCAGGTCGCCCTGGCGCTTGGCGAGCGAGGCGATCTCGCGCTGGAGGCTCTCCAGGTCCTTGGGCGAGGAGACCGCGCCGGAGTCCAGGCGCTGCTGGTCGCGGACGGCGCGCTGACGCACCTGGTCGACGTCCTGCTCCGCCTTGGTCTGCTCGCGGGCGGTGTCGCTCTCCTCGGTGGTGGAGGCGACCAGCAGGTCACGCAGTTGCGCGAGGTCGCTGCTCAGCTGCTCGATCTCGGCGTGCTCCGGCAGCGAGGACCGCTTGTGGGAGAGCTGGGCGAGACGCGTGTCGAGGGCCTGGACGTCGAGAAGTCGGATCTGGTCGGCGGGCGCGGCGTTCAGTTGGGGGCTCCAGAGGAATGGTGGGTGGTCCAGGGGTCGGTGACCTGCTTCGAGACATGGACCCGCAGGTCCCATCCGTGGCGGTCGGAAAGCGCGTCGAGCTGGGCGGCCGCCTGCTCGCACCAGGGCCATTCGGTGGCCCAGTGCGCGGCGTCGACGAGGCCGAGCGGCGAGTGCTGCACGGCCTCGGACGCCGGGTGGTGGCGCAGGTCGGCGGTGAGGAAGGCGTCGACGCCCGCGGCGCGCACGGCGTCGAAGAGGCTGTCGCCGGAGCCGCCGCTGACGGCGACGGTGCGCACCAGCGCCGCCGGGTCGCCGGCCAGCCGGATGCCCTGCGCGGTGGCGGGGAGCCGGGCGGCGGCCCGGGCGGCGAAGTCGGCCAGCGTCTCGGGGTGGTCCAGTTCGCAGATCCGGCCGAGTCCGCGCCGCCCGGCGGGGTCGGTGGGGTCGGGGACGAGGGGTCCCGTGACACGCAGGTCCAGGGCGCCGGCGAGGGCGTCGGAGACGCCGGGGTCGGCGGTGTCGGCGTTGGTGTGCGCGACGTGGAGGGCGATGTCGTGCTTGATGAGGGTGTGGACGACCTTGCCCTTGAAGGTGTCGGCGGCGACCGTCGTCGTCCCGCGCAGATAGAGCGGGTGGTGGGTGACGATCAGCTGGGCGCCGAGTTCCAGGGCCTCGTCGGCGATCTCGCGGACCGGGTCGACGGCGAACAGCACCCGGTCGATCTCCGCGTCCGGATCGCCGCAGACCGTGCCGACCGCGTCCCACCCCTCGGCCCGCTCGGGGGGCCAGAGGGCGTCGAGGGCGGCGATGACTTCAGACAGACGGGGCACGGGGGAAAGGCTACCTGTCCGGGCAGGCCCGCCGCCCCTGGCCGCCGGACCTGTACGCCAGGACCGGCGGCCGGACACGAATCGTTACTTCACGGGTCGTCGTCGCCTCTTCGGAGACGCGGTCACTTCACCAGGTCCGCGCGGAGGTCGTCCAGGACCAGATCGGCCGAGGTGACGCCGAGGCCCAGGTACCAGGTCTCGTCGGGGACGTCCTTGGCCCGGCCCTCCTTGACGGCCTTCAGGTTCTTCCACAGCGGGTTGGACCGTGCGGTGTCGCGCTGGGTGGCCTTCGGGTCGCCGTAGACGCCGGTGAAGATCCAGTCGGCGTCCGCCTCGTCGATCTTCTCCGGGCTGATCTCGGCGGCGAGGTCGTCGATCTGCTGGTTCTTCGGCCGCGGCAGGCCGACGTCTTCGAGGATCGTGCCGATGAACGAGGCCTTGGCGTAGAGCCGGAGGCGGTCGGGCATGTAGCGGACCATGGACACGGTCGGCTTGTCCGGGCCGATGTCCTCGCCGAGCTTCTCCGCCTTCGCCTGGTAGGCGGCCAGCGCCGAGTGGGCGCGCTCGGTGCGGTCCAGGGCGGCCGCGTTGAGGAGGTAGTTCTCCTTCCAGGTGAAGCCGGGGCGGATGGAGAACACGGTGGGGGCGATCTTGGACAGCTCGTCGTACTTGTCGGCGGCGCGGAGCTGGCTGCCGAGGATCAGGTCCGGCTGAAGGCCCGCGATGGCTTCCAGGTTGAGGCTGTTGATCGTGCCGACGCTCTTCGGTTCGCCCGCGTCCTTCTTCAGGTACGAGGGGATGGCCGCGTCGCCCTCGCTGGGGGCGTAGCCGACCGGCTTCAGGCCCAACGACACCACGTTGTCGAACTCGCCGACGTCCAGCACGACCACACGCTTGGGCGCGGCCTTGATCTCGGTCTTCCCCATGGCGTGGGTGACCGTACGGGGGAACTCGCCGACCTCGGCGTCCGTGCCGTACGACGCGGTCTTCTTCGCCGCGTCCGCGAAGTCCTTGCCGCCCGTGGCGACGGCCGCCTTCTTGCCGCCGTCGGACTTCGCCGCGTCCGTGTCCCCGCCGTCACCGCCACCGCAGGCCGAGAGGGAGAGGGCGGCCGCCACGGCCAGGGCCAGGGCGGCGGTGCCGCGGGGGCGTAGGGACATCGCTTGCTCCAGTTGTCCGCGTACGTGCGTGGGGGGCACGGGTGTTTGGTTAGGGCTGCCTAACCATAGACACGGCCACCTCCGACAGCACACTCACCCCTGCCACCTCAGGAGAATCCGGGCATCGCCACCCTTATGTGTGAAGTGCGGTGGCTCGTGTTGTTCGGCTGGAAGTGCGAAAACTAGCTTTCGTAGCCGGAGGTGACGAGTCCATGACTGCCTGTGCCATCGAGGGTGGATCCGCCGGGGCCGCCGCGCCGGCGGACCCCGAAGCGGAACCGGGAGCGGAGCCGGAAGTGGAGCCCGATCCGGAGGCCGGCCCGGAGGGGTCCGGCGACCTCGCGGAGCCCGCCGGGGCGGCCGAATCCGGCCGTCCCGAAGCCACCGAGGAAGCGGGACCGGGCCCCGGGCCCGGGACGACGGCCGCCGCGCGCGGGCCGGAGGCGTCGGCCGACGACGTACCGGCCGAGGACGCACCGGACGCGCCGGCCGGCGACGGACCGATCGACACCGCACCGATCGACAACGCCCCGCTCCCCGGCGGCCTCACGCTCACCACCGACGGCTCCTACGCCGCCCGGCTCACCGCCGCTCCCGGGCCGCCGGGTGAGCGCGCCTGGTATCCCGAGCGGTGGACGCTGGACGGGCCCGAGCCGTATGCGGTGCCCCTCCCCCTCGACCAGCCCGAGGAGCCGGACTCCGAGGTGGCCCCGCTCACCGACGGGCGGGTGCTGATCCGGCGGAGGGTGGCGGACCGGCAGATGTTCTCGCTGCTCTACCCGACCGGACCCGGGACCGGCGAACTCCTGCTGGGCGCGGTCGGGTACGCCGAGATGACCCTGCTGCCGCCGTCGCCGGACGGCCGGTGCGTGTACGCCCTGGCGGCGGGCGAGGACCACGCGTCGCTGTGGCTGGTGGCGGGCGGCGCGTCCGGGCCCGAGGAGGTCGCGCGGATTCCCGGGCGCTGCTCGGGCGGGGTGTGGCTGGACCGGGAGGGCCGGATGCTGGCGCTGGACCGGCAGGAGCCGGGCGGCGGGCCGGTGAAGGCGGTCGCCGTCGACCTCGGGCGGCGGGGCGCGGTGACGCCGCTGCTCCAGATCGCCCCGGGCAGCGACGACCGGCTGCTGCTCGCGGACCCGGACAGCGGGCTGCTGCTGCTCCGCTCCGACGCCCCGGGCCACGACCGGCTCGGCTGGGGCGTACTGGGCAGCTGCCTGCCCGTCAGGTTCCCCGAGTGCCTGCGCCTCCCGGACGTGGCGGTCACGCCGTTCGCGGTGCAGCCGGGCCAGATGCTGATGCCGGAGAGCTGCGCGGTGGCGCTGCGGATCGACGGGGCACCGGGCAGCTGGGTTGGCGTGTGGCGTCCGGCGGGCCGGCAACTGCACCAGTTCGCGGCCCCGTTGGGCTGGGTGCCGGGCGCCGGGTACTGGAGCCGGGACGGCGTGCTGCGCCTGCCGTACGCGAACGGGGCGACGCCCTGCGGCGTGGCGCTGCTGGAGGCGCCCGAGGACGTGGAACCCTCCTCCGTGACCGGCCGTACGGGTGGCGGTGAAGGCGGAGGGGAACCGTCCGCCGCCGACGCCGGTCCTGCTGTGTGCAAGCCCGTTCCGTTGGGGCAGGCGCCTCTGCACGGAGCCGCTCGACCTGATTGAATTCGGGGCCGGGGCTACGCGACCGTTCCGGGCGGGTACCGACGGTGACCGGGTCGGGTGACGGTGGCGGGGCTTGCGGCACACGTAGGCGCGACACAGGCAAGCGAACACAACGGGGTGACTTCCCACATGTCCGAGACACGGACCGACACGACCCAGCAGCGTCCGGCGGGGGCGGCCGAGGGGGCCGGAACCGGCGGTTCCGGGCGGCACCGAGGGGGTGCGTCGACGGAGAACACGTCGGCGCAGCCGCACGGCCGCCACCGCAGGCCCGCCGAGGCGGAATCCACAGCGGCCTGAGCCGCCGAGCGGCCGAACGGTCGCACAGCGCATGACGGGAGGGCCCGGACCGGCGGAGAGCAGCCGGTCCGGGCCCTCCCGTACGTACGCCGGACACGGCCACCGCTGATCCGGGCCCCGTACGTACGGTGGATCCGGCTACCGCGCTCCGGCCCCGCACGTACGGCCGACACAGCGACCCCGTCTACCCCCGTTTCAGCCCCAGCACCTCGGCGGCGGCGAAGGTCTCGTTCGGCGGCCGGTCCGCGTAGTACGGGGTGAGCAGTTCGTCGAGTTCCGCGAAGGTGAACGTCTCCTTCGCCGCGTCGAACTGGGCCGCCACCTTCGGCCGTTCGACGACGGCGACCATCCCCCCGTGGACGACGAGCAGTTGACCGTTGACGCCGGCCGCCGCCGGTGAGGCGAGATAGCCGACGAGCGGGGAGACATGCTCGGGCGCCAGCGGGTCGAGGGTGCCGTCCGCCGGTTCCTGGAAGCCCGCGAAGACGTCCTCGGTCATCCGGGTCCGGGCGCGCGGGCAGATGGCGTTGGCGGTGACGCCGTACTTGGCGAGGGCGAGCGCGGTGGAGGTGGTGAGGCCGACGATGCCGCCCTTGGCCGCCGCGTAGTTGGGCTGGCCCGCCGAGCCCGCGAGGAACGCCTCCGAGGAGGTGTTGACGATCCGCCCGTAGACCGGACCGCCGGTCTCCTTGGAGCGGGCGCGCCAGTGGGCGGCGGCGAAGTGCGTGGTGTTGAAGTGGCCCTTGAGGTGGACGCGGACCACGGAGTCCCATTCCTCCTCGGTCATCGAGAAGACCATCCGGTCGCGCAGGATGCCCGCGTTGTTGACCAGGATGTCGAGCCGGCCGTGCGCCGAGATCGCCGACTCGACGAGTTCGCGGGCCTGTTCGTGGTCGGAGACGTCGCCGAGGTGGGCGACGGCCCGGCCGCCGGCCGCGCGGATCTCGGCGGCGACCTCCTCGGCGGGGGCGGCGGACGCCTCGCCGGAGCCGTCGCGGCCGGGCTGCCCGTAGTCGTTGACGACGACGGCCGCGCCGAGGCGGGCCAGTTCGAGGGCTTCGGCGCGGCCGAGGCCGCGGCCCGCGCCGGTGACGATCGCGGACAGCCCGTCCAGCGGGAGGGGAAGTGACATCACGGTCCTCGGCTTCCTCGGATGCGGGCGGGGTTCAGAGCTCGATGCAGGTACGCAGCGCCTCGCCCGTACGCATCTGGTCCAGGGCGTCGTTGATCCCGTCCAGCCGGACCCGGTGGGTGATCATGGACTCCAGGTCGATGCGGCCCGCCCGCCAGAGCGCGATGGCCCGCTCGTAGGAGCGCAGGACGTCCCCGCCGCCGTACATGGAGGGCAGGATGCGCTTCTCGTCGAAGAACAGCTCGAACATGTTGACCTGGAAGGTGTCGTCCATGGCCCCGGCCCCGACGACGCACAGGGTGCCGCCGCGCCGGGTGGTCTCGTAGGCGGTGCGGGCGGTGGCGGACTTGCCGACGACCTCGAAGACGTAGTCGAAGCCCTCGCCGCCGGTGATGCGCTGCTTGGCGTCGGCCAGTTCGTCGGGGGCGACGGCCTCGGTGGCGCCGAAGCGGAGGGCGGCCTCGCGGCGGGAGGCGACCGGGTCCACGGCGACGATCTGGGCCGCACCCTGAACCCGGGCGCCCTGGATCGTGGAGATGCCGACGCCGCCGCAGCCGATCACCGCGACCGACGAACCGGCCTCCACCTGGGCCGTGTTGATGGCCGCGCCGAGCCCGGTGGTGACCCCGCAGCCGATCAGGGCGGCGATCTCGAACGGTACGTCGTCGGGGATCGGCACCGCGCAGCCCGCGCCGACGACGACCTCCTCGGTGAAGGTGCCGGTGCCCGCGAAGCCGAAGACGTCCCCGCCGGGGCGCTTGAAGTTGGGGGTGCCCGCGTTCATGAAGCCCGCCAGGCACAGATGGGTCTGGCCGCGCTTGCAGGACGGACAGTCCCCGCAGGCGGGCAGCCAGCAGACGAGGACCCGGTCACCGGCGCTCAGCCCGGTCACCCCGTCACCGACGTCGACGACCTCGCCCGCGCCCTCGTGGCCGGGGATGAAGGGGGCGGGCTGCGGGAGGACGCCGCTCATCGCGGAGACGTCGGAGTGGCAGAGGCCGGTGGCCCGGATGCGGAGCCTGACCTTTCCCGGGCCGAAGCCCACCGCCTCGACGTCGTCGAGGACTTCGAGCTTCTCCTGGCCTATCTCGTGCAGTACGGCTGCGCGCATGGCTGCGGCTCCCTCGAATTGGCTGCCAAGAATGGGTGGTGCCGGGTTCAGGAGTGTTCGACGAGCGTGTCGGCGAGGACCGGGGCGTCGTCCCGCTCGGCGGCCGTGACCGTCACCTGGACGCGGCCGTCCCCGGTCGCCCACATCCGGATACGGAGGGTCTCGCCGGGGAAGACCACTCCGGCGAACCGGGTGCGGTAGGCGGTGATCCGGGAGACGTCACCTTCCAGCAGGGTGTCGGTGACGGCCTTGAGGGTCATGCCGTACGTGCACAGCCCGTGCAGGATCGGCCGGTCGAACCCGGCGAGCTTGGCGAAGGCGGGGTCGGCGTGGAGCGGGTTCCAGTCGCCGGAGAGCCGGTACAGCAGCGCCTGGTCCTCGCGGATGCGCCGCTCCACCGTGCGGTCGGGGGCACGCTCCGGCGCGGCGAGGCGGTCGGACGGTCCGCGTTCCCCGCCGAAGCCGCCCTCTCCGCGGACGAAGATCTGGGCGTCGTTGGTCCACAGCGGACCGTCGTCGTCGCCCGCCTCGGTACGCAGCACGATGACGGCGGCCTTGCCCTTGTCGTACACCGCCGCGACCTTCGAGGTCTGGACGGCCCGGCCGGTCACCGGGATCGGGCGGTGGACGCGCACGGTCTGGCCGCCGTGCAGGACCGCGGCGAGGTCCACGTCGATCCCCGGCGCGCCCATCCCCCCGAAGGCGGCCGTGCCCGCGCCCGCGACGGTGGCGAAGCTGGGCAGCACCTGGAGCCGGGACTCCAGGGTGTAGCGGAGTTCGTCGGGGTCGGTGGCGGGGATGCCCGCGCCGAGACCGAGGTGGTAGAGCTGGACGTCCTTGTGGTCCCAGCCGATCTCGGCCCGGCGGGGTTCGGCGGCGAGGGCCGCTGAGACATCAATGGGCATGACGAAGCAGCTCCTTGATGGTCCTGGGTGTCCTTTGTTCATGGAAAGACCTCGGCGCGGCTGTCCGCACCGCCGGCCGCACCGAGGTCGCGCGGAGACCGACAGGGCACGCCCTCTCTAGAACGCGTTCTAGCCGATGCCGATGGCCCATGTATAACGCAGGCCCCGGAAGTTGGGAAGAGTGCTGACGTCTCGTCAGATACCGGAGGCTTACGGCGTGGGGCGGGGCGTGCGGTGGTTCGGCAGCCAGAGCAGCATCACGATCACCCCGGCCAGCAGCACGCCGCTCGCCGTACGGAACGCCATGGCGTATCCGGCGGTGATCTCGGCCGTGTCGCCGGAGCCCGCGGTGCGCGCCGCGGCGACGGTGGAGAGCACCGCGAGGCCCAGCGCGCCGCCCATGGTGCGGGAGGTGTTGACCAGGCCCGAGACGAGTCCGGCGTCGCCCGGCTCCGCGCCGGAGGTGGCGAGGGTGGCGAGCGGGGTGGAGGCGAGACCGGCGCCGGCCATCATCAGGACGCCGGGCAGGCAGATCGCGGTGAGGTAGGAGCCGTCCACGCCCATCGTGGACTGCCAGCCGAAGCCCGCGGCGGTGATCAGGACCCCGGCGACGGCGAGGCTCTTCGCCCCGGTGCGGACCATGAGGCGCGGGGCCAGCTTGGAGCCGATGACGACGGCGGCCGAGGTCGGGATCAGCGCGAGACCGGCCTGCAACGGCGTGTAACCCAGGACGTTCTGGGCGTACACGGTCATGAAGTACCACATGGAGAAGGTCGCCGACCCCATGAGCAGCATCGACACGTTGGCCGAGGAGACGGCCCGTACGGAGAAGACGCGCAGCGGGACCAGCGGGACGGCGGTCCGCGCCTCGACCAGCACGAAGGCGGCCAGCAGGGCGAGCCCGGAGAGCAGCGGCACGAGGGTCGCGGCGGCCGTCCATCCCTCGGCCTCGGTCTGGACGATGCCGTACGCGACGGCGGCGAGGCCCGCGGTGACCAGGACCGCGCCCAGCAGGTCGACGCGGCGGCGGTCGCCCGCGCGGCCCTCGGTGATGCGCAGGGCGGCGGCGATCAGGACGAGCGCGCCGATGGGCACGTTGATCAGGAGGACCCAGCGCCAGGAGAGGGCGTCGGTGAGGACCCCGCCGATGAGCCCGCCGGCCGCGCCGCCGCCCGCCCCGACCGCCATCCAGGTGCCGATCGCCTTGGTACGGGCGGGGCCCTCGGGCACGGCCGCGGTGAGGATGGTGAGGGTGGCGGGCGCGAGGACGGCGGCCCCGAGGCCCTGTGCGGCGCGGGCGGCGAGGAGCTGCCAGCCCTCCTGGGCGAGGCCGCCCGCGAGGGAGGCGGCGGTGAAGAGGCCGAGCCCGACGAGGAACATCAGCTTGCGCCCGTAGATGTCGGCGGCCCGCCCGCCCAGGAGCATGAACCCGGCGAACGCGATCGAGTAGGCGTTGACGACCCACTGGAGGCCGACCGCGCTCAGCCCCAGGTCGGCCCGCATGGAGGGCAGCGCCACATTGACGACGGAGACGTCGAGGACGACGAGGAACTGGCCGGTGCAGGCGGCGAGCACGACGGCCCAGGCGCTGGGCCGTATTCGGGAGGAGGCGGGCGGGGCGGAGACGGGCGCGGAGACATCGGGCATGACGGCCATGGTCGCAGGCGTCGCGTGGCCCGTACATCGGGTATCGGATCCAGGTCCCGGGCCCCGGCCACCGGGACGGAGGTCCTACACCGCCCCGGCCACCGGGACGGAGGTCCTACACCGCCCCGGCCACCGGGACGGAGGTCCTACACCGCCCCGGCCACCGGGACGTCCTGCACGGACGGGGCCCGGCCACCGGGACATCCTGCGCGGGCGGGACCCGGCCACCGGTAGCGGACCTATGCCCCGCGCCGCAGGAGCGTGACCACCGCCGCCCCTCCGAGCCCGATGTTGTGGGCGAGGGCGGTCCGCGCGCCGGGGACCTGGCGGGCTCCGGCCTCGCCGCGCAGCTGCCAGGTCAGCTCGGCGGCCTGGGCGATGCCGGTGGCGCCCAGCGGATGGCCCTTGGAGATCAGCCCGCCGGACGGGTTCACCACCCACCGGCCGCCGTAGGTGGTGGCCCCGGACGCGACGAGCTTGCCGGACTCCCCCTCGCCGCACAGGCCCAGCGCCTCGTAGGTGAGGAGTTCGTTGATGGAGAAGCAGTCGTGCAGCTCGATGACGTCGAGGTCGTCGGGGCCCAGGCCCGACGCGGCGTACACCTGCTCGGCGGCGGCCTTCGTCATCGGGGCGCCGACCGCGTCGATGCAGCTGCCGGAGGCGAAGGAGGCGTCGGTGTCGGTGGTCATGGCCTGGGCGGCGATCTCCACCGCCCGCTCCCCCAGTCCGTGCCGCTCGGCGAACCGTTCGGAGACCACGACGGCCGCCGCCGCACCGTCGGAGGTGGGCGAGCACTGGAGCTTGGTGAGGGGGTCGTGGACGGTACGGGAGGCCAAGACCTCATCCACCGTGTACGGGTCCTGGAACTGGGCGTACGGGTTGTGCGCCGAGTGCCGGTGGTTCTTGGCCCCGACGGCGGCGAGCTGCGCGGGCGTCGTCCCGTACCGCTCCATGTGTTCGCGGGCCGCGTTGCCGAAGATCTGGGCGGTGGGCGGGGCGTTCACGAATCCGTGGCCCGCCGCCATGATCCCGTAGTGCCGGGCGACGGGCGAGGTCGCGAAATCGCCTCCCCCGGAGCCCCCGCCCAGCGAGCCGCGCGCCATCTTCTCGAAGCCGACGGCGAGGACGCAGTCGCTGCCGCCGCCCTCGACGAACTGCCGGGCCAACATCAGGGCGGTGGAGCCGGTGGCGCAGTTGTTGTTGACGTTGTAGACGGGGACGCCGGTCAACCCCAGTTCGTAGACGGCTCGTTGTCCGGCCGTGGAGGCCTGGAAGCAGTAGCCGACGGGGACGTGTTCGACCTGGTCGTAGCGGACCCCGGCGTCGGCCAGGGCGGCGGTACCGGCCTCGCGGACCATGTCCCAGTACTGCCAGTCGCGGGTCTCGGGCTTCTCGAACTTCGTCATGCCGACGCCGACGATGTAGGCCTTCATCTTTTCCGACTCCTCGTGTTGGCAGGGCTGTTCAGTCCCGGGGCAGGCCGAGGATGCGCTCGGCGACGACGTTGAGCTGGATCTGGGTGGTGCCGCCCGCGATGGTCAGGCAGCGGGACATCAGGAAGCCGTGGAGGGCCCGCTCCCCCGCCGCCGGTTCGTCCACCGCGCCCTGCGGGCCGAGGAGTTCCAGGGTGAGTTCGGCGACCTTCTGCTGGTGGAGCGTCTGGACGAGCTTGCGGACCGAGGCCCCGGCGCCGGGTTCGCGGCCGGAGACCTGCCGGAGGGTCGTGCGCAGCCCGATGCAGGCGAGCGCGTGGGCCTCGGCGGCGAGGGCTCCGATCCGGGCGCGTACGGTCTCGTCGAGCCCGGCCGAGCGGGCGATCAGCGCTTCGAGACCGCTGTCGAAGGTCATCTGGTCGGCCATGTGGACGCGTTCGTTGCCGAGCGTGTTGCGGGCGACCCGCCAGCCGCCGCCGACCTCGCCGACGACGGCGTCGGCGGGGAGGAGCACGTCGTCGAAGTACACCTCGTTGAAGAGGGATCGACCGGTGATCTCCTTCAGCGGCCGGATGTCGATGCCCCGGGCCTTCTTCATGTCGACGAGGAAGTACGTGAGCCCGCGGTGCCTGGGCGCGTCCGGGTCGGTGCGGGCCAGCAGGATGCCGTGGTCGGCGGTGCGGGCGGCGCTCGTCCAGACCTTCTGCCCGGTGATCCGCCAGCCCTCGTCGGTCCGTACGGCACGGGTGCGCAGCGCGGCGAGATCGGATCCGGCGTCGGGTTCGGAGAAGAGCTGGCACCACTGGAGGTCGCCGCGCAGAGTGGCCGGCAGATAGCGCTCGCGCTGCTCCTCGGTGCCGTACGCGATGAGCGACGGCACCACCCAGGTGGCGATGGACAGATCGCTGAGCCGGATCCCCTGCTCGCGTAACTCCTCCTGGATCGCGAGCTGTTGTACGGGTCCGGCGTCCAGCCCGTACGGGGCGGGGAGGTGCGGGGCGGCGTAGCCGGTGGCGGCGAGGGCGCGGCGGGCCTCGCGGGGTGCGAGGCCCCGGGCGGCGGCGAGGTGGGGGCGGGCCCCGGCGCGGTGGCGGGCGGCCTCGGCGGGGAGTTCCAGAGCGAGTTCGCGGCGGGCCCCGGCCTCGGCGAGGCGGGCGGCGCGCAGCCGGTGGGTGTCGGCGGGGCCGAGGAGCTGGCGGGCGAGGACGGCGCGGCGCAGCTGGAGGTGGGCGTCGTGCTCCCAGGTGAAGCCGATGCCGCCGAGGATCTGGAGGGCGTCCTTGGCGCAGGTGTACGCGGTCTCCGGGGCGGTGGCGGCGGCGAGCGCGGCGGTGAGCCCGCGCGCGCCGGCCCCGGTCTCCTCGCCCACGGTCGCCTTGACCCCGGTCTCCTCGTCCGCCGCGCGGGCCGCGTCCCAGGTGAGGGCGCGGGCCTGTTCGAGGCGGACCAGCATGTCGGCGCAGAGGTGCTTGACCGCCTGGAACGCCCCGATGGGCCGCCCGAACTGTTCGCGTACGGCGGCGTGGGCGACGGCGGTGTCCAGGCTCCGGGCCGCGGTGCCGCAGGCGTCGGCGGCGAGGAGGACGGCGGCCAGGTCGCGGACCAGCCCCGGGTCGTCGATCGGCACGGCCCGGTCCGCCGGTACGTCAACGGCGTCGGCCCGCACCTCCGCCGTCGGCCGGGTCGGGTCGACGCTGCGGTGCGGGCGCACGGTGAGCCCTTCGGCCCCGGCGTCCACGAGGAACCAGCGCTCGCCGTCGGGCGTGGCGGCGGGCAGCAGGAGCAGGTCGGCCGCGTCGGCGCTCAGGACGGGCGGGGCGCTGCCGTCGAGGCGGTGGCCGGTCGCGGTGGGGGTGGCGGTGGGGGTGGCGATGAGGGTGCCGGGGGTGAGGGCGAAGGCGGCGGTGCGGTCCCCGGCGGCCAGCGCCCGGAGCAGGTCACCGGTCCCGGGGCTCACCGCCCGCCGCAGCACCGCGCCCACCAGCGTGGTCGCGAGGTACGGGCCGGGGAGCGATCCGTACGCGGCCTCCTCCAGGACGACGGCGAGGTCGAGCAGGCCCCCGCCGCCACCCCCGTACGCCTCGGGCAGATGGATGCCGGTGAGCCCTTGAGCGACGAGCGCCTTCCAGTGCGCGGGGCGCGCACCGGCGGCGGCCGGGCCGTCCGCGTCGAGGAGTTCGCGCGCCTCGCCGGGGGGTGCGGCGCGGGCCAGCCACCCCCGTACGGAGTGCGCCAGCGCGCGGTGCTCCTCGGTGATCCCGATGCCGGTACCGATAGCCGTACCCCTGCCCATGCCCGTACCCATGCGCGTCTCCGCCAGTCGCAGCCACTGGAACGGCGCAAGAGTAGAACACGTTCCAATTCGACGGAAGGTCAGGAAGGTACCGGATCCGGACCCGAACAGCCGGAATAGAAGGACGTCCCAGAAGCGTTCACCCTGCACACACTTGGGGGGAGCCCGGGTGACCGACGGCCGCCCGGGAGGCCCCACGCATGCGACGGACGCGACAGACACGGCACATACAGGAGCTTCCCGAGCCGCCGAAAGCGCGGCGTTCCGGCGGCATCGTGCCCGTCCTCGCCTTCGCGGGCATCACCGTCGCGGTCATGCAGACCCTGCTCGTCCCGGTCATCAAGGATCTGCCGGTCCTGCTGGACACCGCCCCGGCCGACGCCACCTGGGTGATGACCGCCACCCTGCTCGCGGGCGCCGTCTCGACCCCGATCATGGGCCGGCTCGGCGACCTGTACGGCAAGCGGCGGATGCTGCTCGCCTCGCTGGCCGTCATGGTGATCGGCTCGCTGACCTGCGCCTCCACCGACGATCTGATCGTGATGATCACCGGCCGCGCGCTCCAGGGCTTCGCGATGGGCGCCATCCCGCTCGGCATCGGCATCATGCGCGACGAGCTGCCGCGCGAGAAGCTCGGCTCGGCGATGGCGCTGATGAGCTCGTCCATCGGCGTGGGCGGCGGGCTCGCGCTGCCCGTAGCCGCGCTGGTCGCCCAGCACGCGGACTGGCACGTCCTGTTCCTCGGGTCGGCCGGGCTCGGCCTGCTCGCGATGGCGCTCACGTACACGCTCGTCCCCGAACCCCCGCTGCGCGCACCCGGCTCTTTCGACCTCCTCGGCGCCCTCGGACTCTCGCTCGGCCTGGTCCTCCTTCTTCTGCCGATCACCAAGGGCAGCGACTGGGGCTGGACCTCGGCGCCGACGCTCGGGCTGCTCGCCGCGTCCGTGGCCACCCTGGTGCTGTGGGGCCTGTTCGAACTGCGCACCCCGGCGCCGCTGGTCGATCTGCGCACCACCGCCCGCCGTGAGGTGCTGCTCACCAACCTCGCCTCGATCATGGTCGGGGTCGCCTTCTACGCGGTCTCCCTGGTCCTTCCGCAACTGCTCCAGCTGCCCACGTCGACCGGGTACGGCCTCGGGCAGTCCATGGTGGTCGCCGGGCTCTGCGTGGCCCCGCTGGGCGTGACGATGATGTTCGTCGCCCCGCTGTACGCCCGGCTCTCGGCCCGCCACGGCCCGAAGACCACGCTGATGCTCGGCATGCTGGTCATCGCGCTCGGTTACGGGGCCGGGCTCGGGCTGCTCTCCGCCGCCTGGCAGACCGTGCTGATCGCGGTGGTGCTCGGCGCGGGCATCGGCCTCGCCTACTCCTCGCTGCCCGCCCTGATCATCGGCGCCGTAGACCCGTCGGAGACCGGTGCGGCCAACGGCCTCAACACCCTGATGCGGTCCATCGGCACCTCGGTGTCGAGCGCCGTCATCGGCATGGTGCTGGCCAACACCTCCGTGACCATGGGCTCGGTCGAGGTGCCGTCCATGGAAGGATTCCGGATCTCGTTCCTGATCGCCACGGGCGCGGTGCTGATCGGCCTCGTACTGGCGGCGTTCCTGCCCTCGCAGCGGCCCTCCGCGCACCCGGTGCTCCTGGCGAGCAGCGCGGACACCGGGCCGGGCCCCGCCGCCTCCCCCGCGCCGGTCACCCCGGTCGCCGCCACGGCCCCCGCCGAGGCCGCCGGCCGGAACGTACGGCACGATGGGTCGCCGTCGATCGGCCCCTGAGCCGCCCCGCCCCACCTGTACCAAACTGGAGGAACCCCGTGACCGCCGAGTCCGCCGCCGCTTCCGCTTCCGCGTCCGCCGCCGGAACCGCCGCGCCCACGGGACCCGCCGGACCCGGGCCGGAGATCCTCGCCGCGTTCGAGGCCGCCAAGGGGTTCATGCCGGTCCACGAGGGCCTCGCCCTGTACGCGGCCGCCACCGAGGCCGGTGCGCTCGGGCTGCCGCTGCTGGAGGTGGGCACGTACTGCGGGCGCTCCGCGATCCTGCTGGCGGACGCGGCGCGGGCGGCCGGGGTGACCGCGCTCACCGTGGACCACCACCGGGGCAGCGAGGAGCAGCAGCCGGGCTGGGAGTACCACGACCCGAGCGTGGTGGATCCGGAGGTCGGGCTGATGGACACGCTCCCGACCTTCCGCCGCACCCTGCGCCGGGCCGGCCTGGAGGACCACGTGGTGGCGCTCGTCGGGCGCTCCCCGCAGGTCGCCGCCGTGTGGAGCGGGCCGCTCGGGCTTGTCTTCGTCGACGGCGGGCACACCGACGAGCACGCGAACGCCGACTACGAGGGCTGGGCCCCGCATGTCGTCGAGGGCGGGCTGCTGGTGATCCACGACGTGTTCCCCGACCCGGCCGACGGCGGGCAGGCCCCGTACCGGATCTACCGGCGGGCGCTGGCCTCCGGGGCGTTCACGGAGGTGTCGGTGACGGACTCGCTGCGCGTGCTGCGCCGCACGGGCGCCGGGATCTGAGCCGTACGAGACCGGGCATCCGAGCGGTACGGCACCGGGGCCCGGGCCCTTGCAGCGGGCCGCCCCGACGGCCGGGTGGGTAGCATCGCCGCGTGCCGTACGACGACAGCCCTCCCTCCACCCGCCGCGCCCGGCCCCTGTCCGTGGCCGCCGCACTGGCCGCCGTATGCCTGACCGCAGCCGGATGCGGCGGCGGCCAGGAAACCGGCGAGGACGGTGCGGCCTCGCCCCGGCCCGGCGGGGAGGCCGCGACATCGGCGGCCCCGACGCCGACCGGGAAGCAGCCGGAGCCGACCGTCTCCGGCTCCGCTTCCCCTTCCGTTTCCGGCTCCGCTTCCGCTTCCGCGAAGCCGCTGCCGAAGGGCCCGCTGACCGGCCGGACCGTGGTGATCGACCCCGGCCACAACCCGGGTAACCGGGATCACACCCGGGAGATCAACGAGCAGGTCGACATCGGCACCGGCCGCAAGGAGTGCGACACGACCGGGACGGCCACCAACGACGGTTACGCGGAGGCCCGGTTCACCCTCGACGTCTCCCACCGGCTGCGCGCGCTGCTGGAGGCCGAGGGCGCCCGGGTCCGGCTGACGCACGACGCGGACCGGCCGTTCGGGCCGTGCATCGACGAGCGGGCCCGGATCGGGAACGAGGCGAAGGCCGACGCGGTGGTCTCGGTGCACGCCGACGGATCCGCGGTGGGCAACCGGGGTTTCCATGTGATCCTGCCCGCCGGGGTCAAGGGCGGCGGCGCCGACACCTCGAAGATCGTGAAGAGTTCCGCCGATCTCGGCGCGAGGATCGCGGGACACTTCGCGCGCACGACCGGAAGCGCACCTTCCAATTACCTCGGGGGAAATACCGGTCTGGACACCCGCGATGATCTCGGTGGACTGAATCTGTCGACCGTGCCCAAAGTGTTCGTCGAATGCGGCAATATGCGTGATCCGAAGGACGCCGCACTGCTCACCAGCGCGCGTTGGCGGCAGAAGGCGGCCCAGGGACTGGCCGACGGCATTACCAGCTACCTGAAGGGGTAGTTCTGCGGTGATATTGGGGGGATACCCGCTCATCATCCGGGCTCGGGGGCAACCCGCCCGGGCAGACGATAGATTCATCCGTACGATGGGGAGCCGATCCCGAGCTTCGAGCCGCACCGGCGGCAGCGACGACCGCCCCGACGAGACGACCGACTGACGACCGCCCCGACGAGACGACCGACTAAGGACCTTCACGTGAATATCCGATCCCTCACACGAGGCGACGGCGTGGTGATCGGAGCAGCGGTCGTGCTGTTCATCGCCTCTTTCCTCGACTTCTCCAGCTACGACTGCCCGCAGGGCATCGACTGCTCCCGGTTCGACAGCCCGAACGCCTGGGACGCTCTCGGCATCCTGATGAGCGTCTACCTCGCCGGCGTCATCGCGGCGGCGCTGCTGATCGTGAGCCGTGCGATGCCGGGCCGCAAGGTCGCCGGGCTGGATCTCGGCCAGTTCGGCGCGGCGCTCAGCGTCTTCGCGCTGTGGACCGCCTTCTGGACGATCATCGACATCAACAACGCCGGAGCCGGCCTGATCCTCGGCCTGCTCGCCACCATCGTGCTCGCCGGTGGCGCGATCGCCGGTCCGCTGGTGCCCTTCCTCAAGGCCCCGCTGCTCAGCCCGGCCGGTCCGGGGCAGGGCGGCCAGCCGCCGTACGGTGCACAGCCCGGCCAGGGCTACGGCTTCCCGGGCGGCCAGCAGCAGGCGCCGTACGGCGCGCAGCCGAGCCAGGGTTACGGCTACCCGGGCGCGCCCCAGCAGGGCCAGCCCGCCCCGGCCGACCAGGCGCAGGCGCAGCAGGCCCAGGCCCCGCAGCCCGCGCAGGGCGGCGCGGCCCCGGCGGGTGACTTCACCCCGTTCTGGTTCGCCGTTCCGGTGGCGCGCCCGCTGTACGGCGAGGACGGTTCGCCGAACCCGATCGCCGAACTGGCGCCGGGCACCTGGTATCTCGCGGTGGAGCAGCGCGGCCAGAGCCTGATCGCCCAGACGCAGGACGGCCGTCGTGGCGTCCTCCAGGACACGACGGGCATCCAGCGCGGCTGATCCCGACGCGTACAGCGCGGCCCCTCGCCCTTCCGGGCGGGGGGCCGTTGTCGTACAGTCCACTCCGCACCCATACATCTGACGTACCGTCAGTCATGGCTGGAGGGAACGGTATGCGGCTCGGACTCGCGCTCGGGTACTGGGGCCGCGGCCCGGACCCCGGCCAGCTCGCCCTGGTCCAGGAGGCCGAGCGGATCGGCTACGACTCGGTGTGGACGGCGGAGGCCTGGGGCTCGGACGCCTTCACTCCGCTGACCTGGATCGCCGCCCACACCTCGCGGATCCGGCTGGGGACCGGCATCGTCCAGATGGCGGCCCGCACCCCCACCGCGACGGCCATGCACGCGCTGACCCTGGACCATCTCTCCGGCGGCCGGATGCTGCTGGGCCTCGGTCTGTCGGGGCCGCAGGTGGTGGAGGGGTGGTACGGGCGGCCGTTCCCGAAGAGCCCGCTGACCGCGACCCGGGAGTACGTGGAGGTGATCCGGCAGGTGCTGGCGCGGCAGGGGCCGGTCGAGCTGGCGGGCCGCTTCCACTCCCACCCGTACGACGGTCCGGACGCCACCGGCCTCGGCAAGCCGCTGAAGCCGATCACGCATCCGCTGCGGGCGTCGCTTCCGGTCCTGCTGGGGGCGGAGGGTCCGAAGAACATCGCGCAGACGGTGGAGATCGCGGACGGCTGGCTGCCGCTGTACTGGTCGCCGCTGCGCACCGACGTCTACGGCGCCTCGCTGGCCGGACTGCGGGAGGGTTTCATGGTCGCGCCGATGGCCCGCGCGCACGTCTGCGACGACGTGGCCGAGGGGCTGTGGCCGGTGAAGGCGATGCTCGGCTTCTACATCGGCGGGATGGGGCACGCGGCCCGTAACTTCCACGCCGATCTGATGGCCCGCATGGGGTTCGAGGAGGAGGCCCGGCGGATCCAGGAGCTGTTCCTCCGGGGCCGCAAGGAGGAGGCGGTGCGGGCGGTGCCGGACGCGTTCGCCGACGAGATCTCGCTGATCGGGCCGCGCGCCCGGATCGCGGAGCGGCTGGAGCTGTGGCGCAAGGGCCCGGTGACGGATCTGCTCGTCACCGCCCCGGACCCGCACACACTGCGGGTCCTGGCGGAGCTCAACTCCTAGGCGAGGCCGGTCAGCCGAACGACGAGCGGTCCAGCCAGAAGTCCAGCAGGGCCGCGTCGCCCAGCACCTCGACCCGTGAACTGGTCGGCTCCAGGCGGCGGTTGAAGACGAGCATCAGATCGGTGAGCGGGCCGCGCAGCGCGACCGTGGCCTTCTCGTGCGCGTGCCGCCAGGTGAAGCGGTCGTCGCCGAACTCGATCAGCCACTCCGCGCCGGGCACATCGGTGGCGTGCAGATGCAACAAGCGCCCGCCGCCCCGCAGTTCGGCCGCCTCCGGGTCGCCTTCCTCCTGGGCCAGGGCAACGATGCCCAGCCACTCCTCGATGGTGTCGGCGGCCACCTCGGCGTCGACCTCGTACGGGGCGCGGGCGGCGAGCGCCGCGTCCGCCCGGTGCACGGCCGTCTCATGCGTCATGCGGCGCGCCCAGAAGCCCGTACGCTGCTCCGTCACCCAGGTCCACACCTCGGCGTCCGGCCCGGCCTCCCGCAGCGCGGCGACGGTGGCGGCCGCGCCCTCGGCGAGCCAGGCGTCCAGCGCGGCCGGGTCCTCGTCGTCCGGACCCCCGAAGCCGGGCACCTTGTCCTCCGGGAACTCCTCGGTGGCCCGGGTACGGACCATCTCGCCGACCCAGCGGTGCGCGCCGCCGACGTGCACCGCGAGCTCGCGGAGGGTCCAGTCGGGGCAGCTGGGGACGGTCGCGGTGAGATCGGCACCGGTCAGCACCGCGCGCAGGGCGTCGGTCTGCGCCAGGATCTCGTCGCAGTAGCGGTCGTGGGAGAGAGACATCATGCGGCACCTTAACCAGCGGAACCCGGGATGATCATCCCGATATCCGACCGGTGTTGTCCGCCGACCGGACAACACCGGCCACAGGCGCTACCCGGTCAGCTGGGAGGTGGAGGGAACCTTGTCCTTCACCTCGGCGCCCGCGTCCTTGCCCGCGTTCTTGATGCTCTCGATGACGCTCTCGAACGCGCCCACGTCACCCTCCCCCGCCTCGCCCTTGCGGAGCTTCGTCCCCAGCCCCTTGAGGGATTCGATCCCGGCGGTGAGCGGAGCGACGGCCTTCGACAGCAGCGGGTCGCCCTTGGCGTTCTCCGCCGCGGCCTTGAGCCGGTTGTAGGCGAAGCCGCCCGCCAGGCCCGCCTTGACGAGCGCGAGCCGCCGCCCCTCCGCGCCCTTCTTGAAGGTACCGGCGCGGTACGGCTTCACGATCCACTGGTACGTCGCCCCCGCCGCGAGCCCCGCGTTGGCGACGAACCGGGTCTTGGCGAGCCGCTGCTTCTCGGCCGAGGCGGAGACGGAGACGGACGGATCAGCCGCAGCCGAGGCGCTCGCGGCGGTGCCGCCCGAGGTGTCGTCGGAGCCGCCGCACGCGGTGGCGCCCGCCACCAGGGCGCAGGACAGCAGCAGCGCGGCCAGGGTGCGGCGGAGCGGTACGGAACGGGGCACGGCGGGGCCTCCTGACCGAGAGTGACGGACCTCGGCACTCCCGCCCAGACTCACCTGCTCCCCCGGCGGCCGCCACTCGGTGCGGGCCGTCCGGGTTTCACCCTGCGTAAAGCGGCAACCAGAGTTCCATGTCTCCCAGAACCCGTTCAGGAAGCAGCTCAGCGGCACGCGTCATCGCCGTCGTGGCCGACATCTTGGCCTTCGTCATCATCCTCTGGATCCTGATGTACCTGCTGGACGCCAACCGCGGCAACGACTTCGTGCAGTGGGTGCACGACGCGGCCCGCTGGCTGGCCGGCTGGTCGTACGACCTGTTCACGTTCGACCGGGCGTGGGCGAACGTCGTCGCCGGTTACGGTCTCGCGGCGGCCGTCTACCTCTTCATCGGGCACGCCGTGGCGGGCCGGGTCCGTCGCTGAACCGGGCCCGCCCCAGGGCGTGTCCGGCGGTGTTCAGCGGCAGCAGTCCGGCTCCAGGCCGACCGGCAGCCGCTCGCCCCCGAAGACCGCGGTGGTCGCCTCGTCCCCTCCGAGGGCGGCCACCGCGAGGAGCAGGGAGCCCGCCGTCCAGGTGGTCAACTCCTCGGGCCAGACGGCCTTGTTGCCCTCGAAGACGTACCCCGTCCAGTACATGCCGCCCTCGGCGCGCAGATGCTGGATCGACTGGAGGATCTCCAGGGCCCGGTCCGACTCGCCCGTCGCCCAGAGGGCCAGGGCGAGTTCACAGCTCTCGCCGCCGGTCACCCAGGGGTTGGGCAGCACGCAGCGCACCCCGAGGCCGGGGACGACGAACCGGTCCCAGCCCTCCTGGATGCGGGCGGCGGCCTCGGCCCCGGTGACCGCGCCGCCGAGGACCGGGTAGTACCAGTCCATCGAGTAGCGGTTCTTGTCGAGGAAACGTTCGGGGTGACTGCGGATCGCGTGCGCCAGCGCCCCGGTCGCCAGCTCCCAGTCGGGCTGCGGCTCCTCGCGGCGCTCGGCGATGGCCAGCGCACAGCGCAGCGCCTGGTGGATCGAGGAGGAGCCGGTCAGCAGCGCGTCGTTCACCGGGGTGCCGTCGGACTCCCGCTTCCAGCCGATCTGGCCGCCGGGCTGCTGGAGCCGGAGCACGAACTCGACCGCCGCGTAGACCGTGGGCCACATCCGGTCGACGAACGCGTCGTCGCCGGTGGCGAGGTAGTGGTGCCAGACGCCGACGGCGACGTACGCGACGAAGTTGCTCTCCAGGCTGCGGTCCGTCGGCCGGAGCGGATCGCCGTCGTGGTAGGCGGCGTACCAGGAGCCGTCGCCGTTCTGGTTGCGGGCGAGCCACGCATAGGCACGTGCGGCCGCCTCGTGCTCGCCGGCCGCGTCCAGGGCCATCGCGGCCTCGGTGTGGTCCCACGGGTCGAGGTGATGCCCCCGGAACCAGGGCAGCGCCCCGTCCTCCCGCTGTACGGCGGCGATCGCGGCGACCGTCTCGGCGGCCTGGGATGCCGTCAGGACACCCGGCAGAACGAGGTGTTCGGTCTGTTCGGGGGTGCTCACGCCTCGGCCTTCGGAAGGTGCGGCTTGGTGGCGTACGCGACGAAGCTCTTGCCGACGACCGGGTTGAGGAGCTGCTCGGCGACCCGGGTCGCGAGCGGCTTCTTCATGATGTCCCAGACCAGCAGCTTGTGGTACGCCCGCACCGGCAGGGCCTTGTCGTTGTCGACGCCGAAGGCGCACTTGAGCCACCAGTAGGGCGAGTGCAGGGCGTGCGCGTGGTGGGTGCCGTACGGCTTGAGTCCGGCCTCACGGATCCGGGCGAGGAGCTGGTCGGCCTTGTAGATGCGGATGTGGCCGCCCTCGACCTCGTGGTACGCGTCGGAGAGCGTCCAGCAGATCTTCTCGGGGCCGTAACGCGGAACGGTGATGGCTATCCGGCCGCCCGGCTTGAGGACCCGGACCATCTCGGCGAGGACGCCCTTGTCGTCCGGGATGTGCTCCATGACCTCGGAGATGATCACGACGTCGAAGGAGTCGTCGGGGAAGGGCAGGTTGAGGGCGTCGCCCTCCATCGCGGTGGCGGTGGCGCCCTCGGGGGCCTCGCCGGCCTCCTTCATCGCGGCGAACCACTTGGCGACCTCGCGGATCTCCTCGCCGTTCTGGTCGAGGGCGACGACCCGCGCCCCGCGCCGGTAACACTCGAAGGCATGCCGGCCGGCACCGCAGCCCAGGTCGAGCACTCGGTCGCCGGCAGCGAGCGGGAAGCGGGTGAAGTCGACGGTCAGCACGAGGGCCTGCCTTCGAGGTCGGAGGTACGGGTGGTGACGAGCGGGTCCGCGGTCGCCCGGGGGCGTACGGCCGCCGGGGAGCCGGCGGTCACCTGCGGACTCCGCGGGCGGTGATCGCCTGACGGTACAGCTCGGCCGTTCCGGCGGCCGCCCGGGCCCAGGTGAAGTTGGCGAGCACCCGGTCGCGGCCCGCCGCGCCGAGCCGGGCGCGCAGCTCCGGGTCGGCCAGCAGCCGGGCCAGCGCCCCGGCCAGCGCGTCCGCGTCGCCGGGCGCCACCGCGAGGCAGGTCTCCCCGTCGCGGCCGGAGACCTCGGGGATCGCGCCGCCGGTGGTGGCGACGAGCGGGGTGCCGGTGGCCATGGCCTCGGCGGCGGGCAGCGAGAAACCTTCGTACAGCGAGGGCACGCAGGAGACCTGGGCGCCGCGCACCAGGTCGACCAGCTCGGCGTCGCTGATGCCCTTGACGAACTCGACGGCGTCCGTGAGCCCGTGCCGCTCGATCGCGCGGGCGACCGGCCCGTCCTCGGCGCGCTTGCCGACGACGACGAGGTGGGCGGCGGGGTTCTCGGTACGGAGCTTGGCGAGCGCGTCGACGAGGTGGACGAGGCCCTTGAGGGGGACGTCGGCGCTGGAGGTGGTGACGATGCGGCCCGGGACCTCGGGGACGGAGGGGTCGGGCGACCACAGGTCGGTGTCGGCGCCGATGTGGACGACGCTGATCCGGTCCTTGCGTACGCCGAGGTCCTCGACGATCTCGTCGCGGGAGGAGCCGGAGACGGTGAGGACGGTGTCCAGCTTGCGGGCGACCCGCTTCTGCATGCGGGTGAAGGCGTACCAGCGGCGTACGGAGGCGCGCCGGCGGCGGCTCGTCGCGGCGGCCAGGTCGAGCCTGCGGTCCACGGTGATGGGGTGGTGGATCGTCGTCACCAGCGGGGCCCCGAGGTCGCCGAGGAGCCCGTAGCCGAGGGTCTGATTGTCGTGGACGACGTCGAACTCACCGCGCCGGGAGAGCAGGTGGCGGCGGGCGCGCAGGCTGAAGGTGAGCGGTTCCGGGAAGCCGCCGGTCCACATGGTGGCGACCTCGGCGAGGTCGATCCAGTCGCGGTACTCGCCGCGCTTCGGCGTACGGAACGGGTCGGGCTGCCGGTAGAGGTCGAGGCTGGGCAGCTCGGTCAGCGGAACGCCCTCGTCGAGCACCGGATAGGGCTGCGCGCCGATGACCTCGACGCTGTGCCCGAGCCGCGCGAGCTCCCGCCCGAGGTGGCGTACGTACACACCCTGGCCGCCGCAGAACGGATTGCCCTTGTAGGTGAGGAGTGCGATGCGCAACGGCCGGTCGCCGACGGTCCCGGCGATGCTGCCGTCGCCCGTGCGGGGGCCTGTCTCTATGGCCTCAGCGGTCACACTCGGCCCCCTTCTGACTGCTGTGTTCGCCGGAGCGTAACCGGTCGCGCTAATCTAGAACAAGTTTCAGACTTGCTAGAACAAGTTTCATACTTGATCGCTCGACGTGCATCGAATCTACCGGCAGGTAGCGTCGGCGGAACGGCCGGATCAGGTGATTCGCGCCACGACGGACGCCCTGGCATGCTGTGCGCGCCCGGACGGCCCGCTTCGCCCGTTCGGGTGGATCAAGCCATGGATCGTGGATCGTGGAACGGGGACAGCATGACCGCGGACGCCAGACCGGCAGCGCCTGCGCTGACCGAGCGCCAGGAGGCCCGTCGCCGCCGCATCCTGCACGCCAGCGCCCAGCTGGCCAGCCGGGGCGGGTTCGAGGCGGTGCAGATGCGGGAGGTGGCCGAGGCCGCCGGGGTCGCCCTGGGCACGCTCTACCGCTACTTCCCCTCCAAGATCCATCTGCTGGTCGCGACCATGCAGGACCAGCTCCAGCACCTGCACACCACGCTCCGCAAACGCCCGCCGGCCGGCGAGGACGCGGCCCAGCGGGTGGCCGAGACGCTGATGCGCGCCTTCCGCGCCCTGCAACGCGAACCGCACCTGGCGGACGCCATGGTCCGCGCCCTCACCTTCGCGGACCGCAGTGTGAGCCCCGAGGTGGACACGGTCTCCCGTCTGACGACGGCGATCATCCTGGACGCGATGGGCTTGGAGCACCCGACCCCGGAGCAGCTCTCGGCGGTCCGGGTCATCGAGCACACCTGGCACTCGGCGCTGATCACGTGGCTGTCGGGCCGGGCGTCGATCGCCCAGGTGAAGATCGACATCGAGACGGTCTGCCGCCTCATCGACCTGACGGCGGAGCCGGGGCGGGAGACGGAGCCGGGGCGGGGCTGAGTGCCCTGTGGGCGCCGTCCGCTCCGGCGAGCGCGACGACGGCCGCACGCCCCCGGTCCGTCCACTGCGTCAGCCGGACGCCCTCCGTCCCCGCCTTGAACAGCGCCTCCCGCCGGACCCACAGCCGCAGCAGCGCCGGACCGGGATCGGGCTCGGCGCAGGCGGCGTCCACCTCGTCGTGCGGCAGCAGCCGCCGCAGTACGGAGACGGGCCCCGGCCGACGCGTCAGGGGCTCCACATCGATACCGGCCGGGCCCGGCCCGACCACCGCCGCGGCGAGTCCGTCGGCGTGGCTGTAGCTGACGCCAAGGCCGGGGTGGTCCGGGAGATACGGCCGGCCGTGCCCGTCCCGCCCGCATCCCGGGCAGCGCTGGGCGGGCACGATGTCCCGGGGCGACAGCCCGGTGACCCGGGAGGCGCAGAGCCGCAGCAGCAGCCGGGCCGCCACCACGTCGTCGCGCCGGGCGGGCACCCGGACACCCGCGAGCCGCTGCCGCTCCCACGGGGCGAGCAGGCCCTCGTCCAGCTCGGGGTGGGACAGCACCTCGGCGGTGGTGGCGACGAGCGCGACGGATGCTGTTCTCACTCGGCCGGGGCCTGCGCTCAACCGGCGGAGACCTCGGCGCGGCCGGCCGGGGCCTCCGCGTGGCCGGCGGGGTCGAGGAAGCGCTCCTTGACGCGAGCGAGGGTGCGGAAGTCGTCGATGGTGACCTCCTGAAGGTCGATGCTGCTGCCCGAGATCTCTTCCAGGAGGTCGATGAACTCCAGGAAGTCCATCGAGTCGATGAGGCGGGCTTCGATGAGGTCCTCGTCCACGCCGATCGGGCCGTCGAGACCGGGGTTCTTCTCGTGGAGCCACGCTGAGACCTGGTCCATGGGGGAGATCGCTCCTCTTGCTGTTCTGGTGACTGAGCCGTTCCGGCGACCGGCGGACGGTGGACGGTGGACGGGGTGGAGGTCAGGAACCGGTGGCGGCGGCCCGGAGCCGCTCCAGCGCCTGCTCGGCCGTGCCGTGGGCGAGGATCATCGCGTGCACCCAGCGCTCGACGCCGAAGGCAACGCAGGAGCTGTACGCGGGCCCGTGGGAGCCGGCGCGGATGGAGAGCCGCTCGCCGAAGAAGTTGCGGTGCCGGTTGACGGAGGCGATGGCCGTGCCGTCGGGGGCGCTGTACTCGTACTTGACCGGGTCCAGCGCCATCAGCCGGGCCCGCGACCCCCCGTTGTCGTAGAACGGGTCGTCGGCCGCCGCCCGGGTCAGGGTCAGGCCGAGCCGTCCGGCCACCTCCTGGACGAACTCCCCGCCGCGCGCCTGGTGTTCGGTGGCCCCGTCCTTGGTCCCGAGGTAGATCACCTCGCGCATGTGGAACCCCCACAGGCGGCGCAGGCCGTCGTAGTGGGTCTCGTTGCGGAAGCAGCGGCCGACCGCCGAGAGCCGCAGCCCGTCCTCGCCGACGTCCTCGCCCTCCAGAGAGAGCAGCAGTCCGTAGCAGGTGGCGGACGGCAGCACATGGCCGGTCGGCTGGAGCGGGAGGTCCTGGGGCGATCCGCCGGAGGCCAGCCCGTCGAGCACATCCGGGCCGAACCGGCCCGCGGATACGCCGAGATGGGGGAAGTTGCGGAAGAAGTCCAGCCGCGCAAGGCCGTCGACGGAGAGCAGCGGGGGCCCCACCACCTCGGGCGCGGAGAGCCGCGCGGCCAGACCGGTCAGCAGGTCGTCCAGGCCTCGCAGCAGGGCGGTGCGGACCGGGTCCAGCGTGATCAGCCCGGCGCCGGGGCTCTTCAGCTCGATGTCCGGCAGGGCGGTGATGCTGGGTGTGTTCATGGGACCGCGTCTTTCTGAAAAGCGGGTTGACAGGTCGTCACGAACCCGACCACGCCCTTGGACACTAGGCCCGTCGCTCGCTTGTTGTCTAGACCAAAAATACCGAACGCCAGGTATCGCTTCCATGGCCACCGAGCACGGGACGGCACGCCATATCCCCATATGTACCGGGCACTTGACAGCTCGGGCGGTCTGGACCAATCCTGCTGATCGACGTGGTCACGGCTCCTCGCACCACGGCACTGCCATCCGTCCCGCCGACCGCGGCGACCCCGCTCCCCCGGGGTCGCCGCGCGGCCGGCCGAGGAGAAGAACCTGCCATGAACCTCATGACGACCCCCGCCCCTCGCCGTCGGCCCCGCCTGCACCGGGCGGCGTCGGACATCCCGTACTTCAGCGCGGACGGCGAGGCCTACCTCGCCCAGACGGCCCTGCGGGAGCTGGACAAGTCGCGTCCACTGCGGGTGCTGTCCGAGGAGGACTTCGCCCACTGGCAGACGTACGGCTACGTCATCGTCCGGGAAGCGATACCGGCGGCGACGGCCCGCCGACTGCTGGACTTCACCTGGGAGTTCCAGGGCCTGGACCCGGAGCGTCCGGAGAGCTGGTACGAGGACCGGCCGCTGCGCTCCGAGCTCGACCAGCAACTCCACATCTACGGCTTCGTGGAGGCGTACCACCACCAACTCCTCTGGGACAACCGGCAGTCGCGGCGGGTGTACGACGCCTTCGTCGACGTGTGGGACTGCGAGGAGCTGTGGGTCACCCTGGACCGGCTCAACCTCAACCCGCCCAACCGGGGCAACCGCGACCGTGCGCTGATCGAGCCGACGGACCGGGGCTTCGACATCGAGTTGCACTGGGACATCGACACCACGCTCGCCGTGCCGCCGCAGCGGGTGCAGGGCATCATCGCGCTCAACGACACCCGGCCGGAGACGGGCGGCTTCCAGTGCTGCCCGGAGCTGTTCCGGCAGTTCGACGCCTGGAAGGTCGCCCAGCCCGCGGACCGGGACCCGTTGCGCCCGGCGATCGACCGGGACGAACTCCCCGTCGTACGGCCGGATCTGCACCCCGGTGACCTGCTCATCTGGAACGGCCTGCTGGCCCACGGGGTGGCACGCAACCTCTCCGAGAACGGGGTGCGGGCCGTGCAGTACCTGTCGATGATGCCCGCCTTGGAGGAGCACGAGCGGCTGCGGAAGTCCCGGGTGGAGTCCTGGCGTCATCTGCGCACCCCGCGCTGGAACCGCACCCTGGTCGGCGACCCGGTGCTGCACGAGTCCAAGCGCTACCCGACGGCCGAGCTGAACCCGCTGGGCAGCCGGCTGCTGGGACTGGCCTCCTGGCAGGACCCGGTCGAGGACGCCGAGGGTACGGCAACACCCGCCGCGCGGAGCGGGGAGCCTTCGTGCGCCGCGTCTGCCTGACCCTGCCCACGCACCGGGCGTGCACCGGAACGATCGAGGCGATCGCCGAGGAAGCGGCGTACGGGGCAAGGGAGTTCGGCATACCGGTGCATCTCCTGATCCTGGACTCCTCCCCCGGGCAGGTGCTCGCCGAGCACCGGAAAGCGGTGGCCGTGCTGCCCGCGTCGCCGGGGGTGACCGTTCACCACTTCGACGAGGACGAGCAGCGGACTTTCCTGCGCGAGGTGCTGGACAGGTCCGGCGGAGCCTCGGCTTCAGCTTCGGCGGACCGGCTGCTGGAGCTGATGCTGCCGTCCCGGGTCTCCTACGGAGCCTGCACCAACCGGGCGTTCCTCATCGCCCAGGCCCTCGGCTGCACGTCCGTCCACCGCCGGGACTCCGACAGCCGCTACCAGTACGTCGACGGCGAACCGGTCTTCCCCCTCCACCAGGAGCTGACCTACCTGGGCCAACGGGCGGCCGACGTAAGGGAGTCGGCGACGAGGAGCAAGCTGCCACCGGGCTCGGGCAGCCGACGGGTGGCGGTGGCGGGCGGCTCCTTCGTGGGCGAGATGTCGGTGGACGTGGCGGAGATCCGCGACCTCGACCCGGAGACGTACGGCGCACTGGTCGGCCTGTCACTGCCCGGGGGCTACCCGGAGATCTGGCGCAAGCACCTGATCGACGCGGCGTTCCGGGGCGCGGGGACCGGAACGTTCGACGGCGACCGGACCGCGCTCGCCCCCATCAGCCCGACACAGGTCGACATGTGCAACATCGGCTTCGCCCACGAGCTGTACAGCAGGGTCCCGCTGCCGCCCGCACCCGACACCATCGGCACCGACTACTTCCTGCTCCACCTCGCCCACAATGCCCAGCTGCCCGGCCTCCGGCACAACCGGCACATCGTGAACTTCCATACGGAGGAGCGGCGTACGGACGCGGGCTTCCTCTCGTACCAGGTGCGCTTCGCGAAGTTCCTTCTCGCGACGGCGTATCTGAACACTGTGTACGCGAGGACGACAGCGGCCGGTGACGCGCTGCTCGACACCGAGGGCCATATCAAGGCGTCCGTCGTCGCTGGTTTCGTCCGGGACAGCGTCGATCTCGACCGTACGGAAGCCGTCCGCCGACTCGATGTCATCGACGAGGCCTACCGGCGGCTCGGCGGCCGCTACACGAGGGTGGCCGACACGCTCGCCGACCGCCGCCCCCGCCTCCTGGACGAAGCCCGCGACGACATGGCCGACTTCGCGCTCCTGATGGACCACTGGGAGGCCCTGACCCGGGCGAGCGCCGAAGCGGTTCCGGCCGTGACCCGATGACCCCCGCCGCCGGCAAGGACACCATGCACCAGAACCCCCCGCCCCTCACCACGACCACGGTCACCGTCGCCTACGCGGGCGGTGACGAGCGCCGGGGCCCCCTCACCATGGGCCAGGCCAACATGATCCGCTGCATCCTGCGGGACGACCCCACCCACATCAACATCCACGATGTGTGGCCCGTCCCCGAGGGCACCACCGTGGCGGCCGTCACCGACGCCCTGCGCGCCCTGGCCGTACGGCACGAGGGGCTGCGCACGACCTTCCCGCACCCGCCGCCGGGGGCCGCACCGGTCGAGCAAGTCGTGGCGGCGGAGGGCACGTTCACGGTGACGGTCCTCGACCACGCCGAGCTCCCCGGCGACCCGGCGGAGTACGCGGAGTCGGTGGCGCGGGCGTCCCGGGCCGGGCGCTTCGCCCTGGAGCGGGAGTTCCCGCTGCGGATCACCCTGCTCACCGTGGCCGGACAACCGGCCTACGTGGCACTGGCGTTCAGCCACGCGGTGGCGGACGGCAGCGCGATGGCCATCCTGCGCGAGGAGTTCGCCGAGCTGCTGGCGGACAAGGAGCTGCCGGAGGTCACGTCTCTGCCCCCGGTCGACCTGGCCGCCGTGGAGGCGTCCCCGGCCGGGCTGCGGAAGTCGGAGGCTTCCCTGCGGTACTGGGAGCGGATCCTGCGCACCGGCCCGCAGGAGATGTTCGCGGAGCCGCGCGGCCGGAGGCCGGGGACCGACGAGGAGGCCCGGCAGCTGACGCTCCGCTCCCGCCGGGGCGGCCGGGCGCTCGCCGGAGCGGCCCTCCGCACCGGGCACCCCGAGGCCACCGTGCTGATGGCCGCGTGGTGCGCGCTGGTGGCCCACCGGGCAGGCCAGGACAGCTGCGTCACCGCCGTCCCGAGCGCCAACCGGTTCCACGCCCGGGTGGCCCGTTCGGTGACCACCACGTCCCAGGACGCGCTGCTCCACCTGGACGTCCGGGTGGAGACGTTCGACGCGCTGGTCGCCCGGACGTGGGGCGCGGTGCTCAACGCCTACCGACACAGCCAGTTCGACTCCGTACGGCTGTGGGAGATGATCGCCCGGGTCACCGCCGAGCGCGGCAGCCACTTCGGCCGGGACGTGGTCTTCAACGACGTGAGCGCCCTGCCCGCCCCGCTCCTGGGCACGGACACGCAGGACCGCGACAACGCCGAGCACGAACTGACCTGGGGCCCGCCCCAGACGCTGCCGACCCGGCTGCTGGCCTTCACATACCGGACGGCGCCCCAGCTCCACATCTCCCTGTGGGCCGCCCCGTCGGTCTTCACTCCGGAGGAGGCGGAGGGGTTCCTCTCCGGGCTGGTCCTGCTCCTGGAGGCGGCGGCCGCCGGGAACGTACCGATGGAGGCGCTGGCCGAGCTGACGGGGGTACGTCCCGCCGAACGCGGGCCCGACTGGCTCCGGGTGGACGGCTGCTGGGTCTCGCCGGACGCCGTGCGCGAGACCCTTGGCCGGGCGGTGGGCGGGCTGCCGGTGTGGGTGGCGGAGGAGCCGGGACCGTACGGGACGGCGGACGGCACCGCGGCAGGCGCGGCCGGCACGGACCCGCACCTGACGGCGTACATCGCCCGCGGCGAAACCCCGTTGACACCCGCCGAGGCCCACAGGGCACTGACCGCCCTCATCCCGGCCGCCGGTTCGGGAGTCCTGGCACCCCACCGCTACGTACTCGTGGAGAACCCACCCACCGAGCCGGACCGGAGCGACGCATGGCGTCGGCTGGAGATCACCGAGGAAGGGACCGGCAGAAGCCGGCAGGTGTGACATGAGCGTTGACGACACGACCCTCCCGCAGCAGTCGGACACGCTGCCGAGCCCTTGGCGGTCGCCCCGGTTCCGGCTGTTCTTCACGGCCCGCAGTGCGTCGCTGCTGGCCGACGGCATGCTGATGGTCTCGCTGACCACGGCGGTGCTGGGGGCGGGGCACGGGGCGAGCGGCGTCGGGTACGCGCTGGCGGCGTGGATGACCCCGATCGTGCTGCTGGTGCTGTTCGGCGGGGTGCTGGCCGACCGCTTCACCCCTCAGCTGATGATGATCTGCGCGGATGTGGCACGCATGCTGGCCATGCTCACGCTGGCCACTCTGCTCTTCTCCTCCGACAGCGTCCCGCTGTGGCAGATCATGGGGCTGATGGCGCTGAGCGGGGCCGCGACGGCGATGTTCCAGCCCGGGATGGCGAGCATGGTCCCCCGGGTCGCGGAGGACATCCAGAAGGCCAACGCGCTGCTGCGGATCTCCGAGGCGCTGAGCACCCTGCTGGGCCCGGGCCTGGCGGGCATCCTCGTCGCGTACTGGCAGGTGTCGGGCTCGTACGTGGTCATCGCGGCGGCCTACGCGCTGAGCGCCCTGGTCCTGCTCCCCCTGCGCACCCTGCACACGGAACGCGACGAGGGCGACGCCCCGATGTGGCGCAGGCTGGCGACGGGCTGGCAGGAGTTCCGGTCCCGCCAGTGGCTGTGGGGCGTGATCGCGGTCTGGTCCGTGTACGGCCTGTTCGTGTTCGGCCCGGCGCTGCCGCTGGGCGCGACCCTGATGATCGAGCAGCACGGGGCGAGCGGGTACGGCTGGATCGCCTCGGCGGACGGCGCGGGCACGATCATCGGCGGCCTGATCGGCATGCGGGTCCGCCCGCGCCGCCCACTGGTGGCGGGTGCCCTGGCGATGCTCTGCTTCGCGCTCAACCCGTTGGCCCCGGCCCTGGAATGGTCCTTCGCGGCCACGGCGATCGCCCACGTGATCGCGGGTTACGGCTTCGCGTTCTGGGGCGTGATGTGGGCGACGAGCGTCCAGTCGCACATCCCACTGACAGTCCTGAGCCGCGTCTCGGCGTACGACGTCGCGGGCTCCATCATGGTCATCCCCCTGGGCCGCGCGCTGGCGGGCCCGGCGGCGGACGCGTTCGGCGCGAACGAGGTGCTGATCTTCTCGTCGGTGATGTCGTGCGCGCTGCTGGCGGCGATGCTGAGCGTCCCGGCGATCCGGGCACTGCGACGGGCACCGGAGGGCGTGCTTCGTACGAAGGCGGAGGGCGAGCCGGCGATCTGACCCCCTGCGATCAGACCCGCATAACTGCCACGTCGTACTGCGGGATCCAGTCGCTCCGGGTGACGAGTACGAGGTGGTGGGCCTGCGCCTGGGCGATGAGCAGCCGGTCGAAGGGGTCCTCGTGGACCATGGGCAGCCGCCCGGCCCGTACGCCGTGGGCGGCAGTGACGGGGAGGCTCGGGAAGGCGAGGTCACGTACGCGCTCGGCTAGGTCGCCCGGCCCCTCCAGCAGGCCGAGGTGCTGTTTGAAGGTGATCTCCCAGGGAGAGACGGCGCTGATGTGTACGGCGTCGGCGGAATCGAGGAGGCGTTTGACCTCCTCGGACAGGTCCGGTGCGTCGTCGAGCCACCACAGAATCACAGGGGTGTCGAGGAGAAGGCGCATCACGCCATCCCGAAGGCTGCGGAGATACGGGGGTGGGGGCCGTCGAAGTGAGGAGCGATCCGGACCTGCCCACGCAGTGAGCCACGCCCGTCGCGCCGCACGGTCGACTCCCGTACGGGTACGGCAGGCGCACCCGCCCCACGGATCACGACCGCCTGCCGGTCGACAAGCTGAATCAGGGTGCCGCGAAACAGGGGCCTGTCAGGCAGCGCCGAACGCCGCCGGAGGACACGCCAGAACGACTTCATGACATCACCGAGGGGCCGACAACCGTCGGCGCGGGAACGGCAGCAGGGGTCACGAGTTCCGCCCAAATCGTCTTCCCGATCCCGGCCGGCCGTTCCTTCACCCCCCAGCAGAAGGCCAACGCGTCGACGATCAGCAGCCCACGCCCACCCGTGTCCAGCTCACCGGGCCACCGCACCTCGGGGCGGCCGTCACCGGCGTCACTCACCTCCAGCCGGAGCCAGGCGCCCCGCTCCCGGCACGCGATGCGCACGCCGACCATCCGGTCCCCGGGGACGACCACGTGCACGGCATTGGTGACCAGCTCGGACAGCACCAACTCCGCCGTCTCTACCGCCTCCTGCCCGGCCCGCCACTCCCCGAGTTTGGCGCGGAGGAGGGCGCGGGCCCTCGGGACGCTGCTGCGGCTACGGACCAGCCGAAAGCCGGCCTCGTGAGATGCGGACTGCTCTGCCATGACACTCCCCAGCGAATGGACGACGGGACAGCAAGTGCCGCTCGGAGGAGCGACGTTGAGGTGTCTCGCCTTAGAGCCTGCCCGCACAACTCACATCGGCGCAACGTTGAATGGATTTCTGATGCTCAATTCACTCGTTCGGGCATACCGTGGCCGCAGTGATCCTCGGACTGATAGGGAGTGAGCTATGCCATCCGTAAAGCCATCCACCGTTCTCGGCCGCCAACTCGGCGACGAGCTACGCCGCTTCCGCGAGGCCGCGAGCTTCTCCACGGCTGATGCCGCAGAGGTTCTCGACTGCACCAAGGGCAAGATCAGCCGCATCGAGAACGGACACGTGCCGGTCCGTACGCCTGACCTGACCGCGCTCATACACGCGTACGGGGTGACGGACCAGGAAGCCCGCGACCGCCTGGCGTCGCTGGCCCGCAGCGCTAACAGGCGTCGCCGCGAGGGCTGGTGGCACCAGTTCGGAGACGTGCTGGGTGACACGTACCGCGACTACATTGAGATGGAGACGATCTGCGACAGCATCAAGACCTTCCAGGTGCAACTGGTGCCGGGCCTACTCCAGACACCTGCCTACGGAAGGGCTGTAACGGTTGCCTCCCGCGCGTGGCGGACCGCAGAGGAGATCGACCAGTTCGTACAGGTACGCATGGCACGGCAGGAGCGTCTGACCGGGGACGCGCCCATGGAATTCTGGGCCGTCCTCGCGGAAGGGGTGCTTCGCCAACAGGTCGGCGGGCCGACGGTGATGCACGACCAGTTGCAGCACTTGGCAGACCTGGCCGAGCGCCCCAACATCACTGTCCAGGTACTGCCGTTCTCACGCGGGGCACACCCGGGTATGTTCGGTCCGTACTTGATGCTCAGCTTTCCCAGGGTCTCGGCACTCGATCTCGTTCTGACCGAAACTCCGACCGGCAACATCTGGATCGAGCGGGAATCCGACGTGGCTCAGTACCGTGAACTCTTCGACGACGCCCGCATGTCCGCGTTGCCGCCGACGGAATCGCTCAGCATGATCCGACATATCGCCAAGGAGCACAGACCATGACCGAGGACCGCCTCACCCCGCCTGACCTCGCCGAGGCCGCCTGGCGCACCAGCAGCTACAGCGGCGGGCAGGGCGAGTGCGTGGAGATCGCCCCGAACCTCCCCCACCTGGTCCCAGTCCGCGACAGCACCCGCCCCGCCGGCCCCGCCATCACCTTCGGCCACGACGCCTGGCGGGCCTTCGTCAGCGACTTGGCGACAGCGGGCGCGCCGCCTGCCGGATGGAACAGGTAGCCCGACGAGCACCGGGAGCCGCAGCAGGCGAGGCCGGCCAAAGCTACGTGAACGGCCGAAAGATTGCGCACGAAGCGTTGCGAGCGGACACCTGAATCCTCCACGAGAACCTGAAAGCACCACCATGAAAATCCGAATACGGCATAAGAAGACCACGCTCTTCACATCCATCGCTCTCCTTCTGGTCGCCTCGCTGACGTCGTTGTACTGCTGGTGGAACACCAACGCTTGGGGGGACGACGCCGTCTGCGAAGGCACTCTTTCCTCGGGCGATGTACAAGCGACGCTCGACGTCCCCGGCCGCGTGTCACAGGTTTCCTCCCAAACTGCCATCGGGCGTTCGGAATTCACCTGCGTTGTGGAGCGCACCAGTCGCTTCATCGGCCAGGACAACTTGCGCATGAAGATGAAGACGGGGACCGCAGAGGGGGCATTTCCTTTCACGACCGCCGTCTGGAAGAACCCCGCGGCACGGTCCTACTTCGCTCGCGGTGCCGTATCCGATACCAGCGGCTACGTCATTCTGCCCAGGAGCTGTTGGGACAAGGTGGGCAACATCCAGGGCAGCAGGACCATCGCTCCCGGGCCGGACACGGTAGCCATCGTGGAAGCCTCCGTGGAAGGAGGCTCGGCACATCGGCGGAGCCTTGCCCGACTGCTGACACACACCGCACAAAAGGTCGCCAAAGCGGCCGGCTGCTCTGCTGACGAGCCCGCCGAGCCCGCCGCCTTTGTCGCACCCGATGCACCGCGTACGGCTGCCCCTCACAACCTCTGCGGCTTGAAGGGCTTCTCTCTCCCGAAGGCGGCCTTGGCCCAAGGCCTCGCCGAGCCCGGGCATGAGCAGTTGAACGAGGCGTCGCATACATGGGCATGTGACGTGGACCTTGACGGGACGGACGGCGCCCGAATCTCCTTCGCCGCCACAACCGACAACATCATCCTCGATGCCGCCCTGCGCGAGGAGAAAGAATTCAAGAAGCTCCCCGGAGCCAATGGATCAGTCGTCGGTACCGACGAGGCCATCCTCCAATGCGCAGAGGGAAAGGTCTATTTCGCCGCGAACTGGAGCGCCGAATATCAGGGTGTGCTTCTGGACCGCACGCACAATCGCCAGCCGTCGTACTCAGACGTTCGGCGTGCCACTTTCCAGAACTTCCTGGACGCAGCAGCAGCCTCCCGAAACTGTCCGCAGGTCACCATGCCCCGGTGAGATATTGATCCGAAACGGTTTGGGTTCTGAGTCACTGATGGGGGACGCGCGGCATCTGTTCTCCCGTGGGCGTAGGAGGCCTGCGACTGCGGGCAGTGGCCGCGTTGGTGGCGGGGGCGAGGCCGTAAAAGCGCGGCGGCTGATCGGTGACCTGACCGCGAAGCTGTGCCGGGCACGACTGACCGAGCCCGGGGTGGGCAAGTACCTCAAGCGGTGGGGACTGCCTTCCCAGCGTTCGGACACGCGGGCCGTCCAGCAGGACCCGCAGGCGGTCCGGCGCTGGCACGAGGAGACCTGGCCGGCGATCCAGGTCAGGGCGAAGGCCGAAGGCGGCGAGGCCCTCTTCACCGACCAGGTCACCGGCCGTACCTGGGGCCAGATGGGGAAGACCCCCGTGGTACGGCGGAGCGGGAACCGGTTCTCCACCAACGCGATGTCCGCGAGCAGAACCAAGGGCCGGAAGCACTCCATGATCTTCGCCGAGAGCTTCACCGCCGAGGTGATGGGCCGCTTCCTCGACCGGCTCGCCGGACACTTCGAGCACAAGACCCATCTCGTGGTCGACGGGAACTCCGCCCGCCGCTCGCGGAAGGGCCGCGACTGGAGCGCCGCCCACCCCGACGAGGCCCCATGAGCTTCTGCTCAGTAGCACTCTCAAGGCCATTAGACAATGGAAAACGAAACAGACCGAAGCAGAACGATCGAGCAACTGGAGGGCATCGAATGGCCCGATCCACCTTCCGATGGGACCGGCCTGGTCAAGGCCGTACACAACCTGCGGAAACGTCCGATCAACTTGCTCACCGCGTGGGAGATGAGCAGATTGATCGGCCAAGATGTCGGTATCCCATGGTTGCTTCCTGTCGCACTGGAGATCCTTCGCGAGACAGCAACTGACCAGCCCTTGGGAGGCTTCTACGACGACGACCTTTTGACAGCAGTACTGACGAGGCGATCACCGATCTGGCAGTCAAATCCACAATGGGCCGCGAACCTGAAGGAAGTCATCTCCTTACTCGAAGATATTTCACCGAACACCCGTGAGGATGTTCGGAGTTTCTTTCTGGAGGCAGAAACGAAGGCCTCGAATTGAATACACTGGCAAACCTGTACAGGTTCGAATTAACGTAGCCTGCTGCAGGTCCTCGAAATCAACCAGGTCAAGCACCCGTCCTGATGGACCGAGGACGTGAAGCCGCCGCAGGTCGGCGACCACCCGCACACGGTGGTGCTGGATGACACGAAAGATCCGCCCCGACTGAGTGCGCTCCAAATTGGTATCAATATCGCGCGAGCGTTGCGCGGACGGGAGTAACTTGCGGACGTCGTCCACTTGTCGCGGCAGTAACGGATCAAGGAATGCAGTGCAGAAGCAATTCGTAACACCAGATCCACAAGACCTCGTCAACGCCCTGGGGGTGGAACCGGAGATCACCGGGGAAACTCAAATGACTCTGATGTTTTTCGATGTCACCGGTGAAGGTCTGACCTTCTCGTACAACACAGTCGGGCGATCTGTCAGCGTTCACTGGAGTACGAAGTCCGGCGATCCGAAGCTGAAAATATTCCGGGAGGGAGCGACTTTGCTTCGCATCCAGGAAAGCGATGGGAGCACCACACTTTTCGTAGAGTTTGCAACTCAAGATACGACGGGTGTGCTCGAACTTCAGATTTTCCCGAACGTATCCGCGACTGAAACATCACTCCTCTCGTAGAGCTCTCCAGATATGAATGGGACTGAGCGACACAACGCCAGAGAAAAGGAACACCCTCGCATTGATCCCCCATTGGATCGACCTGGTAAGAAACTCAGACACTCTCGGCACCCTGTACTCCGATGTTCCACCGCTGAAGTCGGTGCGCCTAAGGTCCTTCCATCTCGACTGGCGGGGCCCCGCCCTGACGCTGCGGATCGATCTTCCCGCCTACCCGGGTCCGGGCCGCCTACCACCCGAGTGGTCCGAGCGTGGCCACGACACTTTGCAGCTTCATGTGCACTTCACGGCCGTGGAAGATCTGACCGTGCGCGGATGGATTCCGGCCGTCCCGGTCGACATCAGCCTTGCTGCGCTGCCCTACCGAAGGGTCCTCGTTCGCATCGCCGAAGTCGGATTCGGGTTCTCCTTCACCTCCAGTGATTCCCTCACCGTCGGCCACATCAGTTCCTATCGCATGACCGAAACCGGCTCGGACGACGTTCCTCATGCCTTCGTGAGCCGCCTCGATACGCGCATGTTCACCTCACTCCCCGGAACACACGAGAGCACCTTCTATGAGCGCGTCTGATTGGGCTCGTCTTCTCGACGACCCGCAATCCATCCAGAGCTTGTACGACGAAGAGCCGGATCTCAGCAAGTGCGACCTGTTCCATGTGCTGGTGGACGAGCGAAGAGACAGCATCACGCTGGGGTTCAAGACCGCACAGACCCCCGTGCGCATCAAGTCCGAGTGGGAAGGGAAGAGGTACAACTCCTTCACCTTCTATCTCGTCTTTTCCTGGGTTGAACAACTCGCCGTTCAGGGGTGGGCGGCTCCGGCGCACAAGAGGGTGTCCATCCGGCGTGACCCCGATGAGAAGCTGTCGGTCGCCATCACGTCGGAAGAGGCGTCTCTCCTCTTTCGTGCCCGTTCTGTCGTCCTGTCCGCAGCGCGCGTCGGATTGGTGACGTCATCCGTGTAGCCGGGGCCGGACAAGGCCCCTCGCGATGGGACTGGCGTGCCTTTGGTTTGGAGCTTGCTGATGTCGAGGTTCCTGCAGCCGCACCTTCCGCGATCGAGGCTATTCGCATGGTCGCCGGCATCGACGTGGAACCGACCCTGACAATCGATGCAGCGACACCCGATGCCCTGAAGCAGCTCGATCGTCAGTGGCACGAGAAGGCATGGCCCGTGCTCGCCGGGCCAAGGGCCGGGACGTTTCTCATTCTGCCGCCAGGGGGTGGTGGCGCTGCCGTCGGGTGGGTTCCCGTGCGGGATATCGCGCCCCTTGACCTGCCGTCTCGCATTGCTGCGGTGACCGGGACTCCCGAGTTCGTGGCGTTGTCCGCAGATGGGGCGTACCTGTGTGCGGTGACGGAGGAAGAGTATGCATACTGGATCATCGTGCGTTCGCTCGGCTGAGCCGGCCCGGCAGCCCCCGGGGCCCCTCACTCCTCCGGCGGGAAAACCACCTCCCCCGACCCCGCCAGCGTCAGCGTGATCGCCTCCACCGGGCAGCCCTCCGCTGCCGCCAGGACGTGTTCGCCTGCGTCGCGGTCCTCGGCTGTCGGGTGGGACTGGCGGGCCGAGTCCAGGTGGAAGGCGTCGCCCGCGTGGTTGACGCACATGCCGGAGCCTATGCAGACCGAGCGGTCGACCTCCACGTGCCAGCGGTCGCCCATCATGCCTCCCGGTAGCCGGCGGGCAGGTGGATCATCTTGTGCTCGAAGAACTCGCCGTAGCCCTCGGGGCCGAACTCGCGGCCCAGGCCCGAGTTCTTGTAGCCGCCGAACGGGCCGAGCATGTCGAGGCTGAAGGTGTTCACGCTGTACGTGCCCGTGCGGATGCGGCGGGCTATGTCGATGCCGCGTTCCGTGTCCGCCGTCCAGACGCTGCCGCTCAGGCCGTACGGGGAGTCGTCGGCGATGCGGACCGCCTCGGCCTCGTCCCCGTACGGGATCAGGCAGATCACCGGGCCGAAGATCTCCTCCCGGGCGATGCGCATCGAGTTGTCGACCGAGCCGAAAAGGGTGGGTTCGACGTACCAGCCTCGCTCCTGGGAGGCGGGGCGGCTTCCGCCTGTCAGGATCTTCGCGCCCTCCTCCTGGCCCAAACTGATGTAGTCCAGCGAGCGTTGCTGCTGGCGTTGGGCCACCAAGGGGCCCAGTTCGGTGGTGGGGTCCAAGGGGTCGCCTACGCGGAGTGCGCCTGCTGCCGCCGCGAATGCCTCCGCTATCTCGTCGTAACGGGAGCGTGGGGCCAGAATGCGCGTCTGCGCCACGCATGCCTGGCCGTTGATCATCCAGGCGAACGGGACGATCCCCGCCACCGCCGCCTCCAGGTCCGCGTCCGGGAGGATGACTGCTGCCGATTTGCCGCCCAATTCCAAAGTGACTCGGGTCAGGTTGCGCGAGGCCACCTCCATCACGCGGCGGCCTGCCGCCACCGAGCCCGTGAAGGAGACCTTGTCCACGTCCCGGTGGCCCACCAGGTACTCGCTGACCTCCCGGTCGGCCGGGAGGATCGAGAGGACTCCGGGGGGTAGGCCCGCCTCCTCCACTATCTCCGCCAGCACATAGGCGTCCAGGGGGGTTTCCGGGGAGACCTTCAGGATCGCCGTGCAGCCCGCCAGCAGCGCCGGGGCCAGCTTCGCCGCCGCCGTGAACTGCGGGACGTTCCACGGGACGACCGCCGCCACCACGCCCACCGGTTCGCGGCGGACCAGCAGCGGGCCGAGGACGCCGTCGCGCCGTTCCTCGTACGGGAACGTCCGCGCCACCGTGATCGCCGAGTCCCAGACCATCATCGCGGCCAGCGCCTGCACCATGACGCTCGCGCTGTACGGGGTGCCGTTCTGCGCGCTGATCAGACGAGCGAACTCCTCGTGGCGTACGGCGAAGGCATCCTTGATCCGGGTGATCACCGCGATCCGCTCGTCCAGCGGCATCCGGGGCCACGGGCCCTCGTCGAAGGCCCGGCGGGCCGCGGCGACCGCCCGGTCCACATCCGCCTCGGAGGCGTGCGGCACGCGGCCGATGACCTGTTCGGTGTGCGGCGAGATCACCTCGATGACCTCGGTGGAGAGCGGATCGGTGAACTCCCCGCCGATGAACAGGCGTCCGTGTTCCACCAGCTCCGTACGTTCCGTCATGGCCGTCGCCTCCCGTTGAACCCGTGAACCCGCGAACCCGTACGCCGGCACATCCTCAACTGACTGGTCGTCAGAACTGATATCAGTTCTTGTTTCACTAGTCCACGGGGGGCGCAGCGTCAATGACCCCCGCCCTCCAGTGATTTGGTAGACCTGGGCTACCACTGGAACGAGTTCTCGTTAAAGTGGGAGCCGAAGCGGAGAAGGGGAGCCCATGGCGCAGGTGACTCACGGGGCCGGGACGCAGGTGGCCGATCACGGCGGGGGCGTCCACAGCATCAAGGTGCCCATCCCGGACAACCCCCTCGGGCACACCCTCGTCCACCTCGTCGACACCGACCGCGGGCCCGTCCTCATCGACACGGGATGGGACGATCCCGCTTCCTGGGACACCCTCGTCGCCGGGCTCTCCGCCCTCGGCACCGCCGTCACCGATATCCACGGCGTCGTCATCACCCACCACCACCCCGACCACCACGGCCTCTCCGGCCAGGTCCGCGAGGCGTCCGGGGCCTGGATCGCGATGCACGAGGCCGACACCGCGATCGTCCGGCGGACCCGGGGATCCGAGCCCGGCACCTGGCTCGACTACCTCGTCCGCAAGCTCGCCGCCGTCGGCGCGCCGGACGACCACCTCGCCCCGCTGCGCGCCGCCCGCAGCGGAGGGCGGCTGCGGACCCTCCCCGGGCTGCGTGCCGCCCTGCCGGACAGAGAGATCGTCCCCGGCGAGCTGCTCGATCTCGCCGGGCGGCGGCTCCGTGCCGTCTGGACGCCCGGGCACACCCCGGGTCACGTCTGCCTCCATCTGGAGGAGCGGCATCCTGCCGGGCTGGCCGGGAACGGGCGGTTGTTCTCCGGCGACCATCTGCTGCCGGGGATCAGTCCGCACATCGGGCTGTACGAGGACCCGGACGACACCGCCGTCACCGATCCGCTGGGCGACTACCTCGCCTCGCTGGAGCGGATCGGCCGGCTCGGGGTGGCCGAGGTGCTGCCCGCGCACCAGCACGCCTTCACCGACGCGGGCGGGCGGGTGCGGGAGCTGCTGGACCACCACGAGGAGCGGCTGACCGGGCTCCTCGCCCTGCTCGCCACGCCCCTCACCCCGTGGCAGCTCGCCGAGCGGATGGAGTGGAACCGGCCCTGGGAGCAGATCCCGCACGGTTCGCGGTCCATCGCCGTGTCGGAGGCCGAGTCCCATCTGCGGCGGCTCGTGAAGCTCGGCCGCGCGGAGGCCGTCCCGGGCGGGCCCCCGGTGACGTACATCGCCGTGTGACGACGCGGTGTGGCGTCCGGTGTGGCGTCCCGCCGTCGTGGGCCGGGCCCCAGTGACGTACATCGCCGCCCATGGCCCCGCCAGACGACCCCGGTGATGTACACCGCCGTCCCCGCCCCCACCAGGGACGACCCCGGTGACGTACATCGCCACACGCGTCCCCGGCCCCTCCCCTACGGACCGGTAGAGTGAGCAGGTCGTCATCATGCCCGTACAGGGGGACGCCGGAGACCGTCCGGCGCTGCGCCCCAGCCGTGACCCGTCCGTCCGACGGCAGCCGGACCGCCCTCCGCGGAGCGTGACCGGCTCGGGCCACCGGAACCCCGGTGGCCGGCACCGTCGAGGCATACGGGGCCGGAGCCCGGTGCCCTCGTGCGCCCGGGGAGTCCGGCCCTCGCAGGAGAGGCCCAGCCAGCCATGACCGTACGCCGCAGCGCAGCCGCGCTCGCGACCACCGCCGTGCTCCTGGGCGTCGCCGCCCCCATGGCGGTCGCCGCACCGAGCCCTTCTCCGTCGGCGGACCTGCCTGCCGGGCTCTACGGCACCACGGACCCCACCTACGACGGAGTGTGGCGGCAGTCGCTCGCCTTCCTCGCGCAGAAGATCGAGTACGTCACGCCGTCGACGCAGGCGGTCGACTGGCTGGTGGGCCAGCAGTGCGACAGCGGGGCGTTCCCCTCGTACCGGGCCGACACCTCCAAGCCCTGCGACGCTTCGACCGTCATGGACACCAACGCCACCGCCATCGCCGTCCAGGCCCTCGTCGAGATCAACCAGCGCCGCGAGGACGCCAACAACGGGGCCGACTGGCTGAAGTCCGTGCAGAACGAGGACGGCGGCTGGGGCTACAACCCGGGCAGCCCGTCCGACGCGAACTCCACCTCCATCGTCATCGGCGCGCTCGCCCGTACCGGCGTCCCGGTCAACGAGCTCACCACCGAGAACGGCAGCACCCCGTACACCGCGCTCCAGTCCCTGGCGATCGCCTGCGGGAAGAAGGACGGCGGCGCGTTCGCCTACCAGCCGGGCAAGAAGGGCGAGCTGACCGCCAACATGGACGCCACCGCGGCCTCCGTGCTCGGCCTGATGGGCAAGGGCATCGCCTCCGGCACGTCCAACGCGGTCAAGGACCCCTCCTGCACGAAGGGCGACGACCTCAGCCCGGAGCAGACCGCCCAGAACGGCGCTTTCTTCCTCGCGGACACGCTGAAGAAGCAGCCGTATCTGGAGCAGCCCCCGATGCCGGGCGCCGAGGACTCCGCCCCGCAGCCCGACTACGGCAACACCGCGGACGCCGTCGTCGCGCTCGCCGCCTCCGGGCACGCGGACAAGGCCAAGTCGTCGGTGGCCTGGCTGGAGAAGAACGCCACCGGCTGGGCGAAGCAGGGCGGCCCGGCCGCCACCGGGCAGCTGATCCTCGCCGCGCACGCCACCGGCGCCGACGCCCGCAGCTTCGGCGGCGTCGACCTCGTCAAGCAGCTCAACTCGATGGGGCCCTCCCCGGTCGCCACCGCCCTCCCCTCGCCGACGCCGACCGGTCCGCAGCCCTCCAGCGGCACCGACAGCGACGACAGCGGGCTGAGCCTGGGGTGGCTGATCGGCATCGGGCTGCTCGTCGGCGCCGGCATCGGCTTCCTGCTCAGCATGCGCCGGAAGAAGCAGCAGCCGTGAGGCGTACGCCGGAGCATTCGGCAGCCGTGAGGCGTGCACAGGCCCCGGCCCGGCTGTGTGTTCCCCTCGCCGCCCGGCTGCGCGTTCCGCTTGTCGCGCTGCTCGCCGCCCTGGTCGCCGCCTCCGCCGTCCTGCTCGGCGCGGGCAGCGCCCAGGCCGCCGGGTACCGCTACTGGTCCTTCTGGGAGGGCAACGGCAAGAACTGGGAGTACGCCACTCAGGGGCCGTCCGTCCTGCGCCCTGACGACGGTACGGTCCAGGGCTTCCGGTTCGCCGTGAGCGAGGACTCCGGCGACGCCGACCAGCCGCGCCGGGCCCCCGACTTCGGGGCGATCTGCGCGGACACCCCGGCGGCGGACGGGAAGAAGCGGGTGGCGCTGGTGATCGACCCGGGGACGACCGCCGACGCCCCGGACGGGGAGAAGCCGCCCGCCCTGCGCACGGCCTGCGCCCAGGTCGCGCCGGACGCCAGCAGCGCGGAGGCGCTCGCCGCGGTGGCGAAGCCGCTGCGGTACGACGACAGCGCCATGCTCTGCGCGATCTCCGGCTATCCGAGGACGGGCTGCGGCGAGCAGGTGTCCGGCGACAGCGGCAGCGCGAAGCCGTCCGAGCCCACGAAGACCACTGACGACCAGGACGCGGGCGAGGAAGCTGACGGCGGTGGTGGTCCGTCCGTCGGGCTCCTCGTCGGCATCGGCGCCGTCCTGCTGCTCGGTATCGCCGCCGTCGTCCAGGCCCGCCGCCGCCGGTGACCGCCGCCCCGGCCCCGGCGTCGGCCCCGGCCCGGCTGCTGCGCCGCGCCCTGCACGCCCCCGAGGCGGACCGCGCCAACGCGCTGCCCGCCGGGGCGTGGTGGCTGTGGGCGCTGGGGCTCGCCACCGCCGCGTCCCGGACGACCAACCCGCTGCTGCTCGGGCTGCTGGTCGGGGTGGCCGGGTATGTGGTGGCGGCGCGGCGCACGGACGCGCCGTGGGCCCGTTCGTACGGCGCGTTCGTCAAGCTCGGGCTGTTCGTCGTGGCGCTGCGGCTGCTGTTCTCCGTCTTCCTCGGCTCGTCGATCCCCGGCTCGCACACCGTGCTGGACCTGCCCGAGCTGCCGCTGCCCGACTGGGCGCAGGGCGTGCGGATCGGTGGCCGGGTCACCGCCGAGCAACTGGTCTTCTCGCTGTACGAGGGGATGAAGCTGGCCACCCTGCTGATCTGCGTCGGCGCGGCGAACGCGCTGGCCAACCCGGCGCGGCTGCTGAAGTCGCTGCCGGGTGCGCTGTACGAGGCCGGGGTCGCCGTCGTGGTCGCGATGACGTTCGCGCCGAACATGGTGGCCGACGTGGTCCGGCTGCGCACCGCGCGCCGGCTGCGGGGGCGGCCGACCGGGGGTGTGCGGGCGGTGGCGCAGATCGGGCTGCCCGTGCTGGAAGGCGCGCTGGAGCGGTCGGTGGCGGTGGCCGCGTCGATGGACGCGCGGGGGTACGGGCGTACCGCCCAGGTCCCGGCGGCCGTCCGGCACACCACGAACGTTCTCACCCTGGGCGGGCTGCTCGGGGTGTGCGCCGGTACGTACGGGCTGCTGGCCGCGCAGGGGGCGGTGTACGGGCTGCCGTTGCTGCTGGCCGGGCTGGTCACCGCGATGGCCGGGCTGCGGCTCGGCGGGCGGCGCTCGGTGCGGACCCGCTATCGCCCGGACCGGTGGGGTGTGCGGGCCTGGCTGGTGGCGTGCTCGGGTGCGGCGGTCGCGGCGGCGATGATCTGGGCGGGGGCGGTGGATCCGGAGGCGCTGCGCCCCGGTGTCGTACCGCTGACCGCGCCGGTGCTGCCGCTGTGGCCCGCGGCGGCGGCGCTGATCGGGCTGCTGCCCGCGCTGGTCGCCCCCGTACCGCCGTCGAACCGGGCGACGGCCGACAGACCAGCGCGACGCGGCAAGGAGCAGGCGTGATCAGGTTCGAGCGGGTCTCCGTGCGGTACGAGGGCACGGAGCGTCCCACGCTGTCCGGGGTCGACCTCACGGTCCCCGAGGGCGAACTCGTGCTGCTCGTCGGCCCCTCCGGTGTCGGTAAGTCGACTTTGCTGGGTACGGTCCCGGGGCTCGTCCCGCACTTCACGGGCGGGCTGCTGTCGGGCCGGGTCACGGTGGACGGCCGCGACACCCGTACGCACAAGCCGCGTGAGCTGGCCGATCTGGTCGGGACGGTGGGCCAGGATCCGCTGGCGCACTTCGTCACGGACACCGTCGAGGACGAGCTCGCGTACGGCATGGAGTCGTTGGGTCTCGCCCCGGACGTGATGCGCCGCCGGGTCGAGGAGACCCTCGATCTGCTGGGCCTGGCCGAGCTGCGCGACCGGCCGATCGCGACCCTGTCGGGCGGCCAGCAGCAGCGGGTGGCGATCGGTTCGGTGCTCACCCCGCACCCGAAGGTGCTGGTGCTGGACGAGCCGACCTCCGCGCTGGACCCGGCGGCGGCCGAGGAGGTCCTCGCGGTGCTCCAGCGGCTGGTGCACGACCTGGGCACGACCGTGCTGATGGCCGAACACCGGCTGGAGCGGGTGGTGCAGTACGCGGACCAGGTCGTCCTGCTGCCCGCGCCCGGGGCCGCCCCCGTGATGGGGCCGCCCGCCGAGATCATGAAGGTGTCACCGGTCCGGCCGCCGGTGGCCGAGCTGGGCCTGCTGGCGGGCTGGGACCCGCTGCCCCTGTCGGTACGGGACGCGCGGCGCGGGGCGGGCGGGCTGCGGGAGCGGCTGGCGAACGCGTCGCCGCCCGAGGCGCCTGTGGCACCCGGGGCCGCGTCGGCCTCGGAGCGGCCGGGGGCGGCGGTGCCCGCGCGGGCGGACGGTTCGCCGGTGCCGGGGACCGTACGACCGGGAGCCTCGTCGGACGGATCGCCGGTGCCGGGGACCGTACGGCCGGGAACCTCGTCGGACGGATCGCCGATGTCAGGGGCCGTACGGCCGGGAGCCTCGTCGGCCCCGGGGCCGGACGCCGACCTGGCGGTGGATCCGGAGACGGCGGCCGACCCGGAGACGGTGGCGAAACCGGAGACGGTGGCCGGGCCGGCCGGTGTGCGTCCGCCCGTCGCCGCTCGGCGCCCCCGCCCCGGACTCCTCGCCCGGCTCCTCGGACGAGGGCCCGCCCCCGCCACCCCGGCCGCCGCCGATCCCGTCACCCGCGTCGACGGGCTCGGGGTGCGGCGCGGCCGGGTCGAGGCGTTGCGGCGGGTGACGCTCACCGTGGCCCCCGGCGAGACGGTGGCCCTGATGGGCCGCAACGGGGCCGGCAAGTCCACCCTGCTCGGCGCGCTCGTCGGGATGATCGAGCCCACCTCGGGCAGCGTGCGCGTCGGCGGCCTGGCCCCGGCCCGGACGGACCCGCGGGCGATGGTGCGCCGGGTCGGCCTCGTACCGCAGGAGCCGCGCGATCTGCTGTACGCCGACACGGTGGCCGCCGAGTGCGCCGCCGCCGACCGGGACGCGGCCGAGGGCACCTGCCGGGCGCTGGTATCGGAGCTGCTGCCGGGGGTCGGGGACGACACCCACCCCCGGGATCTGTCCGAGGGGCAGCGCCTCGCGCTCGCCCTGGCACTGGTGCTGACGGGCCGGCCGCCGCTGTTGCTGCTGGACGAGCCGACGCGCGGCCTGGACTACGCGGCCAAGGCCCGGCTCGTCGGCGTACTGCGCGGACTCGCGGCCGAGGGGCACGCGATCGTCCTGGCGACGCACGACGTCGAGCTGGCGGCGGAGCTGGCGCACCGGGTGGTGATCCTCGCCGACGGGGAGGTCGTCGCGGACGGCCCGACCGGTCAGGTGGTGGTCTCCTCCCCCGCGTTCGCCCCGCAGACGGCGAAGATCCTCGCCCCGCAGGAGTGGCTGACCGTGTCCCAGGTGCGCGGCGCGCTGGAGGCGGGGGTGTGAAGACGATGACGGAGGTACGGGAACGGGCTCCCCGGCCCGTGCGGCTCGGGCCGAAGTCGGTGGCCGTGCTGCTGCTGACCGGGGCCGTCGGGGTCGTCGCCTTCGGGTGGCCGCTGCTGGCGGACGCCGGGTCCGGGCTCGCGCACGCGAAGGACGCGCCCTGGCTGTTCGCGGCGCTGCTTCCGCTGCTGGTCGCGGTGGTGGTGGCGACGATCTCCGAGTCCGGGATGGACGCGAAGGCCGTCGCGATGCTCGGCGTGCTGGCGGCGGTCGGGGCCGCGTTGCGCCCGCTCGGCGCGGGCACGGCGGGGCTGGAGCCGATGTTCTTCCTGATGGTGCTGAGCGGGCGGGTGCTGGGCCCCGGGTTCGGTTTCGTGCTCGGCTCGGTGACCATGTTCGCCTCGGCGCTGCTGACGGGCGGGGTCGGGCCGTGGATGCCGTTCCAGATGCTGTCGATGGGCTGGTTCACGATGGGCGCGGGCCTGCTGCCGGGGCCCGACCGGCTGCGCGGGCGGGCCGAGCTGGCGATGCTCGCGGTGTACGGGTGCGTGGCGGCGTTCGCGTACGGCACGGTGATGAACCTCCAGGGCTGGACGCTCATCGCCGGTCTCGGCTCGGGGATCTCGTTCGTCGCGGGCGACCCGCTGCACGAGAACCTGGTGCGGTTCCTCGCCTACTGCGCGGCGACCTCGCTGGGCTGGGACCTGGGGCGGGCGGTGCTGACGGTGGTCCTGACCCTCACGCTCGGCCCGACGCTGCTGAGGGCGCTGCGCCGGGCCACCCGCCGCGCCGCGTTCGACGCGCGGGCGGCCTTCGGGGAGCCCGGGGCGGCGGACACCCCCTAGGGCTCCCCCGGCAGGGGGCCGGGATCACAACCGCTGGATGATCGTCCCCGTCGCCAGCGCCCCTCCCGCGCACATCGTGATCAGCGCGAACTCCTTGTCGCGGCGTTCCAGTTCGTGCAGGGCCGTGGTGATCAGCCGGGCGCCCGTCGCGCCGACCGGGTGGCCCAGCGCGATCGCGCCGCCGTTGACGTTGACCTTCTCCAGGCCGTCGAGGTCCGCCTCGAACTCCTGCGCCCAGCTCAGGACCACGGACGCGAACGCCTCGTTGATCTCGACGAGGTCGATGTCCCGCAGCGACATGCCGGCCTTGCCGAGCACGGCCCGGGTCGCGTCGATCGGGCCGTCGAGGTGGAAGTGCGGGTCGGCGCCGACGAGGGCCTGGGCGACGATCCGGGCCCGGGGCTTGAGCTTGAGCGCCCGCGCCATGCGCTTGGAGGACCAGAGGATGGCGGCGGCTCCGTCGGATATCTGGGAGGAGTTCCCGGCGGTGTGGATCGCGCTCGGCATGACCGCCTTCAGCCCGGCGAGGGCCTCCATGGAGGTGTCGCGCAGCCCCTCGTCCCGGTCGACGAGCCGCCACATGCCCTGCCCGGCCGCCTGCTCCTCCTCGGTGGTCGGGACCTGGACGGCGTACGTCTCGCGCTTGAAGCGTTCCTCGGCCCAGGCGGCGGCCGCCCGCTGCTGGGAGAGCAGGCCGAGCGCGTCGACCCGCTCGCGGGTCAGGCCGCGTTTGCGGGCGATGCGTTCGGCGGCCTCGAACTGGTTGGGCAGGTCGACGTTCCACTCGTCGGGCCAGGGCTTTCCCGGGCCGTGCTTGGAGCCGCTGCCCAGCGGCACCCGGGACATCGCCTCGACACCGCAGCTGATGCCGACGTCGATGACCCCGGCGGCGACCATGTTGGCGACCATGTGGGAAGCCTGCTGCGAGGAGCCGCACTGGCAGTCCACGGTGGTCGCGGCGGTCTCGTAGGGCAGGCCGACGGTCAGCCAGGCGGTACGGGCCGGGTTCATCGACTGCTCGCCGGCGTGGGTGACGGTGCCGCCGACGATCTGTTCGACGCAGTCGGCCTGGATGCCGGTGCGGCCGAGAAGTTCACGGTAGGTCTCGCCCAGCAGATAGGCGGGGTGCAGATTGGCGAGTGCGCCTCCACGCTTGCCGATGGGGGTGCGTACGGCTTCGACGATGACGGGTTCCGCGGCCATGAGCTCGTCCTCTCCTCGCGCTTCCGCAGGGGGCGTCCCGGCGCCCACGGAAGGAACTAGTACGCGTTCTAGTTCTGCCCAGCAGTCTCGTGACGGCGGCCCGGCTGCGCAAGGGGTGTGCACGCACCGCACACGCGCGACTCCGCCCCGGAAGACACCTTCCACGCTTCCGCGCACCCGCCCGCGGGCGATGGATCCAGCCATGGCTCTTGCCACTTGTAGAACTCGTTACTACCTTGCGGGCAACTCCTGATGGGTCGTCAGAACCAGGGTGGCGCGCTCATCGGACTCGGACGGTTCGCGATCAGATCCGGAGTGGAGAGGTGCCCATGCGCTGCCCCCATCTGCCCGACGGGTTCGACTTCACCGATCCCGATCTCCTCCAAGACCGTGTGCCGCACCCGGAGTTCGCCCTGATGCGGGAGACCGCGCCGGTCTGGTGGTGCACCCAGCCGCCCAACATCTCCGGGTTCGGCGACGAGGGCTACTGGGTCGTCACCCGCCACGCGGACGTCAAGTACGTCTCCACGCACCCGGAGTTGTTCTCCTCGAACACCAACACCGCCGTCATCCGCTTCAACGAGACGATCAGCCGCGACCAGATCGACGTCCAGAAACTGATCATGCTGAACATGGACCCGCCGGAACACACCCGGGTCCGCCAGATCGTCCAGCGCGGTTTCACCCCGCGCGCGGTGCGCTCGCTGGAGGCGGCGCTGCGCTCCCGGGCCCGCTCGATCGTCGAGACGGCTCTCGCGTCGGCGGACGCGGACGGCTCCTTCGACTTCGTGACCAACATCGCGGTGGAGCTGCCGCTCCAGGCGATCGCCGAGCTCATCGGCGTACCGCAGGACGACCGGTCCAAGATCTTCGACTGGTCCAACAAGATGGCCGCGTACGACGATCCGGAGTACGCGATCACGGAGGAGGTCGGCGCCGAGGCGGCGATGGAGATCGTGGCGTACTCGATGAACCTGGCGGCGGCCCGCAAGGAGTGCCCGGCCCAGGACATCGTCACGCAGCTGGTCGCGGCGGAGGGCGAAGGCAACCTGTCCTCCGACGAGTTCGGGTTCTTCGTGATCCTGCTCGCGGTGGCCGGGAACGAGACGACCCGTAACGCGATCAGCCACGGCATGCACGCCTTCCTCACCCATCCCGAGCAGTGGGAGCTGTACAAACGGGAGCGGCCGAAGACCACGGCCGAGGAGATCGTGCGCTGGGCGACGCCGGTCGTCTCCTTCCAGCGGACCGCCACCCAGGATCTGGAGCTGGGCGGTCAGCGGATCAGGAAGGGCGAGCGGGTGGGTCTCTTCTACTCCTCGGCCAACAACGACCCGGAGGTGTTCGACGCTCCGGAGATCTTCGACATCACCCGCGACCCCAATCCGCACCTCGGGTTCGGGGGCGGCGGCCCGCACTTCTGCCTGGGCAAGTCGCTGGCCGTGATGGAGATCGACCTGATCTTCAACGCCATCGCCGACGCGCTGCCGGATCTGCGGCTGCTGGAGGATCCGCGGCGGCTGCGGTCGGCCTGGCTCAACGGGATCAAGCAGCTTCAGGTGACGACGGCGGAATCCTGACACGCCCCGCCGAGTGGCGGGACGGGCGCGACGGGCGGACCATGTAAGGACGCGGCGATCCACGCCGAAGGGGTGCCGGGACGGTGAACGTCGTCCCGGCACCCCTTCGGCCTGCTCACCCGCTGTGTGCCGCCTCCTGCTTCCCGGCCGGTACGGGCTCGGGGTCGGGGTCGCGGTCGGCCGCGGGCTCCGCAGGCGGCGGATCGGCGGGTTCCGCCGACGCTTCCCGTTCCTCGTCGGTCACCAGCCTCCGCGGCCCCGACAGTACGTACGTCAGCCCGAAGCCCAGCGTCACGACCAGGGCGCCGCCGACCGCGTCGAGCACCCAGTGGTTGGCGGTGGCCACGATCGCGGCGATGGTGAAGAGCGGGTGCAGCAGACCGAGCGCCTTCATCCACAGCTTCGGGGCCAGCATCACGATGACCACACCGCACCACAGCGACCAGCCGAAGTGCAGCGACGGCATCGCCGCGTACTGGTTGGTGACGGTGGTCAGCGTCCCGTAGTCGGGCTTCGCGAAGTCCTGCACCCCGTGGACGGTGTCGATGAAGCCGAGGCCGGGCATGAGCCGGGGCGGGGCCAGGGGGTAGAGCCAGAAGCCGACGAGCGCGAGGAGCGTGGCGAAGCCGATGGAGGAGCGGACCCAGCGGTAGTCGGCGGGGCGACGCACGTACAGCACGCCGAGGATCGTCAGCGGGACGATGAAGTGGAACGTGGAGTAGTAGTAGTCGAAGAAGTCCCGCAGCCAGGTGATCTGGACGACCGTGTGGTTGACCCAGTGCTCGATGTCGATGTGCAGCCACTGCTCGATGGCGTGGATCTGGCGGCCGTGCTCCTCGGCGAGCGGGCGGCCGGCCCGGGCGGCGAGGCGGACCTGGGCGTAGGCGTCGTAGACGACCCGGATGAGCAGGAGTTCCAGCAGCAGGTTGGGGCGGGTGAAGACCCGGCGCCAGAACGGCAGGAGCGGCACGCGTCTCCAGCGCGCCGCGACCGGTTTCGCGTAGTCGGTGGGGACCGGGTGCTGCCAGTACGGCGAGGTGCGCGGCAGGAACGGGGCGAGGCAGGCCGCGCCGAGCGCCGTGAGAAGCAGGATGTTGTCGCGTACGGGGAAGAGCGGTTCGAGGTTCGGCAGCAGCATCGTGCCCGGCAGGGTGACGGCGAGGACCACCACGGACGGCCAGACCAGCCGGTCGGAGGCCCGCTTGCCGACCCTGCCGACGACCGCGAGGAGCACCCAGAGCAGCTGGTGCTGCCAGGCGGTCGGCGAGACGGCGACGACGACACAGCCGGTCACGGCCACCGCGAGGAGCAGCTGACCGTCCTCGGCGTACCGCACCGCGCGCCGCAGCCCGAGGACCACGACGACGGCGGCGAGCACCAGGAACAGGGCGATCTCCAGGGGGCCTTCGAGGCCGAGCCGGAGCAGCGCCCCGTGCAGGGACTGGTTGGCCAGGCTGTCCGGCCGCTCCCCGAGGCCGGCGCCCGCGAGATGGTGCACCCAGTACGTCCACGAGTCCTTCGGGGCCGCGGCCCAGGCGACGGCCGTGGCGAGGGCGAAGGTCGCGCCCGCGCTCACCGACGCCTGCCGTCTGCCGGTCAGCCAGAGCAGCGCCGCGAAGAGCAGCAGCACCGGCTGGAAGGCGGCGGCGATGCCGACGAGGACGCCCGCCGCCCGGTGTTCCCGGACGACGAACCAGGCCAGCAGCACCAGCAGGACGGGCAGGATGCTCGTCTGGCCCAGGTGCAGGGCGTTGCGGACCGGCAGCGACAGTATGAACAGACTGATCGCGACGGGCGCCGCGAGCAGGGCCGTCCGGCGGCCCACCGGGCCGGGCAGCGCCTTGGCCGCGACGAGGCCGAGGGCGACGACGAGCAGCAGGGACCCGAACGTCCAGGCCACGCCCAGGGTCTGCTGGGCCGTGGCGGTGAGCGGTTTCAGGACGAGCCCGGCGAAGGGCGTCCCGGTGAACCGGCCGCTGTCGTACAGCGAGCCCGTCGCGTGCAGGACGCCGTTCTCCCCGATCCAGGTCTCCAGATCGAGGAGCCGTTCCCCCGGTGGCTGCCGGAGCACCACCGCCACCTGCCGTACCGCGAGCGCGGCCACGACCAGCCAGAGCAGAACCCTGGCCGGTCCCGCCCCCGCTCCCGTGTCCGCCGCCGCCGCGTCACCGCGCACCCTGTGATCCGCATTCACCACGCTGCGCCGACCCTCCCACCGTTCCGTGCATCGCCTTTCGAGTGGTGGCCATGCAGGATGAAGCCTCGCATTGCCCTACGAGGTAGACCCAATCAACCCCCTCTTTGCCTGGCTGTCACCCTGCTTTGGTCCGGAAGAATTCGTCCGTGGGGATGACGGGGGCGCCGGAAGGCCTCGGACGCCCAGGTCGGCGGGGTGCCGGAAGGTCTCGGGCGCCGGGGTTGGTGGGGTGCCGGGAGGGCTCAGGCGTCCGGGTCGGCGGGGGTGTCCGCCTGCCAGGCGGTGAACAGGGGTACGTCCTCGGCTCCGGCCAGCACGACGATGCCGAAGGGCCGGTCGAAGGCGATGTGGTGCACCCGCTGCGGCCGGGGCGCGGCGCCCGCCGGGGCCATGGCGACCACCGTCACGGCCGCGGCCTCCACGCCCTCCTCCGCGATCTTCAGCACGGCCTCCTGGATCACGTCGGAGACGAGGAGGGGTTCGGGCGAGAGTCCGGAGAAGTCGGCGTCGTCGCAGGTGGCCTGCCGTACACCGAGGGCGGGCAGCTGCTCGGTGACGGGCACCCGGGTCCGCAGGGCGAGCCGCGGCAGCCCGATGGTCACCCGGTCGGCGTCCAGCGGGGCCCCTGCGGTCCGGGGCGCCCAGCCCACGGGCAGCACGCGTTCCGGACCCGCCCCCGGCTCGCCCAGGACGAGACGGACCCGGGCTCCGGGGGCGCCGCCGGGCTCCCGCACACAGCGCAGCTCGACGACGTACGCCCCGCCGGCCGTCCAGGCGTCGGCCACCGGCACGTCCTTGGACATGGTCGGCACCGGGCGGGCCGTCCCGGCCGCTTCGGTGAACGGCAGGTCCCGGGTGCGCCACCCCTCGAACGGCTTCTCCCAGCGGGCCTTCAGCGCCAGGACGTTGACCAGGACGAGCAGGGTGTCGTCGGTGATCTCCAGCGGCAGCCGCTCGATCAGCCCGCCGGTGGCCTCACGCACCCAGGCATCGGCGGCCGCCGGGTCCATCGGGTCGAAGCGGACGTCCGGCAGCGCCTCCCGGTACGCGCGCAGCACGGGCACCCGGCTCCAGACCCGGGTGGCCACGCCCAGCGCCCCGGTCGTCGCCAGCTCCCGGGCCACCTCCGTGACGGCCGGGGCGGCCTCCCGGTCGGCGGTGCCGAGGAGGGCCCGCAGCTCGGCCGCGGTCCCGCCGCGGGCGCCCGCGGCGACGGCGGCCAGGGCGAGCCACAGCCCGGCGGGCGAACAGACGAAGCCGGGGGCCGGCCCGGTACGGCCTGCCGGTTCGGCGGCTTTGGCGGCTTTGGCGGCGGTCATGCCGTCCTGTATCCAGCGTTGGGCGAGGTGCTGGATCGCTCGGGTGGTGGATGTCGCCGATGCCGTGGACACGTCGGTCACTGCTTTCCCCCTGCACAGGTAATTACGTCGTCGTCGGGTGGTGCGGCAGCAAGAATGCCCCACATGACCTGGACCGTGGCCGCCGAACGATTCGACTCCCCCGACGCGAGCGCCCTGCGCCGTGACTACTACGACGAAGTCGCGAGCCGCTACTGGCGGCGGCCCGCGACCGCCGAGGAGATCGCCGACGGGCTCGACGACGACGGGGCCGACCTGCTCGTACCGCCGACGGGGCAGTTCGTCGTCGGCCGGTACGGGAGCAAGGCGGCGAGCTGTGCCGGTCTTGTGCTGACGGAGGAGGCCGGGGCGGGTACGGCGGAGCTGACGCGGGTGTACGTGCGCCCGGCGTTCCGGGGCACGGGCGGCGGCGGGCTGCTGCTGGCCGCGGTGGAGGAGGCGGCGCGGGCGTACGGCGTACGGCTGCTGCGGCTGGACACCCGCAACGACCTGGTCGAGGCGCGCGGGCTGTACGCGAAGCACGGGTACCGGGAGGTGCCGGCGTTCCACCGCCGCAACCAGTACGCGGAGCACTGGTTCGCCAAGGAACTGTGACCCGGGGCCGGAGCCCGGCGGGCGGGGCGGCTCAGACGGGCGGGTGGTGGCGGCCGTGGTCGTCCCGGTGGCCGTGGTCGTCCTGGTCGTCGAGGGCCCGGCGGTGGGCCTCGCGCTCGTCGCGGCGCAGGTGGGCCTCATGGTCGCGGGGAGGCGTCGGGGAGTGGGGCCGCTCCCTGGTCGAGCCGCTGACCTCGGCGGTCAGTTCATGGACGAGTGTGACCAGGTCGGTGGGGCGCTCGGGCCCCCACCAGTCGCCGAGGAGTTCGGCGAGCGAGTCCTCGCGGGCCTGGGCGAGCCGGACGACGGCCTCGGCCCCGGAGTCGGTGAGGATCATCTGGAGCCCCTCGCGGCGGGCCAGTCCGCGTTCCTCGATCTGCCGGGCCGCGTCGGTGATGACGTGCAGCGGTACGGGAGCGGTCTCGGCGAGCCGGGCGGGTTCGACGGTGCCGTGCCGCTTGATCCGCAGAAGCAGCCAGCTGGCCGCGGGCAGCAGGTCGTACCCCGCCCGCGCGGTGATCTTCTCGTAGATCTCACGGCGGCCCTCCCGGGTGGCGAGCACGGACAGGGCGCGGGCGCACTCGTCGTACGAGGAGCGCTCGACGGGGTTGGAGGCGAGGGTCTGGCTGGTGTCCGGGGCGGTCACCGAGCCCCGGAGCTTGTCCTCGCGGAGGAACCAGGCGAGGACGAAGGCCAGGAGGACGACCGGGGCGGCGTACAGGAAGACGTCCGTGATGGAGGTGGAGTACGCGCTGAGGACGCCGGGCCGCAGGTCGGCGGGGAGCTGCCCGATGGCCCGGGGGTCGGCGGACAGGCTCCCCGCGTCGATGCCCGGCGGCAGCGGCTGCCCGGCGAGCGCGTCCGTGAGCTGACCGGTCAGCCGGTTGGCGAAGATGGTGCCGAAGATCGCCACGCCGAACGCGGAGCCGATCGACCGGAAGAACGTGGCGCCGGAGGTGGCGACGCCGAGGTCCTGGTACGAGACGGAGTTCTGGGCGACCAGGACGAGGACCTGCATCACGAGCCCGAGCCCGGCGCCGAAGACGAAGAAGTAGGCGCTCATCAGCCAGGTGGAGCTGTTCTCGTCGAGGTTGTGGAGCAGCAGGAGACCGGCGGTGGTGAGGGCCGTGCCCGCGAGCGGGAAGACCTTCCAGCGGCCGGTCCGGCTGACGATCTGGCCGGAGGCGGTCGAGGTGATCAGCAGGCCGAACACCATCGGCAGCATGTGCACGCCGGACATCGTCGGGGTGATGTCGTGGACCACCTGGAGGAACGTCGGCAGGTAGGTCATCGCGCCGAACATCGCGAAGCCGATGACGAAGCTGATCACGGCGACGAGGGTGAAGGTGCGGATCCGGAACAGTTTCAGCGGCAGCACGGGCTCGACGGCACGCCGTTCGACGGCGATGAAGGCCACGAGCAGGACGACGGCGAGCACCGCGAGCACGATGATCTGCGGGGAGGCCCACGCCCAGGTCGTACCGCCGAGGGATGCGATGAGCACCAGGCTGGTCGCGACGGCCGCGATGAGGAAGGTGCCGAGGTAGTCGATGGTGTGCTTCTCGCGGCGGACCGGGATGTGCAGGACCGCCGCGATGACGCCCAGCGCCACGACGCCGATCGGCAGGTTGATGTAGAAGACCCAGCGCCAGCTGAGGTGTTCGGTGAAGAAGCCGCCGAGGAGCGGCCCGAGAACGCTCGTCACGCCGAAGACGGCACCGAAGAGCCCCTGGTACTTTCCGCGTTCGCGCGGGGTGACGAGGTCGCCGACGATCGCCATCGACAGCACCATGAGGCCACCGCCGCCGAGCCCCTGGAGAGCACGGAATCCGATCAGCTGGGGCATGTTCTGGGCGACTCCGCAGAGCGCGGAGCCGATCAGGAAGATCACGATCGCGGTCTGGAAGAGCTTCTTGCGGCCGTACTGGTCGCCGAGCTTGCCCCACAGCGGGGTCGCCGCGGTGGCCGCGAGCAGATAGGCGGTCACCACCCAGGAGAGATGGTCGAGCCCGCCGAGCTCGCTGACGATCGTGGGAAGCGCCGTGGAGACGATGGTCTGGTCGAGTGCCGCGAGCAGCATGCCGAGGAGCAGCGCTCCGATCGCCACCAGGACGCTCCGGTGGGAGTGTCCCTCACCAGGGGCCGCGGCCGGGGGCGGCGGGCTCAGCTGCTGGGACATGGGCGTCTCCTCTGCCGGGCCATGGCGTCTCCTCGATCCGCTGCGTCCGCTGATCCACTACACCCCCATCCTGGACGTTTCGCCCCGTTATGGCCTGCCGAGGGCGGGCGGAGCCCCCTGCGGGCCGTTGGGCTTCCCCGGAGCGGGCTGCATAATCGCAGGCAGTTCAAGGGGAGGGGACCCACGATGACCGGACACGCATGCCCGGAGTGCGGCAGACGGACGGCCGGGGAGCCCGGCACGGAGCACCGGGTGCCGTGCCGGTGCGGCGCGGGCGCGGGTTCGGCCCCGCTCACGGAGGACGAGCAGCGCGCCGCCCGTACGGCGGAGATCGCCGCGGCCGAGGACTTCGACCCGCTGCGCATCCGGCCGTACGTGACGCTGAACGAGCAGGCGGGGGCGGGTTCGGGGGCCGGGGCCGGGGGGCCTGGGGCTGATGTTCCGGGGGCGGCGGCCACGACGATGCCGCTGTTCCTGGGCGGCGATGGGCCGGGCGTCGGTACGGGTGCAGGCCCGGACGTCGGTACGGGTACGGGCTCGGACGTCGGTACGAGTACGGGCGCTGGTACGGGACCGGGCTCAGGGACTCCCGTCGGCGCGCACCCCGCCCCGGCCGGAAGCCGCGACCGGAACCGCCGGCGGACCGCCGCCGCGAGCCCCGCCTTCGCCCCCGACCCCGTGCAGCCGCGCCGCAGGCGGCCCTTCGGGGCGCTGGCCGTGGGGGCGGCCGTGGCCGCGGTGGTCGGCACGGCGGCCTTCGCCGGAGGACTGTTCGGCGGCGACGACAGCGAGAACGAAGCGCTGCCGGAGGCGACCACGAGCGTCCCGGACCTGGAGGACGAACCGGCCGCGTCGGTGGCCCCGTCCCCCTCCGCGTCGGCCACTCCGCAACGTACGCCCTCCCACTCCGCCACACCGTCGGCCTCGCCGTCCGCGTCCGCCTCGCCGACGAAGAGCCAGGAGCCCTCGCCGACCGCCACCGCGTCCGCGTCGCCGACGGCGAGCGCGTCGCCCACCCCGGAGGACGGCGACGCGCCCACGTCCTCGCCGCCCGCCGCCCCGCCCGCGGAGTTCGCCGGCCCCTCGCTGCGGCCGGGCGACCGCGGCCCGGAGGTCGGGGTGCTCCAGAACCGGCTCAGGGAAGTGTGGCTCTACTCGGGGCCGTCCGACCAGAACTACAACGACCGGGTGGAGAACGCGGTGGCGGTCTACCAGTCGTACAAGGCGATCCAGGGCGACCCGATGGGCGTGTACGGGCCGAACACCCGGCGCGCACTGGAGGCGGAGACGAGGGGAGACGGACGCCGCTGAGACCGGACGCCGGGCGGGGCGGTGCGCGGCGAGCGGCGGGATTGGCGTTCCGGGCCCGGTTTTTGTATCGTGATGGAACAAAGTAGCTCCCGCCCGCACTCCCTGACCGGCGGGCGGGGGTTGCTCTGGTACCGCCCCGCGGCACGCGCGCCCGGGCCGTTCGTACACCTCCCCGCGTTTCTGGAGCAGCCGATGCCGGCCACCGTCCTCACCGCTCACGCCCTCCTGCTCGACATGGACGGCACCCTCGTGAACTCCGACGCGGTGGTGGAGCGCTGCTGGCGGCGCTGGGCGGTCGAGCACGGGCTGGACCCCGAGGCCGCCCTCAAGGTGGTGCACGGCCGGCAGGGGTACGCCACGATGGCCGTCCTGCTCCCGGACCGCCCGATGGAGGAGAACTACGCGGACAACCGCGTGATGCTCGCCGAGGAGACCGCCGACGTCGAGGGCGTCGTGCCGATCGGCGGGGCGCCCGCCTTCATGGCCGCGATCGCCGAGCTGCCGCACGCCCTGGTGACCTCCGCGGACAGCGCGCTCGCGACGGCCCGGATGGGTGCGGCCGCGCTGCCGATGCCCGCCGTCCGCGTCACCGCCGAGCAGGTCGGCGCCAGCAAGCCGGACCCCGAGGGCTTCCTCAAGGGCGCGGCGGAGCTGGGCTTCGACGCGGCGGACTGCATCGTGTTCGAGGACTCCGAGGCGGGCATCGCGGCGGGCCGGGCGGCGGGCATGCGCGTCGTGGGCGTCGGCCCGCGCGCGGCGGCCCTGGCGCCGGACGCGCATGTGGCGGACCTGACGCGGGTGCGGGTGGAGGCGGCCGAGGACGGCTCGATCCGCCTGCACATCGACGAGTCCTGAGGCGCCGTCCGGGAAAACCCGGGGCCCCTGGCCGGGAAACCTCGGGACCCCGGGCCTCAGCCCCGGAGGGAACCCCGGCCCCCGGGCCTCAGCCCCGGAGGGAACCCCGGCCCCCGGGCCTCAGTCCCGGTACAGCAGCCCGCGCGCGACCAGCTCCAGGACCGTCGCGACGGCCACCACCTGAACCGCCATCAGCGCCACCAGGACGAACAGCTGCACGGCGCCCGCCTCCACGGGTGAGGCGCCGCCCAGCAGCATGCCCACGAACGCCCCCGGCAGGGTGACGAGCCCGACCGTCCGGGTCTGATCGAGCCCGGGCAGCAGCGCGTCCGACGCCGCCGGCCGTACGATCTCCAGCCGGGCGTCCCGGTCGAGCAGCCCGAGGGCCATGGCCGCCTCCACCTCCCCGCGCCGGGCGGCGAGTTCGTCCAGGGCCCGCCGCCCGCTGAGTACGGTCGCGGTGAGCGCCCCGCCGATGAGGATGCCCGCGACGGGGATGAGCGCGATGCCCCGGAGCGGTACAAGTCCCGTGAGCAGCAACGCCCCCACGACGGGCAGCACCCCCGCCCCGATCGGCGCGGCCGCCCAGCGCCAGGTGCGGTTGCCGGTGATGCGGCGGCCGGCGGTCCATACGGCCACGGCGAACATCAGCGCCACGAACCCGAGAAGCGGGGCCACCGAGCGGACGACCCAGCCGATGAGCAGGGAGACGGCGGCGAGTTGGGCCGCCGCCCGCACCCCGGCGACGAGGATCTCGCGCGACCGGCCCAGTGAGGCCCACGCGGCGACGGCGGCGGCGAGGACCAGCAGGACGGCGAGGACGACGCCGAGGGTGACGGAGACCGGAAGCAGCACCCGGCAACGATAGATCCGCACCACGCCGCGCCAAACCCCCAGCCCGCACGGCCCGCACGCCCCCCCGTGACGGACCGACGCGCCCCCGCGATCCGTCACTCCCCTCGCACTCCCCTTGCACACCCCTTGATGTGACGTGCACATGTCGCCACTCTGTTACCTGACGCCCACCCCACAGAAACCTGGCGTCGCCACGATGGCCGGGATCCGCCCAAAGCCCGATCGTCGCCCACCCACGCACCCCCCACATCAAGGGAGTTCGCATGTCCGGTGTCTACGCGCGTCGCCTCTCCGTCGTCGCCGCAACCGCAGCGCTCGCCGCCACGTCCGCCCTGTTCAGCGCCCCCAGTGCCCAGGCCGCCATGCCCACCCCGGTGAGCGCGGCGACCGCACGGACCTATCTCGGCCAGCTCACCGTCAGCGCGGAGGGCTCGTCCAGCGGCTACAGCCGTGACAAGTTCCCGCACTGGATCACCCAGTCGGGAACCTGCAACACCCGCGAGGTCGTCCTCAAGCGCGACGGTACGAACGTCCAGCAGGACGCCTCCTGCGCCGCGGTCAGCGGCAGTTGGTACTCGCCCTACGACGGCGCGACCTGGAGCGCCGCCTCCGACGTGGACATCGACCACATGGTCCCGCTGGCCGAGGCCTGGCGCTCCGGCGCGAGCGGCTGGACCACCGCCCAGCGCCAGTCGTTCGCCAACGACCTGACCCGCCCCCAGCTCATCGCGGTCACCGACAACGTGAACCAGTCCAAGGGCGACAAGGACCCGGCCAAGTGGCTGCCGCCGAGCTCCTCGTACAAGTGCACTTACGTCCGCGCCTGGGTCCACGTCAAGAAGCACTACAACCTGAGCGTCGACTCCGCCGAGAAGAGCGCCCTCCAGTCGGCCCTCAACGGCTGCTGACCCCGCCGCGGGTCCGCTGACGCCCCGGCCTGAACCCCGTGCGCCCTCTCCGCGCGTTCTGTACGTTACGGAGCCGATCCGTACCGGCGTCGCGAGGAGGCACCACATGGCCGGGCTGCGCCTGGGACCACTACTGCGGTACGTCGACTGGGAGTCCGGGTCCACCGCGACCGTCTGGGTCGAGGCGAGCCGTCCGTGCACCGTGCAAGTCCGGTGCGCGGACGGCGCTTCGGGGACCTCGCCCACCTTCTCGGTGGCCGGGCACCACTACGCCCTGGTCGTGGTGGAGGGGCTGACGCCCGGCTCCACGACGGCGTACGAGGTACTGATCGGCTCACAGCGCGTCTGGCCGCCCGACGGCAGCCGTCTCCCGCCGAGCACCATCACCACGCCGTCGGTGGCGGCACCGGCAGGCCGGACGGAAGGCGCGGCGGAAGGCACGACGGAGGACGCGGTCGAGGGCGCGACGGGGAGCGTCCGGGTGGCGTCCGACGGCGTGCGGATCTCGTTCGGGTCGTGCCGCTGGGCGGCCGCCCCGGGTGGCGGGCACGATCCCGCGGGGCCGGACGCCCTGGTCACTCTGGCCACGCATCTCGCCGCGGACCCGGCGGCCGAACGGCCCGACGTCCTGCTGCTCCTGGGCGACCAGGTGTACGCGGACGAGACCTCCGCCGCGACCCGGCGCAGGCTCGCCACCCGCCGGGACCTGAAGGAGCCGCCGGGGACGGAGATCGCGGACTACGAGGAGTACACCTGCCTCTACGACGAATCGTGGCGCGATCCGGAGGTCCGCTGGCTGCTCTCCACGGTTCCCAGTTGCATGATCTTCGACGACCACGACGTGATCGACGACTGGAACACCAGCGCCGCCTGGCAGCGGGACCTGCGCGCCACGCCCTGGTGGCACGAACGGATCGTCAGCGGGCTGATGTCGTACTGGGTCTACCAGCACCTGGGCAACCTCTCCCCCGCCGCCCTGGCCGCCGATCCCGCGTACGCGGCGGTCAGGGCCTCGCCCGACGGCACGGAGGCGCTGCGCCGCTTCGCCGCCGAGACCGACGCGGATCCCGCCCGTACCCGGTGGAGCTACCGGCGTGTTTTCGGCCGAGTACGGCTGGTGATGGCCGACACGCGTGCGGCCCGCGTCCTGGCCGAGGACCAGCGGGCGATGCTCGACCCCGGGGAGGCCGACTGGCTGCGGGAAGCGGTCCTGGACGACCCCGCTTCGTATGACCATCTGCTCATCGGCAGCTCTCTGCCGTGGCTGCTGCCCCCGCTCGTCCATGACGCCGAGCGCTGGAACGCCTCCATGTGCGCCGGCGTACGCGGGCCGCGCTGGGCACGCTTCGGCGAGAAGCTGCGCCGCGCCGGTGACCTGGAACATTGGGCCGCCTTCCCCGAATCCTTCGACCGGTTCACGGAGTTGCTGCGGGAGGCGGCGAGCGGTCCGGACGCCCCGGCGACGGTATGCGTCCTCTCGGGCGATGTGCACCACGCCTATATCGCCGAGCCCCGGTGGCCGGACACCCCGCCGGGGACCGGATCCGCTTCCGGTTCCTCCTCCGGCCCCACCCCCGGGCCCGCCCCGGCGTCCCGCGTCCTCCAGCTGACCTGCTCGCCCGTGCACAACTCGATCCCCCGGTGGATCCGGGCGGGGTTCCGTTTCGGCTGGAGCCGGGCGGGCCGGCGGATCGGCCGGTTCCTTGCGCGCCACGGCCGTACCGGAGCGTCGCCGGTCACCTGGGACAGGCAGGGCGGCCCCTGGTTCGGTAACCAGCTCATGACGCTCACTTTGCTTGGCCGGAAGTCTGCGCTGTCATTGGTACAGGCCAGAGCGAGTAAGCGAGGAGACCAGCTCGAAGCGGTTCTTGAGCGTTCACTCACCCCTGAAAGTTAGGCGCTTTTCAGCCACTCAATGAAATGTTGAAGTTGCAAGCACTGGTGAGGTTTCCCTAACCTGATGCGCCCAGTCGGTTCACGTCCCCACCCCGACCGAAGGAGCCCACCCCCCATGCTCATCCGCTTGAACCAGGCGCAGCCCTATGTGCTCAGCCTCTTCCGCTTCGTCGTCGGCCTGCTCTTCGCCTTCCACGGCGTCGCCACCCTCTTCGGAGTGCTCGGCGGCAACGAGGCCGAGACCGGTGCCTGGCCCGGCTGGTACGCCGCGCTGATCCAGCTGGTCTGCGGATCTCTGGTCGCCCTCGGTCTCGGCACCCGTGCCGCGGCGTTCCTCGCCTCGGGCTCGATGGCCTACGCGTACTTCAAGGTGCACCAGCCGGAGGCGTTCCTGCCGATCGAGAACGGCGGCGAGGCGTCGGCGATGTTCTGCTGGGCGTTCCTGCTGCTGGTCTTCACCGGCCCGGGGGCCGTCGCCCTGGACCGCTTCTTCGGTTCGCGCGACACGGCCGCCACGGCCGAGACCACGACGCGCCAGGACAAGGCCCCGGCCGTCTCGGTCTGACCGGCCGCACCTGGGTCCCGGCCCTTCCCGGCCTCCCCGGCCCCCGCGTTCCGGCGCCGACCCGGCGCGCGGTGAGACCGTGACGGTGCCCCGCTCCCCTCCCGAGTCCGCGGAGGGGGCGGGGCACCGTGCCGTACGCGGCGTTACCCGGGTCAGGTCCTGCCGTCGGTGTCATCCGGCCCGAACGGCACCGTGAAGCAGGCTGCCCGCTCCCCCGCACCACCCTGCCGGTCGTGGATGATCACCGACCGGGCCCCGCCCGCCCGGAAGTTCCAGTCGTGCACGGCCTCCGCGCGCCCGTCGCCGTCCTCGTCCGTCCGGAAGTCCAGCCACACCTCGTTGACCGGGTCCGCGGTCGCCGACGGGCGGTGCTGGTAGTGCGGCCCTGCGGCGGCGGGGTCGGCCCCGCAGGGCGAGGTGTGCACATGCATCCCGTACGCCCGGCCGGGCACGAGCCCGTGCAGACGTGCCCCGACCCGGGTGCCGGACGGGCCGGTGAACTGCGTGATCTCGATCCGCGCGCCCGCCGGCACCAGCCGGGTGTCGTACGTCAGCGCGTCGGACTGCACGAACGAACCGGGCGGGGAGAACACCCCCGCGGCCCGCATCCACGAGCCGCCGCCCACGGCGGCGACGTCGTCGGCGCGGCTCGGGTCGGCCGCAGAAGTATCGACGCGGCTCGGGTCGGCCGCAGAAGTGCTGGAGGCACCGGAGCCGCCGTGCCCGCTGTGGCCACCGGAGGCACCGGGAGCGTCGTGCGCGCTGTGGCCACCGGAGGCCCCATGTCCGCCGTGCCCGCTGGGCCCGCCGTGGGCCGGCCCCTGGGCGGCGACGCCGACGCCCGCGCCGTACGCCAGCGTCAGCAGGGCCGCCGCGCCCGCCAGCACGCCCGGGACCCGCGAGGCCCCCCGGCCGCGCACCCTCGTTGCGCCCTCAGGTCCCGCCGTCGGCCGCTGCCCCGAATTCGGGTGCGCCGGACCGTGGCCCGTCCGTACCATCCATGCCGTCATGCGCTGCTCCTCGCTCGTGCCGGTCGTTCTCCCCGCCTAACGGGCACATGGCCGCCAGGTATACGTGACCTGCACAACATCACCCGCCCTGGGCGATCTCGGGAGAGGCCCCACGCGTACGCTGTACAGCTGAACCTGCCGCCCCTGCCGCTCCCCTGCGACCGTCGCGGCGTTGACACGATCGGGGAGTCGTAGACGGTGTTGGAGAGTGTGGCCGAGCTGACCAGCAGCCCATGGATCTACGTGGTGGTCGCGGTCTCCGTTCTCCTGGACGTCTTCCTGCCCCTCCTGCCCAGCGGCGTTCTCGTCATCACGGCGGCCACGGCGGCGGCAGCGGGCTCGACGACCGTCAGCGGTGCCGGTGGAGGCACCGCCGGGGAGGTCCCCTCGCTCGTCGTCCTGATCCTGTGCGCGGCCACCGCCTCGGTGCTCGGCGACCTCGTCGCGTACCGGCTCGCCTGGCGCGGGGGCGACCGGCTGGACCGGGCCATCGCCCGCTCCCGGCGTCTGACCACCGCGCAGGAACGTCTCGGCGCCGCGCTGAGCCGGGGCGGCGGCGCGCTGGTGGTCATCGCCCGGTTCGCTCCGGCGGGCCGCTCCGTGGTCTCGCTCGGCGCGGGCGCGGCACACCGCAGGAAGCGGGACTTCCTCCCCTGGTCCGCGCTGGCGGGCCTGGCCTGGGCCGGTTACAGCGTGGGGCTCGGCTACTTCGGCGGCCGGTGGCTGGGCTCGACGTGGTTCGGCACGGCCGTGTCGGTGCTGGCCCTGTTCGTGGCGGGCGCCCTGGCCGCGTTCGTGGTCAAGCGCCCCGCGACGCGCCCCGTATCTCCAGCCCGTCGAGCAGCTTCATCGTCGCTGCGGTGATCTCGTCGACGGCCCGGTCGAACACCTCCCGGTTGTGCGCGGCGGGCGCGCGGAACCCGGAGACCTTGCGTACGTACTGAAGGGCGGCGGCCCGCATGTCCTCCTCGGTGGCCTCTTCGGGGAGGGCGGGCGGGCGGAGAGTCTTGATGCTGCGGCACATGACTCCAGTGTGGACCGCCCCACTGACAACGGACACCCGTCGCCGCCCGTCGTCCGCCGTCCTGGTCGGTTCAGCTCCGTACCAGGTCGCTCGGGTTCGACCGGTCGGTGCACAGGGCCCAGATGACGAAGACGTCGATCGCGATGGTGACGATGGCCCAGACCGGGGTGTACGGGAGCCACATGAAGTTGGCGATGAGGTTCAGGGAGGCGAGGGCGATACCCGCGACGCGGGCCCAGGTGGCGCCCGAGAGGATGCCCCAGCCGACCAGGATGAGGATCACGCCGAGGACGAGGTGGATCCAGCCCCACGAGGTGACGCTGAACTTGAAGACGTAGTCGTTGATCCGCGTGTAGACGTCGTTCGAGGCGACCCCCGCGATGCCCTTGAGCACTCCGAGGACGCCGTCCACGAAGAGCAGGACACCCGCGAACACCGTTCCTCCGGCCGCCCACGGGCTGCCGGACCCGCCGCCCGGACGGGGATCGGCGGGGCGCGAGGCGCCGGGCTGGGGCGGGGGCGTGCTGGACTGCGACATGAGGACTCCTTAGCCGAAACAGGCGCCGGTTCAGCCGTGACGGATGGCGGATGCCGGGCGTCTGCTGCCCTGACCTGCCCCGGTCGGTGCGGGCGGATCAGCTCCGACGTTCCTCGCGGCTTCCGGGCACAGCCAGCGGGACACACCCGTTCGAGTGAAGGGTCAGGGTGCGCTGACGGTGACGATGCGCCCCTGGGCATCGACGGTCAGGGCCACGCGCTCGACCCGGTTGACGAGGGCGACACCGGCCCACACGACGCCCCACACCAGGCACGAGAAGACGGTGAGAAAGGCGTGCAGCACATGGTTCACCGGCTGCCCGCGCACCAGCACCACCTGGCTCCCGGAGCGGGACTCGACGCGCCAGCCGCTCGCGATGCGCCGGCTCACGACCCAGTCCAGGATCAGCGCGCGCTGCGCCGCGTCGGGAGGCTCGGCCCCGGCCACGTAATACCCGGGCGGCGGTTCGATCGAGGCGCTTTCGCGTACCGCTCGACGACGCTTCACGGGATCACCCCCAGGTGTCGAGATCGCCGCCGCGCCATTCGATCAGCCCGGGCCGGTCCAGCTCGACGATCTTGTCGGGCCCGGGGGCGAACCCCGCGGCCCGCAGCAGCGCGGCCACCTCGCCCCGCCCGTGCGCCAGGCCGACGATCTGCCCGTGCACGGTGACCCGCCGTCCTCCGGTCGCGGAAGGCGGATAGACGATCACGGGCGGGTGCTCGGCCATGCCTCCACGGTGCCCCGAGCACTGCCCCCGCGCATCCCGGGAGGGCGAGCCACCCTCATGGCCCGGACCAGGTCCTTCCCCTCCCTCCTCTCCCTCCCTGGAACCGCCCGGCGCGGCCCGGACGTCCCCACAGATGTTCGAACGATCATGAACCGCGACGGAGGACCCCGCCCATGACGGAAACGGCTGCCCGCTACCTGTACGTGGCCCGGCACGGTCAGGCCTCCGAGGACGAGAGCACGCTGACGGAGGCCGGCCGCCGTCAGGCCGCCCTGCTCGGGGAGCGGCTGCGCGGGGCCCCGATCACGGCGATCCACCACGGCCCGCTCCCCCGCGCCGAACAGACGGCGCGGCTGGTGGGCGAGCAGCTGCCGGGCGTTCCCCTGCTGCGGTCCGAACCGGCCGGTGACTACCTCCCGTACCTGCCGTCACGGGAGGAGCTGCCGGCGGAGTCGGCCGACCGGACGCTCGCACGGCTGGCGGAGTTCCCCGCGGCGGAGCGCGAGCTGGGCCCCGGGCTCGCGGAGGAGGCGCTCGCACGGTTCACGGGAACGGTCGAGGGCGACGAGCCCCGCCATGAACTCCTCGTCACCCACAACTTCCTCGTCGGCTGGCTCGTCCGGGACGCGCTGGACGCCCCGAAATCGCGCTGGCTGGGCCTCAACCACGCCAACGCCGGTCTGACCGTGATCCGTTACGCGCCCGGCCGTCCCGCCGCACTGCTCCTGTTCAACGACACCGGCCATCTGCCCGCCGACCTCCGCTGGACCGACTTCCCGCCCGAACTGCACGTCTGAGGGGATTCCGGACATCTGAGGGGACTCCGAGGGGCGTCTGAGGGATTCAGCCGTTGCCGTCGGTCCGCCCGCGCGTGCCGATCATCGACATGAGCAGCTCGTGCGTCCCGGCGTCCGCGGCCACGACGAGCCCCCGGCCGCCGGGTCCGACCGGGGCGCCGTCGACGCCGGTGACGACGCAGCCGGCGGCCCGGCACAGGGCGATCCCGGCGGCGAAGTGCACGCTGCCGCTGAGGTCGCCGCCGTCCGTGACATAGGCGGCCCGCCTGCCCGCCGCGACCCAGGCCAGCGCCAGCGTCGTGGAGACGACGCGCGGGCGGAAGTGCTCGACGAACCCGGGGTGGGCAAGCAGGTCGACGGCCCGGAATCCAGGCGCGCTCGGGAAGGGCGGGTCCAGGTTCACGTCCACGAGCCGGGTGTCCGCCGTCGGCACCAACGGCCGCTCGTCGCCCTCCGCGCCGGACCGGACCCGGGCGGTCTCGCCGTCGGTGAGGAACACCTCGCCGCTGAACGGATCGGCCACCGCGGCCGGGCCGTCGCGCAACACCACGTTGACGGCGACGAGTTGGGAGCCGACGGCGTAGTTGAGCGTCCCGCACAAGGGATCCACCAGCCACTCCCGCTCCGCGTCGGCCGCTCCCTGCCGGCCGCCCTCCTCGCCGTGCACCGCGTCCCCGGGCCGGGCGTTGCGGATGACGTCGAGGATCGCCTCCTCGGCGGCCAGGTCGGCGTCGGTGGCAAAGTCCCCGGAGCCCTTGTCGATACGGGAGTGGAGCCGCCCGTAACGGGCCCGCGCGACCTCCGCCCCGGCCAGCGCGGCGGCGGCCGCGACCTCGGTGTCCGTCTGGATCGCGGATGATTGGATCATGACAAGCAGAGTAACGGGAGGCCGCGGCAGCCGTACGGGAAACCCGGCGCGGCCGTCACGCGCTCGCCCCCGGCCTCACGCGCTCCTCCCTCGCCGTCACGCACGCTCCCCGGCGTCACGCCACCTCCCGGCGGCCGAGCAGCAGCGCCTCCGAGCCGACCGGCCGGAAACCGGCGGCCTGGAACGCCCGGATGCTGCGCGCGTTGCCCGCGGCCTGCTGCGACCAGAGCGGTTCGCCCGGGGGCACCAGATGCCGTGCGGCAGTGGCGAGGGCACGCCCGAGCCCCCGGTGCCGGGCGTTCTCGTCCAGTTCGACGGCCACCTCCCAACGCCCGGCCACACCGCGCCCGAGCACCAGCACGCCCCCGTCGACCTCCCACATCCGCACCCCGTCCCGGCGCCGACGGGCGCTGATCACCCGCGGGTGCACGGGATCGGTGACCTCCCGCAGCTCCAGGCCGGGTTCACCGGGCAGCGAGGACGCCACGGTCAGGAGGTCGATCGTGTCGGTGGTCCGCCCGGTACGTTCCAGGAAGGCCGACAGGAAGCGCGGATGCATGGTCGCTGCCAGCGCATCGCAGTCCAGGGCGGCCAGCGTCGCACGGACCCACTCGGGGTCCTCGTCGGTGAACACGACCGAGTGCGCGGTGAAGGCGATCACTCCCGTGTCGCGGTCACTGGGCGCGGCGACCACGGTCGTCCGCCCGTCGGGCTCCGGAAACCGCCCGCACGCCGCCCTGTCCAGGATCTCCGCCAGCGTCCGCCCCATGAACTGCCCCCTCGTCCCTCGCCGTGCCTCTCGTCGCGCACCGGCTCAGGGTAGGGCCGCGCCCGGGAGAAGCGCGGATCGGCCTCCAACAGCCCGCGGCAGAGGGGACGATGACCCCATGACCGATCATGAACTGTTCGAGCCCGACCCCTTCGACCGAAGCGAGACCGACGAGGATCACGCCTGATGTGGGAGAGCGCCATCGCCGTCAGCGGATTTCCGGCATGAGAAGGCCCCCCGATCGATCACGACTGGGGGGCCGAAACAGGCTCTCACCTGCTACTACTGCTGGTGGGCGCGGACGGTTTCGAACCGCCGACATCTGCTTTGTAAGAGCAGCGCTCTACCCCTGAGCTACGCACCCGTGGATGAGGCAACAGCGTACATGGACCGGAGCCCTGCTCATAAACCGTTCGGGACCGGGGGATAACCCCACCCCCGAGACGGTGGTGGGCCGGATCCCGCCGGGAGCCGTCGGTGCATACGGTTTGAATGCACCGGCAACGACGCCCGGTGGCACGTACCGCACGCACCGCACGCACTGGGGGACCGATCACCGTGGACATCGTTACGAGCGCACCGACCCGCACCCGTTCCGGGGCGCGCCTCGGGGGCACCGGGCGGGCCCTCGCTCTCGGGGGCGGGGTGGTACTGCTGGCGCTGGCTCTCACCGGGTGCGGGAGCACGGACGTGGACGGCGCTCCCGTCGAGCGCAAGTCGTTCGCCCTGGAGGGGAAGACGCTGACCATCAACGCCGAGAACGGAGTCGTGGACCTCGTGCCGGCCGACGTGAAGCAGGTCGAGGTGGAGCGGCAGTTCGACGGGTGGACCGTGTTCGGCAGCGGGCCCGACGCCGTCTGGAGGATGGAGGACGACACCCTCACGCTCCGGGTGAAGTGCGGAGGCATCGCCAACTGCGACTCCCGGCACCGGGTGAAGGTGCCGCGTGGAGTCGACGTGACGGCCGCGACGGACAACGGGACCATCACCGCCACCGGCTTCGACCGTACGTTGGATCTGACGTCCGACAACGGCGAGATCAAGGTCCGGGACGCGAGCGGGACACTGAAGCTGAAGAGCGACAACGGGGAGGTGCGGGCCGAGCGGATATCCGGCCCGTCCGTGACCGCCCGCGCCGACAACGGGGAGATCCGGCTGGGCTTCGCCTCCGTGCCCGACCTCGTGGACACCGTCAGTGACAACGGGAGCATCACCATCGATCTGCCGCCGGGCGGGCAGAAGTACAAGGTCGATGCCTCCGCGGACAACGGGGAGGTCTCTGTGAACGTGCCGCGCGGCGACGACAGTGCCCATGTGGTGAAGGCCTACAGCGACAACGGGGAAGTCACCGTGCGAAGCGCGAACTAACCGGCCCGTGTGTTCGTCCTTACCTGGTGGGAGAATGTACCGGGCAGGGCGAATCGGCACGGGAGAGGGATGTGACGGCGACCAACGCGCGGCCGGAGGCAGGAGCGGGTGCGAGTTCCGCCGTTCGGGGTGGCCGGGATCTTCTGGCGCTGATGCTGCTGCCCGTGCCCCTTGTGCTGGCCGCGCTGCCCGCCGCCTTCGCCGGTGGCGGTACGCGCCGGTGGTTCGGCGGGCGCGGCGGGGAGAGCCAGCGGGCCGACGCGCAGGCCGCGAAGGACGCCGCCGCCGAGGCCTTCTACGAGCTGGACAGCGCCCAGCGGGATCTGCGGATCTCCATCGAGACCATCAACGCCGTGGACAGCTCCCCGCGCGGTCGCAAGGCGGCCGAGGACTTCGCCGCGCTCGGGCGGCGCATCGACGAGGTCAGCCACGCCTACATCACCGCCGTCGACAGCCATGACCTGGACCGGGACGACCTGGAGCCCGCCGTCGCCTCCCGGGCCCGTACGGAGCTGACCCGGGCCAAGGACGACCTCGTACGGGTCAAGGGCGAGCTGGACCGCTTCGCCCAGGGGCTCGGGCCGCTGCTGGGCAGCGCGGAGACCCAGCTCGCCCGGCTCGCCCCCGCCGTCGAGCGGGCCCGGCAGGCACTCCTCGCGGCGAGCAACGCCCTCGACACCGTGCGGGCCGCGGGGCTGCGGGCCGACGAGCTCGCCGCCCGGCTCGCCGCGCTCGCCCCCGAGCTGACCAAGCTGAACCAGGGCGCGGGACAGCACGGCGTCCCGGAGACGCTCCAGCGCGCCGATGTGGTGCTCCGCGACGCCGAGGCCGTGCGCGCCGAGGCGGAGCGGCTGCCCGAGCGGGCCGCCGAGATCGACCGGCGGCTGGTGTCCCTGCGGACCCGGGCCCAGGCGCTGACGACCCGGGCAGGCTCGGTGGAGCCGGTGCTCAGCGAGTTGCGGCGGCGGTTCTCGGCCGCCTGCTGGCAGGACCTCCAGCCGGTCCCGGAGCAGGCCGCCGTCAACGTACGGCAGGCGGAGGACAAGCTCGCCGAGGCGGCGAAGGCCCGCGAGGAGCAGCGCTGGGCGGACGCCACGTCCCGGCTGTCCACGGTCCGCGCCCTGCTCAACGCGGTGGACGAGGCAGTCTCCGCCGCCGGGGACCGGTTGCAGCGGCTGAACGCCGTGGCGAAGGACCCGCAGCAGGAGATCGAGCGGACCCGGTTCGCGGTGCGGGACGCCCAGCGCCTCGCCATGGCCGGCCGGCACACGCCCGATCCCCGGCACGCGCGGCCGCTCGACGACTCCGTCGCCCGGCTGGATCGGGCCATCGCCGGGCTCGAAGGCCGCCACCCCGACTACTGGCACTTCCTGACCGAGACCGAGGCCGTGCGGCAGACCGCCGCCCGGGTCGTCTCCGAGATCCGCGAGGAACGCGGCGGCGGCGCCTAGGGCCTGTGCTCTAGCCTGAGCCCATGCCCCGTTACGAATTCCGCTGCCGCACCTGCGGAGACTCCTTCGAAGTCAGCCGTCCCATGGCGCAGTCCTCGGACCCCGCCTCCTGCCCCGCGGGCCACGACGACACCGTCAAGCTGTTGTCCGCCGTGGCCGTGGGCGGCGCTGCCGGGTCCGCTCCCGCACCGTCCGCCGGTGGCGGCGGTGGCTGCTGCGGGGGCGGCTGCTGCGGCTGAGCCCCGGCCTACCTCTTGCGGGACAGCGTCAGGCCGTCCGCGACCGTCAGCAGGACGCTGTCCATCCGGACGTCCCCGCTCACATGGTCGTTGAACTCCTTGATCGCCGCCGCCGGGCCCGTCGCCTCCGGGTCCGTCACCCCGCCGTGGAAGAGCACGTTGTCCGTGGCGATGACCCCGCCCTGCCGCATCCTGGGCACCAGCTCCTCCCAGTACGCGATGTAGCCGCCCTTGTCCGCGTCCAGGTAGGCGAGGTCGATGTGCGGTTCGGCGGGCATCGCGCGCAGGGTGTCCAGGGCGGGGGCGATCCGCAGGTCGATCCGGTCCGCGACGCCCGCCTTCTCCCAGGCCGCACGGCCGTACGCCGTCCACTCCGCCGAGATGTCACAGGCGATCAGCGTGCCGTCGGCGGGCAGCGCCTGGGCCATCGCCAGGGCGCTGAACCCGGTGAACGTGCCGACCTCCACCACATGCCGGGCGCCCACCAGCCGGACGAGGAAAGCCAGCAGCGGGGCCTGCTCCTCGGCCGACACCATGCCCGCGTGGTCGGGGAATTGTGCGTACGTGGTGTCCACCAGCTCCCGCTGGACCGGGTCCAGCGGCGGGTTGTGGGCCAGCATGTAGGCGTACAGCTCGTTGGTGATCGTGGTCTCGTTGCCCTTGGTCATGACCCCAGCCTCGCGCAACGGGCGCCCGCGCGCAGCCGAAATCACCCGGCCGCGGCCGCCAGGAAGCGGCGCAGGATCTCCTCCCCCGCCGCCCCGCCCCGCTCCTCCAGGGCCACCACGTGCGGGGCCCGCCAGCCCTCGTCGGCCAGTTCGCCGTGGCCGGGGCGCCAGCCGAGATCGGCGGCGAGCAGCAGGTCGGCGTCGAGGAGGGAGTCCCCGGCGGCGAGCGTGCGCGTGGCTCCCGTGCGGCGGGCGACCTCGTGCATCGCGGCGCTTTTGGTGAGCGGCGCCGGGACCGCGTAGATCTTGCGGCCCTGGAGGGAGACCGTCCAGCCGCGCGGGCGGGCCCAGGCCGCCAGCTCCTTCACCCACTCCTCGGGCAGCAGCGACCGTTCGACGACGAGATAGGCGAAGAGGTCCTCGGCGACCCGTTCCTTCAGCAGCCAGGCCGGGTCGGCGGTGGTCGCGAGGTGGGCGCGGACCTCGGTGAGCGGCGCGCACTCGGCCGCGATCCGGGACTCCACCTGCCGCTGCCAGTCACGGTCGGAGACGCCGTCGACCAGGATGTGGCCGCCGTTGGCGCAGATCGCGTATCGGGGGGCGGGGCCGGGGAGGTGGATGCGCCGGTACTGCTCGCGGGTGCGGGTGGTGGTCGGCACGAAGACCGTGGTGCCCGCCACCTCGGTGAGGAGCGCGGCGGCCGTCTCCGTCATGTACGAGAGGGGCTTGTGGCCGTACACCTCGACGCACAGGAGCCGGGGGGCCTCCGCGTCCGGCATGGCCAGGTCGAGCGAGGCCGCCGAGTAGATCAGCGTACGGTCGAGGTCGCTCGCGACCAGCGTGGTGGCCGAAGAAGTCACGCTCATGCGCCCTTCACCGCCTTGCCGTCCGCGCCCGTCGCGCCGCGCGTGTACCGGGGGTGGATCAGACCGACGCAGCTGTACGGGAGGTCGTCGACCTCCTCCACCGGGACGCCGCGCTGCTGGGCCAGCAGCCGGATGTGCTCCAGGTCCGTGCCCGCGCCGCGCCTGGCGAGGATCTTCCAGGGGACCCGGCGGAGCAGCACCCGGGTGGTCTCGCCGACGCCCGGCTTGACCAGGTTGACGTCGTGGATGCCGTACTCCTCGCTGATCCGCTCGACAGCCGCCCAGCCCTCCCAGGTCGGGGCGCGGTCGGCGGCGAGCAGTTCCTTGGCCTCGTCCTCGACCTGGCCCGCCACCTCGTCGAAGCGGGCGGTCACCGCGGTCAGGAAGTCACCCGAGACGTCGGAGTCCGCCAGCTCCCGGTAGAACTTCCCGCCGTGGAAGTCGTTCGGTCCGACCAGGTCGGCGCGGAGCACCGTACGGGAAATGAGGCCGGAGACCGTGGAGTTGAGGCAGGCCGAGGGGATGAGGAAGTCCTCGCGGGTGCCGTACGTCCGCACGCAGCCGCCCGGGTCCGCGAGCACCGCGATCTCCGGGTCGAAGCCCGCCGGTCCGCCCGATGCCTCGAACTCCTCCATCGCCGCCGCCAGTTCGCGGGTGATCGCGCCCTTCCCCGTCCAGCCGTCGACGAACACCACGTCGGCCGGGTCGTGATGGGCGGCCAGCCAGCGCAGCGCGGTGGCGTCGATGCCCCGGCCCCGGACGATGGAGATGGCGTAGTGCGGCAGGTCCAGGCCGTGCCGGTGCTGGGCCCAGCGGCGCATCAGCACCCCGACCGGGGTTCCGGCCCGGGCGAGGGAGACGAGGACGGGGCGGGGGCCGCGTTCGGCGAGGACCGTCTCGGTGACGGTGCCGACCGCGCGGGCGATGCGCGCGGCGGAGGCGTCCAGGGCGGCGGTGAACAGCGCCTGGTACTCGGCGCTCGGCTGGTACTCCACGGGCAGCGACTCCGCGTAGTGCGCGCCGCCGCTCTGGATCGCCTCCTCGCGCTCCTCGGTGGGCGCCTCCAGCTCGGTGTCCGAGAGGTCCTGGAGCAGCCAGCCGACGTCCTCGGGCGCGTAGCTGGAGAAGTCGGGGCCTCGGAGGGGCTCGGGCAGCACGGCGGGCTCCGATACGGGTGTGGGGGTGTACGAGGGGACGACCGCGAGGAGCACCTGGCCGGTGTGGGCCGCCAGGCGGGCCAACAGCCCTTCGGGCGCGTGCAGTTCGGGGGTATCGGCGGTGGAGTCGACGACGGCGACCACGGCGTCGAAGCCGGCGCCCGCCACGTTGTACGCGTACCGGTCGCCGGGGCCGTCCGCCGGGGCGTCGTGGGCCGGGAAGACGAGGCGGGTGCGTATCGCGTAGCCGGGGTCGTCGACGGCGAGGACGGGCGAGCGGGTGGTGGTGGAGTACCGGATCTCGGCCTCGGGCCCGAGGGCCGCTTCCAGGGCGGTGCCCAGGCGCAGGGGCGCGTACATCAGCTCCTCGAAGCCGAGGACGAGCACCCGGCCCCGGCGGGCGCCGTCGGCCAGCGCGCCCGCGATCCGCTCCGCCATGCCCGGCAGCGCCGCTTCGAGCGCCGCCCGGTGAGCCGGGGTGAAGCCGTGTCGGCCGCCGTCGGGAACGCCCGCGGGCCAGTCGAGGCCGACGCGGGTGACCGGGGCGGGATGCGCGGCGGCCTCATGGACCGGGCCCGTCTCCTCCGCCTCCTGGGCCGCGACGAGGGCCTGGCCGCGTTCCAGTACGCCGTCCGGGAGCGTGACCGTGCCCGTGGAGCGGGTCACCAGGTCGACGCGGGCGCCGATCTCGGCGGCGAAGGCGGTCAGCCGGTCGCGGTCCGCCGGGGAGCGCATGTCGACCAGCGCGACGATGACGTACCGGTCGCGCGGGTGCAGCTCGTGCAGCGCGCGGATGGTGTTGAGCACCGTGTTGCCGGTGGAGAACTCGTCGTCGACCAGGACCAGGGCGGACGCCTCCGCTCCACCCGCCAGCAGCTCGGGGTCCTCCGGCAGCAGCAGGTGCGAGGTGGCATGCGAGTGGGCCTCCTCGAAGCCGCCCGCCTGCGCCACGCCCGCCACCGGGCGCCGGGTGGAGTGCAGATACGGGGCGTCCCGCAGGCCGTCCGCGACGGCGTGGCCGAGACCGGTGGCCGTCTCCGCGTATCCGAGGACCACCGCGCGGCGGGCCTCCTCCTCGCCGAGCAGCGCCCGGACCCGCTCACCGAGCCTGTACCCCGCCCCGTACACGACGGAGGGCTTCTGGGGCACATGCTTGCCCAGCACGTTGGAGACGAGCAGATGGGCCCGCTTGGGGTTGCGGCGCAGGGCCAGGCCCAGCAGCTCCCGCAGTTCTCCGTCGCCTTCGAGGGCGACTCCGAGCCGTTCGGCCACCCAGTCGCCCGACCACACCACGTCCACGTTCTCTTCTCTCGTCGCGCGCTCGCTCATCGACGCGCGCTCAGTTCGTCAGGCCGGCGGCCAGCAGGTCCACGAAGCCGACGTCCTGCCTCGCCACCCCGAAGGCCTCGGCCCGCAGCAGCGTGCGCTCGGCCCAGGCCCGGTGGGGCTTCACTTCATTCATCTTGTTCGTGTACGCCGAGCGCAGCACCCCGCCGCCCCCGCGCTCGGGGCTCAGGATGTCCTGGGCGTCGGTGAACTCCTCGTGGCTGACCACGGACAGCGCGTGCACGGGCGCCACGTGCGACGGGTGGATGCAGGTCTTGCCGAGCAGGCCGTTGGCCCGGTCGAGCTCGATCTCGCGGAGCAGTCCGTCCATGTCGTGCTCGATGAGGGCCGTGCGCAGTTCCTCGGCCCGGCCCTCCAGGAAGGGGCTGCGGCGCAGCTGGGGCTTGAACATGCGTTCCTGGCGGCGGAAGTACTCCCAGACCGGGCCGGTGATCGTGAAGCCGGTGCCGTCGGCCCGGCCGAGCACGTTGACCACGTCGGCGATGACGGAGGCGACGATGTGGACGTCGTACGCCGTCATGTCGGGCGCGCGGCGCAGTCCGTAGGCCGAGCAGAAGTCGGTGACGCCGAGCCGCAGGGCGAGGACCCGGTCCCGGTACTTGTCGACGCTGCGGGCGATGCCCCGGAGAATCTCACCGCGCGTCTCCAGGTGGAGCAGCTCGGGGGATTCGAGGACGGGCATGGCGAAGAGCCGTCGGCCGCATTCCGTCTCGGCCTCGGCGAGCGCCTCCAGGAAGTGTCTGCCCCGCTCTTCGGTGAATTTGGGAAGTACGAAACCGGACAACATCCGGACCGATGCGCCGAGGCGGCGCACCAGGTCGGTGATCTGGGCCGGTTCCCGTACGCGGATGAAGAGGAGCGGGACGTCCGCGCCGGCCGAGGCCGGTGCGTCGCTCTCGTGCCGGGGTGCGGGCCCGGGCTCCTCGTCGCGGGCGGCCAGCACGGCGAACTGCCTGATCAGGTTGGCTTCGGCGTCGATCACCTCGGCGTCGTCGATCGAGTCCTCCAGGCACAGCACCATGGAGACGACTCCGCGCGCGGCCTGCTTCAGCACGTCGTCGGCGAGCGACGGACGGGTGGCCGGGGAGTAGAGCGTGGCCCCGAGGGCGACGGAGAGCATCCTCGCCGGGGACTCCGCGGTGAAGGTGCTGGGCTCCTTGTAGAACAGGCCCTCGCGGGCAGCGGGCGATATGTGCCCGAAGTGACGCATGATTTTCCCCCGAACTGCCTGACCGGCCGAACAACGCATGGCCGGTAATAGTACGTACGGACGGGTGTCGCCAGTTCCCCATGTACATGAATTTCCGGTTACTCGCCCCTTGTCCGGCCCCCTCTCGCGGTACTCTCCCGCTCGGCCCGTGCCGCCGCCGGGCACGGCCGTGCCGCCCCCCGCGTTGTCCGCACGGGTCCCCAGCAGGCAGGATGACCGTCATGACGCACACGATGCTGAAGGGCTCGAACGTCCCTGTCGATGCCGCGGCCGTCCGGGCCGTGCTGCGCTGGACCCCGGGCGCCGGGGTTCCCGACGTGGACGCCTCCGCCCTGCTCCTCGGTGCGTCCGGGCGGGTGCGGTCGGACGAGGACTTCGTCTTCTACAACCAGCCCCGGCACCCCTCCGGCCTGGTCCGGCGGCTGCCGAAGCGCAGTGTCCCCGAAGGGCTGACGGATACGATCGAGGCGGACCTCGGGGCGCTCGACGCCTCGGTGGACCAGGTCGTCATCGCGGCCTCCTCCGACGGGGCCGCCTTCGAACAGGTCCCGGACCTGCGGATACTCCTGTTCGACACCGCCTTCGCCGACGGCGAGCCGCTGGCGGTGTTCGATGTGCGGCCGGAGACCGGGGAAGAGACCGCGATCATCTGCGGCGAGCTGTACCGGCGCGGTGAGGGCTGGAAGTTCCGTGCGGTCGGCCAGGGCTATCCCACCGGCCTGATCGGCCTGGCCACCGCCTTCGGCATCTCGGTGGACGATTCGGAGTCGGCGGACGAGAACCGGGCGGCCGACGGGGCGCAGGAACCGGCCGCCGCGGGGCCCCTCCCGGCCGCCGTGCCGCCGCCTCCGAACGCGCCGCCGGGACCCGTCCCGGCCGGGGCCACCGGAACCGGGCCCGACTCCCAGGCCACGGTGCAGCATCAGCAGCCCTCCTACGGCTATCCGCCCCCGGCCGCGCCGCCCGCTGCCGCCGCCGGGGCCCAGCAGCCGGCGTACGGCTATCCGCAGCCCGCCGCCGCACCGCCCGCCTACGGCTATCCGCAGCCCGCGGCAGCCGCCGCGCACGCGCCCGACCCCCATTTCGTGCTGCCTCCGCAAGGTCCGCAGTTCGTCCGGTCCTGAGCCGTGCCCTGAGCCGTGCTTCGGGAGCGGCCCCGGCATCAGGTCCGGGACTTGTAGCCGCGCCCCCATTGCATGCCGTAGCCGTACAGCCGGTCCAGCTCCGACTGGAACCCGTACACGAACTTCACCTCGCGGCGCACGATCAGCTCGTCCTTGATGTTCTCCACGGTGAACACCGCGCAGGAGCGGGCCTGCGGCGCGCGTTCGTCCAGCTCGATCTCGATGCGCGGGCCGTGGCCCGGGTAGAGCGTGATCTTGGCGTGCGTACGGTCGAACGCCGGCGTCCGGTCGTAGATGTAGACGAAGAACAGCAGCCGTTTGATCTTGTCGCGCTGGTCGAGGTTGACGTAGACCGTCTCGCCCGAGGGGGCGCCGAACCGGTCGTCGCCGCTGAGCCGGATGTAGGGCGGGCCGTTGAGGTCGCCGATCAGGCTGCCCAGGGGCTGTACGACGCCCTTGGTGCCGTCCATCAGCTCGTACATGCAGCCGAGGTCCAGGTCGACGTTGACGACGCCCTGGGTGTGCGCCTGGACGACCTCGGGCTTGAAGAGCTGGAGGGGGCGCCGCAGCCTGCCGCTCTGGCGGGAGCGGCCCTCGATGTCCGAGGTCCGCATCCGCCAGGAGAGGTTGACCCGGAGGTTGCCCGACAGGGCGCCCTGCTTGTTGAGCGAGATCGTGGCGTTCCGTTTGGACAGCACGACGGCGCTCGACGCCGCGTTGCCCGAGTCGAACTGTGCCGCGCGCCCCGGCCACAGGCCGTCGAAGAATCCCATCCCTGCCCCCACCTGTTCCCGTCGTCGCCTGTTCGCGTCGCCTGCTCGCGCTGTTCGCGTCGCCTGTTCGCGTCGCCTGTTCGCACCCCGGACATCACTGCGGGGCGGCCCTCGGGCCGGGTCCGGGAGTTCCCGGAGAGCCGTCGCCGTGTGGGCCGCCCCGCAGAGAGCGTTCCTCAATCCCTACCGCGTCACACCCCGGAGGACACTTCCGCCTTGGTGCCCGAGGCGTCGTCCCCGTCGGATTCCGCGCCGAGCGCGCGGTTGCGCTTGACCGAGGACCAGAAGGAGAAGGCGATCAGGATCACGCCGACCGAGCCGGTGATGAGCTCGTTGATCTCGTGCTGGATGGTGATCAGCAGGATGACGGAGAGCGCGCCGATCGCGTAGTGCGCGCCGTGCTCCAGGTAGACGTAGTCGTCGAGCGTGCCCTCGCGCACCAGGTAGACGGTGAGCGAACGGACGTACATGGCGCCGATGCCGAGGCCGAGGGCCATCAGCACGATCTCGTTGGTGATGGCGAAGGCGCCGATGACCCCATCGAAGGAGAACGAGGCGTCCAGGACTTCCAGGTAGAGGAAGAGGAAGAACGCGGCCTTGCCCGCGAGGGCGACCCCGGTGACGGGCTTGCCCTTCTTCTTGGCCTCTTCCTCGGCCTCGTGCTCACGCTCCTCCTCCTCTTCGAGCTTGTTCTCGAAGAATCCGGAGAGCCCGCCGACGATCAGGTAGGTGATCAGACCGGCGATGCCGGAGAGCATGACCGTCGCCGACTTGTCCACGTGCCCGCCGCCGTGCTGGTGGGCCTGGGTCGCGAAGGTCATCGCGGTGATCATGAGGATGATCAGGGCGACGCAGACCGACAGCATGTCGACCTTGCCGAGCTTGGCGAGCGGACGCTCGATCCAGCGCAGCCAGTGGATGTCCCGTTCCTCGTCGAAGATGAAGTCGAGGAAGATCATCAGCAGGAACATGCCACCGAAGGCGGCGATCGACGGATGGGCGTCCGTCACCAGTTCCTTGTACTTGTCGGGGTCGTTGAAGGACAGGTCGATGGCCTCGATCGGTCCGAGCTTGGCGCTCACGGCCACGATCACGACGGGGAACACCAGTCGCATACCGAAGACGGCGATGAGGATGCCGACGGTGAGGAAGATCTTCTGCCAGAAGGCATTCATCTTCTTCAGGATTCCGGCGTTGATCACCGCGTTGTCGAAGGACAGCGAGATCTCCAGGACGGACAGGATCGCGACGATGCCGAAAGCCTGCCACCCCCCGTAGAAAATCGCCGCGACCAGGCCGAGCGCGGTGACCGCGAACGACCAGCCGAAGGTTTTCAGTACCACTGGCTACCCCATCGTGTTATGTAAAGGGTCTCCCCCGGTGTGTCGGGGCCCCCCGCGCCCGTGCGCGGCGTTATGAAACGTTGACGCCGAAGTCTAGAGCGATGCCTCGCAGGCCCGATGCGTACCCCTGGCCGACTGCACGGAATTTCCACTCGCCGTTGTACCGGTAGAGCTCGCCGAAGATCATCGCGGTCTCCGTCGAGGCGTCCTCGCTGAGGTCGTAGCGGGCGAGTTCCTGGCCGTCGGCCTGGTTGACCACGCGGATGAACGCATTGCTGACCTGGCCGAACGCCTGGCCCCGGCTGTCCGCCTCATGGATCGAGACCGGAAAGACGATCTTGTCGCAGTGGGCCGGGACCTGGTCGAGGCGGACGATGACGGACTCGTCGTCGCCCTCGCCCTCACCGGTGAGGTTGTCGCCGGTGTGCTCGACGGAGCCGTCCGGGCTCGTGAGGTTGTTGTAGAAGACGAACCACTCGTCACCGAGCACCCGCCCCGACTGGCACAGCAGGGCGCTGGCGTCGAGGTCGAAATCGGCTCCGGTGGTGGAGCGTGCGTCCCAGCCGAGCCCGACCAGCACCTGGGTGAGGTTGGGTGCGACCTTGGAGAGGGAGACATTGCCTCCCTTGGCGAGCGTGACGCCCATGTGTGTCCTCCCCGAGTCGTGAAAAAACGCTGCGTCGCGAAAAACGCTGCCGGGCGCTTCCGACGCCCGGGGTCGGGCGTCGAAAGCGCCCGGTCGGGGGTGCCCGCCGGATCGGACCGGTCGGACACCCCCCTGGCGCCAGAACGTCAGACGTTGACGCCGAAGTCCTGGGCGATGCCGCGCAGGCCGGAGGCGTACCCCTGGCCGATGGCGCGGAACTTCCACTCGGCCCCGTTGCGGTAGAGCTCGCCGAAGACCATCGCGGTCTCCGTCGAGGCGTCCTCGCTCAGGTCGTAGCGGGCGAGCTCGGAGTTGTCGGCCTGGTTGACCACGCGGATGTACGCGTTACGGACCTGGCCGAAGCTCTGCTGGCGGGTCTCGGCCTCGTAGATCGAGACCGGGAAGACGATCTTGTCGACGTCGGCCGGGACACCGGCGAGGTTCACCTTGATGACCTCGTCGTCGCCCTCGCCCTCACCGGTGGTGTTGTCACCGGTGTGCTCGACGGAACCGTCCGGGCTCTTCAGGTTGTTGAAGAAGACGAAATTGCCGTCGGTGGCGACCTTGCCCTCGGGGTTCGTCAGCAGAGCGCTGGCGTCGAGGTCGAAGTCACCCCCGGTGGTGGTGCGGGCGTCCCAGCCCAGACCGACGATGACCGCGGTCAGGTTGGGCGCGGCCTTGGTCAGCGAGACGTTGCCGCCCTTGCTGAGGCTGACTCCCACGAGTCCTCCAGTAGTTTTCTCAGGGGCCGGCAGACACCAGCGTCCCCGTCGTTCGTTGGCATCGGATCAACGATTGGATCCTAGTGACCGGTTCCCGGCCAAAACAGGCTTTTGGCCGGGCGTCGCCAGGAGATCGTCTCAGAGCGCTTCGAGCGCCTTGACGTAGTCGTTCAGGTCGCGGGCGTCCGGGAGGCCGTTGACGACGCTCCAGCGGACGACGCCCTCCTTGTCGATGACGAAGGTGCCGCGCACCGCGCAGCCCTTGTCCTCGTCGAAGACGCCGTACGCCCGCGAGGTCTCCCCGTGCGGCCAGAAGTCGGACAGCAGCGGGTACTCCAGGCCCTCCTGCTCGGCGAAGACGCGCAGGGTGTGGATGGAGTCGTTGGATACGGCGAGGAGCTGGGTGCCCTCGTTCTCGAAGCGGGGCAGCTCGTCGCGGAGCGCGCACAGCTCGCCGGTGCAGACGCCGGTGAAGGCGAACGGGTAGAACACCAGCACCACGTTCTTCTCACCGCGGAACTCCGCCAGGCTCACGGTCCTGCCGTGGTTGTCCTTGAGCTGGAAGTCCGGGGCCTGGCTGCCGACCTCGATCGTCATGAACACGTATCCCTTCGCCGCTTCTCCGCTTACCCGGGACCCGGGGCGGGTCCGTCCGGGTGACTCCCACCCTACGCAGCCCGGTCGCGGGCGTACGAAGGCCCTCACGGGTGCGGTGCGCGCCCGTGAGGGCCTCGGGGTGGTGCGAAGAGCGGTTCAGCGCTTGGCCTTGGCCCCCTTGGGGGTGGCCAGACGGCTGCCCGTCCAGTCCTTGCCCGCGCTGATGCTCTTGGTCTGGGCGAGCCCGGCCGTCTGGGCGGCCTCATTGATGTCGCTCGGTTCGACGTAGCCGTCACGGCCGGTCTTCGGCGTCATCAGCCAGACCATCCCGCCCTCCTCGATCAGACCAATGGCATCCACCAGCGCGTCCGTAAGGTCGCCGTCCTCGTCGCGGAACCAGAGCAGGACGACGTCTGCGACGTCGTCGTAGTCCTCGTCGACGAGTTCCTGGCCGGTAGTGGCCTCAATGCCCTCACGGAGCTCCAGCTCGACGTCGTCGTCGTAGCCGATCTCCTGGACCACTTGTCCGGGCTCGAACCCCAGGCGTGCTGCCGGGTTGGTCCGCTCCTCCGCGTGGTCCGCGGTCGCGCTCACGGGTTGCCTCCTGATCATGTCTTCGGAAAATGCTCCAGCCCACGCGCGTGCGCGGGGCGTAGGCCGTAGTCCACACGGGCCCGGCGAATCGCGCAAGTACCCAGCGTGCGAGACCGCCTATACGGTGACGTTCCCTGCCACGTCGCCGCAAGTTCCGGCATGTCTCTCCGGCGGCTTCCCGGGGTCTGTCCCGGGTCGCTCCATCCGTTTACGTCCTTCCTCAGCTTATGCGGTTTCGCTCCGCCAATAGGAGTCGAACAGCCTTTGGGAACGCTTGGACGCCTTGGGCGTAAGGTTGCGGTTTGCCCGTACCCAGCCGTGTACCGCCCACACGCGTGCCCCGCGGACGAGTTTTGCGAACCGCGGGGTTACCCCTCGGTAGAGATGACGTTCGGGCCCTCGCGGTAGCACGATGGAGGCGGCGCGCACAGAGTTGGCAGAGCTGTCCGGGGGCACGTTCCCCGCGAACAGCCCCGTAGAGCACCACCGAACAGCGAAGGAACAGTGTGGCTTCCGGATCCGATCGCAACCCGATCATCATTGGCGGCCTTCCCAGCCAGGTCCCGGATTTCGATCCCGAAGAGACCAAGGAATGGCTGGACTCCCTCGACGCCGCCGTCGACGAGCGCGGCCGTGAGCGGGCCCGCTATCTGATGCTCCGGCTCATCGAGCGCGCACGTGAGAAGCGCGTGGCGGTGCCGGAGATGCGCAGCACGGACTACGTGAACACGATCGCCACGAAGGACGAGCCGTTCTTCCCCGGCGACGAGGAGATCGAGCGCAAGGTCCTCAACGCGACCCGCTGGAACGCCGCGGTGATGGTCTCGCGGGCCCAGCGTCCCGGGATCGGCGTCGGCGGCCACATCGCGACCTTCGCCTCCTCCGCCTCGCTGTACGACGTGGGCTTCAACCACTTCTTCCGGGGCAAGGACCAGGGCGACGGCGGCGACCAGATCTTCTTCCAGGGGCACGCGTCCCCGGGGATCTACGCCCGCGCGTTCCTGCTGGACCGGCTGAGCGAGGCGCAGCTCGACGCGTTCCGCCAGGAGAAGTCGAAGGCCCCGAACGGGCTGTCCAGCTACCCGCACCCGCGGCTGATGCCGGACTTCTGGGAGTTCCCGACCGTCTCGATGGGCCTCGGTCCGCTCGGCGCGATCTACCAGGCGCGGATGAACCGCTACATGGAGGCGCGCGGGATCGCCGACACTTCCAAGTCGCACGTCTGGGCCTATCTGGGCGACGGCGAGATGGACGAGCCGGAGTCGCTGGGCCAGCTGTCCATCGCGGCCCGTGAGGGCCTGGACAACCTGACCTTCGTCGTCAACTGCAACCTCCAGCGGCTCGACGGCCCGGTGCGCGGCAACGGCAAGATCATCCAGGAGCTGGAGTCGCAGTTCCGGGGCGCCGGCTGGAACGTCATCAAGCTGGTCTGGGACCGTTCCTGGGACCCGCTGCTGGCGCAGGACCGTACGGGCATCCTGGTCAACAAGCTGAACACCACGCCGGACGGGCAGTTCCAGACGTACGCCACCGAGACCGGCGCGTACATCCGCGAGCACTTCTTCGGTGACGACCCGCGGCTGCGGGACATGGTCAAGGACATGACCGACCAGCAGATCCTGCACCTGGGGCGCGGCGGTCACGACCACCGCAAGGTGTACGCGGCCTACGCGGCGGCCAAGGCGCACAAGGGCCAGCCGACGGTCATCCTGGCGCAGACGGTCAAGGGCTGGACGCTGGGGCCGAACTTCGAGGGCCGCAACGCGACCCACCAGATGAAGAAGCTCACGGTCGAGGACCTCAAGCGCTTCCGGGACCGCCTGCACATCCCGATCACGGACAAGCAGCTGGACGAGGGCTACCCGCCCTACTACCACCCGGGCCGCGACTCGGAGGAGATCCAGTACATGCACGACCGCCGGCAGAGTCTGGGCGGTTACGTCCCGACCCGGGTGGTCCGTGCGAAGCCGCTGCCGCAGCCCGCGGACAAGACGTACGCGGCCGCGAAGAAGGGTTCGGGTTCGCAGTCGATCGCCACCACCATGGCGTTCGTCCGCATCCTGAAGGACCTCATGCGGGACAAGGAGATCGGCAAGCGGTTCGTATTGATCGCGCCCGATGAGTACCGCACCTTCGGCATGGACGCGTTCTTCCCGAGTGCGAAGATCTACAACCCGCTGGGCCAGCAGTACGAGGCGGTCGACCGGGAGCTGCTGCTCGCGTACAAGGAGTCCCCCACGGGTCAGATGCTGCACGACGGCATCTCCGAGGCGGGCTGCACGGCCTCGCTGATCGCGGCCGGTTCGGCGTACGCCACGCACGGCGAGCCGCTGATCCCGGTGTACGTCTTCTACTCGATGTTCGGGTTCCAGCGGACCGGTGACCAGTTCTGGCAGATGGCCGACCAGCTCTCGCGCGGTTTCGTGCTGGGCGCGACCGCCGGGCGTACGACGCTGACCGGTGAGGGTCTCCAGCACGCGGACGGCCACTCGCAGCTGCTCGCCTCGACGAACCCGGGCTGTGTCGCGTACGACCCGGCCTTCGGGTTCGAGATCGCGCACATCATGCAGGACGGGCTCCGCCGGATGTACGGCGAGGCGAACGAGGACGTCTTCTACTACCTCACCGTCTACAACGAGCCGATCCAGCACCCGGCCGAGCCGGAAAACGTCGACGTCGACGGCATCCTCAAGGGCATCTACCGCTTCTCCACCGGCGAGAAGGGCGAGATCCCGGCCCAGATCATGGCGTCGGGCGTGGCGGTCCCCTGGGCCCTGGAGGCGCAGAAGATCCTCGCGGACGAGTGGAACGTCAAGGCGGACGTCTGGTCGGCGACCTCCTGGAACGAGCTGCGCCGTGAGGCGGTGGACGTGGAGCGCCACAACCTCCTGCACCCGGAGGAGGAGCAGCGCGTCCCGTACGTGACCAGGAAGCTCGAAGGGGCCCAGGGCCCGTTCGTGGCGGTCTCGGACTGGATGCGTTCGGTGCCGGACCAGATCGCGCGCTGGGTGCCGGGCGCGTACCAGTCGCTGGGCGCGGACGGCTTCGGCTTCGCGGACACCCGGGGTGCGGCCCGCCGGTTCTTCCACATCGACGCGCAGTCGATCGTGCTGGCGGTGCTGACGGAACTGGCCAAGGAGGGCAAGGTCGACCGGTCGGCCCTGAAGAAGGCCGTCGACCGCTACGAGCTCCTGGACGTGGCCGCAGCCGATCCGGGCGCGGCGGGCGGCGACGCGTAGGCAGGAACGACCGGGAGGGGCGGTGGCGCCGGAGCGCCGCCGCCCCTCCCGCGTGTCCGGGGCAGGTGGGCTCAGTTCTCCCAGATCTTGAAGGCCCGTACCTGGTACGGGGACCGGGGCGTCCAGGTGCCCCCGCCCGGGTACGTCTCGAACTCCCCGGTCTCCGCGCACTCGGCGGACTGGTAGGTGGTGACGGGCCGCCCGGTGCGGTTGGCGAGGGACTGGGCGTCGCTTCCCTTCGGCAGCGGGACGCAGCTGTCGATGTCGGTGTCGGAGAGCTCGAAGGTCTGGCGGGCCCCGGTGAAGTCGGGCTTCTTCCAGAGGCAGAGCCTGCCCGCCTCACAGGTGCCGAGAGCGACGCCCGGGGATCGCTCGGGAGCGGCGCCGGCCACCCGGTCGTGGGCCAGGGCCTGGGGTACGAGCGCGGAGACGGCGAGGACGGCCCCGAGAACGGCCGTACGCGTGAGGTTCGTACGCGTGAGGTTCGTACGCATAGTGGATCAACCCCCGTGGTTGGTCGGTGACGTGCTTCCGTCGCTCACTCTGAGTCACCGGGCGAGCAGTACGGAAGAGGGGCCGGGGCACACCACCCTGATAGGTCACAGCCCCGCCGAAAGGATTCGGCGGGGCTGTGACCTGCGCTGTGTTGACGACCCGCGCGGGGTCCGGGGCGTCAGATGTGACCGACCCCGGCGCCCGCCTCGGCGTTCTCACCGCGCTTGGTGAGAGTGGCGACGAAGGCGGCGACCACCGCGACGACGCCCGCGACCGTGAAGGCCAGGCCCATGCCGGACATGAAGGTGTCGTGGATGACCCCGCCGATGCGGTCGACGATGTCCGGCGTCATACCGGGAGCCTTGGAGAGCTCGTCGGCCGGGACCATGCCGAACTCGGCGGCCGCCTCCAGCTTCGGGTCGGGCGCGCCGGGCAGGCCCGCGCCCGCCCAGTTGCCCGCGAAGTCGGCGCTGACCTTGGCGGACATGACCGCGCCGAGGACGGCGGTGCCGAGCGCGCCGCCGACCTGCATGGCGGCCTGCTGGAGCCCGCCGGCCACGCCGGACAGCTCCATGGGCGCGTTGCCGACGATGACCTCGGTGGCGCCGACCATGACCGGGGCGAGCCCGCAGCCGAGCAGGGCGAACCAGAGGGACATCGCGAGGGTGCCGGTGGACTCGGTGAGCGTGGTCATGCCGAACATCGCGGTGGCCGTGCAGACCATGCCGCCGACCAGCGGGACGCGCGGGCCGAACTTGGTGATCAGCAGACCGGCGACCGGCGAGGAGACGATCATCATCGCGGTGAGCGGCAGCAGATGCAGACCGCTGTCGACCGGGCTGAGGCCGTGGACGCCCTGGAGGAAGAAGGTCACGAAGAAGAGGCCGCCCATGAAGGCGAAGGCCATCAGCATCATGAGGACGACACCGGCCGTCAACGGGATGGAACGGAACATCCCCAGCGGGACCAGCGGCTCGCGGACCCTGGTCTCCCAGAGGCCGAAGGTGAGGAAGAGCGCGACGGCGATCGCCAGCCACGTCCACGTACGGCCGTCGCCCCAGCCCCAGGACTCACCGGCCTTGATGATGCCCCAGATGAGGGCGAACATCGCGCCCGAGAGCAGCACGATGCCGGGGATGTCGAAGGAGCGCGGCGCGTTGGCGGCGCGGTGGTCCTTGAGGATCACCAGACCGAAGACGAGCGCCACGATGCCGACCGGCACGTTGATGAAGAAGACCGACTGCCAGTTGACGTGCTCGACGAGCAGACCGCCGGCGATCGGGCCGCCCGCGGTGGAGGCTCCGATGACCATGCCCCAGATGCCGATCGCCATGTTCAGCTTCTCGGCGGGGAAGGTGGCGCGCAGCAGGCCGAGCGCCGCCGGCATCAGCAGGGCGCCGAAGAGGCCCTGGAGCACACGGAAGAGGATGACCAGCGAGATCTCGCTGGAGAGACCGATCGCACCGGAGGCGAGGGCGAAGCCCGCGATGCCGATGAGGAAGGTCTGACGGTGGCCGAAGCGGTCGCCCAGCTTGCCCGCGGTGATCAGGGCGACGGCGAGGGCGAGCAGATAGCCGTTGGTGATCCACTGGACGTCGGCGAGCGAGGCGCCGAGGTCCTTCTGGATCGCGGGGTTCGCGATGGCGACGATGGTGCCGTCGAGGGCGACCATCATCACGCCGATGGCGACGGCGAAGAGGGTCAGCCAGGGGTGGCCGCGAAGCCCCTTGGCCGGGGCGGTTCCCGCGTTGTCCTCGGGCTCCCGCGGCGCCTTCTCGACGGTGGTCTGACTAGTCATGACGGGGAGACTAGTGACAGCCTCTGACAGTTGACAAACCAATTCACAAGTCAGTAACTGTCACGTAGCTCACACGAAGCTCACAGGTATGCTGAGCTGGACAAACACGGGAAAAGAGGGACCGGTACGTGACCGACGGGCAGACAGTCGAGCCCCGACCCGGACTGCGTGAACGCAAGAAACAGCGCACCCGCGACGCCTTGTTGCGCGCCGCCCTCGAACTGTTCACCACTCAGGGGTACGAACGCACCACCGTCGACGAGATCGTCGACGCCGTGGAGGTCTCCCAGCGCACCTTCTTCCGCTATTTCGCGAACAAGGAGGACGCCACCTTCGCCGTGCAGGAGATCGTCGAGTCCCGTTTCATCGAGGAGCTGCGCCGGCGCCCCGCGCACGAAGCGCCCTTCGAGGCGATGCGCCGGGCGGTGCTGTGCGCGTGGAACAGCATCGGCGAGGCGATCGAGGAGGTCATCACCGTCGACCTCCATATGCGGACCTACCAGATGATCGAGTCGACCCCCTCCCTGCTCGCCGCCCATATGCGGCGCGGCATCGCCCTGGAGAACCAGGTCGCCCGGCTGATCGCGGAGCGCGAGGGGCTGGACGTGGAGCGGGACCCCCGGCCGCGGGTGGCCGTCGCCGCGTTCTCCGGGGTGATGCGGGTGACCGGCCAGCTGTGGGGGCAGGGGGTCGATCCGAGCGTGGAGGCGCTGCGCGATCTGACGGAGGAGTACCTCGACCAGCTCGTCCCGGCCCTCGCCCGCGACTGGCGTGAGAAGTAGCGCGGTCCCGGCGTCCCGGCCCTCCACCGCGACTGGCGTGAGAGGTAGCGCCACTACAGGACGCGGTGACCCTCCGTGAGAAATCCTGGGTGAATCCTTCGCGGACGGGTGATGTACCTCACCCGAATCACGGTCGTCGGCGCGCGTCTCCTAGGGTGTGGCGCAGTGACTTCCTTCGACACCTCCCCCACCTTGACCGCATGGCGCGCGCTGCTCGCCGTGGCGGTGGTGTTCGTGATGCTGGCGACGACGGGCTGGAGCGCCGTACGCGATCAGCAGGCCGACGGCCCGCGCGAGCTGGCGCTCGCCGCCTGGGCGCGGGACCGGATAGCGGGCCACGCACTGCCGGAGGTCGACGCCCCCGCCTACCGGCTGGCGCACTTCTTCGCCACCCTCACCTCCGGGCAGCGGTTCGCGCTCGCGGACAAGTACCCCTCGGTGGTGGGAAACCTGAACGGCGCGCCGGTCACCCTGCGCTACCGGGCGAACCGGGTGGCCCTCGGGCAGGCGGCGGCCGTGGAGAAGGTGCGGGCGCACGACGAGAAGCTGTCGCCGGGCGGGCGCGACGAGGCCCGGGCCCGCCTCGACCGGTTCCGGTCGCTGCTCAAGGGCAAGCGGCAGATCCTGGCCTTCGACCCGTCCGGGAAGGGCCGGGCGGCCGAGGTGTTCGGCGATCTCGACCGGGCGGCCCGGGTCTCCGTCGTCGTCCCGGGCGTCGACACCCATCTGCTGACCCTGGAGCGCAGCAAGCGCCGGTACGCGGCCCCGGTCGGCATGGCCAAGTCCCTGTACGGGGCGGAGCGCTCGGCCGCCCCGGGCACCCGTACGGCGGTCATCGCGTGGGCCGACTACACCGCCCCGGCCGGTCTCGGCATGGACGCGGCGCTGGGCGGCCTCGCCGCGGACGGCGCGGTCCGGCTGAACGAGATGGTCGGCGCACTGCCCGGCACCTCGAAGGTCTCGCTGTTCTGCCACAGCTACGGCTCCGTGGTGTGCGGGGTGGCCGCGCACCGGGCCCCCGGCCGGGTGGCCGACATCGCGGTCGCGGGCAGCCCCGGCATGCGGGCCGCCAGCGCCGGGCAGTTGGAGACCGACGCCCGGATCTGGGCGACCCGGGACGGGGACGACTGGATCGGGGACGTACCGCACATGGAGTTCGGCGGGATCGGTCACGGGGCCGACCCGGTCGACCCGGCGTTCGGGGCGCGGATCGTCTCGGCGGCCGGGGCCGCCGGGCACAGCGGCTACTTCGAACCGGGCACCGAGAGCCTCGACAACTTCGCCGCGATCGGCGTCGGAGCGTACGGGTCGGTCAGCTGCGCGAGCGCCGACAGCACATGCCACAGCGGTATTTCCGGCGAGCGGGACGGCTGACGCGCGTAGAGGACCGTGGCGGGCCGAAAAATTGGGACGTACTTCGAGGGGGGACGTGCGGGACTGTGCCGCATACGATGAGGCACATGGGTGATGTGCTGGCCGGAATTCATGCCACCTGGGAGTTCGACACCGACTCCGTGCTCATCCGCTTCGAACGGGGCATCCGCACACCGAAGCTCTTCCAGAGCCTGCGGGAACGCCGCATCCCGTATGCGGCACTGTCGTCGGTGACGCTGACCCCCGGCAAGCGGGGCACGGTGGTTCTGCGTGCCGTGCCGAGGGCGGGTGCCGATCCTCTGGTGGAGGCTGCCTCCGGGCAGCTCAAGGAGGGGTGCGACCCCTATCGCCTGGTGCTTCCGGCGGAGCGGGAGGTGCTCGCCGAGTACTACGCGGACGAGCTGCGGGCCCTGCTGGACCCGGCGTCCGACGAGCCCGCCGACCGCTTCCTGGTGGCGGCCCCCGAGGCCCCGCTGAACTTCAAGGCGTACGACGGCCGAGCCGGCTTCGACGGCGAGCGGGTCTCCTTCCGGTGGTCCTGGACCGGGGCGTCCAGCGCCAAGTGGAAGGCCGGCGACCAGACCTTCAAGGTGAGCGAGTTGGCCGGAATCGTATGGCGCTCGCCCGAGGCGCTCGACGGCTATCTCCGGCTGCTGCCCCGCGCGGCGGCCCCGGTCGGCCACGGCACCGGCGGCAGCCTGGGCGAACTGCACGGCGCGGCCGACCGCGGGAGCGCGGACGGCGGGGCGGCCGACGGTGTGCCCGTGGCGCCTCAGGTCACTCAGGCCGCGGACCAGGACCCGGCGGCCGTGCTGTTCGGCCTGGGCTACGGGCCGGTGCACGAGTCGCTGCCCTTCGCCGCCGCCGTCCTGGAATCCGTACGCCGGACCCAGCCCGCGCCGGCGGCCTCGGCCCCGGCGATGGTGAACGCCAGGCGGCGCGATCCCGCGGACATCGCCGAGCGGATACATCACCTCGGCGAGCTGCACCGGGCCGGACTGGTGACGGACGCCGAGTACACCGCGAAGAAGGCCCAGCTGCTCGCGGAGCTGTGACCGGGTGCGGGGCCTGCCCCCGCGTACGTCGTGCCCTCGCCGGGCCGTGACCGTACGCCGCGTCTCCGCCGGGCCGTGACCGTATGCCGCGTCTCCGCGGGGCCGTGACCGTACGCCGGGCCGTGGCTCCGCACACCCTGTACCGGAGTATGAGGCGGTCCGGACGGGTCGGGACCCCGGTATGACGCCCGAGGGGACTTCGCCTGCCTAGGCTGACCGGGCCATGGCCACTTCTCCTTCCTCCTCCCCCGCCGGGCCCCCGCCGCCCGCCGACGGCCTGCTGAGCGCCGCCCGCCGCAATCTGCGCGAGCTGGGCCACGGGCTGTCCCACACGTCCCATCCGTCCACCCCGCTGCTGGCCGACGCGCCGAAGCTGTGGCAGCGGCTGCTGCCGTACGTCGTGGTGCTCGCCCTGGCCGCGACCTTCATCCCGGTCACCATCACCGTCCTGACCTCGCAGTACGGCATGCCGGGCGCGCTGGCCGGGGCGCTCGGGGTGGCCCAGGCGGCCCCGTTGCTGATGCTCGCCCACCGGCCCCTCCAGGCGTGGTGGATCGTCTTCCCGGCCGACATCGCGGGCGCGCTGGTGCTGCTGGCCCGCGATCCCGGGCGGCACGACATCTGGCCATGGCCTCCGCCGACCCTGGTCGCCTACCTCTTCCTGCTGCTGGCCCTCGGCCTGCGCGAGACCCGGCGCACCGTCGTCGCCGTGTGGGCGGCGACGGCCGCGGCCGGGGCGGTCCTGCATCTGGTCGCGCCCTCGGACCGCAGCACCGGCAGCGCCCTGCTGCTGCCGATCCTCGGCGCGGTGGTCCTGGTGATCGGCGGGGCGGTACGGGAGCGGGGCGAGGCGACCCGGCGGCTGGCCGAGCAGGAGACGATCAGCGAGGCGGAGCGGGCGCAGCGCACGCTGCTGGAGGAGCGGACCCGGATCGCCCGCGAGCTGCACGACGTGGTCGCGCACCACATGTCGGTGATCACCGTGCAGGCGGACTCCGCGCCGTACCGGATCTCCGGTCTCTCGGAGCCCGCGCGGGAGGAGTTCGCCTCCATCGCGGCGGCGGCGCGGGAGTCGCTCGGCGAGATGCGGCGGCTGCTGTCGGTGCTGCGCAGCGACGGCACCGAGGGCGACCGGGCGCCGCAGCCGGGCCTGGACCGGCTCCAGCAGCTGGTGGAGGCGACGGTACGGGCCGGGCTGCCGGTGGAGCTGTCGCGCGCCGCGGATCTGGGCGAGGTGCCGTCGGCGGTGGACCTGTCGGCGTACCGGATCGTGCAGGAGGCACTGGCCAATGTGGTGCGGCACGCGCCGGGTGCGCGCACCCAGGTCTCGGTCCGGGCGTCCGCGGGCCATCTCAACGTGCTGGTGGTCAACGGGCCCGCGCCGAAGCCCGCTTCGCCGCTGGAGAGCGCCGGGACCGGGCACGGGCTGGTGGGGATGCGCGAGCGCGTACGGTTGACCGGCGGCACGCTGGACACCGGGCCGCTGCCCGACGGCGGGTTCCGGGTGGCCGCCCGGATGCCACTGCCGCCACCCGGGTCCCCGCCCGACTCGCCGCCCGACTCCCCTTCCGTACAAGCTTCTTCGGAGGATCTGTGACCATCCGCGTGATCATCGTCGACGACCAGGCCATGGTGCGGGCCGGGTTCGCGGCGCTGCTGGCGGCGCAGAGCGACATCGACGTGGTGGGCGAGGCGGCGGACGGCCGCCAGGGCGTGGACGTCAGCCGCCACCAGCATCCCGACGTGGTCCTGATGGACGTGCGGATGCCGGAGATGGACGGACTGGCCGCCGCGCGCGAGCTGTTGAACCCGCCGCCGGGGGTGGTGCACCGGCCGAAGGTCCTGATGCTGACGACGTTCGACGTGGACGACTACGTGTACGAGGCGCTGCGCGCCGGGGCGTCCGGGTTCCTGCTGAAGGACGCGCCGCCCGCCGATCTGATCGCGGCGGTACGAGTGGTGGCGGCCGGGGACGCGCTGCTCGCGCCGTCGGTGACCCGGCGGCTGATCGCGGACTTCGCGGCGCAGCGGCCCGCCGGGGCGACGCGCACCGGGCAGGCGCTCCGGCTGAACGGGCTGACGCCGCGCGAGAGCGAGGTGCTGGAGCTGATCGCCCGGGGTCTTTCGAACCAGGAGATCGCGGGGCGGCTGGTGCTGGCCGAGCAGACCGTCAAGACGCACATCGGGCGGGTGCTGGCCAAGCTGGATCTGCGGGACCGGGCGCAGGCGGTCATCTTCGCGTACGAGTCGGGGCTGGTGACGCCGGGGGACGCGGGACCGTAGCCCGCCGTTCCGGGCTCCTCCACCCCCTACCCCGGTATCACCCCTCAGTTGGCTCCCCGGTGTGACGTCGCGTCACCCGTCCTCTTCCTACCTTCCTCCCGGTCGCACCGGTCGGTGCGGATCCGGAGAGGGAGGGCACGATGCGCCGATACGCGAGAACCCTGGTCGCGTTGGCACTGGCCACCAGCGTGGCGGCGGGAACCACCGGCTGGGTTTCGGGGGATGCGCAGCAGGCGCTGACCGGGCCGCCGCCGGGCAGTGCGCAGTGGCGGGCGGACCGGGCGCTGGGCACGGAGCTGCCCGACCCTGAGCACACCACGCCCGCCGAAGTGGCCCGGTTCTTCGCGGGGTTGAGCACCGCAGAGCGTCAACTGCTGCTGGTGCGGCATCCGTCCGTCGTCGGGAATCTCGACGGGGCGCCGCTGGAGCTGCGTTACCGCGCCAACTCCCTGGCGCTGGCCGCCGAGGACGACCCCCGCTACCGTTCGCTCGCCGCCCCCGGCCGGCAGATCCTCGCGTTCGATCCGCGCGGCCGCGGCCAGGTCGCCGAGGTCTTCGGGGACCTGCGCGCCGCGCGGCGCGTCTCCGTGGTGGTGCCCGGGTCGGACAACGACGCCGGGACCTTCGACCGGAAGGTCGCCGCGCACGGGGCCCCGCCCGGGATGGCCAGGACCCTGCACACGGCGGCCGGTCCGGGGACGGCCGTCGTCGCGTGGGTCGGGTACACCACCCCGGTGGGCGTCGGCATCGACGCGGCCACCGGCAGCCTCGCGGAGGCGGGCGCCGGGCGGCTGACCCGGTTCGCGGAGGGCCTGACGGCGGACGGGCTGCCCGAGCCCGCCGTGTTCTGCCACAGCTACGGCTCGGTCGTCTGCGGGCTCGCCGCACACCGCCTCCCCGCCACCGACCTGGTGGCCCTCGGCTCCCCCGGCATGCGGGCGGACGACGCCGCGGGGCTGCGGACGAAGGCGCGGGTGTGGGCGGCGAAGGACCCGACCGACTGGATCGACAACGTACCGAACGTGCGCTTCGCGGGCCTCGGCCACGGCACGGACCCGACCGACCCGGCGTTCGGCGCCCGCCGCGTACCGGCGAACGAGGCCCGAGGCCATGCCGGTTACTTCGCGCCGGGTACGGATTCTCTGCGGGCCTTCGCCGCGATCGCGCGGGGCACGGCCGCGCAGGGAGGGGCGGAAACCCCGACGGACGTACAGGCGCTGACGGACGCGCAGGCTCCGGCGGCCGCGCGGGAAGCGGCACCGCCCCCGGCGGACACCCGGCTTCCGGCGAACGCGCCGGTCCTGGAAGGGGCCGCCCGATGAACGCCGTACGGGAGAACGCGCGGCGGCTCTCCGCCCGTATCGACGCCTCGACCCCCGCCCACCGCGACCGCGCCATTGACGGCCTGCGGGCCCTGGCTCTGCTCGCCGTGCCGCTCGGGCACTGGATGCTCGGCGGGTTCCGGCTGGACGCCGACGGGCTGCACAACGCGAGCCCGCTGGCCACGTTCGGCGCGTTCGCCCCCGTGAGCTGGGTGCTCCAGATGCTGGGGATCTTCTTCCTGGTCGGCGGGTACGCCTCGGTCCTCTCCTACCACCGCCGGTCCTCGACGACGGCCGCCTGGCTGGGCGGCCGGCTGGCCCGCCTCGGCCGGCCCGTGCTCGGGGTGAGCGCCGTGTGGGCGGTGCTGCTCGCGGTGCTCTCCGCGCTGGGCGTGCCGGGCGACACCCTGCGTACGGGGTCGACGCTGGTGATCCAGCCGCTCTGGTTCGTCGGGGTGTACACCGTGGTCACGGCCCTCACCCCGGTCTGCGTCACGCTGGCGCGGAAGCTCGGCGGCTGGGCGGCGCTCCCGCTGCTGGTCTCCGTCGCGGTCGTGGACTTTCTGCGCTACGGGCCGTACGCGGACGCGATGCCGTCCTGGCTGAGCGTGCTCAATATCCTGCCCGGCTGGCTGTTCGCGTATCAGCTCGGTGTGTCCTGGGGCGAGGGCCGGATCGGGAAGCGCGGGGCCCGGCTGCTGCTGGTCGGTGGCGGGGTGCTGTTCGCCGTGCTGCTGCTGGTCTTCCACTACCCGGCGTCGATGGTCGGGGTGCCGGGTGAGGCCCGGACGAACTCGCATCCGCCGTCGCTGCTGGTGGTGGCGTTGGCGGCGGCGCAGAGCGGGGCGGCGATCCTGCTGCGCGACCGGCTCGGGCGGCTGCTGCGCAGGCCGCTGCTGTGGGCGCCGGTCGTGGTGGTCAACCTGTCCGCGATGACGATCCTGTGCTGGCACCAGACCGCGATGCTGGCCGCCGCCGTACCGGCCTCGCTCGCGGGGGCTGGGAGCACGGCGGTGGCGGGTCTGACGACGGCTCCGGACACGGTGGGCTGGATCCTCGCCCGCATCGCGTGGCTGCCGGTGTTCGCCGGACTGCTGGTGCTGATCGCCCGGTACGCGCGCCGCTTCGAGGCCCCGTGGCGGTCGGGCACCCGCGCCGCGAACGCCCGCCGCGCGCTGGCGGGGCTGCTCGCGGCGGGGTTCGCGGTGTTCGCGCTGGGGCTGGCGTGAGGGCCCGAGGGGTGGCGCCCGGGTGTGACCCTGCGGGGGCGGGCCTTCGGCCCGGGGCGTCGCTGGTCGTCATGAACTTCATGAGCCTCATGAACCAGGCGATCACCCCGTACGCCTCCGGGCTACTCCTCCCGCGCCGCCGACGTACTGCTCATGTCCGGGTAGCGGTCCCCCGCCACCCGCCCCGCGATCGGCTCCAGCGCGGCCAGTTCGTCCGCCGTCAGGGTCAGCCGGGTCGCCGCGACGTTCTCCAGGAGGCGGCCGCGCTTGCGGGTGCCGGGGATCGGGACCACGTTCAGGCCGTGGACGTCGGCGCGCTGCTGGACCCAGGCGAGGGCCACCTGCGCGGCCGTCGCCCCGTGCGCGGCGGCGATCTTGTGGACGGGCTCCAGCAGGGCCGCGTTCGTCCGGGCGTTGTCGCCGGTGAACCGGGGCTGGTGCTTGCGGAAGTCGCCCTCGGTCAGGTCCTTGCCCGCGTCGGTGAAGGCCCCGGTGAGGAAGCCCCGGCCGAGCGGGGAGTACGGGACGAGCGTGACGCCGAGTTCGGCCGCCGCGCCGACGGCGCTCCGCTCGACGTCCCGGCTGAAGAGGGACCACTCCGACTGGAGGGCGGCGATCGGGTGCACGGCGTGCGCCTCGCGCAGTTCGGGGCCGGTGACCTCGCTCAGCCCGAGCTGCTTGACCTTGCCCTGCCGGACCAGCTCCGCCAGCGCGCCGATCGATTCGGCGAGCGGGACGGCCGGGTCGCGGCGGTGCATGTAGTAGAGGTCGATGACGTCGGTGTTCAGCCGGCGCAGGCTCGCCTCGACGGCGGTACGGATGTACGCGGGGTCGTTGCTGATGCCCCGGTAGTGGGGGTCGTCGGTGCGGACGAGGGCGAACTTGGTGGCGAGGGTGATCTCGTCCCGGTGGGCCCCGACGAACGGGGCGAGGAACTCCTCGTTGGCCCCGCGCCCGTAGGCGTCGGCGGTGTCGAGGAGCGTGACGCCCGCCTCCAGGGCCGCGTCCAGGGTGTCGCGGGCGGCGCGTTCGTCGGTGTCGCCGTAGAACTCGCTCATGCCCATGCAGCCGAGGCCCTGGACACCGACCCGCGGTCCGCCCGCTCCCAGCTCCACGGTGGCGATCTTGTCAACAGTCATCAGGCACTGTGCCTTTCCGGCGCCCGGCAGGCGCCCGCATAGAACTCGATCTTGTGGTCGAGGACGGCGAGGGTGTCGTGGAGCTCCGCGATCCGCGAGATCACATCGCGGCGGGTCGCCTCCAGCAGTTCCCGCCGTGCCTCGAAGGTGGACTCCCCCTCGCGCAGCAGCTCCGCGTACCGCACCATGTCGGCGACGGGCATCCCGGTCAGCCGCAGCTTGCCGACGAAGGCCAGCCAGTCGAGATCGCGGTTGCTGAAGCGGCGCTGGCCGGTGTGCGAGCGGTCGACGTGGGGCATGAGCCCGATCCGCTCGTACCAGCGCAGGGTGTGCGCGGTGAGCCCGGTGAGGGCGACGACCTCGCTGATGCTGTAACTGCCCTTGTCCGTGCCTGTACCTGTGCCCGTGCCCTTCATGCCCCCACGCTAGATCCTTGGAGTGCACTCGAAGCAAGCGGATGCGGCGGCGAGGAGGGTCTCGGCCGCGGCGGTGCGGGCGTAGAGGACGGAGCGGCCGGCTCGGTGGGCGCTGACCAGGCCCGCGTCGCGCAGCGCGGTGAGCTGTCGGGAGTCCCCGGCCGGTGAGAGCCCGGTGCGGTGGGCCAGGTGTGTGGTGGAGGCGGGGGCGTCCAGCTCGGTCAGGAGCAGGGTTCGCGAACGTCCGAGTACGGCGGCGAGGGCGTCGGCCCGGGGAGTGCGCCGCTGCTGCCACAGGGTGCCGACGCCGCGTGCGGGATAGGCGATCTGCGGTGGGTCCGGCGGTGTCGTCCGGGTGCGCAGCCCCGGCCCGGTGAAGACCGAGGGGATCAGGAGCAGCCCCGCGCCCGGTACGGGGCGAGCGCCACCTCCCCATAGGCTTCGAGCTCGCCCGTGAGCTTCCCCAGGCGGGCGTCCGGGTCGGCGTGCAGCGTCCGCAGCCGCGGGCCGAGGGTGCCCCGGTGGCGGGCCAGGTGGTCGAGGTCCTGGCGCACCCGGCCGGTGGCCGAGGCCCGGATGGCCCGCCACTCCGCCTGAGGTGCGGGGGCCGGTCCGGCGGGGGCCGGGTTGAGGAAGTCGGGGACGTAACCGGAGGGCGGGATCAGCTCGGAGAGCCGGCCGCGGTCCAGTCCGGCGGCCGTCGGCCGAGGCCGCACCTGGTCCGTCCAGGCCCGGTGGACCGGATGCACCGCGCGGGCCCGCAGCAGCCGGAAGCTGGGCGCCACCTCCCACATCGACGAGACGGCGAACCGTACCTGCGCCGGATCACTCGCCGAGAACGACAGCTCCGCCAGGACGACCACCCCCGATGGATTCGCGTCGATGGATTCGCGCATACGTGAATCAATGGCGGGCCGGCCTACCGTTCGGAGATCATCCCGCCATGACCTCACAGATGATCAACGCGGCGGCATCGGGCACCTGGAAGCTCGGCGACCGGACCGTGAACCGGATCGGTTTCGGCGCGATGCGGCTGCCCCAGACGGGCGCGGCGCTCTCGGCCGATGCCGTGCCGCGCGACCGCGACCAGGCGATCGGTGTACTGCGCCGCGCGGTCGAGCTGGGCGTGAACCACATCGACACCGCCGCGTTCTACTTCTCGGCACTGCGGAGCGCGAACGAGCTGATCAACCGGGCTCTGGCGCCCTACCCGGACGACCTCGTCATCGCCACCAAGGTCGGCCCCGGCCGGGACCCTTCGGGCCGGTGGATGGAGCATGCAGGCCCCGGGCAGCTGCGCGGCCAGGTCGAGGAGAACCTGCGCCAGCTCGGCCGCGACCACCTCGACGTGGTGAACCTGCGCATCGTCGGCACCGACGCGATCGCCGAACGCTTCGGCGCGCTCGCCGAACTGCGGGAGGCGGGCCTCATCCGCCACCTGGGCCTGTCCAACATCCGCCCGCACCACCTGGCGGAGGCCCAGGCCATCGCGCCCGTGGTGTGCGTGCAGAACATGTACGGCATCGGCGCGTCACGCGAACACGCGGAGTTCCTGGACCTCTGCGGTGAACAGGGCATCGCGTTCGTGCCGTTCTACTCGATCGCCGGCACCGGACGCGAGACCGGGGCGACGGCCGGCGACAGCCCCGAGGTGCGTGCTGTCGCCCGCGCCCACGGGGTCGGCGAGGCCCAGATCCGGCTGGCCTGGACCCTGCACCAGGGCGCCCACGTCCTGCCCATCCCCGGCACCGGCGACCTGGACCACCTCGCCCAGAACGTGGCGGCCGGCTCCTTGCGGCTGTCGGAGGACGAACTCGCCACGCTGGACTCCGTAACCCACGAAACAGCGTGATCGCACCTCGCGGGTGAGCGGGTGAGCGGCAGCCCCGGGCCCCGGGGCGGGGTGCCGGGGCGGGGTGTCCGGGGCGGCCGTTAGGCTCGGAGGCATGGAGAGCCTGCGCATCATCGACACCTGGCCGGTCACGACCGCGGCGGCCGCCGTCGTACGGGCGGACGGCACGGTCCTCGGCACGCACGGGCCGACCGGCCACCGCTTCCCCCTCGCCTCGGTCACCAAGCCGCTCGCGGCCTACGCGGCGCTGGTGGCGTACGAGGAGGGGGCTGTCGAGCTGGACGAGCCGGCCGGGCCCGAGGGCTCCACGGTCCGCCATCTCCTCGCCCACACCAGTGGCCTCGCCTTCGACGAGCACCGGGTGACGGCCCCGCCCGGCAACCGCCGCCTGTACTCCAACGCGGGCTTCGAGGTGCTGGGCGACCACATCTCGAAGGCGTCCGGCATCCCGTTCGCGGAGTACCTGCGCCAGGCGGTCCTGGAACCCCTGTCCATGACCTCCACGACCCTGGACGGCTCCCCCGCCCGCGACGGCGTCTCGACGGTCGACGACCTGGTCCGCTTCGCCGCCGAGGTGCAGGCCCCACGCCTGCTCGACCCGCGTACGGTCCTGGAGGCCCAGAGCGTCGTCCATCCGGGCCTCAAGGGCGTCCTGCCGGGCTACGGCCACCAGAGCCCGAACGACTGGGGCCTCGGCTTCGAGATCCGCGACTCCAAGTCCCCGCACTGGACGGGGACTTCCTCCTCCCCCTCCACTTTCGGGCACTTCGGCCAGTCGGGCACGTTCCTGTGGATCGACCCGGTCGTGGGCGCGGCCTGCGTCGCCCTGACGGACCGCGCCTTCGGCCCGTGGGCGGCGGAGGCCTGGACCCCGTTCACGGACGCGGTTCTGGCCGAGCTGTCCTGAACCGGCTGCCGCCCCGTTCGGGCGGCGTCAGGCACTCGAACCAGACGGTCTTCCCGCCGCCGTCCCACCGCTTGATGACGCCCCACTCGTCGGTGACGGCATCGACCAGAACGAGCCCGCGGCCCCCGTCGTCCAGCGGATCGCCCGTGATGGCGAGGGGCGCGACGGGGCTGCTGTCCGCGACTTCGACGCGCACACCCTCGCCGCGCGGCAGCCGGAAGATGAGGGTCTGGCCGCGCCGGTCGGGTACGTGCCGCACGACGTTGGCGATCAGCTCGGTGAGTGCCAGCTCCGCTGCATCGGCGAGGAACGGCAGCTCCCAGGCCTTGAGGTAGAGCCGCAGGACGCGGCGCAGATGCTGGGCGGAGTGCTCGCCGAGGGCGAAGTCGGCGCGATAGATGGGCTCCCCGGGATTCCTCCGGGGGACAACTACGTGATTCATGTCACCAGGCTGCGACGGACTGGCTACGCTCGGCTACGTACCGAAACGAACGCCGCGAGGCGTTGCACCCGGAGGTCCGTCGCCGTGGCCAACATCCAGAAACTCGATCCCGACGCTTCACCACTCGCCTACTACGGCTCGGAGTTGCGCCGTCAACGTGAGGCACACGGCCTGACGCAGCCGCAGTTGGGTACGAGCATCTTCTGCACGGGCTCGCTGATCGGCCAGATCGAGACGACGAAGAAGATCCCCACCCGCGACTTCTCGGAGCGCGTGGACGCGGCCCTGGGCACGGACGGGACGTTCTCCCGCCTGGTGGGCCTGGTACTGCGAAGCCAACTGCCGACGTGGTTCCAGCCGTTCGCGGACATGGAGGCGAGGGCCGCGTACATCTCCACGTACCAGGCGCAGTTGGTGTACGGGCTGTTGCAGACGGAGGAGTACGCGCGGGCGGTCCTGGCCACCGGTATGCCGAAGGACCTGGATGCACTGGTGGCGGCCCGCATGGAGCGCCAGCGCATCCTGGAGCGGGAGAAGCCGCCGCTGGCGTGGGCGATCCTGGACGAGTCCGTGCTGTACCGGCCGATCGGCGGCAACGAGGTGATGCGGGCCCAACTCCAGAAGTTGTTGGATTTCGCGACGCACCGCTGGATGCGGATCCAGGTACTGCCGTTCGAGGCGGGCGAACACGCGAGCTTGGCCGGCTCATTCACCGGGATGCGCTTCGACGACGACCCGGACATCATCTACACCGAGGACCTGATCTCCGGCCATATGACGGCCAACCCCGAGACGGTCAGGGAGGGCTCGCTCCGATACGCTCACCTCCAGGCCACCGCACTCTCCGTCGAGGAATCGGTGGCGCGGATCAGCCGCGTGATGGAGGAGCGTTATGGAGCACGGCCCTGACCTGACGAACGCGGACTGGCGCAAGTCGAGCTACAGCGGCAACACCGGCGGCGAGTGCGTCGAGTGCACCGTGACCGGCGGCGCGGCCTGGCGGACGTCCTCGTACAGCGGCAACACCGGCGGCGATTGCGTAGAGGTCGCCGCCACCCCCCCCTGCGGCTCCGTCCCCGTCCGCGACAGCAAGAACCCCACCGGCCCCGCCATCGTCCTCGGGGCCCCCGCCTGGCAGGCGTTCGTGGACGGGCTGCGCTGACGCGACCCACGCGATGAGGCGGCGGCCGGGGCCTTGTCGGGCTCCGTCCGCCGCCTCCGGGGTCAGCCGGTCATCGGCCCGGCAACCTGTCAGCCGATGGACTGGTAGTCGAGGAACGCGTCCGAAACGCCGGACACGGTGGTGTGTCCGCTAGCGGTGTAGTCGGCGAAGAAGCGCAGGCGTCCGCTGCCGGGAGTGGTGGCCCAGAGGTCGAACTTCCCGTTGTTGTTGGCATCGGGTGCCGCCGTGAAGCGGGGCACGGTGTTGACGCTCCAGTTGCTGCCGATGGCGGTCCGGTCGGTGAGGCTGATGTCGAAGCCCTCGTCCGTCTCCCTTCCGTGGAACACGTAGAGACCTCCGACGTCCGGACGGTCGTAGCGCACGAGCAGGTCCTCCCGCCCGTCACCGTTGTAGTCGCCAGGGGCCGCCAGGGTCANTGCCGGGAGTGGTGGCCCAGAGGTCGAACTTCCCGTTGTTGTTGGCATCGGGTGCCGCCGTGAAGCGGGGCACGGTGTTGACGCTCCAGTTGCTGCCGATGGCGGTCCGGTCGGTGAGGCTGATGTCGAAGCCCTCGTCCGTCTCCCTTCCGTGGAACACGTAGAGACCTCCGACGTCCGGACGGTCGTAGCGCACGAGCAGGTCCTCCCGCCCGTCACCGTTGTAGTCGCCAGGGGCCGCCAGGGTCACCTCGTTCAACGTGGAGGCGCTTTCGGCGATCGGGTCGTCGGGCCCGGCCAGAAGGACGGGGTCCCGGTCGCTGTCCAGCCGGTAGTCGGGATTGCCGTAGTAGAGCCAGAGGAACTCGCCGTCGTTGACGAGCAGGTCCGGGTGGCCCGCGACGTCCTCGACTCCGTCGCCGTCCACGTCCAGGCCGCCGTCGACGTCGCCGATGGCGAGGATCTGCTTGACCCCGTCCTTCCAGTGGTTGTTGGCGGGATCGTAGACGGTCAGCTCCTGCCGCACCAGGTCCGTGCAGTCGGTGCAGGCGAACCCATAACCGCTGTTGGGGTACATCCACAGCCGGTGGGTGCCGCCCGTCCCGTCCGGCCTGAGTGCGATGAGGTCCTCGTACGCGTCGTTGTTCCAGTCGCCGCGGTGGGTGATGGCGGTCGCGTTCCACGTGAAGTCACTCGCGGGAGCGGACGCCTCGGCGACCGAGCCGGTGCCATTGCCGTAGAAGCGGCGAAGGGTACCGTCCTTGTCGATGGCCCACAGGTCGGCGTTGCCGTCGCCGTTGATGTCTCCGGCCTTGTCCCGGGTGGTGGGACCGTTGGCATAGAAGAGGTAGGTGGCGGTGTCGGAGGAGTTGCCGACCTTGTCACGGCTGATGACGTACAGCTGGTTGGCCCCCGTGGCGGTCGGGGTGAGCTTGATGTTCACGGAGCCGCCCGCGCTGCCCGGGGTGGCCGTCCGGCGCGTGCCATCCGTGTCGGTCCAGTACTGATACGAGGCGACGTCCGCCACTCCGCCGCTGGAGAGGGTGAAAGTCCCCTCCGTGCGCACCTTTCCGGTGACCGCGGGCCAGCCGTCACTGCCGTCGGGGAACTGCGTGGAGGTGACCCCAGGAGGCGAGCTGGGCCGGTTGGGGTCGAAGACGAAACGGCACCCGGGCGCGCCCTGTGTGGGGTTCCAGTCGGAGAAGAGGGAGCCGTCGTTGGCCTGCGCCTTCCAGGAGAAGTTGCCATTCGCCTTGGCTATGTGGGGGGTCAACTTGGCCTTGGTGACCTTGAGTTTGGCTACCGTGCCGGAGGTTACGGTGACGGTTTCGTCGACGACGATGACTCCCTTGGGGTCGTCGTTGGGGTGGTGACCGGTGGGCCAGAGGTGGAATTTCACCTTCACGGTGCCGCCGTCGCCGTCACTGCCCTTGGCGGTGAGGTAGACGTCCGTGTTCCCGATGAGGCCGTAGGGCGCCACGTTGCCGCAGCCCTTGCTGTTCTTGGTGCTGGGAATGGTGTCCAGCGCCGAGGGCACGGCGGGGCGGGTGTTGTAAGTGGTCGACATGACTGCAGTCTTGGCGTCGAACTTCTTCCAGCCGTACACATCCGTCTCGCTCGAGGCCGCCAGCGCGAGCGTCAGAGTGTTCCAAGTGCCGGCCTGGGAGTCCTTCGCCGCGCGCGTGGTGTCGAAGGCGAGGTTCCCCGCAGGGCAACTGCTGCTGCTGTATCCCTTGGAGTCATTGACGGTGTCCAGGGTGTAGAGCTTGCCGGGCTGCTTGTTCCACGTGTGGCTGGACTGGAGGTACTGGGTGTGCCACAGCTGAATGCCGCGGTTCTCGCACGACCAGGACCAGGTGTTCCTGATCTGGAAGCGGGAGGAACTGATGACCCGGTTCTTGTCCTGGAGGTTCTTGGTGTTCATGCGGAAGTACGAGCGCGCCAGGCCGTTGGTGACGTTCTCGTATCCGGCGCGGGCAGTGGTGGTGCCGCCGTTGAAGCCTGCCCCGTTGAAGAAGGACGTGTTCGGGTGCTTTTTGTACATGATGCCCCAGGAATGCCGTGATCCCTGGACGGCCGGGTCGATGTAGACGGGGTACCGCGTGTTCTCGCCGTTCAGCAGCTCCATGTCCGGGAGGATCGTCAGACTGTCGTCCGCCACCTTGACCTCCATGGCGGCGTCGCGGGCCCCGAATGCGGGCTCGAACGCATCCGGGGTGGGCGGGGGCGGCGGGGTCGACGCCCGGCCGGAGGTACGGGCCGCCGGCGCCTGGGCAGGCGGGTCGCCACTGTCCCACATGCGCGGCGTGGGGGCAGTGAACACCTCCTGCCCGGCGGGGTCCAGGGCCCGGACATTGCCGTGCTCGTCCACTTCGACCTTCAGCCCCTTGGTTTCCAGGCCGAAGTCGAGCTCGGTCAGCTCCGGGTTCTTCGCAGCCTCGGCGTTCTTGACGGCCAGGACCTGGTTGTAGCCGCCGTTGTGCGCCTTGAGCTTCAGGTCCACGCCGTCAAGGACCTCCGGGTACGTGACGGAATCCGCCTCGACCACCGGCTTCGGGAGTGGCCGGGGCCAACCCACGGACATCGAGCGGCCGTTCCGCACGACGGTGGCGAGCGGTCCGTCGCCGCCGCCGGAGAAGCGGATGCCGACCTCTGTCGCCCCGGGCGAGAGTGTCCCGTCCTCGTTCTTCACCAGGGCGGTGTCGATCTCCACCAGCTTGTTGTCCTGACGGACCCACTGCGGCATCGCGTAGGTGTTCTCGGTGAACTGGCCGTCGGGATTGGCGAAGGTCTGCGAGACCTCGGTGCGCTGGGACAGCACCTCAACCGGTTCGCCGGTGTCGGCCGCCGTCGCGAGCGCCCGGGTCTCTTCCGGGGCGTACTCCTGGAAGGAGGGCTCGGCAGGCTTTTCGTCGGCGGCCGCCGACTGGGTTCCGGCTAGTGGCGCGATCAGGAGCAGAGCCAGGGAAAGAGCCGTGGGCAGCACCCAGGGAACAGACCCCCTGAATTTACACGGGCGCATTTTCGTCACATTTTCTCCTCAAGGCAATGGGGTGACTGATGGGCTGACACTTGAGATGAGGCACCGGTTGTACAGCTTCAGGAAGTTTCCGCAACATCCATGAGTGGGAGATTGATACCTGCTAATCCGTTTTACCCTGATTTTCCATATGTGCAGGTCATGGCACCCTCCTCGAAAAGGCGGCAGGGTAACGCGGGTCTAATAGCAGGTCGAATCCGACCAATGACGATATCCACACCTTGGACTAATAACGGAATGGTCAACTCCCCTGCCGGGCAGACCCCGCCGCCACTTTCCGGTGTTACGTTCACGGCCGCTGCTTCATGATGTGTGGATTCTGTGGGGGGATCGTTGTCCGGGATACGCCGTCCATCGTTTCGTCATCCAGTGGGAACACTGGGCCGACGTACGCGGGTTGTCGCTCTGCTCCTCGTGGCCTATCTGCTGGCCGGCCTGCTGGGCGGCCCGATTGCCGCGGCGGCGGAGTTGGAGCTGCGCAAGCTCCAGCAACCGGACCCGGTGCCTGTCTCCGAGGTCAAGGGCACGAAGCTGGACAAGCCCGACGAGACTGCGAAGCGCCCCTTCACGCCGGCCAAGAAGGCGAGTTGGCCTACCGCCGGCGCCGTCACCGTGCCGGTCACCGAACACGGAGACAAGCGCAGCCGGTCCAAGGCCGGGTCCCTTCCGGTCGAGGTCAGGCACGGCAAGGCCCCACGAAAGGCAGCAGCCGACCCGGAGCAGGCACAGGTCCAGGTTCTCGACCGAAGCGCTGCCCACACAGCGGGCGTTGACGGCATCCTCGTCGCGGTGCAGGGGCACGGCACTGACGAGGGCAAGGGCACGGTCGGCCTCACCCTTGACTACTCCTCCTTCGCCGGAATCTACGGCGGTGACTGGGCTTCACGTCTGGTGCTGCGCGAGGTCCCCGTCTGCGCGCTGACCACACCGGGCGACAAGGGCTGCATGCCTGGCAAGACCCTCCCCTCGCACAATGACCCCAAGAACAAGACCCTGTCGGCCGACCTCACCACCGGGATCAGCGACGAGTCCGCAGCTGAGACCGGTCAGCCGGTGCAGCAGGCCTCCCCGGTCAGCCGTATCCGCACCTCCACCGTGGCCGAAGGCGCCACGCTGCTCGCCGTTACCGCCGCCCCCTCCGGCGCGAACGGCGACTTCACCGCCACCTCACTGTCCCCGTCGGGGAAGTGGGATTCCGGCGGTTCCTCGGGCGGGTTCTCCTGGACCTATGAGATGGAGACCCCCACGGCCCCGGGCGGCCTTACGCCCGACCTCGGACTCTCGTACTCCTCGCAGGCCGTCGACGGCCGTACGGCGGCGACGAACAACCAGGCCAACTGGATCGGTGACGGCTGGTCGCTGTCCCCCGGATCCATCGAGCGCCGATACACCTCCTGCCAGGACGACAAGACCGGCGGGAACAACCCGTCGCACAAGGTCGGTGACCAGTGCTGGAAGAAGGACAACGCCACGCTGTCGCTCGGCGGTTCGTCCAGTGAGCTCGTCAAGGACGACGTCACCGGTGTGTGGAGGAAGAAGGCCGATGACGGTACGCGGGTGGAGCTTCTGAAGAACTCCGCGCGGGCCAACGGGGACAACGACAACGAGTACTGGAAGGTGACCGCCCCGGACGGCACCGCCTACTACTTCGGCTACAACCGGCCCAACGGCTGGGCAGCGGGCAAGGAGGAGACCGACTCGGTCTGGACCGTACCGGTGTTCGGCAACCAGTCCGGCGAGCCCTGCCACGCGAGTGCGTTCAAGGACTCCTGGTGCCAGCAGGCCTGGCGCTGGAACCTCGACGCGGTGATCGACACGCATGGCAACGCCATGACGTACTACTGGGCCAAGGAATCCAACTCCTACCAGCGCGCGATCGACGCCAACTACAAGGGCACCCTCACCCCGTATACCCGCGGTGGCTACCTGAAGCGCATCGAGTACGGGCTGCGCAGTTCCAATTTCTACGGCCGGCCGGCCGCGAAGGTGGACTTCACGGTCGCCGAACGGTGCCTGGCCACCGACTCGTTCGACTGCGCGGCGGACAAGCTCACCGAGGCAAACGCCAAGAAGTGGCCGGACGTGCCGTTCGACCAAGTATGCAAGTCGGGTGCCACGTGCGAGTCGGGTTCGTCGCCCTCGTACTTCACGCGGAAGCGCCTGAAGGGTGTGGTCACCTCCGTGTGGAATGCCGGCGCCTATCAGAAGGTCGACTCCTGGGGGCTGGAGCACAGCTTCCCCTCCACCGGGGACGGCACCGATCCTCCGCTGTGGCTGTCCTCGATCACCCGGACCGGGCACAGCGCCGGGACCACGATCACACTGCCGAAGACCACGTTCCACGGCGTCCAGCTTCCCAACCGGGTCGCGGGCGCGGTGGACGCGGTACCCGCGTACAACCGCTACCGCGTCCATAAGGTCGCCACCGAGTCGGGCGGCTCGATCGGAGTCACCTACTCGGCTCAGGAATGCTCGAAGACCAGTCTGCCCAGCGCGGCTTCGAACACGAAGCGCTGCTATCCGGTGATGTGGTCGCCGCCGGACGCACCGGTGGAGGGCTACGAGCCGTATCAGGACTGGTTCCACTCGTATGTGGTCACGCAGGTCCTGGAGTCGGACGACACCTCCGGCGCACCGGTCAAGCGGACCGACTACTCCTATCTGGGCGGGCTTGCCTGGACCAAGGAGGACGACGAGTTCACCAAGGCCAAGCACCGTACGTATGGCTCCCGCAAGGGGTACGAACGGGTCCAGGTGCGGACGGGCGATCCTGCCGAGGGCACGCAGACGCTGAACGAGTCCCGCTACTTCCGAGGCATCGACGGGGCGAAGGTCGCCGACGGCGAGGGCAACGAGGCCACCGACCGCGAGGCCTTCGGCGGAATGACCCGCGAGGAAGCCACATACAACGGCTCCGGCGGACCACTCATCTCCGCCACCACCTACACCCCGTGGCGCTCGGCGGCCACCGCGACGCACTCCCGCTCGGCGGACAGCCTGCCGACCGTGTACGCGTACCGGACCGGCACACAGAAGGACCAGACACGCACCACGATCACAGGCGGCAGCCTCCGCCGCACCGAACTGTCACGGCAGTTCGACTCCTACGGCATGGTCACCTCCGAGTCCGAGACGGGCGATACGGCCAAGACCGGCGACGAGAAGTGCACCACCATCTCGTACGCCCGTAACACCGGCGTCAACATCCTCCATGCGGTTGCCGAGACGAAGACGGTCGCCAAGACGTGCGGGACGACGACCTCTCTGCCGGCCGACCTAATCTCGACCCAACGCACGTACTACGACGGCTCAACCACTCTGGGAGCCGCCCCCACGAAGGGGGATATGACCCGCAGCGACGAGAACGACGGCGCGGGCACCGGCTTCCTCACGGTCAGCAAGGCAGCGTACGACAGCTACGGCCGTGAGACCGAAGTGACGGACGCGGCCGGAGCGAAGAAGACAGTCACGTACAACCCGGCCACCGGCCAGGCACCGACGGAGACGGTCTCCACGAACGCCCTCGGCCACACCACGAAGGTGGTCACCGACCCGCGCCGCGGGCTGACCACGGCGACGGTGGACGCGAACGGCAAGCGCATGGACCTGGAGTACGACGCGCTCGGCCGGACCACCAAGGGCTGGGGCCCGGCCTGGCCCAAGGGCGACCATCCGACGCAGCCCTCAGCCGAGTTCGCCTACCGCGTCTCCGCCACCCAGCCGAACGTGGTCACCAGCAAGGTCCTCAACTACCTCGGCCAATACGACACTTCGTACGCCTTCTATGACGGCCTGCTGCGCCCGCGGCAGACCCAGACCGCGGCAATCGGCTCAGCGGGCAACCGGGTCGTCTCCGAGACCCGCTACGACACCCGCGGGCAGGTCTGGAAGACCTACGACTCCTACTTCGCGAACGGTGCGGCCTCGACCACCCTCGTCGGCGGAGACGACTCCAAGGTACCGGCGGGCACCGAGACGAAGTACGACGGTGCGGACCGTGCCACAGAGGTCATCTCGCTGAAGTTCGGTGACGAGACCAAGCGCACGCTGACCCAGTACGCGGGCGACCGCACCACGGTCATCCCGCCGAAGGGAGGCACCGCCACGACGACGATCGTGGACGCACTCGGCCGCAAAACCGAGTCACACGACTACACGGACGCGGCGCGGACCAAGTTCCTGGTCACCTCCTACGAGTACGACAAGCACGGTCGGCTGGCGAAGATGACCGACCCGGCCAAAATCGCCTGGACCTGGAAGTTCGACGCGCGTGGCCGCCAGATCGAGGCGAACGACCCGGACAAGGGGACCGCCAAGACCACGTACGACAACGCCGACCGTCCAGTGAAGACCACGGACGCCCGGGGCGTCGAGCTCACCACGGTCTACGACGAGCTGAGTCGGCAGAAGGAGCTGAAGCAGGGCTCGACGGTGCGTGCGGCCTGGTCCTACGACACGGTGGCCAAAGGGCTGCCCTCGTCGGATACTCGCTACGTGGACGGCAAGGCATACACCACGACGGTCGACGGCTACACCGACCTCGGGCAGCCCACGTCCTCCACTACGACAGTGCCGGATGGGGCGGCTGCCGGGACCTATACGTGGAAGTTCGGATACAACCAGTACACCGGAGCCCAGGAATGGGTGATGCACCCCGCCCTGGCGGGACTGCCCTCCGAACGCCAGACCACGGTCTTCGGCCAGGGGAACCTGCCACTCAAGACCACGTCGGGCGGAGTGGTCCTGGTCAATGACACCCGCTACGACGTGTACGGCCGTCAGGTCCGTGCCGAGTACGGGCACCTTGGCCAGAAGGTGTACCGCACCCAGGAGTTCGACGAGCACACCGGCCGGCTCACCCGGTCCACGGTCGACGGCGACGTCGCGCTCCGCGTGGAGGACACCCGCTACGGCTACGACCTGGCGGGCAACACCACCCGGATCTCCAGCACGTCCGGGCAGGACGAATCGGCGGTCACCGACACCCAGTGCTTCGCCCTGGACGCACTGCGTCGGATGACCGAGGCATGGACGGCCAAGGCACCCGCGGACAACTGCGCGGGGGCACCTTCGGCAGGCACCGTCGGCGGCCCGGACTCGTACTGGCACTCCTACACCTACGATGACGCCAGCAACCGTACGAAGGAGGTCCAGCACGCCACCGGCGGCGACACGGACATCACCCGCACCCACACCGCGGGCAAGGCCACAGACACCCGCCCGCACGCACTGCGCTCGGTCACCACGACCGGTGGGGCGGAAGACGGCACGACGGAGTCCTTCACCTACGACGACGCCGGCAACATCACCAAGCGCACCGGTGGCGCACGCGACCAGGATCTGACCTGGGACGTGGAGGGCCACCTCGCCAAGATCGTCGAGGACGGCAAGACCACCGAATACGTCTACGACTCGGCCGGCAACCGCATGCTCGCGAAGAACGCCGACGGCTCCACGACCGCGTACCTGCCCGGCGGCAACGAACTGAACGTCACCTCGACCGGCGCGAAGACCGCCACCCGCTACTACACGCACGGCGGCGAAACGGTCGCGGTCCGCACCAGCGGCGGGTTCTCGTTCCTCTTCGGCGACCATCAGGGCACTGCGATGATCGCCATCACCATGGGCGCGACCCAGGCCGTCACCCGACGCAAACAACTCCCCTTCGGCGGCCAGCGCTCCACCACCGGCAGCACCTCCTGGCCCGGTGACCGAGGCTTCGTCGGCGGCACCACCGACCCCACCGGCTACACCCACCTCGGTGCCCGCGAATACGACCCGTCCCTGGGCCGCTTCCTGTCGGTGGACCCGCTCTTGATCAAGGACGACCCGACGCAGCTCAACCCATATGTCTACGGCAACAACAACCCCGTCACGTTCTCCGACCCTTCGGGTGAGGCGTTGGAGGAGTGCGGGAAGTCGATCACCTGCGGCAAGGGCGGAGTCCCGAACAAGCCCAAGAAGATCAACTCGGCGGTCTCGGGCGGCAACCCGGGCAGTCCCGGCAACTCGGGCTCCTACGTCCCCTGGACACCGGGAAGCAAGAAGCGCATCAAGGCAGACCCCTCCAGGGGTCGCTACAACTCCTATGGGCACCTCGGCCACAACTCGTACGGCCAGACCACTTATGCCGCTCAGGAAGAATATGCGCGAGCTGCCGCAGCAGAGGAAATGCGGAAGGGAAGAGCGGCTTCCAAAGCCCAGCAAAAGCGCAACCAGAAAGACGAGGGCTTCTGGAGGAGCGCCTGGAACTCCACCGGAGGAAAGGTGGTCTCGGCGGCCCATAACTTCATCCAGGAAAACAGCACGGCACTGGGCTGGGTCGGAGTCGGGCTCGGAGTAGTCGCCATGCTCAGTCCGGTGGGCTGGGTGGCCACAGCGGCGATGGTCGCGGGATTCGCCATAGCGGGTGCCACAACAGTGGATGCGTGCGTGTCGAAACAGTGGGGAAGCTGCGCCTTGGGCGCACTGAGCCTCGTAGGGGCAGGCACCGCCGTCGGGGCCGCCAGGGCCGCCAAGTCAGCTTTCCAGGCCTCAAATACACCAGGAATGCCTTTTCGTGAGCAATTGGTATACGCGGCAATATCGGGCGCCCACACAGGAATTTCCCGGCTTAGCGATGGGGGGTCGATCGTAATGACTGGCATTGCCACCATTGGTGGAAACAGTTTGAATCGTCGACAGTGAATCCCGGATATCCCACTCGCCGAGGAGTCAACTATGAATGAAGCCTGGATTTCCCTGGATGCGGCAGAGCGGCGCAAGAACTGGAGGGCGGGCAGCTACCTGACGGCCGTTTGTGCTGGCGTCGCGCTCGCAGTGACTCTTTCCACGGATTCCAGCCCGTTCTGGTGGGTCTTTTCGATCCTCTGCGCGTGGATTATCTCGATGGCCTACGTCATCAACAGGGGATATGGTCGATCCTTGCTCACTCGTGATGGCATCGTCGTATTCAATGGATTCCTTGGGAAAAGATCGATCCCATGGGGCGATGTCACCAACATCGAGAAGCGTCACCATACGGCTCGAAGCAGTTCATGGTGGGATCTACGCCTCACGCGTATGAGCGGGCGACCCCTGACCATTCCAGGCGCATTCACGAGCAGTCGCTATGATCCCAAATTCGAAGCAAAGTATGTCTTGCTGTGTCAGTACTGGCGGCAGTCCACAGGGTGATGCGTGAAGCGCGGGTGGCAGCACGAAAGGCGTGCACGAGATTCGAGAGGGTCCCTGACCGGTCGGTGGACGACCGCGCGAAGCGCTCCTGAGCTTCGCCCAGTAACCCAGCAGCCCCAACTGAGACGTCGAGGTTAGTACGGTTGCCCGGGATCATCCCGTCCCTGGTGGGGCCGCCGGTCGGCCCACGACCTGTCCGCGCAGCGCTGAACACTGCGATGCCCAGATCCTGCACGCCCTCACCCGGCTCCTGCACTGGACCAAGCAGACCGGCGCGAGGGCGATCGGCATCGAGAACCTGGACTTCACCGCGGAGAAGACCCGCGAGAAGCGCTTCCGCCGGCTCATCTCCGGCATGCCCACAAGCAAGCTCAAGGCCCGCATCGTCTCCATGGGCGCCGAACACGGCCTCGCGATCGTCGCGGTGGATCCGGCATACACAGCGATGTGGGGCGACCAGCACTGGCGCAAGCCTCTCACCAGCAAAAACCGTCACATGACTCGCCATGACGCCGCTTCGGTCGCCATCGGCAGACGCACTCTCGGACACCCGATCAGGCGACGGACGACACCGCCCCAGCATCACCGGAGCGATGATGCCGGGCATCGGACCGTCCAGGCCGGAACGGGCGCCCGGGGGCGTGAGGAACCCCGCCACCGCTCTCTCACGGGGCATGCACACGATGCGCGCTGCCGGACAGAGACAACGAGAACGCGGGGAACTAGCGCATCCAACACCGTTCGGAATGCGCGCAGTTCCAGGACACGGGTCCAGGACTCACTCCTGCACACTGAGCCTCTTCGAGTTGGCCACCGATCGGGTGACGGGTCGTGAAGCGCAACGAGCGTGGCCCCCGAGCTGTTGATCGAGATGTCTGACGTCTCAATCACTCTGCTCGGGGGCCTCGTTGGTCATCCATCCTGCCGCACTCGACCTGCCGCACGCACTCGTGGAATGGGTGACCATGCTGATCGTCACCCGTGAGGGCAACTGGCGCTGCAAGCTCCGCCCATCACAGCGCGCGATGGTGGCACTGGTGTNTGAGCCTCTTCGAGTTGGCCACCGATCGGGTGACGGGTCGTGAAGCGCAACGAGCGTGGCCCCCGAGCTGTTGATCGAGATGTCTGACGTCTCAATCACTCTGCTCGGGGGCCTCGTTGGTCATCCATCCTGCCGCACTCGACCTGCCGCACGCACTCGTGGAATGGGTGACCATGCTGATCGTCACCCGTGAGGGCAACTGGCGCTGCAAGCTCCGCCCATCACAGCGCGCGATGGTGGCACTGGTGTACCTGCGCGAACACACCACTCTGGCGAAGATCGCTGCCGCGTTCGGGATCAGCGAGTCCACCGCGCATGCCTACACCACCGCGGTCGTGGACCTGCTCGCCGCCCGTGCACCGGGCCTGCTGAAGACGCTGCGTGAGCACGACCCCGACTTTGTCCTGCTCGACGGGACGCTCGCCGAATGCGACCGGGTCGGCGACGGCCGGGCGGACTACTCCCACAAGCACCGACGCCACGGCGTGAACGTACAGGTCCTCACCGATCCCGACGGCCGGCTGCTGTGGCTCTCGCCCGCCCTGCCGGGCCGCACCCACGACCTGACCGCCGCCCGCACCCGTCGGATCATCCGGATCTACGAGCGCCAGGAAGCGCCGATCGTGGCCGATCTCGCCTACCAGGCCTACCAGGGTGCCGGCCCGTGGCTGACCACGGGCATCAAAAACAGACCCCTACGGGAACTCACCACCACCGAGAAGACCCGCAACCGAGCTCTGGACGCAGCACGCGCACCCGTCGAACGCGGCGTCGCCCGCCTGAAGTCCTGGCGCATCTTCCGCAGGTCCCGCTGCAGCCCCAACCGCATAACGTCAATCGCCAAGGCCACGCGGTCCCATGGCGGGAAGTCGGCCGGCACCGCCCGCCACTTGATCCCGTTGTCCACCAGATAGCGGATCGCGTCCAGTATCGCCCGGTGGCAGTACGCCTCCGTTTGCCCGCCCCGGCCTCGCATCCAGCCCGGCACCGGCAGGAGTGGCCGGACCACGGCCCACTCCGCGTCCGTCATGTCCGAGGGATACCGCCGAACACGCTCCGGATGGTCGGCCGCATTCCCGAACCGGTGGGCGACGCAATCACACGACGGAGCAGCCGAGTTGAACTCCACCGGCGTGAGCACGTACAACTGCGGCAACAGGGTCTCCTGGATCTCGGTTGGCTTCGCAACCCCGAGCTACCAAGAGGCCCTGCCTTCATGCCCACGGCCGGCCGCGATCACCCGATCGAGACTCCCGTTCGATGCCCACCCCTCAAGGTCGGAACGACAACAGCTACTTAAGGCTCTGCGTGGCCTGGTTCAGACCTGTCACGGACAGGGCGGTTGCCGTTTCCTTGACCACAAAAGGGGGAGGGGCCCCGCGCAGTCGATGGCGGCAGGGACATCGCCCCCGGGAGGGGGAGGCCCGGGCCGGCTGCTGGAGGGGCGCATCCGGCCAGGTCGAGATCTCAGCCCTCGGGGATACGCATGCTTCAGCGAATGGCTGTAGGGGGTGACCCGAGGCCACGCCCTACCTACGGTCTGGCGCAGCTTCTGGGCGGCCCGTGGCACAGCTGCATCGTGCTTGAAAACGTCGAGGTTCGCTCTGCCCGTGTGGCGTCTGGGGCAGCTGCGCTACATCAGCAGCGGCCAGCGTTCTGGGGAGTCTTGTGCGCCGACCTCAGGTGCGCGGTGCCTGTACAGCGAGACGGGCTCTGGGGTGTTTTGAGATCGGGAAAAGACGTTTTGGGGCTCCGAAGCCTGCGCCCGTGACCTGCGGTTTTGGGATTTTAGACAGATCCCNCTGGGCGGCCCGTGGCACAGCTGCATCGTGCTTGAAAACGTCGAGGTTCGCTCTGCCCGTGTGGCGTCTGGGGCAGCTGCGCTACATCAGCAGCGGCCAGCGTTCTGGGGAGTCTTGTGCGCCGACCTCAGGTGCGCGGTGCCTGTACAGCGAGACGGGCTCTGGGGTGTTTTGAGATCGGGAAAAGACGTTTTGGGGCTCCGAAGCCTGCGCCCGTGACCTGCGGTTTTGGGATTTTAGACAGATCCCCCTCATGCGTTACAAGGGCAAGGGCTGTACTTGCTCCCACGACCTCTACGTCGCCGAAGGCAGAGTCTGCAAACGCCAACTAACCGATGACGGGAGGACGCACTACACCCCTCTGCTTGTCGAGGAACTCGAGTGCAGGGCGGGAAAGAAGATCCGCTTTTACCACCGCATCACCGTCGACTGCCCCGAGAAGACTCACACATTCCGGATCCGCGTCGACGAGACCGATGAAGATCGGCAGATCGACCCGAAGACGGGAAGACAGCGCTTCAATCGCACCGAGCACCTCCGCCAGGTACCCCCCGGAACCCCCGCCGCTCGTCGCCTCAAAGGCTTCCGCCAGGACAGCGAGTCCATCCACTCCCGCTTCGACCAGGCATACCCCCACGAGCGAGTCCCGGCATACGGCGCCCGGGGAGCGCTGCTGATCTACCTCGGCTACGCCTGGGTGGGCAACTCCATCACGCGCGCACTGAACGCGTTCCACTCCTGACGACCCCAGCAGGTCACCTAGAACGGCCACCCCAGCACCACAGCCCGAGAACCCCAGCAGGCCATACCCACCGTGCGACAAGCTCGTCACCCGCTACACTGGCGGCGGTGAGCAGCCCTCGATGGGCTGATCACTAACATGTCCCAAACACGTCAAAGACGGGCTGCTTGCGAGACACCGTTTTAGACACGTTTGTAGACAGATCCCCGCCTTCGTAGCTCAGGGGATAGAGCACCGCTCTCCTAAAGCGGGTGTCGCAGGTTCGAATCCTGCCGGGGGCACAACGCGTTACCACTCTGACCTGGGGTTTCTCTCCCCGGGCGGGGTGATCCTTTCGGCCTCGGACTCCCCGTCCGGGGCCGTTCGCGTGAGCGGTGGCGCGGGTGGCGTTGAGCACTGGAACCGACGTCAGGCGCCGTCCACGATCTCCCCGATCACGTGCGCCGCGATCCGGGCCATCACCGGATTCGACTCCCGGTAGTGGGCCAGCTCCAGCAGGGCGATGGACAGTGCCCAGCCCCTCCCCCGCGTCCAGGTGGCGTCGTCGGCCGCCACCGCCGTGCGGAACGTCTCCCTGGCTCCCGCCGTCAGCAGGTACCAGGCCGCGATCAGGTCGACGGCCGGGTCGGCCAGGCCTGTGCAGCCGAAGTCGATGACCGCGGTGAGGCGGCCGTCCGCGACCAGGACGTTGCCCGGCTGGAGGTCGCCGTGGACCCAGACGGGGGCGGCCGTGAAGGGTGGGGCGGTCAGGGAGTCCTTCCAAGCCGCGGCGACCGCCTCCGCGTCCACCACCCCGGCCAGGGCCGCCAGCGCCTCCCACGTCGCCGCGTCTCGGGAGGCCAGGGGTTCGCTGCGGTACGCGGGCGGGGCGTCCTCCGGGGCGGTCCGGCGGAGCGCCAGCACGCATTCCGCCAGGTCCGCCGCCAGGAGGTCGGAGGATGAAGAGGCGTCGCCGGGACGCGGGTTCGTGCCGTCCAGCCAGGTGCAGACCGACCAGGGGCGGGGGAACGCCTTGTCCGGGGTCCCCTGGGCGAGCGGGAGCGGTACGGGGAACGGCAGTTGCTCGGCCAGTCGTGGCAGCCAGCGGTGTTCCGTCGCCACATCCGCCGCGCTGCCCTCGGTACGGGGCAGCCGTACGGCCTTGTCCGCGCCCAGGCGGTAGATCGCGTTCGCCGTCCCGCTCGCGTCGACCGCCTCCACGGGCAGATCCGCCCAGTGCGGGAACTGGGCGGCGATCAGGCCGCGTACGAGCGACGGTTCAATGATCATGCGGCGATCGAAGCAGGTCGCCACCGGGCCGCACAACACATATCGCCCGCGGCTCTCCTCCCGCACCTCCTCGTCGCACGCCCGCCTGGGCCACCCCGCCCGAAATTCGGTGCGGTGCCGCGTATCCGTACGAGAGGATCTGCGGCCATGACATGTCCATCGCGAACCCTCATCCTCCCGCCCCAACTCACCGCCTCCGCAAGGCGGTTACGCACCACCGCGCTGCGGCGCGGGCTGCGGATCGTGGAGGCGACAGCCTCCGCCGTGTCGGAGGGGGCAGGGAGACCGGGGTGGGCGGCGGGCTCCGAGGGTGAAGCGCCCTCCGTGCATCTGCATGCCGGGCCCTCCTTCGCCGACGTCGTCGCCCCCGCGCTCGGCATCGCCCTCCTGGAAGCTCCCGCCGACTGGCTCGCCCGGCTCCCCCGAGCACTCACCCAGCGGGAGATCCGGGCGATGCCCATCGGCGAGGCGTACCGGCTGCGCCGACCCGCCTTCGTCAAGTCGCCGAACGACAAGAGCATTTCGGCGCTCGTGTACGCGGACGGGTCCCGGCTGCCCGGACCGGACGCCGTGGACCCGGCCACCGTGGTCCTGGTCAGCGACGTGATGACCTTCGCCGTCGAGTACCGGCTGTTCCTCCTCGACGGGGCCGTCCATACGGCCGCCCAGTACGCCGAGGCCGGCCGCCTCCGGCTCGGGCCGCCGGACCTTGCCGCGCTCGCCTTCGGGCGCGAAGTGCTCGCGGCCGCCGGGGACGGTCTGCCCTCGGCGATCGTCGTCGACGTCGGCCGGGACGACGAGGGGCGATGGGCGGTCATCGAGGCCAACGCGGCCTGGGCCAGCGGGTGTTACGAGGCCGACCCGGACCGCACCCTCGACACCGTCCTCCGCGCCGCCGGACCCGCCACGGACCTGTCGCCGCGCGACCGTGCCTTCGTCCGGTAGGCCCCCACGAGCCCGCACGCCCCGCACAGCCGTGCGCCCTCACGCCTGCGAGCCCGCACGCCCCTGCCCACGCGCACCCGTGCGGCCGCCCCCGCCCCCACCTCAGTTACACGACGCCCTCATCTGCGCCGCCGCATGATGCGCGCCGACCCGTCGCGCGTCGCCCCAGTCCCGGCCCCGGTCGATGAGCTGGACCGCGAAGACGTCCCCCTTGACCGGGTAGCTGCGTACCGGCACCTCGCTCCCCCGGTGTTCCGTCTGGAGCACCGCGAAACCCGTGTACGCGGAGTCCGCGTCGTCCGGGTCCGAAAGCACCCGGTAGACGGTCGGCTCCCCTGCCGCGTCGCGCGGGCGGCCGCTGTCGGGGACGAAGACGGTCAGCGCGCACTCGTTGAAGCCCCGGCCCAGGTGCCAGGACCAGGTGGCCGTGGAGCCCCGGTCCTCCGTCGGGCTGCCCGACATCGGGATCGCGCTGAACCGGCCGTCGCAGCCGTCGCCGTCGAAGCCGCCGTTCTCGACCGTGTACCAGCCGGCGTCCCCGCTCTCGAAGCGGCCGCGCTCCTTGTACGTACCCGTCGCACAGCCGGGGCCCGCCCACTGCGTGAAGCGGCCGCCGTCCGGTGCGGGATCCGACGAGGGGGCGTCCGGGGTGCCGGGGGCGTCCGTGCCCGGGCCGGGCACGATCCTCGTGGGGGCCGCGCCGCCGATCCGGTCCGGGACCGCGCCCGCCCGGCCCGCCGCGTCCGTACGGCTGCCGCCGCCGGCCGGGACCAGCAGTGAGGCGACGGTGACCAGGCCTCCGGCCGCCACCACGACGCCCGCCGCGAGCAACGCCTTGCGCCGGCGCGGCAGTGTGGAGAAGCGGCCCGCCAGCGTCTCGCGCGCGACCCAGGAACCGTCCGCCCCCGCCGTGCTGGAGGCCCCCGCCCCGCAGCCGGGGCAGATCATTCCGGGCAGCGGTCCCCGGCGCCCGCCGCCGCAGTGTTGGCACCTCGTGGACTTCATGGCAGAACACCTTGCCAGGGCGCCGCCCGCAGAGGGAGATCCCGCACCCGATGGCCCGTACACGAGATGGGCACAAACGGACGGACGAGGACCGGTCAGCTCAGCTCTTCGGGGCAGGGCGTGCCCGGCTGGAGCTGGTACGGGGCCGCCAGCCGGTACACGCCCGGGCGCGGCGCGAGCAGTTCGGTCCACTCGTCGCCGTACGGGCCCTCCTCGACCTTGTTCAGGCAGCCGTGGATGTTGAGGTACGTCTTCGGCGCGGTGTCGTCCAGCTGCGACCGCTCCTTCGACTCCTCGGTCTCCAGCGGGCGCTCCACGCTCTTGCCGTCCTCGTCGACGAGCGCGAGCCAGCGCGTGTACGGGATCCGGATCAGCACCCGGCCCGCCGACTTCACCGTGATCGTCAGCTCGTCCGCGCCCGCCCGCTCCACCGTCGCCGGCGGGTCGGCCAGCGGCACCGGGTCCAGTACCCGGAAGAGCTTCCAGTTCGCGTCGCCCCAGATCTGGCGCAGGTACGGCTGCCCCTGCTCGACCAGCTCCGCCTCCTGGACCGCCCCGTTGTCCGGCCGGTCCTTGGGCAGCACCACGTAGTGCACGGCCCAGCGGTCCAGCCACTCCCGGTAGTTCACCGGGTCGAGCGTGTCGTCGTAGAAGAGCGGGTTGCGCTTCATGTCCGCCTGGCGGTTCCAGCCGCGCGCCAGGTTGACGTACGGGGCGAGCGCCGATGACTCGCGGTGACTGCTCGCGGGCACCACCTCGACCCGGCCGCGCTCCGCCTCCACCTGCTGGAGCTGGTTGATCAGCGGGGCCAGTTCGCGGTTCCAGGACGCGGCGGGCGCGGTGCGGACGATGTCGTCGACGCCCTTGAAGCCGATCCAGAAGTTGAGGCCCACGAAGGCCAGGACCAGGGCGTACCAGCGGCGGCTGCGCGGCGCGGTGTACGGCAGGGCGGCGAGCAGCGCCACCCCGGCGAACAGCATCGCCATGCGCGTGATGTTCGACCCGATCTGCGAGTCGATGACGTACGTGAGCAGCGTCCCGAGCCCGTACACGGCGGCGGCGGTGCGGACCGTGCTCCAGTCGCGGGGTACGAGGACGAAGACCAGCACCGCGAAGAGGAACGGCAGCGACAGCGTCCCGAGCGACATCGGCTGCGTACCCGAGAAGGGGAACAGCCAGGCGGAGAGCCCCACCACGGCGACCGGCGCGAGGCCGATGGCGTACGCGCCGGGGCGTCGTTTGTGCAGGAACAGCGCCGCCGCGACGACGCCCAGGAAGAGTCCGGCGACCGGGCTGGACGCGGTCGCGAGCGCGGCGAGCGGGGCGGCGACGGCGGCCTTGGCCCACCGCTTGTACCGCCACCGGTAGGGCCAGCAGAACACCGCGGCGACCGCGCCGACCGCGAACATCATGCCGAGCCCGAACGTCACCCGGCCCGACAGCGCGTTGCACAGGAACGCGAAGACCCCGGCGAGCGAGCAGGCCAGCGGATTGCGGACGGCCGGGACCCGCACCAGGATCAGCGCGGTCAGCGCGGAGGAGACCGTGCCGACGATCATCATCGTCGTACGGACGCCGAGCAGCGACATCAGGTAGGGCGAGACCACGCTGTACGAGACGGGGTGCATGCCCCCGTACCAGGCCAGGTTGTACGCCGTGCCGGGGTGCCGGCCCACGAACTCGGCCCAGGCGTCCTGCGCGGCGATGTCGCCGCCGGTGTTGGCGAAGAAGAAGAACCAGAGGAGATGGAGCACGGCCGCGGCCGCCGTCGCGATGGTGACGGGGTGGCGCAGCAGCCTGCGGGCCCGGGCGCGCGGGGTCTCGGCTGAGTTCCCGCGCTCGCTCTCGGACGTGGTCGCGGCGGCGGCACCCTCGGCGGGAGGCTCGGGAACGCGGGGCGACGGCACGCGCACGTGCAGGGCGTCGCCCCCGGCACCGGCGGTCCCGTCCGCCTCGCGTCCGGGCTTCGGCTCCGCGGTGGTCACTACGGCTCTCCCCGTCCTCCGCCGGCCCCGTACCTCTGCGTACCTCTTGGTACGTCCTCAAGGACGCGTCCCGGCATCCTTGAGTTGTCCGGGGACGCTAACACGTACCTTCGGCACGCTTCTCTGTCATAAGCGGTGACCGGAGCGGTGGGTGCGGGGACCGCCCCCACCGCTCCGGTGGCCCTGCTTCCCGGCTCTCAGCCGATCCTGGTCAGCTTGTCGCCGAAGGCCGCCTCGGGCAGATCACTCTGGAGCACCACCGGCGCGGAGACCTTGCCGGTGCCGGTGCCCACGGTCACCGAGCCGACCTCGGTCCCGGCCTTCGCGGCGTGGGCGATGCCCTTGCCGTTGTCCGTGACCTTCAGCTCGACCTTCAGACCGGACCAGCCGACCGCCTTGAGGTTCTTGGTGGCGACCACCGGGGCCTGTCCGCCGAATCCGTTGTCCACGTACCCGACGACGTCGCCCTTCTTCACCACCGTCGCCGACGTGGCCGCCTCCTGCGTATCCTTGATCAGCTTCAGGCTGTTCTGGAGCGACAGCTCCAGGCTGTCGTAGACCCGGCCGGTCCCCGCCTGCTGGCCCATGACCGCTCCGTAGATCCACAGCATCTTGCCGTCGACCTTGGTGTTCGCGGACCAGAGCAGATTGCCGCCCGCCGGGGTGGAGGACCCGGTCTTGATGCCGCTCACGCCCGGCTGGAGCAGGAGGGTGTTGTTGTTGTAGATCTTGCCGTCTATGCCCTCGATCTCGACCTCGGGCATGTCCACGATCTCCCTGAAGACCTCGTTCCGCATGACCGCCTGCGCCAGCTTCAGCTGGTCGGTGGCGGTGGAGACGGTGGTCTTCTCCAGCCCGCTCGGGTCCGTGTACGTCGACCCCTTCATCCCGAGCTCCTCGGCCGCGTCGTTCATCTTGTCGATGAACGCGTCCTCGGAACCGGCGTCCCAGCGGGCGAGCAGCCGCGCCGCGTTGTTCCCCGAGGGGATCATCAGCAGCTGGAGCAGCTGGCGCTGGGTGAGCTCCTGCCCCTTGCTCAGCGGGGCCGTCGACTCGTCGGGCCGCTTGGACTCGTCCTCCGCCTTCTGGTCGACGGTGATCTTCTCGCCCTCCTCGTCACCCTTGAGGGGGTGTCCCTGGAGGATCACGTAGGCGGTCATGACCTTCGCGACGCTGGCGATCGGGGCCGGCTTCTGCGCACCCTCGGAGCCGAGCGACCCGACGCCGTCCACCATCACGGCCGACTGCCCCTGGCCCGGCCAGGACAGCTCCGTCCCGCCGCCCTCGAAGGTGTACGTCGGCTTCGCCGTGAGCTCCAGCGAGGGCTCCGGGAGCGGGCGCATCACCTGCACGATCGCAAAGATGATCAGCAGGAGGAGGACCAGCGGGGTCCAGATCTTGACCCGCCGGACCGCCGTACGGACCGGGGTCTCCGGCGGCGGCGGGGTGTTCGTCAGCTCGGCGAGCAGGTCGAGCGGCGGCTTCGGCGGCAGCGGCTGCTGCCGGGTCCGCTCGGCGACCGCCCAGGAGGGGGCGGCGGCGGCCGGTGAGCTTGCTTCCGGGGTGCGCGCGGGCGTCTCGGGTCCCGCCGTGGCCCCAGTCATGGACCCGGCTGTGGAACCGGCCGCGGGCTCGGGCTCCGGCTTGCGGGGCGCGGGGGCGGCGGTCCGTACGTCGTCGGAGCGCAGCGGCACGAAGGTGCTGGTGCGCTCGGCGTCACCCTCGGGCTTGGCCTCGGGCCCGCTCTTGCTCTTGCCCTTGGTCTCGTCTTCCGGGTCCGGCTTGCTCTGGGACTGGGGCTTGTCGTCGGGCTTGTCGTCGCGTCGCGGGAGCTTCAGCGCGGTCGTCGCCTGGTCGACCCGGACGGGCGGCTTGACCGCCTTGAAGATGGCGGTGGGCTGATCGATTCCTCGCAGGTCGGAGGCGTCGGAGGAGGAGGAGGAGGAGTCGGGCTCAGCGTCGGCGGCCTTGTCCGGCTCGGAGTCGGAGTCGGATTCCTTTGCGGCTTCGGGCTCGGGGTCGGGGTCGGTGTCGGGGGCCTTGTCCGGCTCGGAGTCAGCCTCCGGCTCGGCGTCGGCCTTCGGTTCGGGCTTCGACTCGTCGTCCTGGTCGGCCTCGGCCTTCGCCTCCGGCTCCTCGGCCGGCTTCGGCTCGGGCTCCGCCTTCGCGGCGGGCTCGGGCTCGGGCTCGGCGGCCTCCGCCTCCTCGGCCTCCTCCGCCTTCGGCTTGTCCTCGGCCGCGGCATCGACCCAGGCGGCCACCGCGGCACGCAGCCGGCCGTCCCCGTCCTCTTCCCCGGCCTCCGGCTTCCCGCCGGCCTCCGGCTCGTCCGCGGGAGCCTCGGACGCCTCCACGTCCGCGTCCGGGCCTGTGCGCCCCCCGGTGGCTCCCGCGCCCTCCGAAGGCGCGTCGGCGTCTCCAGAGGCCGCAGAGGCCGTCACAGACGCGCTCTCGGACTCGGTGTCGCTCTTGGCTTCGGGCTCGACGTCACTCTCAGACTCAGCATCGGCCTCGGGCTCGGGCTCACTCCCGGCAGCGTCCTCCGGCAGCCGGGGACGGAACACCGCGGTCGCCGTGTCCGACATGCCCCCCGAGTCCGCACCCGTACCCGAACCCGACCCCGTACGGGCATCCGCATCCGCACCGGAGTCCGCATCCGCACCCGTGTCCGCGCCGGGGTCACGGAACACGGCGAAGCGCGGGTCGCGTTCCTCCGCAGCCGTCCCCGACGACTTCCGCTGCTCCGTTTTGTCGGGGGACTCGCCCGCCACCGATGCCTCCTGATGCACTGCGGGGGCAACCCCCGCGCTGTCCGAACCATCTACCAGTGTCCTGTGTGAACCCCTGGCCGAGCTGCTAGACGAGAACGACATACCTACTGGTTCCCGCACAAAGCGACCAGGCGCTCTCGACAGATGAATGTGAGAGGGGTCACCCTGTCAGACATCCACGCGGGGAGGCATGGATGGGCAGGAGCCGCAGAACAATCCCGGAGGAGCTTCTGTTGCTCGCTCTGGACCCGACCACGGGTACCACAGCGCAGCCGCAGTCGCTCGACCTCGGCCTGGCCGGGGCACAGCTAGTGGAGCTGGCTCTGGCAGGACGGATAGCCCCTGACGGGGATCGTATCGCCGTGGTGATGCCACGGCCGACAGGAGATCCGACTCTGGACTCCGCACTGGAGCTGCTGCGCCGTCGTGGCAGCCCGGTCCGGGCGGTCCACTGGATCGGCGGGCCCCGGCTGGGGCTGCGTCAGATCTATCTCGCTCATCTGGAGCGGTGCGGCATGGTGCATGCCGTGGCGGGCCAGATGTGCGGGGTGCTGCCGACGACTCGCTACCAGGCGACGGACACGGCGATCAGCCGGGACATCAGGAACCGGCTGGACAGTGCGATCCGCACCGGCGTACCGCCGGACCCGCGGACCGCGGCGCTCGCCGCGCTGGCCCACGCGGTCGGACTCGGCAAGCACCTGTACCCCGGGAACGAGGGGCGCTCGTCGCGCTCCCGGCTCCGGGACCTGATCAGGCACGACCCGATGGGCGGACTCGTGGCGCACGCCGTGATGGACGTCCAGAACGGAGTGGCGGTCCAGCCACGCCGTTCGCAGCAGGCAGCGGGCGTTCCGTTGCAGCCGCAAGCACAGGCCCGGCGCGGGAGCATGGCGCACACCGCCGCGAGCTGACCGCACGGACCTGGGAACAGCACAGAACAGCACACCGCCGTACCGTCGTCAGTCGTCACCGACCCGGTCCGGGAGCCGCACCACGCACGGGGCAGCCGGTAGTCACCACCACCGGCTGCCCCGTGCGCTTGCGCGCCGCCCCGCGCACCGATGCGTACGCCCCCTGCCCCGCGTGTGGCCATTTCCCAGCGCGGCCGGGGCAAGGGGTGGCAATCTGCTGAGCAGTAGATACGCACAGCTACATAGCCGGAGGTGCCGTTTCCGTGCCGTCCAACGTCAATCCCACTGTCAGGCGACGCAGGTTGGGCCAGGAATTGCGCCGCCTGCGCGAACTCAAAGGCATGACGGCCGAGGAAGTGGCGGAGCGACTGCTGGTCTCGCAGTCGAAGATCAGCCGCCTGGAGAACGGCCGCCGCTCCATCAGCCAGCGCGATGTGCGCGACCTCTGCGGGGTCTACGAGGTCGAGGACCACCGCATCGTCGACTCGCTCATGCAGATGGCGAAGGACTCGCGCCAGCAGGGCTGGTGGCACGCCTTCGGCGACATCCCGTACAGCGTCTACATCGGCCTGGAGACCGACGCGGAGTCGCTGCGGGTGTACGAACCCCAGATGGTTCCGGGGCTGCTCCAGACCCGGGCGTACGCCGAGGCGCTGATCAGCGGCGCGCTGCCGGAGGCCCCGCCGTCGGACATCGAGAAGCGCGTCAACGTACGGTCGCGGCGGCAGGACCGGGTCAACGCGCCGGAGAATCCGCTGCGGCTGTGGGCCGTGATCGACGAGTCGGCGCTGCGCCGGGTGGTCGGCGACAAGCAGGTGATGATCGACCAGCTGGAACACCTCGTCGAGCAGTCGCATCTGCCGCATGTCACCGTGCAGGTCCTGCCGTTCGAGATGGGCGCGCACCCGGGCATCAACGGCCAGTACGCGATCCTGGAGTTCCCGGACGCCGCGGACTCCAGCGTCGTCTACATCGAGGGCGTCACGAGCGATCTCTATCTGGAGAAGGCGAACGACGTGCAGCGCTACAGCGTGATGTACGAGCACCTGCGGGCGCAGGCGCTGAACGTCGAGCAGACCCGGGAGTTCATCAGCAAGATCGCCAAGTCCTACACCAGCTGAACGTCGTACACCAGCTGAATCCGGACAGGGAGCGGGTGGCGGCGGAATGGTACACCGCCGCCCACGCACAACAGAAGGTCTAGTGGGGAAAGACCATCCGGTCGAGTGAACGGCCATCTCATGGACGGGGCTTGGCGAGTAGCGTCGATCACGCCAATCGGAATCAGGTTGGTGCGACTCCCCCAACTCTCTGAACCAACTCTCTGAACCGGAGTGAACATGGCAATTCTTCAGGGTGCTACGGACCAGTGGACGAAGTCGTCGTACTCCGGGGGCAACGGCGCGTGCGTCGAGGTCAAGTCCCCGGTCGCTCTGTCCATCGCCGTACGTGACTCGAAGGCCCCCGAGGGCCCCTCGCTCACCTTCGTCCCCGGTGCGTGGAACGCGTTCGTGCGCGATGTCGCCACGGGCTCGATCAACGCCTGATCAGCCGACACCGTTCACGTACCACCAACGTTCACGCACCACAGCGCCACCTGCACCACCTGCACCACCTGATGGAGCCCTCTCGACCGGTTCGCCGTCCTGGCCGAGGGGGCTCGGCACGATCCGGACGATCCGGTGTCACCGCAGCCGGTCGACGTAACGGTCCGTCCCCGGCACGGTCGGCACGAACGGGGCGACCAGCTCGACCCGCCCGAGGCCGGCCTCCGCGACCGCCGCGTCGAGGCCGGCGAAGCGGCTCGCCCAGCAGCTCCGCGGGTCCTCCTGGAGGAACCACAGCAGCGTCAGCCGGGTGTCGACCCCCTCGACCTGCTTCACGTACGTCATCCGGTCACCGGGCAGCGGCGTCGGCCGGAACACCGTGACCATGGCCGCGGGCGACCCCTTCAGCCGCTTCGGGAGATGGCGCGAACGCAGCCACTCCAGCAACTCCCCCCGTTGCTCGGGCCCTTCGGCGTCGACGACCTGGAGGACGAGGCCCGCGTACGGGTGGTCGAGAGCGTGGAAGTCCCGGGGGCCGGCGGCCCCGTCGCGGTAGACGGTGGCCTCATGGTCCTGGAAGGCCGTGAAGACGTGGGTCCGGTCCTGGTAGACGCGGCCGTCCCGGTTGAGCCGCTTGTTGATGGCAACGGTCCACTTCATGTGGTCGTCGTAGCGCCCCTCCGTCACCCAGTACGTCGACAGATAGCACCCCGCGCCCACCGGCTGGGCGACCGCCGACTTCTCCGGATAGCGCAGCTCCTGGAGGTCCTTGGTGGCCACCCAGCGGCGTCCGGCGAACATCCACGGCATGGCGGTCGCGCCCGCGTAGTAGTGGTCGTCCTCGTACCAGCGGTTGTACGCGTACTCATGGCCCGGATGCGGTTCGACCAGGGTGATCAGCGCGTGCCCGGGCCGGACCCCGTACGGCCCCGTCCCCGCCAGCTCCGCATACCGCTCACTTCCCGTTCCGGCGTCTTCGCCACCCGTTCCGGCGTTTTGGCTCATCAGGTCTCCCTTCCCCTTCCATCGACTCGCGGCCCCCTCTACCCTGACGGACCGTCAGATGAACTGCCAGAGCCGGGAGGCGTCGATGTTGCTCGCGGGGAAGACCGTCATCGTCTCGGGCGTCGGGCCGGGGCTCGGGCACCGGGTCGCGGAGACGGTCGTCCGGGACGGCGGGTGCGCGGTGCTCGGCGCGCGTACGGCGGCGAATCTGGCCAAGTCGGCGGCCGGGGTCGATCCGGAGGGCGGCCGCACGGCCTTCCTGCCCACCGACATCACGGACGAGGCGCAGTGCGAGGCGCTGGCCGCGCTGGCGGTGGAGCGGTTCGGGAGGATCGACGCGGTGGTCCATGTCGCCGCCTGGGACAGCTACTTCGGCGGGCTCCAGGACGCGGACTTCGCCACCTGGCAGTCGGTCATCGACGTGAACCTTCTCGGTACGCTCCGGATGACCCGGGCCTGCCTGCCCGCACTCAAGGAGCGGGGCGGCTCGGTGGTGGTGATCGGCACACAGTCGGCGGTGGCCGCACCCTCACAGGTGTGGCAGGCGGCGTACGCGGCGTCCAAGGGGGCGCTCACCTCGGCGATGTACTCGCTGGCGCGGGAGCTGGGCCCGGACCGGATCCGGGTCAACACGGTACTGCCGGGCTGGATGTGGGGGCCGCCGGTGCAGGCGTACGTCCGGTTCGCCGCCGACTCCGAAGGCGTACCGGAGTCCGAGGTGCTGGCCCGGCTCACCGGGCGGATGGCGCTGCCCGAGCTGGCCACGGACGGGGACGTGGCGGAGGCGGTTGCCTTCCTGGCCTCCGACCGGGCCCGGGCGATCACCGGTCAGTCACTGCTGGTCAACGCGGGCGAGCTGATGCGCTGACGTACTCGTACTCGTATACGGACACGAGGCACCCTCCCTCTCGACTTCTCGGCCGCACGGGACCCGCATCCCGTGCGGCCTTCGCGCATCGCCGCGCGCTCCCTGACTTCTCCGGCTTCTCCGGCTTCTCCGGACTTCTCTTCCGCACAGCCTGACGAAGTGCCCGCCCATCGTGTGGCCGCGGTCACGTCGGCGACAACGCCCCACAAGGTCAAGAACAAGTAAAATCGTTCGTCTTACTGACCTACGTTCACATCCATGACTAACCGACAGCCTTGACCGAGCCCTGCCGGAAGGGGTTCAATCCCCGAAGTCCCCGCTCCCGCAAGGGGACGCCGCTGAACGGCCGTACCGACGAAGTGCGTTCCCGTTCACAAGGCGGACCCCTGGAGGGGGACATGAACAGTCTCGACTGGGCTGTACTCATCGGCTACTTCGGCGTGATGGTCGCGATCGGACTCTGGTCGCACAAACGCGTGGACAACGTCAGCGACTTCTTCACGGCCGGCGGCAAGATGCCGTGGTGGCTGTCGGGCATCTCGCACCACATGTCCGGCTACAGCGCGGTGATGTTCACCGGTTACGCCGGCATCGCGTACCAGTACGGGGTCACGTCCTTCGTGACCTGGTCGCTGCCGATCGCCATCGGCATCTTCATCGGCGCGAAGCTCTTCGCGCCCCGGCTGAACCGGCTGCGCTCGCGACTCCGGGTCGCCTCGCCGCTGGAGTACCTCAAGAACCGCTACGACATCCGGACCCAACAGGCGCTCGCCTGGTCGGGGTTGCTGCTGAAGATCGTGGACGTCGGCGCCAAGTGGGCGGCCATCGCCACCCTGTTGTCCGTCTTCACCGGCCTCTCCATCTCCCAGGGCATCCTGATCACCGGGGTCGTCACCGGGATCTACTGCACGGTCGGCGGTCTGTGGGCGGACGCGCTCACCGAACTGGGCCAGTTCATCATCCAGTTGTTCGCCGGACTGGCGATGCTCTTCGCCGTGATGAGCAAGCTCGACGGCTTCTCCACCCTGTGGACGGTCTGGGACAAGCTCCCCGACGGGCACGCGGAGCCGACCGCCGGACCGTACACGGTGACGTTCCTGCTGGCGTTCCTGTTCATCAAGACCTTCGAGTACAACGGCGGCATGTGGAACCAGGCCCAGCGGTACATGGCGACCGACTCCGCTGCCTCCGCGACCCGTTCGGCGCGGCTCTCGGCGGTGCTGTGGTTCGTCTGGCCGCTGGTGCTGTTCTTCCCGATGTGGTGCGCGCCGCTGCTGGTCGACGCACAGAAGCCGGACGCCTCCGACAGCTACGCCCTGATGACCGAACAGCTGCTGCCGCACGGCCTGTTGGGCCTGGTCATCGTCGGCTTCTTCTCCCACACGATGGCCATGTGCTCATCGGACGCCAACGCCATCGCCGCTGTCTTCACCCGGGACATCGCCCCGGTCCTCTCGAAGACGGCGCGCGGCTGGAGCGAGCGGGCCGGGCTGATCGCGGCCCGCTGGACCACGGTGACCTTCCTGGCGCTGTCGATGGCGATCGCGACCCAGGTCAACTCGCCGACGTTCAAGGACATCATCACCGTCGTGATCAAGTGGGTCGCCGGGCTGATGGGCCCGATCGCGATCCCGTTCATGCTGGGCCTGCTGCGCCCGTTCCGGAAGTCCGGCCCGACGGCGGCGCTGATCAGCTGGGCGGCGGGCCTGATCGCGTTCTGGCTGGTCAACTACCCGGTCAACTGGGCCGTCGAGGGCGGGGTGCCGCTCCAGTACCAGGTGTCCGTACCGCTGGCGGTCTCGCTCGTGCTGTACGTCCTGATCGGCTTCGTGAAGCCGGAGGACACCCCGGAGCGGGACGCGGTGCTGGCGCGGATCAACGAGGGCGAAGGGGATGGGTACGGGGACGGGGAAGGCGGGGGCGGTACGGGGGCGGCCGCGACCGTCCCCGCCCAGGACGGCGGCCCGACGCCGGCGCCTCGGCCGCGCGGGTGAACCCGCCGACCCCCGCGCCCCGGCCGCGCGGCTAGCGGGCGGACCAGGGGGCCGGGCGGACCAGGGGCGGACCGGGAGGGCCAGGGGCGGACCGGGAGGGCCGGGAGGTCGGCAGGCCGCCCCTCAGCCCCGCGGGTAGCGGGCCAGCCAGCCCGGGGCGACGGCGGCCGGGCTGTGCAGGGCGGGGCCCTGGGTCATCTCCATCGCGAAGTCGTCGGCCAGTTCGAGGAGGGTGGCCCGCCCCTCCAGCTCCGCGAGCCAGGCCGGCGGCAGCGCGGTCTCCCCGTGCAGCGCGCCCAGCAGCGCCCCGCAGACCGACCCGGTGGCGCGGGAGGGCCCGCTGTGGTTCACCGCGAGCCGCAGCCCGTGCCGGATGTCCTCGCTGACCAGCGCGCAGTACACGGCGACCGCGAGGACCTCCTCGGCGGCGTCGCTCGCGCCCAGCGCCTCGATCAGGGCCGGCCCCGGGATGCCCTGGCGTACCGAGCCCAGCGCCTGCCGCAGCGCCTCGGTCACCGGCTCGTGCCCGGGGCGTTCGGCGAGCAGGGCCAGCGTGTGCTGCACGGCACCGTCCAGGCTCTCGCCGCGCGCGAGACCGTGTACGAGTACGGCGAAGGCTCCGGCGGACAGCTGGGCGGCGGGGTGGCCGTGGGACTGGGCAGCGCACTCGACGGCCAGTTGGAGCACGAGCCCCGGCTCCCAGCCGACGAGGAGCCCGAAGGGGGCGGACCGGGTGAGCGCGCCCGCGTCCCGGGCGGCGGGGTTCTTCGGCCGGTCGAGGGTGCCCATGACGGTGTCGCCGAAGCCGGCGAGGCATTCCCGGGCGGGGTCGCGGCGGGCGTAGAGCCATTCCTCGGCGGCCAGCCAGCCGTTGTCCTCACGCCGTTCGTCGGGCCCCCAGTCGTGCTGGGTGGCGGCCCAGCGCAGATGGGCCCGGTGCACATCGGTGGGCGGGTGCCAGGCGCCGGTGTCGCGGCGGACCTGGGCACGGATCAGACCGTCGACGGTGAACAGGGTGAGCTGGGTGAGGGCGGTGACGGCGCCGCGTCTGCCGTACGCGGGGACGTAGTCGGCGAGCCCTTCGACCCCGTGGGCGGCGCGGATCTCCTCCAGCACGAGCCCGCTGACCCCGGCCCCGAGCGCGTCCCCGACGGCCCCGCCGAGCAGGGCCCCGCGGACCCGGCTGCGGAAGTCCTGCTGCTCGGCCCGGCCCCAGACCGCCGTGGTCCCTGTGCTCACCCCGCCCCCTTCCCGTCACCGCTCCCGGCACCACGTGCGTCGGTGCGGGCCCTTTACGGGCGACCGCGCAAGCACTTTGACATGCACCCTGGCTTGGAGGCCAGGGATTCCGGCCTGGGTCGGCTGACCCTTCCGGTGGCTTCCTGCTTCATCGCGCTGTGCCGGGGCTTTCGCCCCGGTCCTACCGGCGCTCCACGAGGCGTTTAGCGTCTCCGCCTGTCCGGCGGCAACGATTCGGCGTCCTTCGAAGAGGACGTTGCAGGCTGCGTTGTGGTCGCGGTCGTGCACAGTGCCGCACTCACCACATGTCCACACGCGGACGTGCAGAGGCTTGGGCCCGTCCCTGAATCCGCAGACCGAGCAGATCTGTGAGGACGGGAAAGCACGGGCCACCTTGGCAAAGGTTCGGCCGTGCTTGACCGCCTTGTACTCCAGCATGCCGACGAACGCGGACCATCCAGCGTCGTGTACGGACTTGGCGAGCCGGGTGCGACCGAGACCGGACACCGCGAGGTCTTCCACATACACCGCTTGGTTGTCGCGAATGATCTGCGTGGACACCTTGTGATGCCAGTCCCGGCGCCGGTCCGCCACCTTGGCGTGCTGGCGAGCGACCTTGATACGGGCCTTGGCCCGGTTCTTCGACCCCTTGGCCTTACGGGACAGTTCCCGCTGAAGGCGCCTCAGCTTCTTCTCAGCCCTGCGCAGGAAGCGCGGGCTGTCGATCTTCGTCCCGTCGGACAGGACCGCGAAGGCGGAAAGCCCGAGGTCGATACCGGACTCCACCTCCACCAGATCGGGGAGGACATCCGGCTGGGTGTCCACGACGAAGCTGAGGAAGTACCTGCCGGAGCTGTCCTTGGTGACGGTCAGGGACGTGGGCGCGGCCGGGAGCGGACGGGACCACTTCACCTTGAGGTTGCCGATCTTGGCCACGTACACCGCGCCGTTCTCCGTCAAGGAGAAGGCGTTGGTGTTGAGGCGGATGGACTGCCGGGTGTCCTTCTTCGACTTGTAGCGGGGCGGACCGGCCCTCCGGCCCTGCCGCTTGCCGTTGAGGCTGTCGAAGAAGTTCTTGTAGGCGGTATCCAGATCCCGCAGGGACTGTTGGAGGACGACCGCTGATACGTCGGTGAGCCAGGCGCGTGACTCGGTGCGCTTGGCCTCAGTGATGCGAAGCCGAGACAGATCTGCCGACTTCACATAGGGCAGCCCGGCCGCGTGCGCTTCCTTCCGGTCGCGCAGGCAGTCGTTCCACACCACTCGGGCGCATCCGAACGCCTGGGCCAGCGCACGGCGCTGCGGGGCGTCCGGATAGGCCCGATAGTTGTAGCGGAGCTGCACAACCAAGATCCTACTGCGATTGGCCTTATGGGTGATCAGAACAACTACAGGCCTGGCAGGCGCGTGATCTCGGCGATGCATGTGCACTTGGTCTTCGTGACGAAGTATCGATACGGAGTCCTCGACGACGAGATACTGACTCGCTGCGAAAAGATCATGCGCAAGGTCTGTGCGGACTTCGAGGCGGAGCTGATGAAGTTCAGCGGCGAACACGATCATGTCCGCCTGCTGGTGCACTACCCGCCGAAGGTCGCCGTCTCGAAACTGGTCAACAGCCTCAAGGGCGTCTCTGCCCGCCGGATACGGCAGGAGTACACCGACCGAATCAGCCCCGCCGTGACCCGGGTACGTACGGGTATGTCGACGGACGTCCCGCAGGTCTTTTTGGGGCGGTGAGCGGTCAGCGGCCGGGGCGCTCCTGAAGACCGACTGCCGCCAGCACAGCGTCCGCCAGTTCCGCGACGGTACGCCCTCCGACGTCGACCCGGTCCAGGCCGAGCGCGTCGACGGCGTCCACCATCAGCGCCTGGTAGCGATCGGTACGGGCCAGGAACCGGTCGATGAGCAGCCGCTCCTCCTCCGTCGCTTCCTCGTACCGCCCCGCCGCCCGCACCCGGTCGCGTACGACCGTGTCGTCGGCGGTCAGCCACACAGCGGCCGTTCGGGGCACGGTCAGCCGGGCGAGCCGCTCGGGCCACAGCGCCGAGCCCTCCAGGACCAGGCCCGGTGCCCCGCCCCGCGCGCGGTCGGTGATCAGCTCCTCGATACGCGGCCAGAGCCGTTCGTAGTGGGCGAGGACGGAGGCGATGAGCTCGTCGGTGGTCAACGTCCCGTAGTGCTCGGCGACATGCGGCGGTACCTCGTGCTCCGGGGTCCGCCAGGGCCGTCCCGGGTGCCGGGCCAGACCGTCCGTGGAGCGGTGCTCGAACCCGAGCCGATCCGCCACCGCCTCGGCGACGGTCGACTTCCCGGTGTTCGAGGTCCCGCCGATCAGCACCACTCGCACATCGCGCATACCCGCGAACCTACTGCCCCGTGCGGGCCTCCAGCCGCTCCCGCTGCGCCCGGGCCCACGCGTACCCCGGGTCCAGCTCCAGCGCCCGGTCCAGGTCCGCCCGGGCCTCCGGCAACCGGCCCAGGGCCTCCAGGGCGAGGGCCCTGCTGCCGTGGGCCCAGGCGTAGTCGGGGTCCAGGGCGATCGCCCGGTCGTAGCAGGCCACGGCCTCCTCGTACCGGCCCGTCGCCCGGTACACCTCGCCCCGCTCCCCCTCCGTCCCGGCCCGCCCGGGGTTCAGCTCCTCGGCCCGGTCCAGGTCGGCGAGGGCGCCCACCGGGTCGCCCAGGACCGTGCGGACCCGGGACCGCCGCACCAGCGCCCAGGCGTACTCCGGCCACAGGGCGATCGCCCGGTCGAAGTCGTCGAGCGCCTGCTCGTGCCGGCCCAGGGCGTGGCGGACCAGGCCCCGGCTGCCCAGCGGCACGGCGTCGGACGGGTCCAGGGCGTGCGCCCGGTCCAGGACGGTCAGGGCCTCCTCCAGGCGGCCCATCTGCCGGTACGTCTCGCCCCGCTCCCGCACCGCCCAGGCCCAGGCGGGGGCGATCTCCTCGGCCCGGTCCAGGTCGGCGAGGGCTTCCTCGTGGCGGCCGAGGGAGCGCAGGATCACCGCCCGGCCCTGGTGGGCGCGTTCGCTGCGCGGGTCCACGGCGATGGCCCGCCCGTGGTCGGAGAGCGCGGCGTCCAGCTCCCCGGCCCGGAACCGGTCCCAGGCCCGCGCCACGAGGGCGGCCGCCCGGTCCCGGTCGGTCAGCTCGGCCCGGGTCAGCAGGAGCCCGAGGGCTGCGGTCGGTCGGGGGCCGTGGTCGGTTATGGCGGCGAGCAGGTCCCGGCCCCACTCCCGCAGTACGGCGTTGTCGGCATCCTCGCCCGCGTCCACCAAGGTCCGGGCCCAGTGCCGGGCGCGGGACGGCCGTTGGGCGAAGAGTTCGATCCCGGCGCGCAGGGCCTCGGGCAGCGCGGTGCGGGGTCGGGCGCACAGCCGGTGGTACAGCACGTCCAGGGCCGCCCGGCGCCAGGGCTGCGAGGCCCAGAGGCGTTCCGGGTCGATGCCCTCGGCCGCCGCGTCCCGGCGGGCGGCGAAGGCCTCGGCCAGCCGGTCGTGCGCCGCCTTCCACCGCCGCGGGGACCCGGTGCGCTGGAGGCGGAGCATGGGGGCCCGGACGACGGCGTGATAGCGGGAGCGCCCGCTGTACGGCTCGGCGACGAAGGGCAGTTCGAGCAGCCAGTCGTAGAGCCCGGGCACGGTGTGCGGCCCGTCCTGCGGTACGGCGACGGCGACCAGGTCCTCGTCGAACCGGCGGGGCAGCGCGCAGGCGAGCGCCGCCGCCCGGCGGGCCGGGTCGCTCTCCCCGGCCAGGAAGCGTTCGACGGCGGTCGCGTTGGCCTCACCGGCCGCGCCGGGGTTGGCGGCGAGCGTCGACACCAGGACCGGCAGCCCGCCGGAGAGCCGGAGCACTTCCCGTACGACGGGCTCCGCCACCACGCCGCGTTCATGCAGGAGTTGACGCGCCTCCTCCTCCGTGAACGGCCCCAGCGGCACGTCGGCGACGAGCCGGCCCCGGTCGCCCCAGTGCGCGGGGTCGAGGCGGCGCTGGCCGGCCAGGGTGAGGACGAGGTTGGCGGGCAGTTCGCCGTACCGCCCGGGGGTGAACAGGTCGGCCAGCCACCGGTCCAGCTGGGGTGCGGTGCGCTCGTAGGTGTCCAGGAACAGGGCGATCCAGGGCACGGCGTCCGCGACCCGGTCAAGCTCGGCGACGAACACCGGGGTGAGCACCTGGACCGGTTCCGCCAGCAGCCGGGCCTCCTCCAACTGCCGGGCCCGCCCGCCGAACACCGCCCGCAGCCCGCCCGCGCCCCGCGCCACGACCGCCGGGTCGATGCCCCCGGCCAGCGCCCCGACGACCGGTATCGCCCCGGCCGCGAGCAGCCCGGCCTGCGCGGCGGCGAGCGCCCCGGGCGAAGGCCCCGCACCCTCGTTGTCCGCCGCAAGCCGGCCGGCCATGTCGTGGAGTGCCCGCCGGTACGTGCCGAGCAGCCGGTCCAGCGCCTTGAGCGGATGCCCCTGCTCGGCGAACTGCGCGGCGAACGCGGCGAGTACGTCCGGTACGGAGTCGGCACTCTCGTCGGCCGACGCGGTCAGCGCCCCGAACTCCCCTGCGGCCTGGCGCCATTCCCGTACGAGCGAGGTCTTGCCGACCCCGGCGTTGCCCCGCACATGAAAGACGAACCGGTGCCGGGGATCTTCGGGCGGCAGCGTGAAGTTGGCGCGGAACAGCCCGAGTTCGGCCTCCCGTCCGACGAAGGCGGCACGACGCCGGCTTTCGACGATCTGCTGGAGGGAGAGGCGGCGGGGGCTGGACGGAGGCATGGGGCCAGTCTGTCAGCGGCCGTCGCCCTACGGGAGCCACCGCCGTCCGTCATCGGCCGTCGGCGTCCGGCAGCCGCAGCCCCCGGCTGTGCGCGACGAGCAGCACGTCCCGCAGGGACAGGACGGCCTGCGTCAGCGCGAACCGTACGGCGACCTCACCGGCCGCCTGGTCCGCCAGCACTTCCTGCGCGCCTTCCAGCACGACGTTGCCGCACTCGATCTGCTCCTCCTCCATGTCGTCGGCGAGCCGGGAGAGCCTGCTGTTCGGGTCGCCGGTGCTGAGGTAGCAGGGCTTGCCTTCGACGGACCTCCAGGGGAGGAGGCAGAGTTGCGTGGGGTCGGTCATGTCGGCGTCCTTTGAGCGTGAGGGGGGGTGCGTGACCCTGACGGGTGGCAGTTACCGTTCGTGCCTCCATCGTCACGGCCGCCGCCCTACGCTCGACAGAGGCACGCGATTGCCTGTGCACAGGACAACGGCGAGGGGTCGGGGATGACCGAAGTCGCGGAAGTGGAAGTGGAAGCGGAGTCGGGGCGCGCGGCGCTGGGGCGCGCTCTGAAGTACTTACGGGAGAAGGCGGGGCTGTCGCTCGGCCAGCTCGCGGAGAAGACCCGCTACGACAAGAGCTACCTGTCACGCCTGGAGTCGGGGAAACGGCTGTCCAAGCTGGCGGTGATGGAGGACCTGGACCGGTTCTACGAGACGGGCGGGCTGCTGGTCGAGCTGTGGAAGGTGGCGCGGCGGGAGGTCTTCAAGGACAAGTACAAGGAGTTCATGCGGCTGGAGTTCACGGCCCGCATCATGCACAAGTACGCCCTCGGCATTCCTGGTCTTTTGCAGACCGAGGACGTGGCGAGGGCGCTGTTGTCCGGCGACCAGGAAACGGAGAGCGAGGCAGAGTCGGTCGAGGAGCAGGTGATAGCGCGCCTGGGCCGTCAGCAACTACTCTTCCGTAATCCGGCTCCGACCGTCCGCATCATCATGGACGAGTACGGGTTGCGCCGTCAGGTGGGCGACGCGAAGGTGTGGGAAGCCCAGTTGGAGCATCTGATCAAGATCGCAGAACTGCCGATGGTCACACTTCAGGTGCTGCCATTCTCGTCCGGGGCCCATCACCTGATGAATGGCTCCCTTACGCTCCTGTGGCAGGAGGACGGGAGTGCCGTTGCCTACGTGGAAGGCAACCAGTGCTCCGAGTTGCTGGAAGATCCGGCCGACGTCACGCGCGCCCGGCTGTCCTACGATCGGGCACGGGATCGGTCGCTGCCCCCGCCCGACTCCATCGCGTTCATCAGGGGCGTCCTGAAGGAGTTCAGAGGATCATGAAGCGTACGCCCGACCTCTCCACCGCGACTTGGCGCAAGTCCAGCTTCAGCGACGGCGGCGACAACAACTGCATCGAGGTCGCCGACGGCTACCCCGGCGTCGTTCCCGTACGCGACAGCAAGACCCCCGCAGGCCCCGCACTCCTCATCACCGCCCCCGCCTGGACGGCCTTCGTGGAGTTCGCGGCGGAGCGCTGACCTCACCCCCGTACACCACAGGGCCCGCGCCCACGTCCTCACCGGACAGGGGCGCGGGCCCTCGTGCCTACTCAACCGCCCCTGAGTACCGGCGCTCATGATCACGCGCCGACCGCTCCCTAGCGTGGCCGGCATGGACACGGAAGAAGCAGCCGCCACCGCAACAGACGCCTCGCCCGTCGCGAGCGCGCGGGGGTTCTACGGCTGCACGATCGCCCTGATCGCCTTCTTCACGCTGATCGCGCTGGGAGCTCATGCGTTGGCCGAGTTCGAGAAGGGCCTCGACGGCGACGGGCAGTTGGAGCAGCCCGGCCTTTCGGGCAGCGTGTCCCAGCCGCTCGGTCCCGGTACGACGGCCCGGTACGAGGACGGGCTGCGGGTCACGGTCAGCCGCCCCGAGCGACACGACGACGGCACCTACGGCACCACCGTGACCTTCAAGAACGGCACCGGCGACCAACTGCGCCTCGACGATGAGGCGTTCTCCGGCGCGCTCGACGTCCGGCCCGGCGAGTCCGGCCAGGACTACGCCCCCGGCGACCACGTGCGCTGGCTGAACTGGAAAGAGGTCGCCTCCGCCCTCGCGCCGCCGATCCCCGAGGGCGAGGAGCGCACCGTCCCGGTCCGCCTGAAGCCGGAGCGGAAGGGTGCCCCGGTCACGCTGGAGGTCACCCCTCCGCACCCCGGCTACCGCGAGACGGCCTACTTCCAGCTCACTCTGGGCTGAGCCCTCAGGCCCTGATTTCGCGTCTCGCCCCAGGCACTTGAGGGTCCGGATGCGCGGACGGCGGCGGAGGGCGTGCCTTCCCGCGTACGCTGCCCCGGTGAACAGCACCGGAGGGAACGGGCGGCCGGCGGTGACTGGCCGTCCGTTCCGGCATACGGGGGCGACCGCCGCCGCAGCCGCCTCCCGATCCATCGGCGACGAGCACCTGCTCGCCCTCACCCGGAACCTCACGTCGGAATCGGCGAAGGACCGGGAGCGGGCGTGCGAGACGATCTGCGACTGGGTGCGGTCCTTCGACCGCCGGGAGGCCCGGACCCTGGCCTCGCTCCTCGCCTCGGCCGCCGCCCTGGAGCAAGACGCGGACTGCCTGGAGAGCGAGCTGAACGCCCTGGGCGAGCTCTCGGCAACGGGTCTCTTCGACGCCGAGGACATTGCCGCCCTGCGCCGCCTGCCGCGCGAGTCCATACGCCCGGCGGACGTCGAGCACCTGGACTACCTGATGGAGGAGTACTTCCCGCAGCAGCGCGAGGACCCCACCACGGTCACGCGCCGCCCACCCCCTTCCTCAGGACCTCGATGACGCTCGCGTAGCTGCTGGATCCGTGGCCCGCGTCCCGGGTGCGTTCCATGGTGGCCTTGAGGAGTTCGGGCAGGGCGTTGTCGAGGCCGAGCAGCGCGGCGTCGTAGAGGGAGGCCAGGCCGGGCTCGGTGCCCAGGTGCAGGGGGCCTCCCAAGGCCTCCAGGGCCGGGCGGTGGGCGTAGAGGACGGTCCGCGAGCCGCTGTAGAGGAACATCATCTCGGGGCTGCCGACGCCCGGCGGAGTGGTCATGATCGCGCCGTCGAGGTAGTCGACGGAGTGCGAACGGGCCCACGCGGCGGCTTCCTGGGCATGCCCGGGGGAGCCGGAGGTGAGGTTCACCAGGGACTTGCCCGCGAGGGAGTCCGCGACGGCGTCGAGGGTGGCGTGCAGGGCGTCGTGGTCCAGTACGCACACGATGATCGGGGGGGCAGGCCGCGACGGCCTCCTCGGGTATCGCGGCCTGCCGCGCGCTCCGGTTGACCAGCGGCGCCTTGTCGGCCGAACGGTGGTCGGGTGGCCCCGCTCCAGCAGGGTGGCGGCCAGCGCCGATCCCATCTGCCCCAGGTCGCCAGGATCGGCGGGCTGAGCGGCCTCGGCACCGCGAACAACCTCCGCCACCGCCTCCTCAAGCAGGCCGGGGTGTCGCCGAGCGACTACCGACGCGCTTTCCCACCCGCGTAACGGCCCTTCTGCAACCTTCACGCCCAGGGATCGAAGGGGATCCCGGCGGGCTTGGAGTTGTTGAGGAGGTTGCGGAACCGGTCGTCCTTGTCGGTGACCTTGATGGTCGCGGCCCCGAAGTCCGCGTTCATGAGCTTGTCACGCAACTCCGTGCTCGGGAAGCCGTTCCAGTCGACGATCGGCGGGTAGCGCCAGTTGCCGTAGTGGTTCTCCGGCGGCTCGTCGTTGCCGTTGGCGAGGCGGAAGAAGTGCGTGCTCAGACCGTCCTTGTGGTAGACGGCCTTGGGGTGCGAGCCGTCGAACCGCACCTGCGAGCGCGGGTAGGTCTTGACGGTGCTGTGCTGGGTGGTCGAGACGTAATCCACTTGGTTGGACGCCTGGTTGACCCAGGAGATGACGTGCTCGAAGTCGTGCCGGTGCCCGCCGAGCCCACTGCCGTGGACGGCCTGGTCCTTCTCGAAGTAGCTCGCGTACACGATGCCGCACCAGCCGTTGTTGCACTTCGAGCGGGCGTACGTCTGGGAGTTGTCCAGGTCCCACTGGTCCCGGCAACTGCCGTTGATCGCGCCGGTCGTCTTGAGCCCCGGAGCGAGGGTGCCGTCCGGGCCGATGGCGGGGGTGGCGTAGCAGCCGTCACCGTCGTAGTCGTAGGCGGGCGAGAAGGTCTGCTCGTAACCACCGGCGTTCTGGGGGAGACTGCCCGGCGGGTCGGCGTGGGCGGCGGATGCGGTGCCCAGCACGAGGATGCCTGCGGCGGCGAGGACGGTGGCGGTGCGGGGGAAATCCGGCATCGGCGGAGTTCGCATGACTTGTATCGCTCCTGACTCGGCAGCACGTCACGACAGGTGTGACTCCCGCAAGAATTGCCCGGGCCATGACAGAAAGAAACGGAAGACCGTCCCCCACCAGAACGGCGCAGGCGGCACGCTTGCCATCGAGTGCGCTCGAAGTCCTACAGTGCGCGCACGGATCCGGATCCGGTCCCACCCACCCGCACCCACCAGGGAGCTCGACCATGCTCTACCGCACACTCGGCGGCACCGGCATCGAGGTCAGCGCGCACTGTCTCGGCACGATGATGTTCGGCTCGGTCGGCAACCCCGATCACGCCGACTCCGTACGCGTCATCCACGCCGCCCTCGACGCGGGCATCAACTTCGTCGACACCGCGGACATGTACTCCGCCGGTGAGTCCGAGACCATCGTCGGCAAGGCGCTGAAGGGGCGTCGCGACGACGTCGTCCTCGCCACCAAGGTCCACTTCCCGATGGGCGAAGGGCCCAACCGGGGCGGGAACTCCCGGCGTTGGATCGTCAAGGAGGTCGAGGAGAGCCTGCGCCGCCTCGGCACCGACTGGATCGACCTCTACCAGGTCCACCGCCCCGACCACGCCACGGACATCGAGGAGACCCTCTCCGCGCTGACCGACCTCGTGCGGGCGGGGAAGATCCGCGCCTTCGGCTGTTCTACGTTCCCGGCCGAGGAGATCGTGGAGTCGCACGTCGTCGCCGAGCGGCGCGGCCTCGGGCGGTTCCGGACCGAGCAGCCGCCGTACTCGATCCTCGCGCGGGGCATCGAGCGGGCCGTCCTGCCGACCTGCCGGCGGTACGGGATGGGCGTGCTGACCTGGTCCCCGCTGGCCTCCGGCTTCCTGACCGGCAAGTACCGCAAGGGCGGGGCCATCGACCTGACCAGCGGACGGGCGGCTCTGCACCCGCAACGGTTCGACCCGGACGCCCCGCTGACCGCCGCCAAGCTGGACGTCGTCGAACAGCTCGTCGCCGTGGCCGACAGCATCGGGGCCACCCTGCCCGAGCTGGCGGTCGCCTTCCCGCTCGCCCACCCCGCCGTCACCTCGGTCATCATCGGCCCGCGCACGATGGAGCAGTTGGAGGGGCTACTGAAGGGCGCCTCGCTCACGCTGGACGACGAGACACTCGACCGTATCGACGCGATCGTCGCACCGGGCACCAACGTCTACCCGCCGGACGGGGTGTGGACCCCGCCCTCCCTCACCGATGTCGGCCTGCGCAGGCGGCCGGTGGGCGAACGCGCGGCGGCGTAGGCCCAGCTGGAACCACGACGTCTACGGGGCCTCGGCGGTGGCCGGCTTTCTCGCCAGGAAGCCGGCCACCGGCCGCTTCTCGCCCACATCCGGCGCTTGCAGCGTCTGCGCCGTGATCGCGAAGCCCACCCGCTCCAGCAGCCCGGCGATCCGGTCCGCGGGCAGCCGGTAGCTGTCGAAGGGGGCAGGGTCGCCGTCGCCGTAGCCGTACGTACGCCGCTGGTGCTCCTCCTCACCGACCCGGGTGACGAGGAGCAGGTGCCCGCCGGGTGCCAGGGCGCGGTAGAACTCCCCGTACACCTGCGGCAGTTCAGCCGGGGGCAGGTGATGGGTGGAATAGAACGCCAGGATGCCGCCGAGTTCGCCGTCGCCGGCCGCCAGTGCGGACATCGGACCGACGTCGAAGCGCAGGTCCGGGTGGGCTGCATGGGCCAGTTCGATCATCTTCGGTGACAGGTCGACCCCGAAGGCGGAGACGCCGAGTCCGGTCAGGTACGCGGTCACCTTGCCCGGTCCGCAGCCCACGTCCGCCGTCGGGCCGAGACCGGACGACGTCACGAGCTCGGCGAAGGCCGACAGGACGGCGCGCGACACCGGGTCCAGCGAGCCGGGGTCCTTCACGAAGCGGGCGTAGTCGGCGGCGACGGTGTCGTAGGACTGCCGGATCGCCGCCAGGTGCGCGCCCGTACCCTCATCCAGGGGAGTGTGGTTCATCACCCCCTGACGTTACGTCGGCCACGGGGCGGGCGGCTACGGTGACTTGGTCGTCCACATGCAGAACCGCCTTCCCATCGCGGCCCGCCTCTCCCTCGCCGTCCTCCTCCTCGCCTGCGTCTCGGCCTGCGGGGGTGCGGAGGAGTACACCGTCCCGAGCAAGGCCTGCGGCCGGGACGTCAGCAAGGACGAGCTGGGAGCCCTCTTGCCCAGCGGCGCGGAGCTGCGCGAGAAGCCTTCGGTGTCCGACAAGTCGTTCTCCTGCCAGATCTACGTCGATGGCCTGATGCAATTCGCCTTCACCGAGCATTCCGGGCAACGGGAGTTCGACGTGCCGGCGTACGCGAAGAGCGGGAGGCTCGGGGGCTTCGACCAGCTCAGGGCCTCGGACGTCAGTGACAACGCCGTGGTCTCCCACACGCGGTCCGTGGTGATGGCCCCGTGCCCGAAGGCCGGGAGGAGCTACATCCTCGACCTGGAGCTGCCAGGCGCCGAGGATGACCACAGCCGCGACATCGAGCGGTTCATCCGGTCTTACCTGCCGACCGGGCTCGCCGCCATGGGCTGCTGAGCGGGGAGGGGGCCGGGTCGCCCCGCCCCCTCCCCTCCCTCAGGTCGGCAGCACCGGCAGCAGCTCCGGCAGGTGGCCGTCCGACGCCGTGGCCGCCGCGACGCGTTCGGCCGGGACCTCGCCGTAGAGCGTCGTACGGGGGCGGGACGGGCGGCCCGCCAGGTCGGCGATGGCCTTCAGGTCCTGGATCGAGCGGTACGAGCCGTAACTCGACCCGGCCATCCGGGAGATGGTCTCCTCCATCAGCGTGCCGCCCAGGTCGTTCGCGCCCGAGCGGAGCATCTCCGCCGCGCCCTCCGTACCCAACTTCACCCAGCTCGTCTGGATGTTGGTGATGTGCGGGTGGAGGAGGAGCCGCGCCATCGCCGTCACCGCACGGTTGTCGCGGTCCGTCGGGCCGGGGCGGGCGATGCCGGCCAGGTAGACCGGGGCGTTGGTGTGGATGAAGGGGAGCGTGACGAATTCCGTCAAGCCGCCTGTTTCCTGCTGGAGTTGAGCCAGCGTGCGGAAGTGGCCGAGCCAGTGGCGGGGCTGGTCGACATGCCCGTACATCATCGTCGAGGACGAGCGCAGGCCCACCTCGTGCGCCGTCCTGATGACCTCCAGCCAGGTGGCCGTGGGCAGTTTGCCCTTCGTGAGGACCCAGCGGACCTCGTCGTCCAGGATCTCCGCCGCCGTACCGGGGATCGAGTCAAGTCCCGCTTCCTTGGCGGCCGTCAGCCAGTCGCGGATCGACATGCCGGTGCGGGTCGCGCCGTTGACGACCTCCATGGGCGAGAAGGCGTGGACGTGCATGCCGGGCGTCCGCTCCTTCACCGCCCTCGCGATGTCGAAGTACGCCGTGCCGGGCAGGTCCGGGTGGATACCGCCCTGCATGCAGACCTCGACCGCGCCGACGTCCCACGCCTGCGCCGCCCGGTCCGCGACCTGGTCCAGGGAGAGGGTGTACGCGTCGGCGTCCGTACGCCGCTGGGCGAAGGCGCAGAAGCGGCAGCCGGTGTAGCAGACGTTGGTGAAGTTGATGTTCCGCGTGACGATGTACGTGACGTCGTCGCCGACCACGTCCCGGCGCAGCGCGTCCGCGATCCGGCACAGCTCGTCCAGCGCCGGGCCGTCCGCGTGGAGCAGGGCGAGAGCCTGGTCGTCGGTGAGCTTCGTCGGGTCGTCGGCGGCCTGGCTCAGCGCCTGGCGTACGTCGGCGTCGAGGCGGGACGGGACCATGCCGGGGGCCGCCGCCTCGCGGAGCGCCTCCCAGTCGCCGTACACCTCGTCGAAGTCGTTGCGGCGGTCGCCCGTGCGGCCCTCGGTGTCGATGGTGGCGTGCAGGTCGGTGCGGCCGGAGGAGGTGAAGCCCTCGTCCGGCTCCTGCCAGGGCAGGCCGGTGGGGCTGGCCCCCTCGCGGGCGAGGCCCGTCTCCGGGTCGGCCAAGGCGCGGACGTGCGGGAGGAGCCGGGGGTCGAGCCAGGGCTCGCCGCGCTGGATGAACTCCGGGTAGATGGTGAGGCGTTCGCGGAGCTGGAAGCCCGAGTCCGCCGTCTTCTGCGCCAGTTCGTCGATGTGCGGCCAGGGGCGCTCCGGGTTGACGTGGTCGGGGGTCAGCGGCGACACCCCGCCCCAGTCGTCGATGCCCGCGCCGATGAGCAGCGCGTACTCGGCGTCCACCAGGTTCGGCGGGGCCTGGATCCGGGCGGACGGGCCGAGGATGTGCCGGGCCACCGCGATGGCGGCCGCCAGCTCCTCCAGCTCCGCGTCGGGCATGCCGCGCATCGCCGTGTCCGGCTTGGCGCGGAAGTTCTGCACGATGACTTCCTGGATGCCGTGGTAGGCGCGGGCCGTCTTCCGCAGCTCGAAGAGGGAGTCGGCGCGCTCCTCGTACGACTCGCCGATCCCGATCAGGATGCCGGTGGTGAAGGGGACGTTGGAGCGCCCCGCGTCCTCCAGGACCCGCAGCCGTACGGCCGGTTCCTTGTCCGGGGAGCCGTGGTGCGGGCCGCCCGGCTCGGACCACAGGCGGGTCGCCGTCGTCTCCAGCATCATCCCCATCGAGGGGGCGACGGGCTTCAGCCGCTGGAGGTCGGTCCAGGTCATGACGCCCGGGTTGAGGTGGGGCAGCAGGCCCGTCTCCTCCAGGACCCGGATCGCCATGGCGCGTACGTATGCGAGCGTGTCGTCGTACCCCTCCGCCTCCAGCCACTCCCGCGCCTCCGGCCACCGGTCCTCGGGGCGGTCGCCGAGCGTGAACAGGGCCTCCTTGCAGCCCATCGCCGCACCCTCGCGGGCGATCTTCAGCACCTCGTCGGGGGAGAGGAACATCCCGTGGCCCGCGCGGCGCAGCTTTCCGGGGACGGTGACGAAGGTGCAGTAGTGGCACCGGTCGCGGCAGAGGCGGGTGAGCGGGATGAAGACCTTGCGGGAGTACGTGATCACGCCCGGCCGGCCCGCCGCCTCCAGGCCCGCGTTCCGGACCCGGGCGGCGGACGCGGCCAGATCCTTCAGATCGTCGCCGCGCGCCTGGAGCAGGACGGCGGCCTCGGTCACATCGAGGGCGACACCGTCACGGGCCCGTTTGAGCGCGCGCCGCATGGCGTTGGAGGTGGGACGTCCGCGCTGAGGATCGGGATCGGGATCGGTCATGAACCGAGCATACGAGCGAGGCGCGCGTCCCGGACCAGGGCCCGGGACCTGTATGCGCAGGCCGCGGGGTGCTCCTGGTCACTCGTGCGGGCCGACTCACCCGGACGTTCCCCCGTTGACGGGGTCCGCGCGCCTAAGGTCGGAACGATGATGGAAACGATCGTCCTCGACATCGGCGAAACCCTCGTACGCGACGACCGGCACTGGGCGTCCTGGGCCGACTGGCTCGGCGTACCGCCGCACACGCTCGGCGCGCTGGTGGGCGCGGCCGTCGCCCAGGGCCGCGAGGCCACGGACGCGCTGCGGATCCTGCGGCCCGGCATGGACGTCGAGGAGGCCTACCGCGCGCGGGTCGCCGCCGGGCGCGGTGAGCACCTCGACGAGTCGGACCTCTACCAGGATGTCCGGCCCGCGCTGGGCGAACTGCGGGCCGCGGGCGTGCGGGTCGTGGTGGCGGGCGACGGGACGGTCCGGGCCGGGGAGCTGCTGCGGGCGCTGGACCTGCCCGCCGATCTGGTGGTCACCTCGGACGAGTGGGGCGTACGGAAGCCGGACCCGGAGTTCTTCGCGCGGGTGGCCGAGGCGTCGGGCTCGGCCCCGGAGGCGACGCTGTACGTGGGCGACCACCCGGCCGACGACCTGTTCCCGGCCGCCGCGGCGGGGCTGCGGACGGCGCATCTGCGGCGGGGGCCGTACGGGCACTGGTGGGCGGACCACCCGGACGTGGTGGAGACGGCGGACTTCCGTATCGACGCGTTGACGGAACTGGTGGGGTTGGTGGCCTCTTCCGCCTCCGCCGCCTCCGCCGCCGGTGTCGCGTCCGAGGCGGAGGCGACGGGGGTGCGGCGGGGGGCGTTGCGGTCGGTGCGATGACCCCGCCCAGCCTGGCCGGCGGGACCTCCCGCGTCACGGGGGCGTCCACCTGCCCGTCCGGGGTCACCACCAGCCTGTCCGGCGTTTGAGGACGGGACCCTTGCCTGGGAGGGCGTGAGGACAGACAGGGGCCTGGGGCTCGGCACCCCGTTGCGTCACCCAGGCCCACCTGGACGGTTCCGTCCTCAAACGCCGGACGGGCTGGGGTGGCCGCCCGACGGTTCCGTCCTCAAACGCCGGACGGGCTGGGGTGGTCGCCCCGGACGAGTTGGAAAGGGTCGCCCCGGAAGAGGCTCACCCGGACGGGCTGGGGTGGTCGCCCTGGAAGAGGGTCTCCTCTCGGCGGGCCAGTAGCGTCATCAGGACCGCCGCCCCCGCGCACACCGCCCCCACCACCCACACCGTCACGTACCCGCCCTCGCTCGGCTCCCCCGTGGCGCCCCCGGCGAACGCGCCCAGGAGTGAGGCGAAGACGCCGCCCGCCACCGCGCCGCCCAGGGTCTTCACGTTGTTGTAGAGCGCGGCGGCGATCCCCGTGCGCGCGGGCTCCGTGGCCTCCACGATCACCGTCGGCATGGCCCCCAGCGCCAGCCCGATGCCGAGGCCCAGGAAGGCCGAGCCCACCGCCATCTGCCCCACCGAGCCGTGCAGCACCGCGAACTGGAGGAAGCTCAGCGCCACCAGGCCGAACGCGCCCATCAACGTGGGGCGGTAGCCGATCCGGCGGGCGACCGCGGCCGTGCCCAGGGAACCGATGACGCTGCCGACCGACGCGGGCAGCAGGACCAGGGAGATCGCCAGCGCGCCGAGCCCGAACCCGTACCCCGTCACGTCCGGATCCGCCGCGTAGAACGTGGAGTTGGGGGCCTGGCTGCCGAAGAAGAAGACGCCGAAGAGGAAAGCCGCCGCGTAGAACGGGGCCGTACGGCGGTCGGCCAACGCCCGGACGTCGACCAGCGGTTCCGCGCTGCGCAGTTCCACCAGCACCCACACCACCAGGAGCGCCGCCCCGAGCAGGACCGGGCCCAGCACTCGCGCCGTGAGCCAGGAGCCGCCCTCCGCGCCGCCGACCCCGCCGAGCAGGGAGAGCATCGCGGCGCTGAGCAGTGTCACGCCCGCCCAGTCGACCCGGCCGCCGGCCCGGCCCTCCGACTCCGGTACGGCGATGAAGGAGATCGGCACGCAGACCACCGCGAGCACCGCCGGGACCAGGAGCGTCAGGCGCAGATCGCCGAACGCGGAGTCGACGAGGCCCATGACCACGCCCCCGGCCATCGCGCCCAGCGTCAGCGCCCCGACCAGGCGGGCGATCGCCCGGCGCGCGTCGGCGACCGGGAGCCGGTCCCGTACGAGGGCGATCTCCAGGGGCAGCAGAGCGGCGATCGGGCCCTGGAGCAGCCGGCCCAGGAGCAGCACCTCGTAACCGGGGGCGAGGGCGACCACCACCGTGCCGGCCGCGATCAGCGCCAGCGCGATCCGGAGCATCCGGCGGTGCCCGTACAGGTCGCCGAGCCGGCCGAACAGCGGGACGCACACGGCGGCGGCCAACAGCTGGACGGAGACCACCCAGTTGAGGTCGGCCGAGCCGATGCCCAGATGGTCGGCGAGGTCCGGCAGCAGCGGGGCCAGGCCGACCTGGAGGAAGCCGCTCATCACCTCGAAGAAGATCAGCAGACCGACGACGGCGGTGACGGAACGGGGCGCGGCGGGCGGCGGGGCGGAGGCGGCCGGCCCGGGGGCGGGGGCGGTGGCGGTCATGGGCGGGCGGGCTCCTCTTCGGTCAGCGGTGTGGGCAGCGGTACGGGCGGGGAGACTGCGGCCAGGCGGCGCAGGGCCGGGCCCGCGAGCAGGGCCGCCGCGTGGGGCAGCGCGCCGTCGTCGTACACCGCCTGCGGGGAGTGGTTCATCGGGGCGGTGGCCGGGTCGGTGCCCGGCGGGCAAGCGCCGAGCCCGACGAACGCGCCGGGCACCTCGCGCAGCACGAAGGAGAAGTCCTCGGACCCGGCCATCGGCTTCGGGGCCTCGAAGGCGTGGTCGGCGCCGAGGATGTCGCGGGCGGTGGCGAGGGCGAAGGCGGCCTCGTCCGTGTGGTTGACAGTCGGCGGGTACTGCTCGACGTAGTCGATCTCCGCGCGCACCCCGTGGGCAGCGGCCACCCCGTGCACGGTCCGCTCGAAGGCGGCGCGGACGGTGGCGTGGGAGGTGTCGGAGAAGGTACGGACCGTCGCGTCGAAATGCGCGGTGGCGGGGATGACGTTGGCGGCGGTGCCCGCGTGGAGCCGGCCCACGGTGACGACGGCCGGGTCGAAGATGTCGATCTCGCGGGTGACGAGGGTCTGGAGCGCGGTGACCATGGCGCACATCGCGGGCACCGGGTCGGTCGCGGAGTGCGGGGACGAACCGTGCCCGCCCCGGCCGTGCACGGTGACGTGGACCGCGTCGGAGGCGGCGAGCATCGGGCCGGGGCGGGTGGCGGCGAAGCCGGTCGGGGCCCCGGTGGCGACGACGTGCAGGGCGTACGCGGCGACGACCCGCTCCCTCGCCGCGTCGAGGACCCCCTCGTCGATCATGATCTTCGCGCCGCCCTGGCCCTCCTCGCCGGGCTGGAACATGAACACCACGTCCCCGGCCAGCTCCTCGCGCCGGGCCGCCAGCAGCCGGGCGGCGCCGACGAGGCCGGTGGTGTGGAGGTCGTGGCCGCAGGCGTGCATACGGCCGTCGAGGACGGAGGCGTACGGCAGTCCGGTCTCCTCCTGGACGGGCAGCGCGTCCATGTCGCCGCGCAGCAGGACGGCGGGGCCCGGGCGGCCGCCGCGCAGCACGGCGGTGACGGAGCTCAGGCCCGTACCGAGGGTGATCTCCAGGCCGAGGCCCTCCAGGGCGGCGAGGACCTTGGCCTGCGTACGGGGGAGATCGAGGCCGAGTTCCGGCTCGCGGTGCAGGGCGTGGCGCAGGACGGTGAGGGCGGGGGCGAGAGCGTGGGCGTCGTGCAGCAAGGACATGGGCGTATGGTGCGGAGCACCCCCCTCACCTCATGATCGTCCGCAGGGAAGGTGCACGGATGGCACGCTCGGCGCAGGAATCCGCCATCGAGGCCGCCGCTGCCGGTGGTCCGGAGCCCGTTCTCGACGAGCTGGACTACCTCCTCATCACCGCGCTCCAGACCTCGCCCCGCGCGGAGTGGCAGCAGATCGGGAAGGTCCTCGGGGTCGACGCCTCGACCGCCGCCCGCCGCTGGAACCGGCTCACCGAGGCCGGGCACGCCTGGCTGAGCTGCTACACGGTGGCGGTGGGGCCCGCCGTGCCGATCGTCGCGTTCATCGAGGTGGACTGCGCGGCGGGCGCCCTGCACGATGTGGCGGTCGAGATCGCGGACGATCCGCACCTGATCACCGTCGACCATGTCACCGGCTCCCGGGACCTGATCCTCACGGCGGCCTTCCCCGACCAGGCCGCCCTCGCCCGGTACGTCGGCTTCCGGCTCGACACGCTGCCCGGGGTCGCCGCCACCCGCTCCCAGATCGCGACCGCCGTCCACGCGGAGGGCAGCCGGTGGCGGCTCGACCGGCTGGACCCGGACGGCCGGTCCGAGCTGACCCGGGGCCGCCCGCACCCGGCGCCCCGGCGCGGTCTGCCGTCGCCGGACGAGCTGGACACCCGGCTGTGCATGCTGCTCGCCGAGGACTGCCGTCAGCCGGCCGCCCGCCTCGCGGAACGTACGGGGGTGAGCGCGAGCACGGTCCGGCGGCGGCTGGAACGCATGCACCGCGAGGACGCCCTCGTCTACCGCTGCGAGGTCGCCCGCTACCTCTCCGGCTGGCCGGTCTCCGTCACGATGTGGGGCATCGCCCCGCCCGGGGAGACCGCCCGGATCGCCTCGCAGCTGATCGGCCTGCGCGAGATGCGGCTGTGCGCCTCGCTGTCGGGCCCGTACAACCTGCTGCTCACAGTCTGGCTGCGGTCGGCGGAGGACATCGCGACGTTCGAGGCCCGGCTCGGCGCCCGGTTCCCCGAACTCGCCATCGCCGACCGGGCGGTGACCCTGTGGCCGCTGAAGCTGGCGGGCCAGATCCTGGATCCGAAGGGCCGCCACCTGCGGGGCGTACCGGTGCGGTTCTGGGAGGACCCGGTGGCGGAGCGGGCGGAGGGGGAGCTGCTGGAGCGGCTGCGCGGCCCTTCCGGTCGACCGCACAACCCTTCCAGCCCGTCCGCCGCTTGAGGACGGAACCGTCCAGGTGGCCCTGGGTGACATAGCGGGGTGCCGAGCCCCAGGACCCTGTGAGCTTCACGCCCTCCGGGGCAAGGGTTCCGTCCTCAAACGCCGGACGGGCTGAAGTGGGCGCCCCCTAATCCCCCAGCACCGCTTGCATCACACTCTTCGCGATCGGGGCGCCCAGCCGGCCGCCCGAGATGTCCGAGCGGGAGATGTCCATGTCCGTCGGGTCGATGAACACGGCGACCGCGACCGAGCGGCCGTCGTCCTTCTTGCCGTAGCTGACGAACCAGCCGTACGGGACCTCGTCGCGGACGTTCACGCCGCGCTGGGCGGTGCCCGTCTTGCCGCCGACCGTGACACCGTCGATCAGGGCGCGCTGGGCGCTGCCCTCCTTCGCGGTGTGCTCCATCATCTCCTGGACCTTCTTCGCCGTCTCCGGCGAGACGGCCTGGCTCATCTCCATCGGCTCGTTCTTCTCCAGCGTGGAGAGGTCCGGGCCGCGCAGCTCGTCGACGATGTAGGGCTGCATCAGCTTGCCGTCGTTGGCGAGGGCCGCCGTGACCATCGCCATCTGCATCGGGGTGCTGGTCAGGCTGCCCTGGCCCATGCCGGTGAGGGCCGTGCCGGGCTTGTCGAGCTTCGGCGGGTAGAGGCTCTTCGTGGCGAGCATGTCGCCGAACTCCTCCGCGTACACGTCCTCGTTGAAGCCGAACTTCTCCGCCGTCTCCCGCATCCGGTCCTCGCCCAGCTCGGCGGCCGCGTCGAGGAAGACGTTGTTGCAGGAGTACTGCATGGCGGTCTTCATCGACGCCTTGCTGCACACCGCGTCGCCCGCCTCGCTGCCGATCTTGTTCGTGGAGAGCGGCAGCGGGTACGGCGAGACGGCGTCCGTCCTGGCGTCCACGTCGGTGACGACACCGTGCTCCAGCGCCGCCGCGGCCGTGAGGATCTTGAAGGTCGAGCCGGGCGGGTACGTCTCACGCAGCGGGCGGTTGGCCAGCGGCTTGGCCTTCTTCTTCTCCAGTGCCGTGAAGCGGTCGCTCTCCTTGAACGAGATACCGGCGAAGACCTCGGGGTTGTACGAGGGCGTCGAGACCAGGGCCAGCACCTTCCCCGTGCTCGGATCCAGGGCGACGACCGCGCCCCGGGCGCCCAGGTCGGTCAGCCCCTGGTAGCCGGCCTTCTGCGCCTTGGCGTCGATCGTCGTGATCACGTCGCCGCCGCGCCGGGGCTGCCCCGTCAGGACGTCCTTGGCGTGCCGGAAGGCGAACCGGTCGTCCTGGCCGCTGAGGATGCTGTCGTACGTCCGCTCCAGCAGCGAGGTGCCCCGGGCCTGGGAGGCGTACCCGGTGACGGGCGCGTACATCGGACCGTCCTTGTAGGTCCGGCGGAACGCGTAGTCGCGGCTGTCGGTCTCCTTCGAGCCGGTGACCGCCTTGCCGCCGACGATGATGTCGCCGCGCGGGGTGGAGAACCGCTCGAACCGCACCCGGGCGTTGTGCTCGTGCTGGGCCAGCTCCTGACGGTCGACGTGCTGGAGCCAGTTCGCCCGCAGGAGCAGGGCCAGCACCAGCAGCCCGCAGAAGATGGCTATGTGCCGCAACGGCCTGTTCATTCGACTCCCCACCCGGGCGGGCCTCCGGCCCGCGTTGTGCGATCCCCGGTGAGTAAGGATGCCTTGTCCGCGGGTCCGGTTGCACCGATGGCCCCGGAGGGCCCCTTCTCAGAGGTACGCGGCGTACGCGTCCAGGGTCCGCAGCACCTCCGGTTCGTCCGCCGGGGGCAGCTGGAGCACGACCTCCTCGATGCCCAGCTCCGCGTAGTGGGCGAGCTTCCCGGGGCTCGGCTGAACCGCGTACGGCACCACCTGGAGGCTCTTCGGATCGCGCCCGGCCTCCTCCCACGCCGCCCGCAGCTTCGGCAGGGACTCCGTGAGACCCCCGCCCCCGATGGGCAGCCAGCCGTCCGCGTACTCCGCGATGTGCGCGAACAGCTTCGGGCCCGCCCCGCCGCCGATCAGCGTGCGCGGGCCGTTGACCGGGCCGCGCGGCCGCTGGAACGGCTTCGGGTGCGCCTCGCTCGCCTGCACCGACCCGAACGCGCCCGCGTACCCGGCCGGCTCGTCCGCCCACAGGGCCCGCATCAGCGCCATCCGGTCCCGGACCCGGTCCCGGCGCGTCGCCCACTCCACCCCGTGGTCGGCGGCCTCCTCGACGTTCCAGCCGTAGCCGACGCCGAGCGTGAACCGGCCGCCGGAGAGATGGTCCAGGGTGGCCGCCTGCTTGGCCAGGTCGATCGGGTCGTGCTGGGCGACCAGCGTGATGCCGGTGCCCAGGGCCAGGCGCTCGGTGACGGCGGCGGCCTGGCCGAGGGCGACGAACGGGTCCAGCGTGCGGCCGTACTCGCGGGGCAGGTCACCGCCCATCGGGTACGGCGTGCGGCGGCTCACCGGGATGTGCGTGTGCTCGGGCAGATACAGCCCGCCGAACCCCCGCTGCTCCAGCTCGCGGGCGAGCCTGACCGGGGTCACCGTCTCGTCGGTGAGGAAGATCGTGGTGGAAATCCGCATCGAAGCCACCTCCGTGACACCTCCGTGGTCGCCGTCGTTCCTACGGCGTCTTGTTACGTCGTCCTTCTGTACGTCGTCCGTGCGAAGCGCCAACGTAAGCCGTATGTCGGCGAAATCCGAGACCGTGACGGCCATGAACACCTCGACGAACACCGCGATGAACACCGCGATGAACACCGCCATGAACCGGCGCGGCCTCCTCGCCGCGACCGCCGCCACCGGCTTAACGTTGGCCCCCGTGAGCTTCGCCCGAGCCGAGGACCGCCCCGGGTCCGGCCCCGACGGCCCCCACCGCACCCGGACCGTACGCGGGACCCTGCCCGTCGGATCGCCCGACTATGTGTACCTTCCGGTCGAAGTCCCGCGCGGCGTGGCCGAGTTCGCCGTCTCCTACGCGTACGGCAAACCGCCCGTCCCGCCCGGCACGCAGGGCAACGCGCTCGACATCGGCCTCTTCGACGAACGCGGTACGGCCCTGGGCGGGCGCGGTTTCCGGGGCTGGTCCGGCGGGGCGCGCACCTCGTTCTTCGTCCGGGCCGACGACGCGACCCCCGGCTATCTCCCCGGCCCCGTACGCCCCGGAACCTGGCACATCGCCCTGGCCCCCTACACCGTCGCCCCCGAGGGCCTCCCGTACGAGGTGACCGTCACCCTCCGCTTCGGCGAACCGGCCCCCGCCCGCACCCCGGTCCACCCGCCCGAGCGGGCCAAGGGGCGCGGCCGGGCCTGGTACCGGGGCGACTGCCACGTCCACTCCGTCCACTCCGACGGGCGGCGCACCCCGGCCGAGGTCGCCGCCGCGGCGCGGGCCGCCGGGCTCGACTTCATCAACAGCAGCGAGCACAACACCACCTCCGCGCACGCCGCGTGGGAGGGGCTGTGGGGCGACGACCTGCTGATCCTGACCGGCGAGGAGATCACCACCCGCAACGGGCACGTCCTGGCCGTCGGCACCGACCCGGGCGTCTTCGTCGACTGGCGCTACCGGGCCCGCGACCACCGCTTCGGCCGGTACGCGCACCAGGTGCGGCGGGCCGGCGGGCTCGTCGTGCCCGCCCATCCGCACGCTACCTGCATCGGCTGCAACTGGAAGTTCGGCCTCGCGGAGGCGGACGCGGTCGAGGTGTGGAACGGGCCCTGGACCCCGGACGACGAGGTCGCCCTCGCCGAGTGGGACAACGCGCTGGTGACCGCCGTACGGAACGCGGACGACGGCGGCGACCGGCCGGGGCGCTGGCTCCCCGCGATGGGCAACAGCGACGCCCACCGCGAGCCGGACCAGGTCGGCCACCCGCAGACCGTCGTCCTGGCCGAGTCCCTGTCGCGGCGGGCGATCCTCGCGGGCATCCGGGCGGGCCGCTCCTACCTCGCCGAGTCCGCCGCCCTGACCCTGTCCTTCGCGGTGACGGACGGGCGGGGCGGGCACGCGGGCATCGGCGAGCGGCTGCGGGCGGCGGCGGACGCTCCCGTGACCGTACGGCTGGAGGTGTCGGGTGCGTCCGCCGACTGCACGGTGCGCCTGGTCACCGATCAGGGGGTCCTGCTGACCACCCCGCTGCCCGCGGCGGGCGCGGGCGTGGTGGAGTGGCGTACGACTCCCGCCCACGCGGCGTACGTGCGCGCCGAGGTCCGGCACGCACCGGCCGTTCCCGGGCTGCCGGGCGCGTTCGCGGCGCTCACCAATCCGGTCTTCCTCGACGCGAAGGCCGGTACGGCGGGCTGAGAGGCGGGAAGGGACGAAGCGCGCTCGGCGGGAGAGGCCGGGCGAAGAGGCCGGTGGAGAGGAGCGGGCATGGGACCGGGAGTGGGGCCGGGGCTGGGGTACTTCCTGCTGCCGGCGGGCGGCGCGCTGAGCCTGACCGGGGTGTTCACCGGCAACGGCACGCTGATCAGCCTGAGCTGGATCATGTGGGTGCTCGGGATCCTGCTGGTCCTGGGGAACCGTTACCGCCGCCCCGCCGATCCGCGCGCGCTGGCGGCCGCGGCCGCCGCCGGGGACGCGCGGGCGGTACGGGGGCTGCGGACGCTGGCCCTGACCGCGCGGGCCGAGGGGCGCCCCGACACGGCCGAGCGGCTGCTGCGGCAGGCCGTGAAGGCCGGTGACGTGGAGTCGATGTGGGAGCTGGGCCGCCTGGTCGAGCAGCGCGAGGGCCTGGCGGCGGCGGAGCCGTGGTTCCGGATGGCGGCGGAGCGCGGGCACGCGGTGGCCAAGCGGCTGTTCCGCCCGGGCGGCGCGCTGCACCCGGACGGGGCGGACCCGGCTCCGTAACTCCGTTGCGCCAGAACGACGTTACGCCGTTACGCCGTTACGCCGACGACTCCGTTACGCCAGTCCCAGCGCCGTCCTCGTCAGGAACGCGAGCCGGGCCGTCTTCTCCGGCTTCTGGATCTCCGGGCCCAGCTCGAACCCGATCCGGACCATCCGGGCGATCGCCTTCTCGTTGCGGGCGTCGGGCTCCACGATGACCCGCAGGTGGGCCGGGTCGCTGAAGACGTAGGCGATGAACGCGGTGAGCAGGGCCTCCGTGTACCCCTTCACCTCCCCTTCGCCCTCGGCGGGCCCGATCAGCAGGTGGACGCCGAAGTCCCCGGGCTGTACGTCGTAGCACTCGCCGACCGGGTCGGCGTCCGGCTCGTACGTCTGGAAGAGCGCGGCCGGGACCCCGTCGAGCAGAGCGAGGTAGGCGTGGTGCGTGGGCAGCGAGTCGACGAACTCGTAGATCTCGCGGACCTGTTCGCGGGTGTGGTCGGCCATGCCCCAGAAGCGGGACCGCTCTTCGGTGACCCAGCCGTGCAGCAGCTCGGCGTCGGCCGCCGGGACGACCGGGACCAGGCGGACGGTCCCGAAGCCCTCGATCTTCTGCTCGTGAACGGCCGGGCGGAGTGCGGGGGCGATGGGTTCGTCAGTGGTCATGGCGGGGTTCTCCTCGGGATGGTGCGTCGTGCGGTGAAGCGTCGTGCGGTGCAGCAGGTTCCAGTCCGTGACGACCGGGGCGAGTTCGCCGCGTACCCACAGGGGCGTCTGGTCGCGGTGGTGGGCGGACCCGGGGATGCCGGACGCGCCGAACGGGACCGCCCACCGGCTGTCCTCGCGGCGGGCCAGGTCCCAGACATACCGGGCGGCCGGGCCCCGGGCGAACAGGTCGGTGACGCCGGGGACGCTGGAGGTGGACAGCACGCAGTCGTGGTCGCCCGCGACGCCCGGCCGGATCGCCTCCTCGTCGGGCGTGACGCCCGGAAGGGCCTGCCAGGGGGACAGCCGGTGCAGCTCGCCCCACGGGGCGGGCGGGGTCTCCTCGGCCGCCGCCGCGACGGCCTCGGCCGAGGCGGCGACGAGCGCCAACCGGTCCTCGTACGGCAGGAGTCCGACGGTGAGCAGGCTCTCCAGGGCGTAGCCGATCCGGGGGACGGCGGCGAGCCAGGGGCGGAAGAGGGCGGGGTAGGCGGCCGAACGCCAGGGGTCGTCCTCGCCCGTGACGCCCTTCAGCGCGGGGTGGGCGGCCAGCCGGTGGACGACGTCGGTGCGCAGGCGGGCGTAGAGGGTCGCGTCGGTGCTGTCCGCGTCCATGTGGCGGTCCCAGCGCAGCAGCCGGTCCCGGAGACGTTCGGCGGCGGGGCCGAGGCCGGGGGCCCAGGCGAGCAGGGACAGCAGTCGGCGGGAAGAGGCGAGGCGGGTGTCGGTGTGGACGGCGGCCTGGGCGTCGGGGGTCCAGCCGGTGCCCGCGCCGAGCAACTCCCGTATCCGGCGGGCCCGGTGAGGGGGTGCGAACTCGACGCCGAGCGGGGCGGCGAGGCCGCGCTCGTTGGCCATGACCGCGATTCCGCCCGAGCCGTCGGAGCCGTCCACCTCGGTACGGGGCAGGGGGACGGCCTCGCCCTCGCGCCAGGCGTACGCCGGGTCCTCGGCGGGAACGACCCGCAGCCGGTTGGCGTACGGGCGCACGGGGACGTACCCGGCGACCCGGTGGAGGGTGTCCCCGGCGGTGTCGGCGGCCAGGACCACGTTGACGGGTTCGACCCAGCGGTCGAGGGCGGTGTCGACGTCGCCGACCGTACGGGCCCGGAGCAGCGCGGGCAGCACGTCGAAGCCGAGCTCGCCGGTGACACGGGGCGGGTAGCGGAGGCTGATGAAAGGGCCGTCAGCGGCCTCGCCGGGCCGGGAGCGGGTGCCATCGGCCGACAGGAGCGCACGGGCCGCCTCACCGTCGGCCACGTCCCCGATGATCACCGGCCCCCGGTCCGTCTCGATCACCTCGACCCGCTCCGGCTCCGCCCCCGCCACCTCGATCGTCTCGGTGTGGGCGTGGGCCCGGTACCAGCCGTCCGGGCCGAGCGCCTCCACTCCGCCGTCCGGCGTGCGGTGCAACCGCTCCCGGTAGAGGTCCTGGTAGTCGGCCATGGCGTTGGTGATCGCCCAGGCGACATGGCCGGTGTGGCCGAAGTGGGCGATGCCGGGGATGCCCGGGACGGCGAGGCCGACGACGTCGAACTCGGGGCAGGCGAGGCGGATCTGCTGGTAGACGCCGGGGTTCTCGATGAAGCGGTGCGGGTCGCCCGCGACGAGCGGGGCTCCGGTGGCGGTGCGGGCGCCGGTGAGCAGCCAGCCGTTGCTGCCCGCCGTGCCGGGGCCGTCGGTGGCGAAGAGGGTCATCCGGTCCTCGCCGAGCCGGCGGGCCACCTCTTCGCGCCAGAGTTTGGTCGGGAACCCCGCGAACAGGATGTGGGTGGAGAGCCAGACGCCCAGCGGGGTCCAGGGCTCCCAGCGGCCGGGCGCGAGGCCCACGGCGGCGAACTCGGGTGCCCGCTCGGCCCCTTCGGCAAGGCCCTCGTTGACGCCGTCGACGTACGCCGTCACCCAGGCGGCGGTCTCCGGCGCGAGGTGGTCGAAGCAGCGGCGGGCGGTGTCGGCGATCCGGGCCCGCCGGACGAACCGGTCCCAGTCGACGGCTTCCGCGCCGAGGTGGGAGGCGCTGGTACCGAGCACCCGGTGCCGTTCGGTCTCCAGCTGCCAGGCCCGGTCGAGGGCGGTGGCGTGACCCTGGGCGCGGGCCAGCGCGAGGGCGTCGGCGGCCCGCAGATGGGGGATTCCCCAGTCGTCCCGGAAGAGTTCGTAGCCCACGGCCCCCTGCGCCCGATCGGGTCTCTCGCCAGGTCTCTCGCTGTCGACGTCAGCGGTCATCGCTCTGCCCATCCCCTGTTCCCGGTGGTTTTCAGCCACTCCCCAGCCCCCGAGATTTAGGTTAGCCTAACCTAAAGAGACCCTTTGGGCAGTGGGCCGGGGCGGCAGGAGAGGGTGGGGAGCACCGTGGGACATGGCTGGGAAGGCGTCGTTCTCAAACTGTTCCGGGGACGGGATTTCACGTTCACCGTGACCGGTGCCGAGCAAGTCACCGACCGCTTCCGCCGGGTGCACCTGACGGACGGCGGGCTGCTCGCCGCGACCGGCGGGGCGCACCCCACGATGTGGGTGCGGCTCTGGTTCGAGAAGTCCGGCAAACCGCATCAGCGCGCCTACACCCTCGTCGACCCGGACCCCGAGGCCGGAACCTTCAGTCTGGAATTCGCCCTTCACGAGGGCCCCGCCTGCGACTGGGCGAAGACGGCCGAGGCGGGCGACACGATCGACGCGACGCTCCAGGGCACCGGCTTCACGCTGCCCGACCCCGCGCCGAAGCGGCTCTTCGTGATCGGTGACGCGGCGGCGCTGCCCGCGATCAACTCCCTGCTCGACGCGATCCCGTCGACCCCGGCGACGATCTGGTTCGAGACCGCGCACGAGGAGGACCGGAAACTGCCGTTCCGCCTCGACGAGGCCCACCACACCCTGCACCACGTGGAGCGCCGCGAGGCGGGCGCACACCTGGTCGCCGAGGTGAAGGCGGCCCTGCCGGAGGCGCTGGGCGCGGACCACTCGGACGCGTACGTCTGGGTCGCCTGCGACACGTCGACGACCCGGACCCTGTCGACGTACCTCCGCAAGGAGCTGGGCCTGCCCAAGGACCGGGTGAACGCGCTGGGTTACTGGCGGCCGTAAGACCCGGGAGGCCACCACGGAGCGGCCCCGGCGAGCAAGAACGCCGGGGCCTTTGCGCACCCGTGAACCGCAGCGACTACGCGTCCGTGGACCGCAGCGACCTGCGCAGCAGCACCCCGCCGATCCCCACCAGGCTCGGGAAGCCGCTCTTCGGCATGGCGACCGTGCCCACCGCGCCGACGGCGGCCAGGACGACGCCCGCCGCGCGCTGGGCCGGCAGGTCCCCGTGCTCCTCGGCCGAGCGCAGCAGCCGGCCGCCGAGCCACAGCGTGGGGGTGGCGGCCAGAAACCAGAAAGCGGCGGCCCGGTCGCCCCGGTCGGGGACGGAGCCGAGGACGGGCCCCCGCCCGATGTCGGCGAACACATCGCGGTAGATCACCGCCCCGATCGCGCCATGAGCGATTCCGACCACCTGGAGCAGGCGTCCCGCCGAAGCTCGTGTCATGACCTCATCGTACGAGCGGACCGCCCGCGACCGAGGCCCCGCCCCGCCGCGCCCTCAGTCCTCGACCACCAGCGCCGGGGTCTCCTTCGTCAGTACCTCGCCCCGGAAGAACGCCGGGCTGCGGCGCTCCATCGCGACCATCAGGACCACGCCGAGGAGCAGCAGCCCCACCCCGATGACGAACACCGAGCCGACGCCGAACACCGAGGAGCCGGAGCCGTACGCCGGGTCCCACATGTCGTAGAGGGTCTTGGCGAAGACGGCGGCGAGCAGGATGCCGCCGAGCAGCGGGAAGAGGCCCTTGAAGACCAGGTCCCGGGCGGAGCGGGTCAGTTCGGCCCGGAAGTACCAGGCGCAGGCGAAGGCGGTCAGCGCGTAGTAGAAGCAGATCATGAGGCCGAGCGCGTAGATGGTGTCGATCAGCACGTGCTCGCTGACCAGCGTCATCACGGTGTAGAAGACGCCGGTGCCGATGCCCGCCACGACCGTCGCCCGGCCGGGCGTCTTGAAGCGGGGGTGGACCTTGGCGTACGAGGCCGGCATCGCCTCGTACGTCGACATCGCGAGGACCGTGCGGGCGACCGGGATGAACGTGGTCTGGAGGCTGGCGGCGGCCGAGGCGAGGACGGCGACGAAGAGCAGCACGCCGAGCCCGGAGCCCATGACCGGCCCGGCGAGCGCGGCGAAGACGTTCTCGCCGGTGCCCGGGTTGGCGAGGCCGAGCCCGGTGGTGCCGGAGCCGACGGCCATCTGGGCGGCGACGGCGGTGGCCAGGTAGGAGCCGACCAGGACGACCATGGCGATGAGCGCGGCGCGGCCGGGGGTCCTGTCGCTGCCGGTGGTCTCCTCGTTGGCGGTCAGACAGGTGTCCCAGCCCCAGAACATGAAGATGGAGAGGGAGAGTCCGGCCGTGAAGGCGGCGAAGGACTGGACGGCGAACGGGTTGAGCCAGGACCAGGAGAAGTCGAGCGAGGTGGCGAAGTCCGCGCCGCCGCTGCCGGCCTTGTCCAGGGCCATCGTCACGAACAGCGCGAGGACGGCGAGCTGGAGGGCGACCAGGGTGTACTGGATGCCCTTGGTGGCGGTCATCCCCCGGTAGCTGATCGCGGTGGCGGCGGCGATCAGGGCGAGGCAGGTGCCGATGTGGACGAGCTTGTTGTCGTCCAGGGCGGCGATCGCGGGGCTGCCCGTGACCTCGCCCGCCAGCAGCCAGAAGAACGAGGTGGCGACGCCCGCCAGGTTGGACAGCACGATGATCGTCGCGATGACGAGGCCCCAGCCGCACATCCAGCCGACGCGCGGGCCGAACGCCTTCACCGTCCAGGTGAAGGAGGTGCCGCAGTCGGGCATCGCCTTGTTCAGCTCGCGGTAGGCGAACGCGACGAGCAGCATCGGCAGGAACCCGGCCAGGAAGACGGCGGGCATCTGTACGCCGACCTCGCCGGCGGTGGAGCCGAGCGTGGAGGTCAGGCAGTAGACGGGGGCGACGGTGGAGATGCCGATGACGGCACTGCCCGTCAGCCCGACGGAGTTCCCGCCGAGCCCTTTGCCGCGTACGCCGCCGCTGCCCGTGCCACCGTCGGCCGGGGCGCTTCCCCGTACCGTGTCTCCGGCCCGTGGCCGCGCGTCCAGCTGAGTCATGAGAAGGACGCTATGCGCTGCGATATCCACATCCGGAGCGTGAGACTCCAACGTCTCACCCTTGGATACAGTAGCCAATCCCCCGTGAACACCTCATCAATTCAAGGTCACATTCGCGTGAAACCTTGCAATGCATGACGCTTGGCCGAGCGCGACGACGTACGGTAACCGTAGCCCTGTCCGTTTTGGGCGGGTTCAAAATTTTCCCGCGCCCCTTCGAAGCAGCTTCGCCGCCGCTCCTCCACAGGCTCAGCCGGGCCAGACGATCGCCTGTGTCTCGCTGTAGGCGTGCAGGGCGTACGAGCCCACGTCCCGCCCCACCCCGCTCTTCTTGAACCCGCCGAACGGGGCCTCCATGTTCCGCCCGACCGTGTTGACGCCGACCCCGCCCGCCCGCAGCCGCCGGGCGACGCGGAAGGCGCGGGCGACATCGCCGGACCAGACGTAGTCGATGAGGCCGTAGTCGCTGTCGTTGGCCAGCGCGATGCCTTCCTCCTCGTCGTCGAAGGGGACGACCACGACGACCGGGCCGAAGATCTCCTCGCGGACGACCCGCATGTCAGGGGTGCAGTCGGTGAGGAGGGTGGGGGCCACGTAGAAGCCCCGGTCCAGGTGGGCGGGGCGGGCGCCGCCCGCGACGACCCGCGCGCCTTCCTTCCGGCCCAGCTCCACGTATGCCTCGACGCGGTCGCGGTGGGCGGCGGAGATGACCGGGCCGACGACCGTGGCCCGGTCGGCGGGGTCCCCGACGGTGAGTGCGTTGGCGTACGCGGCGAGCCGGGCGATCAGCTCGTCGTGCCGGGACCGGTGGACCAGGACGCGGGTCGGAGCCGTACAGATCTGTCCGCTGTAGAAGGAGAAGGTGGTCCCGATCCCCGCGACCGCCGAGTCCAGGTCGGCGTCCTCCAGGACCAGCGCGGCACCCTTCCCGCCCAGCTCCATCAGCTGCCGCTTCATCCCACGCCCGCACACCTCCGCGATGCGCTGCCCGACGGCGGTGGAGCCGGTGAAGCTGACCATGTCGACGTCCGGTGAGTCGACGGCCGCCTCACCGGCCGCCGCTCCCGACCCGGTGACGACGTTGACCACCCCCGGCGGAACACCTGCCTCCGCGAGGGCGGCGGCCATCCGGAGGACGGAGAGCGGGTCCTGCGGGGCCGGCTTCACGACGACCGTGTTGCCCATCGCGAGCGCGGGCGCGATCTTGCCCGCCGGGTTGGCCCAGGGGTTGTTGTACGAGGTGATGCAGGTGACCACGCCGACCGGCTGGCGGACGGCCAGCGCCCCGAAGATCCCGGCCCGCCCCATCGGGCCGGCCTCGTTGACCTGGGGTGCGACGGCCTCCTCGACCGGCTCCAGCGCGCCGCGCGCGTACCGCCGGAAGCGGGCGATGCCCACCCCCACCTGCATCCCCCGGGCGGTGGAGGCGGTGGCTCCGCTCTCCCGCCGGGCGATGTCGGCGTGGGCGGCGAAGTCGCGCCGGACGATGTCGGCCGTACGGTCCAGGATCGCGGCGCGCTCCTCGGGCCGGGTCCGCGACCAGGCCGGGAAGGCCGCTTTCGCCGCGGCCGCGGCCTCGTACACCTGGGCGCGGCTCGCCTCGGGGGCGAGGCCGACGACCTCCTCGGTGGCGGGGTCGACGACTTCGTAGTGCCCGTCGGCGGGCTCGGCCCACTCCCCGCCGATGAACAGCCGCTCGGGCGCCTGGCTCACGCGGTCCTCACCGTCCGGGTGTCGCGGCCCGAGCGCAGCACCGTCCCCGGCACGGCACCCGTCACCTTGTCGTCGCGCAGGGTCTCGACGCCGTTGACGCGTACGGAGACGATCCCGATGGCCTTGGAGTCCAGGCGCGGGCTGTCCCCCGGCAGGTCGTGGACGAGGGTGGCGGGTCCGGCGTCGATGCGTTCGGGGTCGAAGAGGACGAGGTCGGCGTGGAAGCCCTCCTCGATCCGGCCGCGTTCGCGCAGCCCGAAGAGCCGGGCGGGGTCGTCGGTGAGCATCTTGACGGCGGCGGCCAGCGGGACGAGCTTGCGCCCGCGCAGACAGTCGCCGAGGAAGCGGGTGGTGTACGGGGCCCCGCACATCCGGTCCAGGTGCGCGCCCGCGTCGGAGCCGCCGAGCATGACGTCCTCGTGCTCCCAGGTGCGTTGGCGCAGCGCCCAGGAGTCGGGGTCGTTGTCGGTGGGCATCGGCCACAGGACCGTACGCAGGTCGTCGGCGGCGCAGATCTCCACCAGGCAGTGGAACGGGTCCTGGCCGCGCTCGGCCGCGATGTCGTCGACGACGCGCCCGCTGAGCCCTTCGTTGGCGGCGCTGTAGGTGTCCCCGATGACGTACCGCCCGAAGTTCGCCAGCCGCCGGAAGACCCCGGCCTCCTTGCTGTCGGCGCGGCGCAGCATCTCGGCGCGGGTGGCGGGGTCCCGGAGGCGTTCGATGCGCTCGGGGACGGGGAGGGCGAGGATGTCGCCCCAGCCGGGGATGAGGTTGAGGGCGCAGAAGGTGCCGAGCGACATGTTCATGGGCGTGAGGATCGGCATGGTGAGCGCCACGATCCGGCCGCCGGCCGCGCGGGCGCGTTCGCTCGGTATCAGCTGGCGCGGTACGCGTTCGGGGACGGCGGCGTCGATGGTGAGGACGTTCCAGTTGAGCGGGCGTCCGGCGGCGGCGGTCATGTCGACGAGGAGGTCGATCTCCTCGTCGGAGAACTGGTCCAGGCACCCGGCGACGATCGCTTCGAGCTGCGTCCCCTCGTGCTCGCCGACCGCGCGGGACAGGGCGAGCAGTTCCTCGGGGCGGGCGTGCCGGGAGGCGACGGGTTCGCCGTCGCCGTCGGAGTGGGTGGCGGACTGGGTGGTGGAGAGCCCCCAGGCCCCGGCGTCCATCGCGTCGTGGAAGAGCACGAGCATGGCGTCCAGTTGGGCGGGGGTCGGCTGCCCGCCGACGGCGTCCGCGCCCATGACGTGTCGCCGCAGGGCGCAGTGCCCGACCATGAACCCGGCGTTGACGGCGATGCGCCCTTCGAGGGCGTCGAGGTATTCGCGGAAGGTGGACCAGGTCCAGTCGACGCCCTCCTCCAGGGCTTTGAGGGCCATCCCCTCCACCCGCGACATCATCCGCCGCGTGTAGTCGGCGTCCTCGGGCCGGTCGGGGTGCAGGGGCGCGAGGGTGAAGCCGCAGTTGCCGCCCGCGACGGTGGTGACGCCGTGGTTCATGGAGGGGGTGGCGTAGGGGTCCCAGAAGAGCTGGGCGTCGTAGTGGGTGTGCGGGTCGACGAACCCGGGGGCGAGGACGAGCCCGTCGGCGTCCTCGCTGGTGACGGCCTCTTCGGTGATCGTCCCCGGCTCGGCGATGACGGCGATGCGGCCGCCGCGGATGCCGACGTCGGCGGTGTACGCGGGCCCGCCGGTGCCGTCCACGACGGTCGCGCGGCGGATGAGGTGGTCGAGCATGACGGAGTCCCTTCTCGTGGGCTACTTCTCCGGGTGGGACAGCCGGGGTACGCACGCTTTCGGCCGCGGTACGTACCCCGGCTCACAGGGCGACGGTCCGGGAAGACGCCGCCCGGCTCATCGGCGGGGGCTCCGCCCCACACCCCCGCTCCTCAATCGCCGGAGGGGCTGGGTGGTCAAGCCCCTCCGGCTTGGAGCGGGGCAAATCCAGCCCGGCCGGGGGAAGACCCAGCCTCGCCGGCGTTTGAGGCGGATCTTTCAGCCCCTCCGGCGATTGAGGAGCGGGGTCCGGGGCAGAGCCCCGAATCAGTTCGCGGCCGCAGCCCGGAACCGCGAGGTCCGATGCACGGGATCCGTATCGATCCGCGGAATCACATGCTCCCCGATCAGCCGGATCGTCGTCATCGTGTCCTCCGGACTGATCCCGATCGGCAGCCCGAAGCTCAACTGATCCGCCCCCGCCCGATCCCACCGCCGGCACTGCTTCAGCACCTCATCCGGATCACCGCAGATCATCAGCTCCTCCGCGATGAGCAGCTCCACGATCTCCTCGGTGTACTCGGGAAGAAGCTCCGGCCACTCCGGAATCCCCTCCGGCCGCGGAAACGTGTCGTGGTAGCGGAACAGCAGCGACTGGAGGTAGTTCAGCCCCCCGCCCACCGCGATCTCCACCGCCTTCGCGTGCGTCTCGGCGCAGATCGCCGTCGACGTCACCATCACGTTGTCGTTGACGAACGCCCCCACCGGCTCCGCGTCCTTGACCGCGTTCTTGTAGGACTCGACGACCCACTCCATGTCGGAGACCTTCTGCACGCTGAAGCCCAGCACGCCGAGCCCCTTCTTCCCCGCCATGGCGTACGAGGACGGCGACCCGGCCGCGTACCACATGGCCGGGTGCGCACCCCCGTACGGCTTCGGCAGGACCTTGCGCGGCGGCAGCGACCAGTGCTTGCCCTGGAAGCCGACGTACTCGTCCTGGAGCCACATCCTGGGGAACTCGGCGATCGTCTCCTCCCACAGCTCCTTCGTGTGGTTCATGTCGGTGATGCCCGGCATGAACCCGAGGATCTCGTGGCTGCCCGCACCCCGCCCGGTGCCGAACTCGAAGCGCCCTTCGGAGAGATGGTCGAGCATCGCGACCTTCTCGGCGACCTTCACCGGGTGGTTGACGGGCGCGAGCGGGTTGAAGATGCCGGAGCCGAGATGAATGCGCTCGGTGGCGTGCGCGAGATAGCCGAGGTACACGTCGTTGGCGGAGAGGTGCGAGTACTCCTCCAGGAAGTGGTGCTCGGAGGCCCAGGCGTACTTGAAGCCGGACTTGTCCGCCTGGATGACGTACTCGGTCTCCTCGATCAGCGCCTTGTGCTCTGCCTCGGGGTCCACCTTGGCACGCGCGGCGGGCACGTACCCCTGGACAAAGAGCCCGAATTCCACGGAGGTTCACCGTCCTCAAGTTTTCCCGACGACTTATCTGACGATCCGTCAGATAGCGATGCGACCGACTGTTCCACCACGGCCGCGCCCCGTCAATAGCTGACGCCCAGTCAGGCAGGTTGCTTCGGAGTGGTCAGAAAGGACTGACGCCCGCCAGCCACCCCCCGTCCACGACGAACGGCTGACCGGTGATGTACGAGGAGTCGTCGCAGGTCAGGAACAGCACCAGCGCGGCGACCTCCTCGGGCCGCCCGATCCGGCCCATCGGGAGGAGCTCGCGGTAGTACGCCTCCAAGGCCGTGCTCGACGCGGTCAGGTCGGCGTCCGGGTCCAGCAGGGCCGGGTTGCTCATCGCGGTGTCGACGGCCCCCGGACAGACGGCGTTGACCCGGACCCCCTTGCCCGCGAGCTCCATGGCGGCGACCTTGGTGAGCCCCAGCACCGCGTGCTTGGTCGCGGCGTACGCGCCGACCAGCGGCATCCCGGTCAGACCGGTGTACGAGGACGTGTTGACGATCGTCCCGCCGCCCGCGGCCTCGATCTCCGGCGCGACGGCCCGGATCCCGAGGAAGGCTCCGGTCATGTTGACCCGCACCACCTGCTCGAACTCCGCCAGCGGGGTGTTGACCAGTTCGTTGAAGCGCAGGATGCCCGCGTTGTTGACCAGCCCGTCGATCTTCCCGAAGGTGTCCTTGGACGCGGAGACGGCGGCGGCCCAGTCCTCCTCGTCGCCGACGTCCAGCCGCACGAACCGAGCGACGTCCGCCCCGGCTTCCTCCCTCAACTCCTTGGCGAGTGCCTCCCCTTGCTCGACCAGCACATCGGCGACGACGACCCGCGCCCCCTCGGCCGCGAAGAGCCGCGCCTCCTGCTCGCCCTGTCCGCGCGCCGCCCCGGTGACGAGGACGACCCGCCCGTCCAGCTTGCCCATGGCGCTCTCCCCTACCTGTCGAGGTGCGGGGCCACGTCCGTACCGAACGCCGCCATCTGGTCGGTCAGTTCGTCCACGCTCCGGCTCCGGAAGCGCACCTGGATCTGGTGCACGCCGATGGCCGCGTACTCCCGCAGCGACTCCGCGAGCGCTTCTGGCTTCCCGGCGAGCGTGCGCCGCCCCACGGACCACCCGGGCTCACCGACGTACAGCGGCTCGGTGATCGCACCGACGACGATCGGCGCCTCGACGCCCGCCTCCTCCCGCAGGGCGTGCAGCCGGGCGATCTGCGCGGGCAGCCGGTCCCGGGGGTCGCCCTGCGGCAGCCACCCGTCGCCGCGTACGGCGGCCCGGCGCACGGCGGCGGGCGACGAGCCGCCCACCCAGACGGGCACCCGCTCCTGGGCGGGCCGGGGCAGCTGCCCGAGCCCGCCGAACGAGAACCGCTCCCCCGCGAACTCCGGATACTCCTCGGGCCCGAGCGCGGCCCGCAGCGCGTCGATGCTCTCGTCGAGGACACCGCCGCGCCCGTCGAAGTCGGCCCCGACCGCCTCGAACTCCTCCCGTACGTGCCCGGCCCCGACCCCGAGGATCAGCCGGCCGCCGCTGAGGTGGTCGAGGGTGGCGTACTGCTTGGCGGTGATCAGCGGATGCCGCAGCCCGACGACGGCGACATGGCTCATAAGCAGCACGCGCTCGGTGACCCCGGCGAGAAAGGAGAGCGTGGCGACGGGGTCGTACCAGACGGTGCTCATGCCCTCCGCGAGCCGCCGCGGAATGGCGACATGGTCGCAGCCGGCGATGTAGGCGAAGCCCGCGCGATCGGCGGCGCGGGCGACGCGGACGAGATCGGCGGGGGTCGCCGCCGCCTCCCAGGGTTCCGCGTAGATGACGCTCTGTGACTGGACCGGCAGCTGCATCCCGTACGAGAGCGGCCCGTTGGGCTGTATCGGCAGACCGGGCGATACCGGCACGGCGGCCTCCTTCCCCTCCGCCCCGGGGCGCTCCCGCCCCGGGTGACGGCCGCCATCGTCATACCTGACGGACCATCAGACAAGGGGTACGGCCCATCGGGCGCATCCGGCGGCGGACACCGATGAGTTTCACGTCCGGGGACGGTCATGACTGGTACGCAGGACAGAACGAGCGCCCGGGGCGCCCCCGGCGCACACCGCACAGCGACCGGGGCGACCCGGCACACACGGCACACAGAGCGAGGGATCAGCCATGACAGCACCCACCGACGGCAGCGACACCACGGGCGTCACCGGCCTCGGGGTCATCCTCGGCAGCACGGACAGCGAAGCCCTGATCTCCTGGTACCGCGCCGCACTGGAGCCGCTCGGCGCCCGCTGGGCGGAGCACCTTCTGATCGTCGGCCCCGGGGCGATCATCGGCTTCGACGAGCGGGACGACGTCGCGGACAAGGCGGTCGAGCCGGGCCGGCAGATGATCAACATCACCGTGCGCGACGTCCGGGCCGCCGAGAGGCACCTCAACACCCTCGGGGTCACGTGGGTGCGCCCGGTCGAGGAGGTCGGGGGCGGCTGGTTCTTCTCCACGATCGTGGACCCGGTGGGCAACTACCTCCAGATCCTCCAGGGCCCTGAATCGCCCTGACGCCCCCTGGATTCCCCCTAGATTGTCAAGCACATCCGAACGAGGGGGAGTTCAGGAACCATGCCATCGACGACGTTCCGTATCGGCGGGGACCTGCCCGTGGGCCGGCTGGGCTTCGGTGCGATGCACCTGCCCACCGAGAAGCCCGAGGACCGGCCGTCGGCCATCGCGGTGGCCCGCCGGGCGGTCGAGCTGGGCATCACGCTGATCGACACGGCCCACATGTACGGGAACGGGGCCAACGAGGAGGTCCTGGCCGAGGCGCTCCACCCGTACCCGAAGGATCTCCTGATCACGACGAAGGTCGGGGTGATCCGCTCCGCCGAGACGGGCGAGTGGGCCCTGAACGGCCGCCCGGAGTCCCTGCGCGCGGAGGTGGACCAGGCCCTGCGCCGCCTCCGCGTCGACCGCCTGGAGCTGCTCCAGCTCCACCGCATCGACCCGGAGACCCCGCTCGCCGACCAGCTCGGCACCCTGCGGGACCTGCGCGAGGAGGGCAAGGTGGGCCGGATCGGCCTGTCCGAGGTGACAGCGGCCGAGCTGGCCGAGGCCCGGAAGACCGTCGACATCGCGAGCGTCCAGAACCGCTACAACCTCACCGACCGCGAACACGAGCCGGTCCTCGCGGCGTGCGAGGCGGCGGACATCGCGTTCCTGCCCTGGCGCACGGTGGCCTGGGGCAAGGCGGGCGACCGTACGGAGGTGGCAGCGGTGGCCGCCGAGCTGAACGCCACCCCCACCCAGGTCTGCCTGGCCTGGCTGCTGGACCACTCCCCGGTGATGCTCCCGATCCCGGGCACGTCGAGCATCGCCCACCTGGAGGAGAACACGGCGGCGGCGGACCTGGTCCTCACGCCGGAGCTGCGGGCGCGGCTGGACGGGATCGCGGGGGCGGCATGACCTCGTCGGCCGACCGGCGTTCCGCGACGCAGGCGGATGCGTGATACGCACCAGAGCCCGGCACCGTACTCAGATCCTGGGCCCCACGCACGCGATGGGGTACCTCCAGGCCGCCTGCTCGTTAGGAGACCACGAACACTTCAACTCGTAGACAGGGAACCCATGGGCAGGAAGAAGCCTGGCAAGCCGCGGCGCCCCAGGAGCAGCATCCCCCGCCAGTACACCCTCCAGGAGCTCCAGCCGCCCGGAGTCGCCTACGACGAGTGGTACCAGGTCGAGCGCGGCATGGACGCCTCGAAGGTGGACGATCCGCGGCTGGGTCCGGAGGCCATCGACCTGATGCGCCGCCTGGCTCTTCTCGCCCCCTCGTACGACCACGTCGTGCCCAGGGCCGCCTTGCTGCTGGACACGATCATCGACACCGGTCAGCTCCCGGTGATCTCACAGGACGGCGCCACCGAGGCGACGCTCGTGCCGATCGGCAAAGTGGCCTCCGAGCGGCCGGGAATGAGCGCAGCGGACGTACGGGAGTCGCTGCACACCCTCCACGCCCATGGCGCCTTCCTCGTCATCCCCGACGAGGAACACGGTGTGCCTCTCATCCGCTTCGTCGCGAAGAAGCCCACCGAGCCCGGCGGAACCTGGCACTTCCAGGGCGAACCGGGTCTGTCCACCCGCCAGGTCTGCATGCCCACCGAGATGTGGGACGAACTGCCCACCGATGTGGCGGCGGCCGTGGGCTTCATCCGCGCCCACAAGGCCCAGCTCAGCGAGCCTGACCCGGAGGTCTACGGAACCCACGCCGGCGTCAACGGCACCCGGCACGCCCGCAAGCTGTTCGCGGCCGCACGGGCTTCCGGGTATGTCGAGTACGCGGGCTGCGACGCCTGCCCCGCCGGCCACCTGTGCACACGAACCGCCGAGGACGACGCCTAGGCCCTGTCCGGGCGATCATGGTCGCTCCCCTGCGGGTTCAGGCGGTGGCGAGGCGGGCGAGGGTGTCCTGGAGCCGAAGGTGTGACTGTGCCGGGCGGGCACGGCACGCCAGTGCAGGATCGGCGTGAGGGCGGTGGTAGCCGCACCGAGGAACCAGGCCATGGGTCCGTGTACGTGACGCACCTTCGTGCGAGCCGGCCCCGCGCAGCCTCACATCCTGGACCTCAGTACGTCGACCTCGCAGCCCGGCGCGAACGGATCGAAGCCGTGCTCGATCAGCCAGCGAACGGCCAGCAGGCTGCGCAACGCCCACCACGCGCCGATCACTTCGAGGTCGACGTCACCGCCGTAGCCGGCGAGGACGTCGTCGAGGTGTTCCTCGTGTCCGAGCGTGAAGGTGGCGAGGTCGTACAGGGCATCGCCCCGGCCCGCCTCGGACCAGTCGATGATGCCGGTGACCTGGTCGCCTTCGAGGAAGATGTGCGCGATCTGAAGGTCGCCATGCGTGAACGCCGGAGTCCACGGCCGGAGCGCGCCCTCGGCGACCTGGCGATTGCGGGTCACCAGCTCGGCGGGCAGAAGACCGTTCCCCACGAGCAGCCCGCACTCGGCGTCGAGCTCCGCAGCCAGCTCGCCGATGTCTCGGCCTGCCCGGCCGGACCTGGGCGGCAGCGGCGCGTCGTGGAGCTTCCGGATGACGGCACCCGCCGCGGCCCACGCCGCCGGTGACCCGGTCGACGGTCCGCCGAGGCGGCCGAGGGTCGTCCCCGGGACCGCGGCGATCGCGAGCACGGGCGGCTTGCGCCACAGGACTTCCGGGGTCGGGACGGGCGCGAGCGACATCGCCCGGACCTCGGCGTCGATACGCGCCTGATCGGCGTCCACCTTCAGGAACACGTCACCGACGCGCAGAGTCACCCGCTCGGAGTGGGCGACGACGACGTGGACCTCATCCATGGGGACCGCCACCTCGGCAGGACCCCTAGAGGGAGCCGTCCTGAACGGCGGCGACGAAGGCCTGCCACTGCTCGGGACCGAAGGTGTGCGCGCCGAGGGTGCGGTCCTTGCTGTCGCGGACCGCGTGGCGGCCGGAGGCCAGGAAGGCATGCTCGACGCAGTTGTTGTTCGACCCGCTGTACGTGCTCTTGTGCCAGCGCGCGCACTCAAGCTCGGTCTTCGGAACGCGAGCCGATCCCTCGATCATGATCTGCTTTCCTCGATAAGGTCGCGAATGTACTGCCGGGATGCGGTGGGCGACAGCGCTGCGGCAGTCAGTTCGTCCCATGCCTTGCCGTACGCCTGCACATCGGGGTTCCGCTCCAGCAACGTACCACCGGTGATGTGCTCCAACCACACCACTTCCACCGGCGGATCGGCTTGCAGCCCGAGGATGGAGAACGACACGTACTGCTCGATCGGCAGGGCAGAGTTCAGCGGCAGCACCTGAATGGTGACGTTCGGCGACGAGCCCGCTTCCAGCAGATGAGCCAACTGCCCCGCAACGAGGTCCGGTCCACCGCCGATGCGGTGCAGGGCAGGGGCGTCGATCACGGCTCGGAGCCGGAAGCCGAGCTTGTTGTCGAGCAACACCTTGCGCTTCATGCGGGTATCGACAAGCGCCTCCACTTGGTCGGCCGGTACCGCCTCCTCGTACAAACGGCGCATGTACGCCTCGGTTTGGAGCAGCCCCGGAATGACCATCGGCTCGAACGCGCGGACCGCCTGGGAGTCCGCCTCCAGCATCAGGTAGTCCTTCAGGGCGTCATGGAGAAACGGCCCCTGCCCGGTCCACCAGTCGACCTTGTGGATCTCCTTCGCCAGCCGCTTGAGACTGGCCCGCTGGCGCTCGTCCTCCAACCCGTACAGGTTGAGCAACGTCGTCAGGTCCAGCGGCCGGATCCCCCGCTTGCCGTTCTCGATCTGGCTGATCTTCGGCTGCCCGCACTCCAGAGCCTCCGCCGCGTCCTGCACCTTGAGGCCGGCGTTCAGTCGGAGCTGTCGCAGTTCGCCGCCGAGTCGGCGGCTCCGCATCGTGGGCATGTCGCTCTGAGCCATGCCGTCATCCTGGCGGCCAAGTTCACCCAGGCACAACACACTTCAGGAACTTGCACCCGCTCGGATGACATCACGTAGGAATATTTGCCTAAGCGATGCTTCACGCTGCACCATCCTCCTCGTGACCGAAAGCACCTGCCCGATCACGGAATGCGAAGCAGCAGGTGCACCACGCACGTCGTTCTGGAGGAACCCATGGCCCCCACCACCGAGCCCGACCCGCCCGACTACCGCCAGGAACTCGTCGCCCGCCCCGAGACGCTCGCGATCATGCGGCGCATCGTCAGCGCCCACCTCGACCTCTGGGACCTGGGCGAACTGAGCGACGCCGCCACGCTCTGCGCCCACGAGTTACTCACCAACGTCATGCGGCACACCGGCTCACCGCTCTGCACCATCACCCTGCGCCGCAGGCCCGACGGCGTACGCGTCACGGTCAGCGACTCCGACACCGCACCGCCCGAGCGGCGCGATCCCGAGTGGAGCGAGGAGAGCGGGCGCGGGGTCCTCCTGATCGCCGCGCTCGCGGCGCAGTGCGGCACAGTGATGCGCCGGGACGGCAAGGACGTCTGGGCCGACATCCGCACCACGACACCGGCGTACGCCACGTGAACGCGAACAGGCCCCTGCCCCGCACCTATTGGTGTCACGCGGACACCGACAGCGCGCCGACCGCGCCACCCCCGGACGACCTCCTCACCACCGCGCCCGGTCAGGCCCTGGCCTGGCTCCGCGCATCCGTGCGACGGCTGACACCGGGGCTCGACCGTGACGCCCGGCACCGGGCCAAGTCCTGGCTCGGCGATCGCCGCGTCGCCGAGGCCGCCATCCGCAGCCTGCGTCGCGGACAGGGTTACGCCTACGAGCTGCCCGCCGCCGACGGAACCTGGCGCTGGACGGCGTACCCGGTCTCCGCCCTCCCCCTGTTACCGAACGACCAGCCACCCAGGAGCCACGCATGACCGACACCGACACGCACACACGCCCGTCGGCCCCGCCGTCACCTTCCTCGGAGCTGCGCGCCGCGCTCAGCGAAGCGGGGCTGCGTGCAGGGGTCGCCGACACCGAGGCGGGGAACCTCGTACGGATCACACCTCTCGACCCGGTCGACGCACAGCAGTTGGCCCGCCTCATCCGCACCGGAACCAAGCGCGCCCTCAAAGCCGCCCGCGCCCTGCGGGAGATCTGCGAGGGGTACCGGATCGACCTCCCCGGCCTCCGGGTCGAGCAAGGCCGCATCACCCTCGGCACCGTCCGGATCGACGACGCGGCACGGCTGGCCCGGCTGCTCGGCGCGGTGCCGCAGACCACCGAACAGCCGAGCACGGCCGCGAACGCCGCCACCGTCAGGACCATGCTCGACCAGGCCTTCCCGCAGGCCACCGGCGGGGCCCTCTCCGTATCCGTACGGGAGAACGCCCCCGACCTCCTGGACCTGGGCTCGATCGACGCCAGGACCGCGCGACGCCTGATCCGCGCCCTTCAGTTCTGAACAGCCGGGCTCAGGCATCACCCGACGGCGGCAACGACAAGGCGTTCAGGAAGACGGCTTATCGGTCGAGGAAGGTTCCTTGCCCCGACCATCAGGCTGGTTCGTGAAGACAACGAGATGCCAGGCCTTCTTCTCCCGTACGGCAGTGAAGGTTTCACGCAGCGGCTTTCCCGACTTGTCCTCGGCCGAGAGGCGGACCGAGGCGACATCCGGCCCCATGTCCTGCTGGGTCTGCACGTCCTTGACCGTGAAGCCGCGTCCACCTCGTTCGGAGAGGATCTGGCCGGCCTCCTGCCGGGACCACTCCTCGTCCTTCACACCTCCGACCGAGACCAGTCCGGAGACGCTACGGGAGTTGAGAGCCTGCACGTAGGCCTCAACTGCCCGGCGTACGCCGCCGGCGGAGCCCGACTCGGAGGGCGAGGCAGCCGAACCTCCGGACGGGCCGCCGTCGTTCTGCGGCGAGCAGGCGCACGCGACGACGAGCGCGGCCGCCACGGCAATGAGGCGTCGACGTTGCACGACACACTCCTGTTCTCTCATGAAGGACGGCGGCGGCAGGGCGCGTCCGGTCCCCCTCGTCGGCACACCCCGTCAGTGGCCTTTACGACGCTCCACGTCGAAGCGGTACAGCACCACTACCAGACGCCATACTCCGACCGCCGCTCCCACCAGGGCTCCCCCGATCAGTACACCTTTGGCCGCCGAACCGGACAGGTCAAAGGCGAGAGTGAGCGCCAGCGCGACGGCGAAGACCGTCGCGGCGAGGACCGCAGCAGTCACCAGGGCGAAGACGATCTCCACCGTCATCGCGTCCTTCTCCCACCGCGACTCGCGACCCATGTCCATGCCGGAAGTCTCGCAGCAAGTTCAGGACCCACCCCGGTCATTGACAGGTCTCGCCCCCGGCGGGATTCTGCGAGAGCGCTCTTCTATCGATGTAAATCGTCACCGCCGCCGCCGTCGCCGTCCGCCGTCCGCCGTCCGCCGTCATCGAATCCCCCCACCCCAGGAGCGAGCCTCATGAGCGACCCCACGCGCAAGCCCCTGCCCCAGTCCAAGAGACCCTTCCGCCGCTCGTCCGCCCTCGGCGCGCTCGCGCTGGTCGGTGCCCTCGCCGCGACGCTCTTCCTGTCACCGCCCGACACCGCCCAGGGCGCACCGCCTGCCCGCGAGGCGACTCCGCAGGGGCAGACCAGTCTGCGGGCGGCCGACCCCAGCGTGCTGCGGGTGGGCAGTACGTACGTCGGCGTCCAGTCGACCGGCGGCGGCATCGTCGTACGGCAGGCGTCGTCCACGGACGGGCTTGCCACCGCGCCCGCCCGGCAGGTCTGGGCCGACAGCCGGGGGCGCGGGGAGGTCTGGGCTCCGGAGATCGTGATGGACGGCGGGCGGTACTACATCTACTTCACGGCCGGTGTCGGGGCCGCCCACCGTATGTTCGTCATCAGCTCAGCCTCGCCGGACAGCGGGTACGGGGCCGAGACCCAACTCGCCCTCCCCGACGACAAATGGGCCATCGACGGCACCCTGTTCACCTTCGAGGGGCAGCGCTGGTTCGTCTGGTCCGGGTGGGCGGGCGACACCAACGTCGAGCAGAACCTCTACATCGCCCGGATGAGCAGCCCGACCCAGCCCACCGGCGCGCGGTACGTCATCTCGCAGCCGCGCGAGAGCTGGGAGCGGGTGGTCGGCAATCCGTTCATCAACGAGAGCCCCGAGGCGATCAAGGACCCGAACGGGCAGCTGCACATCGTGTACTCCGCCAACGGCAGTTGGAGCGAGCAGTACTGTCTGGCGGACCTGCGCCTCCGCAAGGGCGGTGATCCCACGTACGTATGGGACTGGTACAAGTCCAACGGCTGCCTGTTCGGCTCCAACCGGTCGACGATGATGGCGGGTTGGGACCCGACGCTGTACGTGAACGGGCCCGGGCACCACACCTTCGTCCTGCTGCACGGCGACATCGCCACCAGCCCGCCCGCCGGCCCGAAGTTCCCGTCGATGTACCACGCGGTGGCGAAGGGAACCCCGTACTCCTGGGCCAACCGCCATTGGTACACGGGCACGTTCGTCTGGTGGGGCGACACGACGTACTCGCGAGCCAATGTTCCGGGGCCCACGTCCGACAAGGGGTGGAGTCTGAAGTTCTTCGAGTGAGCCGTACGGTCGTCGACCTGGTCACGGTGATGGCGTCGCTGCGCGGCCTCCTGCCCGTCGGCGACACCGGGCGGCCCGGTCAGCCCCGCGTGTTCTCCCTGACCGCCCCGGCCGTCTCCGCTCCCACGGGACGGCGGACGGCAGGGTCCGGCTCATCGGACAAGCCCTAGCCGACGGTGAGGTGTCCGCTCGCCACCATGTCGCGGACGTACGCCGGCCAGTCCGCGTCCAGCTTGTGCTCGAATGCCTCGTGCACCGCTTGGCGTTCTTCGTCGGTCAGCACCTCGCTGCGCCCGTCGGTGTACGTCACCCGGAAGCGCTCGGCCGTATTGATCAGATGGTGGTACGCCCGGCGGCCGACCGTCATGTACAACCCGAGGAAGGGGGGACGCGTCAGTTGTGCGAGTGCGCGCTCCCAGTCCACTCCGAGCGCGCTCCAACTGCTGTCCTTCTCCCACTCCAGCCACCGCGTGACGTCGGTGAACCAGATCACGCGCTGGTCCGGATGCTCGCTCGCGTACACGCCGACGAACCCGAGGAGATCGGCCACATCCGGGGGCAGGCGATCCCGCTGTCCGACCGGGACGGTCGGGGGCGCGATCACGTGGGCCGCCTCCGCCATATCGGCATCCGGGTCCGTCTCCGGCCATGGCAGCGCGTACATCAACCAGTAGCGCGGGTGAGCCAAAAAGCGCTCTGTCTCCGTGTCCAACGACGCTTCCCCCCTTGGTGATTCGGCGACCCTACCCGATCGCCGGAAGGGGCGTCCGCCGATCCCGAACGCGATCGTCCCGGTGATCGGGGAGGGGCTCGCACTGCATACGCACATCGGCCCGCACGGAAGCGAGCAGAGGCGTCAGCGCTCGGCCTCGCCCCACTCCTCCACCGCCACCTCGTCGCCCACCGACAGCTTCCCCGGGCGGACCACGGCGAACTTCGCGCCGAACACCACCCCGCCCGCCGAGAAGCGCCGGTAGTCCGCGAGCGTCCGCAGTGGTTCCGGGCCGCCCCGGGCGCCCGCCTCCTGGTCGACCAGGGTGACCGCGCAGCGTACGGCGAGCTTGGTGTAGCCCAGTTCGGACGCGCCGATGGTCGCGCGGCGGATCCGGTCCTCGGCGTGGGGTTCGGCCGCCCAGTCCGCCGCCCTGTCCTCCCCCTGGCACCCCTCGGGGAGGCTGTCGATGACGATGTTCGGGCGGAAGCGGTCCATGGCCAGGGGCGGGGCGCCGCGCTCCGCCAGCCGCGTGTGCAGGTGGGTCAGGGAGGCGCGGGAGAGCAGGTGGACGGCGCTGCTGTCGGCGTAACCGGAGGTGCCGGGGGTCAGGCCGTCGGTCTTCCGGTCGTGCTCCGGCGGTACGCGGACCAGACGGCTCGGGGTGCCGAGGAAGTCCGTGAGCCAGGCGGCGGCCTCGTCGCCCTGGTCGATGCCCTGGTACGCCGTACCGAACAGGTCGACGTCGCGCCGGGGCGCGGAGGTGGTGACGTCGAGGTGCAGTGCCCCGTGCCCGCCCTCCGGCTCCGGCTCCGCCGAGGCGAGCGTGAGCCTGCTGCCGTCGGCGCTGACGGTGGGCCGGACGAGGGCGAGGCGGGGGTCGCGGCGCTGGGTGCGGTAGACCCCGTCGACGCTGACGACCATGAAACTGCGGTCATGGGCGAGCCCTGCCGGGGTGAGGTGCGTACTGTCCACGGACGTTCCCGCGCAGCCCTTGACGGGGTAGGTGATCAGTTCGACGACCGTGGCCATGCGGCCTCTCCTTCGCAGCGCCCTGCCCGCGGATCTGCTGCCGTCGGGCCCTTACGCCCAGGGTGCCAGGCCGCGCGGACGATGATCGACGGGTTTTGCGCCAGGCTGCGAGGAAGCCCCGGCACCGCGGTACCGGGGTGCCGGGGTGCCGGGGCCGGGGCCACGCGTCAGCAGTTCGGGATCACCGTCCCGTTGTTGTCGCGGGCCTCGTCGTTGCCCCAGCGGGAGAGGTAGTACGCGGAGACGTACGCGTTGCGGCCGTTCTTGCCCGCGTACACGACGTCGAGGTCGGTGCGCAGCCACCAGTGGTTGAACTGGCTCGCCGTGCCGACCCGCGCTCCCCACACCTTGCAGTAGACGTAGTTGGTACCGGCGTTCAGGACGCCCTGCGCGTCCGCCGTGTTGGCGGCGGCGTAGCCGATGGCGTTGGCGAAGGTGTCGACCCAGTACTTGCCGCCTCCGCCGCCACCGCAACCGTTGTCGCTGGTCAGGTACTTGCTGTAGTACGAGCCCGGATACGGCGCGAGAGACTGGCCGTTGATCACGATGGTCTGGCCGACGCCGTTGTAGAGCTGCTCGTAGTGGATGTGCGCGCCGGAGCTGTTGCCGGTGGAGCCGGTGGTGCCGATCTGCTGGCCCTGGGCGACCTGGGCCCCGTTGGCGACGGAGAACGCGGCGAGGTGGAAGTAGTACGTCTTCCAGCCGCCGCCGTGCTCGACGGCGATGTAGTTGCCCGCGCCGCTCGGCTGCGAGTAGCGGTACGCGGTCCCGGCGGCCGAGGCGAGAACCGGGGCGCCGGCCGTGCCCCCGCCGTCGGTGCGGACGAAGTCGAGAGCCTGTCTGACCTCGGCGGAGTGATGGCTGTAGGTCCACTGCTGGCCGCAGGCGTAGGGCGCCTTGAAGTTCGGGGCGGCCGCGGCGGGTGACGCGGTGGCGGTGACGGTGAGCAGGCCTCCGAGGAGCGCGAGCAGGGCCAGGAGGCAGGTGCGGGACGAGCGCATGGGGAATCCTTCGGGGTCGACGACCGAGCCGTGACGAGGGGCAGCTGGTGGCGAAGTGCCCATGGATCTACGCGGGTTGAACGGGATCAGGATGCCGCAACTTCGACGCGGGCGACAGACCGCCCGAGCGTTCGCCCCCGGTACGCCGTCCAGGTCGGGCTGTTCCTCCGCGACCGCGAACATCAGGGCGTGCGGCCCGCGGTCCGGCGGCCCGAACGGGGGGCGGTACGGGCGCCGATGCGGGAGGAGTCCTCGGCGGTCAGCGCATCCATGGCAAGCGCGGTGGGCGAAGGCGTGTCCTTTGCGGTCGCCCCTCGTTCGGATACGCGACCCCCGACGCAGACCGGATACGAGGATCTCCTTGCAGGCACAAGCGGTGTTGACAGGCGCCCGTAGGCCCTACGGCGGGACGACGGGGCGGGGCCGGCGGATGAACTCCGTGGACCGCGCGATCGCGCTCATCCCGAGCACCACGCGTCCGCCCTTGCTGGTGGGGCACGTTCTGGATTTCCCTGCCGGTTCGTTCACACTGGACGAGGTACGCGCCCGGGTGGCCGAGCGAGCGGCGCGTCTTGAAACCCTGCGCATCGCCGCGGTCCGGGGCGGGCGTTCGTGGGTGCTGACCGGTCCGCCCGAAGTCGGGCTGCATGTACGCGAGATGCGGGTGGACGGCCGACTCGGTGAGGAATTGGGTGAGAGAACGGACGCGGTTCTGCGCAGCCCCCTGCCCGGTGGTGCGGCGCCCGGCCGTGCGGCGCCCGGTGACCCGCTGTCCCGCGACCCGGCCCCGGGATGGGATCTGCACCTGCTGACGTGCCCCGCCGAAGGGGTGCAGCGCGTGTGTTTCCGTATCGACCACGCCCTCGCGGACGGCATCGGTACAGCTCATCTGGCGGCCGCTCTTCTGGCCGACGGGCCCGTGCGCGGGCCGCACGCCTACCGCCCTGTCCCGAGGGGCCGGACCTCATCGGCCTGGCTGCGCAACCTGCCGCTCAGGAGGCTCCCTCCGGAGGAGACGGTTCCGCAGGGGTTCGGCGCGGCTCCCGACGGGCTCGAGACCCTGGCGTACGCGGATGTCCCCGACTCCTCGCTGCGGACGCCGGCGTCGCGGCGGGGCGTGTCCGTCAACGACGTCTTCCTCACCGCCGTGACCGGCGCGCTCACGGCCTGGCAGCGTCAGCACGGGGACGGCGTGCGTGACCTCGCGGTGATGATGCCGATGTCGGTCCGCGAGAAGGGGGCGGAACTCGCTCCGGGGAACGCGTCGGTGTCGGTCGTCGTCCGGTTGCCGTGCACTCTCGCGACGCCCGACGACCAGCTGTGCTCCCTCATCGGCCAGAGCACGCTGCACAAGGAGTCCGGGATGCGCGACAGCGGCTGGAGAGCCCTCCTGAAAGCACCTCCCGGACTGCTGCTCCGGTCCGTGCTCCGCCCTGAACTCCGCCTTGCCACCAGCCACATCAACATCAACGACGCTTACAGCGTTCTCGGCGCCCCGCTGGTCGCAGCGAGCGTTCTGGCCCTGAACGGGCCCGGTCTGCTGGGCTACTTCTCCCTCACCCGGACGACGGAGACCGCCCGCATCGCCCTTCTCCACGACCGGGCCCATCCAGAGGCGGCCGAGTTGCCCGGCGCGTGCGTGCGAGCCGTCGAAGAGCTCGCGGAACTCACAGAGGGGCCGTAGGCCGCCCCCGTACCCCTGTACCCCCGTACGCCCATAGGTCAGTTGTACGCCCATAGGTCAGTTGAGCCCCAGGAGGCTGAAGAGCGTGTCCGATGAGGAAGGTTCCGGGAAGTGCCCGGGCGCGAATGGGGAGTCGCGGGTCACGTACTCCCGCGCTCTGCGTTTCTGGCTGGATCCGGCGAATCTCGCGGTGAAGCTCCGGCGGGCGGGTCCCGTCGTCCGCACGAAGAACGGTCCGGCGGTCGCGTTCCAGATGAACGACCCGTCGCTCATCCGGAAAGTCGGGTGCACGGAGGACACCTTCCAGTTCTGGGGCGCGGACCCGAGCCTCCGGGAGGTCGCCGGACGTGGTCTTCCCGGTTCCGAGGGCCAGGCCCACCGTGACCGGCGGGCGGTGATGAGGCCGGCGCTCTCGGCTCCCCACCTGACGGACCTGGGAACGTCCGTGTGGTCCCGGGCCCGGGGCCTGCTCGCCGAGATTCCTGCCGACCGCCCCGTCGACATGCGCTTCGAGATGGGGCGCCTCGTGTCCGGGCTCGTCGCGGAGTGCGTCCTGAACAGCGCGCTGTCCTCGGACACCCTCTCCGCGCTCTCGCGGGCGCGTTCCGCGCTGTCGGGCGGGATGATCTGGAAGTACGCGCTGGCACCGTGGCCATGGGTTCCCGTGCCACGGCAGCGCGCCTTCCGCCGCGCCGTCGCGACACTCCACGAGGCCGCCCGCGAGGTGTACGACCGTCATCAACCGTCCCCGGACGGCGGCGATGTCGTCTCTCTGCTCAAACGCGCCTCCGGTGACGATCAGGACGTGGTGCTGCACGATCTGCACGCGCTGCTGCTGGCGGGCATCGAGGCCACGACGGGGACACTCGCCTGGTCCTGCTACGAACTGGGCCGTCACCCGGAGCACCAGGAAGCCCTCCGGGCCGAGGCCGACGCCCTCCTCGGTCCGGAAGCCTCCGCCGATGCGGTCCGGACCGACCTGATGCCCCGCACGACCGGCTTCATCAGGGAGGTCACGCGTATGCACGGCATCCCGTTCCTGGTCCGCCGCACACGTCACGCCACCTGTCTGGGCGGTCAGACGGTGCCCGCCCGGGCCGTGGTGACCCTGCCGTTGGGGGCGCTGCGCCGCGATCCCGCCCGCTATGCGCGGCCGGACGATTTCGACCCCCTGCGCTGGTCGCCCGACGCCAGTCCGCCGCTCTCCCCCAACGCGCTGTTCGCCTACGGGCTGGGGCCGCGCTACTGCCCCGGCGCCGCGGTGGCCGACATCCTGGTGCCCGTCGCCCTGGCGAGTCTCGTCCACGCACGGACCCTCCGCATGGCACGGCCCGGCGGAACGGTCCGCGTCAGTCTGGAGCTCACCCCCACCCCCAGGGGCCTGTCCATGGTCGCCGCACCCCGCGAGCCGAGCCCCGTTCGTCCCCCGGGCCGTTCGGTCCCGGACCGGTCGGTCCCGGACCGGTCCCGACGGACGAACCACCCCCGCCCGACGCCCCTGAGCGAAAGCGATCCCCTATGACCGGCGCCCTCCTGACCGCGGGTGACGCCCTGCCCGCCCCGATGGCGGCACCCGACGTGCTCCAGCAGCGCATCGACCGGACGGTCCAGCGCCTCGACCACCACATCGACCGCCTCTGTCCCCGTGCACCGGCACAAGCCCGCGCCGCGTGGCTACCGCTCGGCCACCCGGTCGAGACCGAGCCGGCCGACGCGCCGAGCCTCGACGACCGGCTCCACCGCGCGCTGAGCGCACCCGTCCGCCACCTGACCGATGCGGCGGGCCGCCGGTGGAGACCCGCGATGATCTGGGAGACCGTCGGTCTGCTCGGTGGCGACAGCGAACACTGCGGGCCGCTGATCGCCGCGACGGAGCTGCTGCACACCGGGTCCCTCATGGTCGACGACGTCCAGGACGCCTCACCGCTGCGCCGCGGAAAGCCGGCCGCCCACACCGTCTTCGGCACGCCGACGGCCCTGAACGCCGGAACAGCCGCCTACTTCCTGTGGGACCGGGCGGTCGAACTCACCTACCCCGACGACGTACGGCGTGGTGGGGACCTGCGCGCACTGCTGCTCACGGCTCTGCGGGCCGGGCACGCCGGGCAGGCCCTGGATCTCCAGGGGCACCGTGAGGAGATGGACCGGGCGGTGGCCAGGGGTGACCGGGACGTGGTGCTGAACGTCGTCCGCCTGACCCACCGGCTGAAGTCCGGCGCCCCGGTCTCGGCGGGCATGGAGATGGCCGCCGTCGTCACCGGCGCCGCACCGGAGTTGCGTGCGGCGCTCGTGGCCTTCGGCTCGGCGGTCGGCACGGCCTACCAGATCGCCGATGACATCGCCGATCTCCGGGGTGTGACCCGCGCCGGGCAGCCGACCAAGCAGGCCGCCGAGGACCTGCGGAACGGCAAGGTGACCATGCCTCTCGCCCACGCCGTGGGCAGGCTTCCGCAGTCGTGCCTGGAGCGTCTCTGGCACCGGATCGGAGAAGGTTCGCTCGACGACGAGGAGGTGGGCCGGGCACGCGAGCAACTGGAGGACTGCGGAGCCGTCCGGGCCGGCCGCGAAGAAGCCGATCACATGGTCCGCGACGCGTGGGACCGGCTCGCCCCTCTGCTTCCTCGTCCGAACCGCCACCTGCTGCTCGACCTGGCCCTGCTGATCGTCCGGAGCAAGCAGGTCGCCTGAACGGGCGGGGCGGCCTCCCTTGAGGCGGCCTCCCTCGCGGCTGCCATCGAGAGGGGCCTCTGACGCCACCCCCGGCCGGTCTCCATGTAGTACCACGTACTACATGGAGACCACGGCCCGCGAATTCAACCAGCGATCCTCACAGATCCTCGCTGCGGCGGCACGCGGCGAGACCATCACCGTCACCAAGAACGGCACCGCGGTAGCGCGCGTCGTTCCCATCACCGACGACGACATCCCTCCCTACCCCACCGATCCGATGGGCGCCATGGACCTCCCTGACCTCGGCCTCCCCGACCTCACGGACGAGGACATCGAGGACGTGCTCAAGGGGATGGGGTCGTGAGCCTGATCGCCATTGCCGACGCCAACGCCCTCTACAGGCTCCTCGGACCGCCACTTCCGTAGGGTCCGGCCCCTGACCGGCCACAAGGCGTTCAGGTTGCTCCCCGACGACATGTGACAAGGGGCCCGGCCCCCGCCGAAGCCCTACCTCCGGTACAACCCCTCGATCTCCCCCGCGAAGTCCCGCGCGATCGCCTCCCGTTTCAGCTTCAGCGACGGCGTCAAGTGGCCGTTCTCCTCCGTGAAGTCCACCGGCAGGACCGTGAACTTGCGGATCGACTCGGCCCGCGAGACCAGGCGGTTCGCCTCGTCCACCGCCTTCTGCAAGGACGTGCGCAGGTCCTCGTCGTGGATCAGGTCGCGCATCGGGATGTCCTGCTTCTTGGTCATCTGGCGCCAGTGCCGGAGGCCGTCCGGCTCCAGGGTGATCAGGGCGGTGATGAACGAGCGGTTGTCGCCGACCACCATGCACTGGCTGACCAGGGGGTGGGCGCGCAGCCAGTCCTCCAGAGGGGCCGGGGTGACGTTCTTGCCGCCCGACGTGATGATGATGTCCTTCTTGCGGCCCGTGATCGTCAGGTAGCCGTCCTCGTCCAGCGCGCCCAGGTCGCCCGTCGGGAACCAGTCGTCCGCCAGCAGCGCCGGGGCCACCTCCGCCCGCTCCCCGTCCCAGTAGCCCTGGAATACCTGGCCACCCCTCAGCAGCACCTCGCCGTCCTCCGCGATGCGCACCGAGGTCCCGGGCAAGGGCCAACCCACCGTGCCCAGGCGGGGTTTGAGGGGCGGGGTCACCGTGTGGGCCGCCGTCGTCTCCGTCAGGCCGTAGCCCTCGAAGATGCCGATGCCCGCGCCCTCGTAGAACGCGGCGAGCCGGCGGCCCAGCGGGGAGCCGCCGCAGATCACGTACCGGACCTTGCCGCCCAGCGCCGCCCGGATACGGCGGTAGACCAGCGGGTCGTACAGGGCGCGGGCGGCGCGCAGGCCGAGGCCGGGGCCCGGGCCCGTACCGTGTTCGGCGGCCTCCACCGCCTTGCCGTAGCGCTGGGCGATCCGCGCCGCGCGGTCGAACGACGAGGCGCGGCCCATCTTCTCCGCCGTCGCCCGGCCCGTGTTGTAGACCTTCTCCAGGACGTACGGGATGGCCAGCAGGAACGTCGGGCGGAAGCCCGCCAGGTCGGCCAGCAGGTCTTCCGTCTGGATGGAGGGGGCGTGGCCCAGGCGGACTCTCGCCCGCATGCAGCCGATCGCCACCATCCGGCCGAAGACGTGCGAGAGGGGGAGGAAGAGAAGCGTCGAAGCCGGGTCCTTCGAGACCGACTTGAAGACCGGGTGGAGGAGTTCGATCGCGTTGTCGACCTCGGCGAAGAAGTTGCCGTGCGTCAGGACACAGCCCTTCGGGCGGCCCGTCGTGCCCGAGGTGTAGATGAGGGTCGCCGGGCTGTGCGGTTCCAGCGTGGCCCGGCGGGCCGCGACCGCCGCGTCCGGGATGTCCTTGCCGAGCGACTTGAGGTGGCCGATCGCGCCCGTGTCGAACTGCCACAGATGCGCCAGGTCGCCGAGCTGCTTGCGCTCCTGGCTGATCAGGCGGCCCTGCTCCTTCGTCTCCACCGCGCACGCCATCGCGCCCGAGTTCTGGAGGATCCAGCGGGCCTGGAACGCGGACGAGGTCGGGTAGATCGGGACCGTCACCAGGCCCGCCGCCCACGCCGCGAAGTCCAGCAGCGTCCACTCGTACGTCGTCCGGGCCATGATCGCGACCCGGTCCCCCGCCCGCAGCCCCTCCGCCATCAGGCCCTTCGCCACCGCCAGCACCTCGGCGGCGAACTCGGCGGCGCTCACGTCCTGCCACGCGCCCTCGGCGTCCTTGCGGCTGAGGACCAGGTCCCCCGGCGCCTCCCGGGCGTTGTCGAACGGGATCTCGGCCAGCGAGCCGCGCTGCACGGGCGGCGCGAACCTCGGTACGGAGACCTCCTGGACCCTGCCGTCCGGGCCGCGCTTCTTCGTCGGTTCGATCAGGACGGGCCCAGGAGGCGTGGTGGACGTGGGGGCGGAAGGTGGCGTTGACACGTGCGGCTCCTCGGTTCGGGGGTCGGGCGGGTCTCTTCGCCGGGTCGTCCGTCCGGCAAGGGGGCTGGTCCTTACGGGCGTTCCAGAATCGCCGTCACCCCCTGCCCGCCCGCCGCGCAGATCGAGATCAGGCCCCGGCCCGGGCCCTCCCGCTCCGCCAGCAGTTTCGCCAGCGTCGCCACGATCCGGGCGCCCGTCGCGGCGAACGGGTGGCCGGTCGCCAGGGAGGAGCCGGCCACGTTCAGGCGGGTGCGGTCCACCGGGGCGAGGCCCTGCTTCTCCCAGGCGGCGAGGGTCGCCAGCACCTGGGAGGCGAACGCCTCGTGGATCTCGTACAGGTCGAAGTCCTCGATGCCGAGGCCGGCCCGCTCCAGCAGGCGCGGCACCGCGTACGCCGGGGCCATGAGGAGGCCGTCGTCGCCGTCCACGTAGTCGACCGCGCCCGTCTCGTACAGGGAGAGGTACGCCAGCGGCTCCAGGTCGCGGGCCCGCGCCCACTCCTCGCTCGCCAGCAGGACCGTGGCCGCCCCGTCCGTCAGCGGCGTCGAATTGCCCGCTGTCATCGTCGGGTTGGGGTCGTCCGTGCCGAACACCGGCTTCAGGCGCGCCAGTTTCTCGGGCGTCGAGTCCAGGCGCAGGTTCTGGTCGCGGTCCAGGCCCCGGAACGGGACCACCAGATCGTCCAGGAAACCCCGTTCGTACGCGGCGGCCAGGCGCTGGTGGCTCGTGGCGGCCAGCTGGTCCTGGTCCTCGCGGGTGACCGCCCAGCGGCGGGCGGTGACGGCGGCGTGGTCGCCCATCGACAGGCCGGTGCGGGGTTCGGCGTTGCGCGGGATGTCCGGGACGAGGTGGCGGGGGCGTACGGCGGACAGGGCCGCGAGGCGGGCGCCCGTCGTCTTCGCGCGGCGGGCGGCGAGCAGGATGCGGCGCAGGTCGTCGTTGACGCCGAGCGGGGCGTCGCTGGTGGTGTCGGAGCCGCCCGCGATCGCCGAGTCGACGGACCCGAGCGCGATCTGGTTCGCGGCGGCGATGACCGCCTGGAGGCCGGTGCCGCAGGCCTGTTGGATGTCGTAGGCGGGTGTGCGCGAGTCGAGGGCGGAGCCGAGGACCGTCTCCCGCGCCAGGTTGAAGTCGCGGCTGTGCTTGAGGACCGCGCCCGCGACGAACGCGCCGACCCGGTCCCCGGCCAGTCCGTACCGCTCGACCAGGCCGTTCAGCGCGGCCGTCAGCAGGTCCTGGTTGGAGGCGGTCGCGTACGGGCCGTCGGAGCGGGCGAAGGGGGTGCGGCTGCCGCCGATGACCGCCACGCGGCGTGGCTGGGGCGGGGAGAGCGGCACGAACGGGTCCTGGCGCGTCATCGTGACCATCTCGTCTCGGTCGGTCCGGGATTGTTCATCTCGACCAGATCCTGACTCTTCAGTAACCTTACTCAGGAGTAAATCTACGACCGAGCAGGGAGTCAGGACAATGGCCGATCGCTATCTGCACCTCACCGGCACAGCCCCCGGCCGTTTCCTCACCCGCCGGCTCGGCCTGCCGCAGCCCGCCCCGCTGCGCCGCTGGAGCCTGGACACCCCGCGCCTGGACGGGCCGCTGCTGCATCTGACCGCCGGGGGCTCGGCGATCACGGACGAGCTGGCGAAGGTGCTCGCCGCGACCGGGCTGACGGTCGACGCCCAGGCCGCGCGGCCCGCCGGGATCGTGCTGGACGCCACGGGGGTCACCTCCGCGCGGGGTCTCGCCGAGGTGCACGCGGCCCTGCATCCTGTTGTACGGTCGCAGGCTCCCGGTGGCCGGATCGTCGTCATCGGCACGCCCCCGTCCTCCGAGGACCACCATCAGGCCGCTGCGCAGCAGGCGTTGGAGGGTTTCGTCCGGTCGCTGGGGAAGGAGATCGGGCGCGGCTCCACCGCGCAGCTCGTGCGGATTCCGACCGGGGCCGCGCCGGGGGCCGCCGAGTCCACCCTCCGCTTCCTGCTCTCCCCCCGGTCCGCCTACGTCAGCGGCCAGGTGATCGAGCTGACCACCGCCGCCCCGGATCCCGTGGCCGACGAGGACGCCCCGCTCACCGGCCGCACCGCCCTGGTCACCGGCGCGGCGCGGGGCATCGGCGCGTCCGTCGCCTCGGTGCTCGCCCGCGACGGGGCGCACGTCATCGTGCTGGACGTCCCGCAGGCCCAGGACGACCTGGTGCGCACCGCCGACCGGCTCGGGGCCACCGCGCTGCCGCTGGACATCACCGCACCCGACGCCGCCGCCCGGATCGCCGCCGCCGCACCGGACGGACTCGACGTCCTCGTCCACAACGCGGGCATCACCCGCGACCGCCGCCTCGCCAACATGCCGGCCGACCGCTGGGCCCAGGTCATCGACGTCAACCTCGACAGCGTGCTCCGCACCACCGACGAACTCCTCACCTCGGGCACCCTGAACCGGGGCGGCCGGGTCGTCGCCACCGCCTCCATCGCGGGCATCGCCGGCAACAACGGCCAGACCAACTACGCGGCCAGCAAGGCCGGCGTCATCGGCCTCGTCCGCTCGCTCGGCCCGCGCGCCGCCGCCGAACACGGCGTCACGGTCAACGCGGTGGCCCCCGGGTTCATCGAGACGAAGATGACCGCCGCCGTGCCGCTGTTCATCCGCGAGGCGGGCCGCCGCATGAACTCCCTTTCGCAGGGCGGGCTTCCGGTGGACGTCGCCGAGGCCGTCGCCTGGTTCGCGCAGCCCGGCTCCGCCGCCGTCAACGGCCAGGTGCTGCGCGTCTGCGGCCAGAGCCTGCTGGGGGCGTGAGAGCGATGACCTCACTCAGCGCCTCGCTCGTGCGCGGGGCCGTCACGTCACCGTTCAAGCGCGCCGGACGCCCGGACGCCACCCTGCCCCCGGGCCGCCTGACCCGCCCGGCCGCGCCCGTCGCCCCCGGGCCGCTCGCGGCGTACGCCCGGATCTGCGGGTTCGCGGAGTCGGGCCCGCTGCCGCTGACGTATCCGCATGTGCTGGCCTTTCCGCTCACCATGCGGCTGATGACCGGGCGCGCCTTCCCGCTGCCGGTCCTCGGGCTCGTCCACACCTGGATCGAGATCACCCCGGCCCGGGCCGTGCAGCCCACGGAACCGCTCGAACTGACGGTTTACGCCGATGGGTTGACGCCGCACCGGCGAGGGACCGAGGTCACGATGGTGACCGAGGCGCGGGTGGGCGAGGAGCTGGTGTGGGAGTCCCGCAGCGGCTACCTGTCCCGGCATGCGACGGCGAACGCGACCGCCTCGCACTCCGCCACGACGGACGCGGTTGCCTCGCCCCGCACGGCTTCGGCCCCGGACGTCCCCGACGATCTGCCCGCCGTCGCCGAGTGGCGGCTGCCCGGTGATCTCGGGCGGCGCTACGGGGCCGCCTCCGGGGACCGCAACCCGATCCACCTCCATCCGCTCACCGCCCGGCTGTTCGGCTTTCCCCGGGCCATCGCGCACGGCATGTGGACGGTCGCCCGCTGCCTCGCCGAGGTGGACGATCCCGCCGAACTCACTTCCGTACGGGCTGAGTTCAAGGCTCCCGTCCTGCTGCCCGCCACCGTGACGTACGCCGCCGATCCCGCCGGGAACGCCTTCGCGCTGCGCGGGGCGGAGGGGCGCACGCACCTGGTGGGGACGGTGACGCGGTAGGCCGGGGTTCAGCGGCGGGTGGACCGCTCCAGGCCGAGGCGGCCGAGGGCACGGTCGTGGACGCGGCTCAGGAGCAGCAGGGCGCAGGTGGCACCGATCAGGGCGCAGAACATGTCCCACTGGGTGTCCCACACGTCCCCCTGCGTTCCCAGGAACGCGTCCGCGGCCTCGCCTCCGGTGACGGCCGCCAGCCATTCCAGCATCTCGAAGACGGCGCTGAAGGCCAGGCAGGCGCAGACGGTGAGCACGGGGAGCCAGCGGCTGCCGCGCAACGGGGAGGTACGAACGAGCAGTTCGCGTACGAGGATCGCCGGGACGAAGCCCTGCACGAGGTGGCCGAAGCGGTCGTAGGGGTTGCGCTCCCAGCCGAGCCAGTCGCGCACCCAGTCTCCGGCCGGCACCTCCGCGTAGGTGTAGTGGCCGCCCACGATGAGCACCAGGGCATGTGCCGCCAGCAGCCCGCAGAGCAGGCCGCTCAGCGGGAAGCGGTTGCGGAGGAGGATGACCAGCGGCAGGCCCGCCATCACCCACACCGTCTCCAGCAGCCAGGTGGTCGGGTCGGCGGCGCCGAACCTCGACACGACGAGCGCCGCGGTCACCGCGACGGCCAGGGCGGCCGGGAGCCGGCGGCTCGGCGACAGCCTCATGTCCAGCGACGGGGCGGGGGTCGGGGTGGTGGCGGCCATCGCCTGCTCCTAGGAGGTCGGTTCGGGCCCCCAGTCTCAGCCGCACGGACAGGCGCCCTCCTGAGTACACCTACTCAATCGGCCGCTGATGAAGTTGAGTTGCCGCCCACCCTTGACGGGGTTGCCTGCTATGCCGCCGGGGGCGTCCACGGCCGGGCGTGCATCAGGTTCTCCAGGCCCGCCCAGGCGAAGTTCATCAGGGTCGCCGCGGCCTCCCGCGCCGAGACGTCCGGGGTGTCGTTGGCCCAGCCCGCCAGCGACTCCGCGGCCCCCACGAGGGCCTGGGCGAGGCCCGCCACGTCCCGGTCCGCGAGGGCGGGGTCGCTGTGGGCCTCGCGGGCGGCGGCTCCGATCAGGCCCGTCACGAACGCCACGATCTCGTCCCGCATGGAGCCGACCTCGCTGACGAACGGCTCCCCGTGCGAGCGGGCCTGACGGTGCAGGACCGACCAGGCGTCCGGGTTCTCGGCGGTGTGGACGAAGAACGCCCGCAGCCCCGCCCACAGTTGGGCGTCGGCGGGCAGCTCCGGGTCCACCCCGGCCCGTACCGCCTCCAGCAGGGCCTGCGCCTCACGGCGGATACAGGCGGAGAACAGGTCCTCCTTGGAATTCAGATACAGATAGACCAACGGCTTGGAGACGCCCGCCAGCTCCGCGATCTCGTCCATCGACGCGGCCCGGTAGCCGCGCTGCCCGAAGGTCCGCACGGCGGCGTCCATCATCTGCTGCTCGCGCACGGCGCGCGGCATCCGCTTGCTCTTCACAGCACCCACGTCCGGCTTCCTCCCCCGCCCCCACTGCCCTGCTCCTCTTCTCACCCTACGGCGGCGGGCGGCCCGGCGTCGTGCCGGAAGCGATCAGCCGGGCGGTACGGAGGGTCGCGCGCACAGCAGCAGCGGGCCTCCGGCGACGGCCGCGTACAGACGTCCGGCGCGGCCCGCCAGCCCCGTGCAGCCGCCCGGGCGGCCGGTCGCCGAGGGCGGGCCCGGCACCGCGGCGTCCGTGAAGGCGGCGGGGCCGTCCGCCGGGCCCGCCGGGAGGCGGGTGCGGAGGCGGCCGTCGGCGGTGACCGCCCAGAGCCTGCTGTTCAGCGTGGTCAGCGCGACCGCACCGCCCGCGTCCCCCACCGCCTGCCACGGCTCGTCGAGCGCGAGCGCGGAGACGTGGTGGAGCGTGTCGTCGTGCGGGGTCACGGCGAAGATCCCCGCGTCGCAGAGGGCGAGCGCGGTCGTGCCGGCCGGCACCGTCCCGGCCTCCACCCACTCCCGCACCCCCGGCACCGGCCCCGGCACCGGTGGACGGCGCAGCAGCCGGCCGTCCTCCGTCGCCGCGTACAGCTCCAGCGGCAGCCCGCCGGACGCCTCGCGCGCCGAGGCCAGCGCCCGTACCCCGGGGGCGTGCCCGACCGGCCGCCACGGCAGGTTCTGCCCGGACGGCTCCCGGCACAGCAGCCGACCCCGGCCGTCGACGCCGAACAGGGTGTTCGCGCAGACGGCCAGCGCATGCACGTCGTCCGGGTCTCCGGCCGCCTCCCAACCGTCGCCGGGGGCCGTTCCGCCGAGCCGGTCCAGGACGTTGCGGGTGATGCGGTCCGCGACCGGATCGTCCGCCAGGACACTGCCCCAGTTGATCGTGCCCGCGTTGAACACCGTGCCCGCGCCGAGCCGGAAGACGCCCATCGTCGCCGCGCCGCCCTGCCCGTACTCCCGCCAGTGCCGCAGATCCGCGGTGGCGAGGACGACGAACGAGCCCGGTGTCCCGTCCACGCCCGTCGCCCGCGGCACATCGCCGGTCCACTCCAGGTCGCAGGCGTCGGTCTCGTAGCCGAGCGCGCCGCGCGCGAAGGGTTCGCCGTCCGCCAGCCCCGTACCGGCGAAGGCCCAGTGCCCGGCGAACCGGGCCGTGTAGGCGTCCTTGCGCATCACCGCCATGCCCTCGCCCCAGGCTCCCGCGCCCCGGCGGAAGCTGAGGCCGGTCATCGTGTTCTCCGGGCGGTCCACGGGCGAGCTGGACCACTCGACGGTGGTCCGGCGCGGGTCGACCGCCGTCATCGGGTCGGTGAGCGCGTCCCGGTGGCAGACCATGGTGCGGCCGCCGTCCTCCAGCCGCATCTGCCACCAGGCGGTGTTGGCGGCGAAGAAGGCCACGTTGCCGCCGCGCCGCGCGAACGCCTCGACGCTGTCGCGCATCTCCATCGACCAGTACTCGTCATGGCCGTTGACGACCAGCAGGCGGTAGTGGGAGAGGAGTTCGTCGCCGCCGTGGAGGTCAAGGCCGGAGCAGAGGTCCACCGGATAGCCGGCCGTCGGCAGCCAGCGCAGCAGCCCTTCCTCCCAGCGCTCGGGCGGCGGACCGCCGCCGGGCGAGGCGAAGGAGACCCGGGCGGCGCGGTGGGGCTGCTCCGAGTAGTAGAGGCCCCGGTGCGGCTGCCCGGCATGGGTGTACGCGCGCCAGGTGGCGAACGGGACCGGGACGAGGATCCGGGAGGCCGTGCCGGGGCGGGCCGCCCGGACGACGAACCAGACCTCGTGCTCGGCCTCGTCGGTCGTCGGCCGGTCCTCGCCCGGTACGTCGAAGGCGGCGCGGCAGAGCGAACTGGGCCACTCCGGCGGGACGTCCAGGGTCCAGTCGGGGCCGGTCGCCGCAGCCGTGAGGAGCAGTTCGTCGCTCAACCCGTCGAAGACGCGGACCCGGACGTCCGTCGACCGGCCGGCCCCCGTCAGCTGGAAGGCGAGCCGGCCGCCCTGGACGCAGGAGGTCCGGTCGGCCCAGGCCCGCAACGGTTCGCCGGTGGTCATGACCGGGCACCCTCCGCCGACTCCAGCAGTGCGCGGAGGTCCGGGATCGGCGGAGGGCTGCCCGCCGCGCTCGTGACGATCAGCTCCTCCATCGCGTACAGGTGCGCGCGGATCGCCTCCGGCGGCAGATACGCGGTGTCGGCGGTGAGCGAGACCGCCAGCGCGTCGCCCTCCTCGGTGATGTGCAGGCAGTAGCGGCACGCCACCCGGTCCTGGGTCGCGGGGAATCCGAAGGCGGTCCGCCGCCGGGCCTCCGCCAGCTCCCGCGGGGTGGGCCGCGGGCCTTCGGGTACGGGCCGTTCGACCAGGCGCATGTCGTTGAAGCAGCAGTACGGGTGCACCTCGCGCCCGTACTCCGTGCGCAGCCGCTCGCCGAGCGCGTCCCACTCCACCGGGTCGTACACGGCGGCCCGGTAGGCGCGCAGGGCCGCACGGTGGGCGGCGGGGAGGAGGTCCGTGAACCGGGCCGCCCCGGCCCCTTCCTTCTCCCCCTCTCCGTCCTCGGTGTTCCTTTCGGCCGCCGCCAGGTCGAGGACGAACAGGCCGTCCTGCGACAGCGTGGAGACCAGGTCGCGCAGGGCCACGGCGGAGCGGTTGCCGACGATCGGCATCACGGCCGCCGTACGGTGCCCCTCCCCGGCGGCCACCAGCGCGGCCGACGCGGTGAGCAGCACGGTGGAGCCGCTGACCCGGTGCGTGGCGGCGACCGCCGCGACCGCACGGGCCAGGGCCGGCGAGACGATCCGCCCGGTCCAGAAGCGCGGGCTGCGGGGCTCCGCGCACGGCTCGGGGAACATCGTCGGCGGCGCGGCCCGGAAGCCCGCCTCCCAGTGCGCCAGGGCCGCCGCACCGCGCCGCCGCCCGGCCTCGGCGTGCTGGCCGCGCGCCAGGTCCAGCGGGGTGGTGGCGGGCGGCCGCCCGGCCGAGCCGCGCCGGACCAGCAGCCGCAGATCCCGTACGAGGACCTCGGCGGCGTGCCCGTCGGCAGCGAGGTGGCACAGCACCAGCACGGCGTGGGTGACCCGGTCGCCCACGGTGACCAGGGCGGCGCGCAGCGGCCACTCGGCCGGGTAGTCGAAGCGAGTGGCGGACAGCCTGTCGAGGAGCGCTTCCGCCTCGGCCGCCGCTTCCGGGAGGCCGGTGGCCGGGGAGATCGTCACGGGCAGCGAACCGGTGTCCGCGAGCCACTGCGACGGTCCGCCGTCCGCCGCCGGCGGCACGAGGCGGGTCCGCAACGCCTCGTGCCGCTCGATCAGCCGGGCCAGCGCGTCCAGCGTCGCGGCGACCGTGGCGGGGCGGCCCCGGTCGGCCAGCGGCAGGACGCGGCCGATGTTGAAGTAGTGGTCGTTCGGCGCGGTGCGGCGGATCGCGTGCCAGATGGCCCGCTGGCCCCAGGTGAGCGGGGCCGTCCCCGATCGCTCACCGCGGAAGCCCACCTCGGTGGAGATCTTCTCCCCGGCGGAGCAGGTCTTTTCGGTGAGGGTGGTGATCGGTTCCGCCACCGCGGGCTCAGCCATGGTCGCCGCCGCCCGGCTCCGCGCCCAGCTCGGCCAGATGGCCGACCAGGCCGTCAAGGTCGTCCAGGAAGCGGAACGGCCCGTCGAGGTCGAGGAAGATCCCGAACTCCTCCTCCACCGCGTCGATCAGCCGGAGCAGCGCCAGCGACGTCACCCCGAGAGCGGTCAACGAGACGCCCTCGGCCAGCAGTTCGGCCTCGGTCACCTCGCCGTCGGTGGCACGGGACACCATCCCGACGACCCGCACCCGCAGCGCGGCCCCGGCGGCGGCCGGGGCCGTCACCGGCCCTGCTCCGCGAGACGGCGGCGCAGGCCGAGCGGGCGGATGTCCGTCCAGACCCGGTCGACATGGGCCATGCACTCCTCCTCCGACCCGGAGAAGCCCTCCGCCCGCCAGCCGGCCGGCGGATCGGTCCTGGCGGGCCACAGCGCGTGCTGCTCCTCGTCGTTGACGACCACCTGGTACGCGGTTGCGTCACTCATCGCTGCTCTCCTCCTGCTGCTGGAGCTCGCTCACCACGGCCGAGACCTCGGCGAGCGTCGGGGTGTCGAAGAAGACGTCGAGGGGCACCTCGACGCCGAGCCGCTTGCGGATCCGGGCGGCGATGGCGGTGATCGTCAGCGAGTGACCGCCGAGGTCGAAGAGGTCCTCGTCCGGGCCGATGTCGTCGAGCCGCAGCACCTCCTGCCAGATGGCGCGCACCACGGCGGCGGTCCCGGCCGGCGGTGCGCCGGCCTCCTCGCCTCCGGCGGCGACCGCCCCGGCCCCGGCCTTCGCGGCGGCCTCCGGCCGGGTCCTCGGGGCCTGCGGCAGCCGGGCCCGGTCCACCTTGCCGTTCGGGGTGAGCGGCAGCGCGGACAGCGGGACCCAGGTGGCGGGGACCATGGCGGCGGGGAGCGTACGGGCCAGGTGGGCGCGGAGGCCGTCGGCGGCCAGGGCCTGCTGCCCGGCTCCGACGACGTACGCCACCAGCCGGTCCTGCCCGGTCTCCCCGGCCTCGCCGGCGTCGTCCGCGCGGTCCAGGACCACCACGGCCTGGGACACCGCAGGGTGGTCGACGAGCCGGGCCTCGATCTCGCCCAGTTCGATGCGGTGGCCGCGCAGCTTGATCTGCGTGTCGGCGCGTCCGGCGAACTCCAGCCGCCCGTCCGGAAGTCGGCGCACCAGGTCGCCCGTGCGGTACATCCGCGAGCCCGGCGGCCCCCACGGGTCCGGCACGAAGCGCTGGGCGGTCAGCCCGGGGCGGCCCCGGTAGCCGTGGGCCAGGCCCGCGCCGCCGAGGTGCAGTTCGCCGGGGACGCCGTCCGGTACGGGCCCGCCGTGCGCGTCGAGGACGTACGCCCGGGTGGCGGCCAGCGGCCGGCCGATCGTGACCGGGTCGCCGGGAATCAGCTCGGCCAGGGTGGACCAGACGGTGGTCTCGGTCGGACCGTAGACGTTGATCAACCTGCCTACGGACCGGGCCAGTTCGGCGGCCAGCGGCTCCGGAAGCGCCTCGCCTCCCGCCAGGCCGACGAGACCGGGGCAGTGCAGCCCGGCGGCCAGCATCAGCCGCCAGCTGCTCGGCGTGGCCTGGACATGGGTGACGTCATGGGCCTCGATCAGCTTCAGCAGCGCCGCGCCGTCGCGCTGCCGCTCCTCCGGGACGAGGACGACGCGGGCTCCGGTGGTCAGCGGCAGCAGCAGTTCCACGGTGGAGATGTCGAAGGACAGCGAGGTCAGCCCCAGCCAGCGGTCCCCCGGCCCCGCCGTCAGCCGGTCGGCCAGCGCGCCGAGGAGGTTGGCGAGCGCGCTGTGCGGCACCTCGACGCCCTTGGGCCGGCCCGTGGAGCCGGAGGTGTAGAGGACATACGCGGGATCCCCGGCGGCCGGAGCGGTGGGCCGGTCGCGCGGCGGCGCGAGAGCCTCCCGGCGCTCCGAGGACGCCCCGTGCTCCAGGGGTGCCCCACGCTCCGGGGACAGCACCGGCAGGCCATCGGGCAGCCCGTCCGGCACAGGACCTTCGACGACCAGGGCGGCCAGGCGCGCGTCCGCGCGGACGAAGGCGAGCCGGTCGGCCGGATAGCCCGGATCCAGCGGCACGTAGGCCGCCCCCGCCGCCAACGTACCGAGCACGGCGGTCAGTTCGCCCGCCGACCGGGCGACCTGGACGCCCACGAGATCACCGGACCCGATGCCCTCGGCGGCCAGCCGGTCCGCGAACGCCTCTGCGGCCGCGTGGAGTTCACCGTAGGAAAGTTCAGCTCCGTCCGGTGCGACCACGGCCACGGCGGACGGGTCCGCCGCCGCCCGGTCCGCGAACATCGCCCACACCGTGGCATCCGCCGGACGGGCCGCGGGCGTGCCGTTGCCCGCGTACAGCGCCCGGTCCAGCTCGTCGCCCGCCAGCAGCGGCAGGTCGGCGAGGCGGGTGTCCGGTGCGGTGAGCACCGCGCCGAGGAGCGTACGGAAGTGGCCGACGATCCGGGCGGGCGCGCCGGGCGCGAAGGCGTCGGTCCGGTACTGCAACGAGCCGTCCACCCCGTCCGGCCCCTCCACGAGCTGGAGGTGGGCCAGATTGCGGACCGCGTGCGTGAAGCCGATCCAGTCCACGGCGATGTCCGGCGCTTCCCGCGCCTCCCAGCCGGTACGGCGGCGGTAGCTGACCGAGAGCGGGGTGAGCGCGGTGCGCGGGGTGAGGCCGCCGCGCACGGCACGGCCGAGCGGGACCGTGCGGTGGTCGTAGAGGTCCCGCAGCTCGGCGCGGACGTCCTGGGCGAAGTCGGCGAACGGCCGGTCCGGGGCGGGGCGGCTGAAGAGCGGCAGCTCGTTGACGTACAGGCCGATGTGGTCGGGGCTTCCCGGGCGTCTGGTGGAGAGTTCCAGCGCGGTGACGGGCGCTCGGTCGCCGTAGCGGAACAGCAGCGTGTGCCAGAGCGCCAGGAGCAGTTCGAAGCGGGTGACGCCGAGCGACCGCGCGATGTCGGTGATCCGGGCGTGGAGCGGGCCATCGAGCGTGAACGGGACGGCGGAGCCCGGTGCCGGAGCGGTCGTGTCGCGTACGGAGGGCGGAAGGCCGGGGAGCGCGGGCGCGGCCGGGTCCGACCAGCGGCCGGTCCAGAACTCCGCTGCCGCGGCCGCCTCTCCGGCCGTCGGCTCGGCGGGCTCGTCCGGCGGCAGGCCGGCGGTCGTCCCCGCGCCGAGGATCTCCGCGAGCAGGACGTCCTTCGACATGCCGTCGAACACCAGGTGGTGGACCACGACGTGCAGCACCGGGCCGGCGTCCCCGGCCGTCATGAGCGCGAACCGTGCGAGCGGACCGGCGGCCAGGTCGAAGGGCCGGGCGCTCTCCCGCGCGAGGAGCGCGTCGAGTTCGTCCGCCGCGCACGTCAGCCGGCGGAGTTCCGGCGCGCGGCCGGTGGCCGGGGCGAGCGCGGGACCCTCCGGGTCCAGCCGCGACGCCAGCACCGGATGCCGCGCGAGCAGACGGGCGCAGCCTGCGTCGAGCGCCGCCGGATCGGGCGGTACGGCGAACCGCGCGGTCACCGCGAGGTGGTGCGCGGAGCCGGGCCTCAGCACCTGTTCGGTGATCCACATCCCGTGCTGGGCCGGCCCGAGGGCGCGTTCGGGAGAAGGAGGTGCGGAAGGGGAGGGAGACGTCGTCGTGTTCGTCATCGCAGGGCCTCGTCGTCCAGGAGCAGGCGCAGCTCGCGCTTGAGGATCTTGCCGCCCTCGTTGCGCGGCAGGGAGGGGCGGAACAGCAGGCGGGCCGGAAGTTCGTGGGCCGCCAGCCGGTCGAGCAGGAAGGTCCGCAGCTCCGGCACGGTCAGCTCGCCGCGCGGCACGACCACGGCGGCGACGACCGACCCCAGGACGGGGTGCGGAACACCGAACGCCGCCGCGTCCGCCACCGCCGGGTGGGCGTGCAGCGCCTCCTCCACCTGAAGCGTGGAGACCTTGTACGCACCGGACTTGATGACGTCCCGCTCCCGGTCCAGCAGCTCCAGATACCCGTCCTCGTCCAGCCGTCCGAGGTCGCCCATCCGCACCCAGTGCCCCTGGAAGACCTCCGACCGCGCGGCGTCCTCGCCGAGGTAGGCGCGGGGTGCGGCCGAGGTGCGGAGCCGGACCTCGCCCGGTTCGCCGGGCGGCAGCGGAGTCCCGTCGGGAGCGGTGATCCGCAGGTCGCGCAGAGAGGCGGGGCGGCCCGGGGAGTCGGGGCGGTCGGGGTCGAAGAGCAGAGTGATCTGGGCGGGGGCGGCCTCGGTGGAGGTGTAGTAGTTGACGACCTGGGCGCGCGGGAAGGCGCGGGCGAGGCCGAGGGCGACGGGCCCGGGGAGGGCGGCGGCGGTGGAGCCGACGAGCCGGACGCTGTCGGTGGCGTACCGTCGGGCGGCCTCGGAGCCGAGCAGTTCGATGGCCATCGCCGGCACGAGGAACACGCTGCCGACCCCGTACTCCTCGATGAGCCGCGCGAACCGGCCCGGGGTGAACTGCGGTGCGGCCACGGCGGTGGCGGCGGAGTCGAGAGCGTTGACCAGCATCGTCTGCCCGGCGTTGGTGCCGACGGGGAAGGCGTGCAGGAAGTGGCGGGAGTGCCGGAGCGGACGGCGGCGCTCGTCGAGCGTGCAGCCGTACGCCAGATTGCCGTGGGTGGCGGTGACGCCCTTGGGCCTGCCGGTGGTGCCGGAGGTGTAGAGGATCTGGGCGAGGGCGGCGGGGTCGGGCTCGGCGAGCGGCTCGGCGGAGCCCTCCGCACCGGACGATGCGGCCTCCGTACCGGACCACGCTGCTTCCGTCGCCTCGACCTCCTCCGCCGTGGCCGACCGGACTCCGGCCGGGAGCAGGCCGGCGGGTAGATCCGCCCCGGCCGGGTGCAGTACGGCGGTGGCCCCGCTGTCCGCGAGGACGTGGGCGGCGGTCGCCGGGGCCTGCCGGTCCGAGAGCGGTACGGCGACGCAACCGGCGCGCAGGACACCGCAGTACGCGACGGCGTACGCGATCCAGTCGCCGCTGCCGTAGCGGAGCACGACCCGCGCCCCCGGCCCGAGGCCCCGGCTCCGCAGCCCGGCGGCGAGCGCATCGGCCCGGTCGTGCCACGCGCCGAAGGTCAGGGTGCGGGGGCCGCAGATCAGCGCGGTGCGGCCGGGGTCGGCGGCGGCCCGGTGGCCGAGCAGGGCGGGCAGGCTGCGCGGGGCGGTGGTCATCGGGCGTCCTCCAGGATGACCTGGGTGTCCTGGGTGGCTTGTGCGTCCTGCGGGACCCGGGTGTCTCGTGCGCCCCCTGCATCACGGGCGCCCTGTGCCTCCCGCGCCCGCCGCGCCTCCTGTGCCCGGCGTTCGCGTTCCTGGATGCCGACCAGGTCGTCCGGCAACGCGTCCGGGACGTCGAGGTCGAAGCGGGCCAGCACCGGCAGCCGGAGGCCGATCACCACCAGGGCCAGCATGGCCGCGCCGAACAGCAGGTACATGAAGCCGATCCCGCGCCCCGGACCCGTACCGATGAGGGTTCCGACCGTCGAGGTCAGCGAGCCGCCGTCCTCGAACATCGGGCCGAAGACCGACGAGCCCACCGGCGCGATGATCCCGTGCCCGATCGGCAGGGTGGACCAGGCGACCAGCGTGTTCAGCGCGAACACCCGGCCGTGGAACCGCTGCGGGACCTTGATCTGGACGATCGTCGTGTAGACGCCGTTCACCATCGACAGCGCGCAGGACATCCCGAACGCGCCGACGCCGATGATCCACAGGTCCGCCCGGACCCCGACCAGCGCACAGGCCAGCGCGAGCAGCCCGGCCAGGCCCAGCATGCCGCGCATCCGGTCGCGCTTCGGGCCGCCCCAGAAGCCCATCGCGATGCCGCCGAGGATCGCGCCCGCCCCGCCGGCCACCGAGATCCGGGCCACGGCCTCCAGCGAGTCGAACGACAGCACCAAGGGGGTGACCAGCAGGAACAGCGGGGACAGGAAGATGTTCAGCGCCGCGAACCACAGGAGCATGGCCCGGAAGCCCCGGTTGCGCCAGGAGTGGGCGAAGCCGTGCTTGATCTCCGCGACCAGCGACTCCCGCCGCGTCCACGGCAGCGTCTTCGGGAACTTCACGAACGACAGCACACCGATGGCGATGGTGTAGCTGACGACGTCGAGGATGAGGATGCCCTTCAGACCGATCCCGGCCATCAGCGCCACCGCAGCCAGCGGAACGATGAACTGCGCGAAACCGAAGGCCATTTGCGTGATGCCGTTGGCGTGGCCGAGGTACTGCTTGGGCACCAGCTGCGGTACGGAGGAGGCGTACGCGAGCCGTTGGAAGGTGAGCGCGACCGACAGCACGCCGAGCAGGACGTAGATGTGCCAGGAGGCGAGGCTGCCGCTCAGCAGGAGCGTCAGCAGCGCCGCCTGGGTGGAGCCGGCGACCACGTCGCTGGTCAGCATGACCCGTCGGCGGTCGAGCCGGTCGACGACGGCTCCGGCCAGCGGTCCGACGAGGATGCCGGGCAGCATGCCGATGACGGCGTAGAGGGCGTACTTGCCCATCGAGCCGGTCTCCATGTAGATCCACACCGGCAGCGCGAACTCGGTGAGCGCGGATCCGGTGATGGAGAGCAGTTGGCCGAAGGCGACGGCCAGGAAGCGGCCCATGCCGGGCGGCGGCCCGGCGTCGACGGCCTGCCCGGCCCGCTCGGCCTCCCCGGTCCCGTGCGCCGCGCCGGCGGTCTCGGACCGCTCCTCGGCCCGCTTCCCGCCCTTCCCGGCCTTCCCGCTCACCTCGTGGAACCACCACGACCCGTCGTCCGCCTCCTGCGGCAGCTCCCGTACCGCCTCCGGACCGGCCGCGACCGCCGTGTGCGTGCGCGTGATGATCTCGACGAGCTCCCGGGCCCGGTACTTGAGGAAGAAGTGGCCGCCCTCGTCCAGGACCGCCAGCGCCGAGCGCTCCGCGAGCATCTGCCACTCGCGGTAGCGCTCCTGGTGGAAGTCGGTCGCCGGATCGCGGTTGCCGATCACCGAGATCACCGGGGCGCGCAGCAGCGCACCGCCCGCCTCGACCTCGGCCAGTACCTCGGTGAAGTACTCCTCCGCCGCCCGGGAGTCGGCGCGCATGTTGCCGATCATGAACTTCATCTGGGCCTCGTCGAGGTCGCCGACCTCGGCCCCCATGGAGCGCAGCCAGGTGAAGTAGACGCGGTCGCTGAGCAGCGGGTCGAGCGCGGAGACGCGGCTCAGCAGACCCAGCACCCGGCCGCGCGGCCGGGCGAACGGGAACTGCGCCCCGATGTAGACGGCCTCCACCTCCCGGTCCGCCGCTTCGAGGAGCCGGGCGACGGCGACGGTCAGCGCGCTGCCGACGGCGCAGTGCCCGTACAGCGCGACCGGTCCCTCGACCCGTTCGCGTATCTCGTCGGCGATCTTCCGGGCCAGTTCGTCGAAGGCCAGGTGTTCCTCGGTGACGCCCATGTCGTGGCCCGGGATGGCCACGGACCACAGGTCGTGTCCGGCGGGCAGTTCGTCGGCGACCGGCTGGTAGACGACCGCGCTGCCGCCGCCGTACGGGACGCAGACGAAGGAGAGGATCCGGTCGGCGGGCGGTGTGGGGCGGGTGAGCCGGTGGAGCAGGTGGCGCGGGCCGCGTTCGGACTCGTCCAGGTCGGCCAGGGCGGCGAGTTCACGGACCGTACGGGAGGTGAACAGGTCCATGACGCTGACCGGCCGGGCGCCGGCCTCCGGCAGCCGTTTGCGGGCGCGGGCGATGACCTGCGTGGCGAGCAGCGAGTGGCCGCCGAGGTCGAAGAAGTCGTCGTCGACGCCGACCTCGGGCAGATTCAGGATCTCGGCCCAGATCTCGGCCAGCACCTGCTGGGTGGCGGTCTCCGGCGCGGCCATCGCGCCACCGGTACGGCGGGCCTGCGGCGCGGGCAGGGCGCGGCGGTCGAGCTTGCCGTTGGGGGTGAGCGGGAGGGCGTCGAGGGTGACGAAGGCGGCCGGGACCATGTAGTCGGGGAGCGTGCGGCGCAGGGCGGTGCGCAGGAGGGCGGGGTCGGGTTCGGGTCCGGTGTCCGCGTCCCCCGCTGCCTCCGGGCCGCCCACCGTCTCCGGGCCGCCCACCGCGTCCGGGCCGGCGTCCGGGCTTCCTGGGCCCTTCGGGCCGGTGTCCGCGTCCGCTGCGCGCACCACGTACGCCACCAGGCGCTTGTCGCCCGGGGTGTCCTCGCGGACGATCACAGCCGCGGCGGCGATGCCCTCCTCGGCGCGGAGCGCGGCCTCGATCTCGCCGGGCTCGATGCGCAGCCCCCGGATCTTGACCTGCTGGTCGATCCGGCCCAGGTGCTCCAGCTGTCCGTCCGCCCGCCACCGGGCCAGGTCTCCGGTGCGGTAGAGGCGGGCGCCGGGCGGGCCGAAGGGGTCGGGGACATAGCGGGCGGCGGTCAGGCCGGGTCGGCGGTGGTAGCCGACGGAGACCTGGACGCCGCCGATGAGGAGTTCGCCGGGCGTGCCGACGGGGACGGGGCGCAGGTCGGCGTCGAGGACGTACAGCCGGGTGTTGTCGACCGGTGCGCCGATCGGCACGACGGCGAGGTCGCCCGCGCACTCCCAGCTGGTCACGTCGACGGCCGCCTCGGTCGGCCCGTACAGGTTGGCGAGCGCGCAGTGCGGCAGCCGGGCGGTGAACGCTCGGGCCGTGTGCGGGGCCAGCTCCTCGCCGCTGCACACGACCCGGCGCAAGGTGGTGCAGCGCTCCACGTCGTCCTCGGCGAGGAACACGTCGAGCATGGCGGGCACGAAGTGCGCGACGGTGACGCCGCGTTCGGCGATGGTGTCCCGCAGATACGCGGCGTCCTTGTGTCCGCCGGGCTGCGCGACGACCAGCCGGGCTCCGGTGATCAGCGGCAGGAACAGCTCCCAGACGGAGACGTCGAAGCCCGTCGGCGTCTTCTGGAGGACGGCGTCGGCGGGTGTGAGGCCGTACGTACGGGCCATCCACAGCAGCCTGTTGGCGATGGCCCGGTGGGTGTTGGGCACGCCCTTGGGGCGGCCGGTGGAGCCGGAGGTGTAGATCATGTACGCGAGGTCGTCGGCGGCCGGAGCCACGAGGCGTACGCCGTCGCCGCCGGGCCCGCCGTCGTCGTCGCCCCGCTCCACCGGATCGTCCAGCAGCAGGACGCGCGCCGCGCACCCTTCGGGCACCGGCACCCGGCGCTGGGTGAGAAGCGCCTCCGCTCCGCTGTCCGCGAGCATGAACGCCAGCCGCTCGGCCGGGTATTCGGGGTCGAGCGGGGTGTAGGCCGCACCGGTCCTGAGGACGCCGAGGAGGCCCGGGAGCAGGTCGAGCGAGCGCTCGGCACTGACCGCCACCAGGCTTCCGGGACCGACGCCTTCGCGGGCCAGCCGTCGCGCGACCCGTTCGGCGGCCCGGTCCAGTTCGGCGTACGTCAGCGTCTCGCCGCCGAAGTCCACGGCGACGGCGTCCGGCGTCCGGGCGATCTGCGCGGCGACGAGGCCGGTCAGGGTCGCGTCGTCCGGGAGGGCGACGGCCGTGTCGTTCCACGTGTCGAGCATCCGGGTCCGCTCGACGGGATCCAGGAGGTCGTGCGCGGAGACGGGCAGGTCGGGCCGGTCGGCGACGGCGTGCAGCAGGCGGTCGAGGCTGTCGGCGATCCGGGCGATGCCGGACTCGTCGAAGAGGTCGGTGTTGTAGTTGAACGCACCGCGCAGCCCGCCGGGCCACTCCATCAGGAACAGCTCCAGGTCGAACCGGGTCCCTGCGGCGCGCAGCCCGAACGGCTCGACGTCCAGGGCGAGTTCTTCCTGCCGGGCGGCCGGGGCGTAGTTCTGGATCGCCAGCACCGCCTGGAACACCGGTGACCGCGTCACGTCCCGTTCGACGTTCAGCTCGGACACCAGCTGGGCGAACGGCAGCTCCTGGTGAGCGTACGCCTCCAGACAGGTCTCCCGGGTCCGGGCGAGGAGTTCGGTGAAGGACGGGTCGCCGTCGAGCCGGGCCCGCAGTGCCAGGACGTTGACGAACATCCCGACGAGCCCTTCGAGTTCGGGCTCCGGACGTCCGGCCACCGGCGAGCCGACGGCGAAGTCCCGCTGTCCGGAGAAGCGGGACAGCACCAGCTGGAACGCGGCGAGCAGCACCATGTGCACGGTCGCGCCGTGCTGCTTGCCGAGGGCGGTGAGCCGGTCGAGGAGGTCGCGGTCGACGTCGAAGCCGAACCCCGCGCCGTCGAAGGTCTGGCGCTCGGGTCGCGGGCGGGCCGTCGGCAGCTCCAGCGGCCGGACGCCGGAGAGTTCACCGGCCCAGTACGCGACTTCCTCGGCCAGTCGGCCGCCGGTCAGCCGGTCGCGCTGCCAGAGCACGAAGTCGCCGTACTGGACCGGAAGTTCGGTGAGCGGGTCCGGTCCGCCGGTCGCGTACGCGGTGTAGCCGCGCAGCACCTCGGAGACCAGTACCTCGCTGGACCAGCCGTCGCTGACGCTGTGGTGCACGACGAGGAGGAGCACATGGTCGTCGTCGGCGATGCGGACCAGCAGACCGTTGATCAGCGGGCCGGTGACCAGGTCGAAGGGCAGGGCTCCCAGCTCGTCGACGAGCCGGGCCGCGTGCTCCTCGTCGTCCGCGTCGGCGGTGCGCAGGCCGAACGGGGCGGGTGCGGCGATCTCCAGGACCGGGCGGCCGTCGTCGGTGGCCGGATAGCGGGAGCGCAGCGTCTCGTGGCGGGCGATCACCGCGTCGAGCGCCCGTTGCAGGGCGGGGCGGTCCAGCGGGCCGCGCAGCCGGCGGGCGACCGGGATGTTGTACGCGGCGGTGCCGGGCGCGAACTGCTCCATGAACCACAGGCGTTCCTGCGCGAAGGAGAGCGGCGGCACGGCGCCTTCGGGACGCCTCGGCACGGCCTGCGTCGGGCGGGCGCGGCCGCGCAGCCGCTGGGCGAGCAGGGCGCGCTTGGCGTCGGAGAGCTGGGCGGCGGACCTGCCACCGGGTCTCGCGGCGCTGCTCCCCTCGCTGGTGTCGCTTCGACCGGCGGTTCCGGTGCCGCCGGAGCTGTCGCTCGTGTCGCCGTCCCGGGTGCCGTCGGCCGGGCGTGCCTCGGTGCTGCTCATGCCGTGGTCGTTCCGTTTCTCTCCGGGCCGGACTCGGCCGCGAGCAGCTGCTCGGCGTCCTCGTCGGACAGCGCTTCGATCTCCGCCAGCAGCAGGTCCTCCACCGCGACCGCGAACGCCTCGACGGTGCGGTGGGCGAACAGCGTCCGCAACGGCACCGGCAGACCGGCGGCCGCCCGGATCCGGGCGACGACGCGGGTGGCCAGGAGCGAGTGGCCGCCGAGGTCGAAGAAGTCGTCCAGCGCGCCGACCCGGTCCAGGCCCAGCACCTCGGTCCACACTTCGGCGACGAGCCCCTCCGCATCGGTGCGCGGGGCCACGTAACCGGGTCCGAGGTCGGGCCGCTGCTCGGGCGCGGGCAGGGCGCGGCGGTCCACCTTGCCGTTCGGGGTCAGCGGCAGACTGTCCAGGACGACCAGGGAGTTCGGGACCAGGTGGGCGGGGAGCACGGCGGCCAGAGCGGCGCGCAGAGCCCCCGCCGTGAGCCGCTGCCCACCGCTTTCCGGGGCTTCGGGACCGCTGCCTTCGGGACGGCTGCCGTCGCTTGCCGGTACCTCCGGACCATCACCGCCGTCCCGCTCCGGCACCACGTACCCGACCAGCGCCTCGTCCCGTACGGTCACCACGGCCCGGCCGACTCCGTCCAGGGCCAGCAGCGCGGTCTCCACCTCGCCGGGCTCGACGCGGAAGCCGCGCACCTTGACCTGGTCGTCGATGCGGCCGAGGAACTCCAGTCGTCCGTCCGCCCGCCACCGGACCAGATCGCCGGTGCGGTAGCGGCGTGCGCCCGGCGGGCCGTACGGATCGGGCACGAAGGACCGCGCGGTGGCCCCGGGCCTGCCGCCGTAGCCGTACGTCACCCCCGCGCCGCCCACGAGGAGTTCGCCGGGCGCTCCGTACGGCATGAGCCGGCCCAGCGCGTCGCAGACGGTGAGCGTGGTGCCGCCGACCGGGCTGCCGATGGGCGGGCGGTGGATCGCGTCGGCGCGGCCGAGTTCGGCGGTGGCGGCGATGACCGTGGTCTCGGTGGGTCCGTAGGAGTTGACCACCCGCACGGTGTCGCCGAAGCGGGCCCGCCAGGCGGCGACCGCGCGCTGCTGCACCTGGTCCGCGCCGAGGATCAGCAGCCGCAGGCCCGGCGGCCGGGCCTGCGCGCCGAGGTCGTCGACGAGCTCGTGCCAGTACGGCGTGGGCAGGTCCAGGACGGTCGGTCCGGGGCCGTCACCGGCGGCGGCGAGCCGGAGGTGGTCCGGCAGGGTGCTGTCGGATCCGGCGACGACCAGGCGGGCTCCGGCGGTGAGCGCCGGGTAGATCTCCTCGGCGTGGGTGTCGAAGCTCAGGGAGGCGAACTGGAGCACCTCGTCGTCCGCCGTGATGCCGTAGTTCTCCCGCATCCAGCCGACCCGGGCAGCCAGCGCGCGGTGCGGGACGACGACGCCCTTGGGCGTTCCGGTGGAGCCGGAGGTGTGGATGACGTACGCGGGGTCGTCCGGGCCCGCCTCCCAGCGCGGGTCGGGTACGCCGGTTCCGTCCGGGCCGCCCGGCGCGAGCACGGTGACGCGCCCGGCGAGGCCGTCGCCCACCGCCCCGATCCCGGCCCCGGTCTCGTCCGGGTCCGCCACGACCACGCGTACGCCGGTGTCCGCGACCATGAACTCCAGGCGGGCCGCCGGATAGGCGGGGTCCAGCGGCAGATAGGCCGCGCCCGCCCGCCAGGCGGCCAGCATCGCGGTGACCGCCCGCGTACCGCGCGGCAGCAGCACGCCGACGACGTCCCCGCGCCGTACGCCCGCCTCCCGCAGCCGCACCGCGAGCGCCCCGGCCGCCGCCCACAGTCCCCGGTACGTCAGCCCGCCTGCCGGCTCGCCCGGCTGCTCTTCCGACGCGTCGCGCATTGCCGTGCGGTCGCCGTACGTCTCGGCCGCCCGGCCCAGGACGGCGGGCAGCGCCTCGGTGTCGGCCGCCGGGACGTCCGCGCCGGTGCCCAGGGCCAGCAGCTCGTCCACCTCGGACCGTGCGAGGAGCGGCAGTTCGGACACCGGCGCGTCCGGGTCGGCCAGCGCACCGCGCAGCAGCGTCTCGAAGTGCCGGGCGAACCGGGTGACCCAGGCGTCGTCGTAGAGGTCGGTGCGGTAGCCGAACACCGCGATCAGATCGTCGCCCTCGCGGCGCAGGTCGAGCATCACCTCGAACTTTCCGGCCGCGTGACCGCCGTCGGCGTCTTCACACCGCAGCCCGGCGAAGTCCCGCTCCACGCTTGCTCGTCCGTCCTGGGTGTGGACGGTCAGCAGGGTCTGGAAGAGCGGGCTGACGCCGAGGCTGCGCTCGATGCCCAGCTCGTCGATGAGCCGCTCGAACGGCACACGGTCATGGGCGAATCCGGCCAGCGCGGAACGGCGGACGCGCCGCAGGAGCTCACCGAAGGACGGCGAGCCGGAAAGCTCGGCGCGCAGCACGAGCGTGGTGGAGAAGTAGCCGATCAGCTCTTCGAGTTCGGGCTCGTTGCGACCGGCCGCCGGCACCCCGACGCAGAAGTCGTCCTGTTGGGTCCAGCGGTGCAGCAGCACCTGGTAGGCGGCGAGCAGCACCATGAACGGCGTGCACCGCTTCTGCCGGGCCAGCGCGTCGACCGCCGCGCCCGCCCCGGCGATCCGCCGGGTGTGGAACGCCCCGCCGGCGGCCCCGGCCCCCTCCGCCACCGTGGGCCGCAGATCGAGCACCGGCGCGCCCGCGAGCCGATCGCGCCAGTGGGCGAGCGCGGCCTCGGCATCGGAACCCTCGCCGCCCTCGGCGAACTCGCGTTCCCTGCGGGCGTACGCGGTGTACGGAAGCAGCTCGGGCAGAGCGACGGCGCGGCCTTCGAGGTGCGCGGCGTAGCGGGTGGCCAGCTCGGCGCGCAGCAGATTCAGCGACCAGCCGTCGGCGACGATGTGGTGGAGGACCAGGCACAGCAGATGCTCGTCCTCGTCCGTACGCAGCAGGCTCACCCGCAGCAGCGGGCCCCGCGCGAGGTCGAAGGCGGCGTTGGTCCGCTCCGCCAGCAGCCGGGCCGCGTCCATGGGGCGGCCGCGCAGGTCGATGCTCTCGACGGGCACCGGCGCGGGCGGCTCGACCAGCGCGGCGGGCCGGCCGTCCAGGTCCGGGAACCGGGTACGCAGGGCCTCGTGCCGGGCGGCGGTCCCGTCGAACGCGGCGCGCAGCGCCGGTTCGGAGAGCGCACCGGTCAGCCGGAGCACGAGCGGGATGTTGTACGAGGCGTCGTCGGGCTCCAACTGCTGGAGGAACCAGAGGCGTTCCTGCGCCGGGCTCAACGGCAGCCCCTCAGCGCCCCCGTGCCCCGCGTCGGCACTGCCGTAAGTGTCCGCCCCGGTGTCGCCGGCCGTACCGATCATGTGCGGTGCTCCCCTGTGTGCCGACCGTTGGTGACGGCACCGCCGAGGACGGCGGGCAGCACCGGACGCAGTTGCCGACGGGTCATCAGAAAGCAGTGCGGGGGGCGACAGTGAAGCGTTCCGGCCTCCCCCGCGACCTCGGCCCCGGGCAACGGTCACGGTAGGAGGAGGGGGCCACCCAAGTCAATGGTCTGGACCACGTAGAGGTGGCCGGTACTGGTCGCGTGGATGGCGACGAACCACCAGAAAGGGCGCGGCAATACCTGCTTCACTGGCCGAAATCGCCCGGCCCGAACGGCACGTACGTCCCCCGGTATCGGTGTCGGCGCCGATACCGGCACCGACGTGGCACCGGCGCACCGGCCACCGGAGGCGCTGCCCCCGCCCTCCCCCGCCCGACAGCCGCCGTCCTCCCCTGGTCCGACACCGGCTCCATCCGGCGTCGGATGCGGGCGGCCCGGACCGCCGCCTAGCGTGGCGGGCATGACGATCTTCCCTCGCAACCGACGGGCCGGGGCCGCCGCGACCGCCACGGCGCTGGCCCTGGCCTCCCTGGCCGCGCTCGCCGGGACGGCCGCACCCGCCTCCGCGTCCGGCCGGGCAACGACGGCGACAGCGACGGAAGCGGAAACGGCTTCAGCGCCTGCGTCGCCCGCGGCCTCGAAGCCCGCTTCCCCGGCCGCCTCCGCCCCGCCCGCCTCCGGCGACCCCGCCCCCGCCGCCCCCTCCGCGCTCACGCTTTCCCGCCCCACCGGGCCGTACGCCACCGGCCGCGACACCCTCTTCCTCACCGACCACACGCGCGCCGACCCCTGGGTGCCGGCCGCCGGGCCGCGCCGGCTGCTGGTGTCGCTGCACTACCCGGCGCGTCCCGGCAGCGGCGGTGACCCGGCCCCGTACATGCCGGAGACGGAGGCGCGGCTGATGCTCGCGCAGCGCGGGCTCGACGACCCGGAGCGGCCCGGTCTCGTCGCCGCCACCCGGACCTTCTCCCGTACGGACGCCCGGCCCGCCCCGGGGCGCTTCCCGCTGGTGCTGCTCTCCCCCGGCTTCGGCACGCCCCGGGCCACGCTGACCGGGCTCGCGGAGGAGCTGGCGAGCCGGGGGTACGTCGTGGCGACGGCGGACCATCCGTACGAGTCGACCGGTACGGAGCTGCCCGACGGGCGGGTGCTGACCTGCGCCGCCTGCGACGAGGTGGACGCGCAGCCCGACGAGGCCGGGCGGCGCGAGGTGCTGGCCGCCGTCTCCGCCGGGCGGGCCGCCGACTTCTCGTTCCTGCTGGACCGGCTGACCGGGCCGCGCCCGGCGTGGCGGCACGCCGGGGCGATCGACGCGCGGCGGGTGGGCATGGCGGGCCACTCCATCGGGGGCAACGCGGCCGCCTCCACGATGGCCGCCGACCCCCGGGTGGACGCGGGCGTCAACATGGACGGGACGTTCTTCGACCCGGCCCCGGCCCGAGGGCTCGACGGGCGGCCGTTCCTGATGCTGGGGACCGACCCCGGGCACGCCCCGGGCGCGGGCGACACGTCCTGGGACGAGGGCTGGACCCGGCTGGACGGCTTCAAGCGGTGGCTGACGGTCCGGGACTCCGGGCACTTCACCTTCACGGACACCCCGGCGATCGGGGAGCAGCTCGGCATCGTGGACCCGGACGCGCCGCTCTCCGCGGCCCGTTCGACGGCGATCACCCGCGCCTATGTGACCGCGTTCTTCGACCGGAGCCTGCGCGGCCGGCCGGCCCGGCTGCTCGACGGCCCGTCCCCGGCCCACCCGGAGGTGCTGTTCCAGCGTCCCTGACGGGGAACACGACAAGCGCCCCCGGGCCGTCCACGTACGGATACGTGGCGGACCGGGGGCGCTGTCGCGTCCGGCGGGGCGCTACGCGGTGGCGGGCACCGCGGTCTTCGGCTCCGCGTCGCGGATCTCGTCCCGGCCGGCGTCGTCGCCGAAGGAGTCGATCGGGGAGGCCGAGGCCGAGTTGTACGCGTCGTGGTCGAGGATCTTCTCGCGGGCCGCGACGATCACCGGGACCAGGGCCTGACCGGCCACGTTGGTGGCGGTACGGATCATGTCCAGGATCGGGTCGATCGCCATGAGCAGGCCGACGCCCTCCAGCGGGAGGCCCAGCGTGGACAGGGTGAGGGTCAGCATGACCGTCGCGCCGGTGAGACCGGCGGTGGCCGCCGAGCCGATCACCGAGACGAAGGCGATCAGGAGGTAGTCGCCGATGCCCAGCTGCACGTCGAAGATCTGCGCGATGAAGATCGCCGCCAGCGCCGGGTAGATCGCGGCGCAGCCGTCCATCTTGGTGGTCGCGCCGAACGGCACGGCGAAGGAGGCGTACTCCTTCGGAACGCCGAGGCGCTCGGTGACCCGCTGGGTGACCGGCATGGTGCCGACCGAGGAGCGGGAGACGAAGGCGAGCTGGATCGCGGGCCAGGCGCCCTTGAAGAACTGGAGCGGGCTGACCTTGGCGACGGTGGCCAGGAGCAGCGGGTAGACGCCGAACATCACCAGGAGGCAGCCGATGTAGACGTCGGCGGTGAACGTGGCGTACTTGCCGATGAGGTCCCAGCCGTAGTCGGCGATGGCGTAGCCGATGAGGCCGACGGTGCCGATCGGGGCGAGGCGGATGACCCACCACAGGGCCTTCTGGAGCAGTTCCAGGACCGACTGGCTGAGGGTCAGGATCGGCTTCGCCTTGTCGCCGAGCTTGAGGGCGGCGATACCGGCCACGGCGGCCATGAAGACGATCTGGAGCACGTTCAGCTCGGTGAACGGCGTGATCACGTCACCCGGGACGATGCCGGTCAGGAAGTCGATCCAGCTGCCCTTGGTCTCGGAGAGCGCGCCGTCCTTCGGCGTGAGGCCGGTGCCGGAGCCCGGGTTGGTGACCAGGCCGATCACGAGGCCGATGGCGACCGCGACCAGCGAGGTGATCATGAACCAGAGCAAAGTGCGGGTGGCCAGCCGGGCGGCGTTGTTGACCTGGCGCAGATTGGTGATCGACACGAGGATCGCGAAGAAGACCAGCGGGGCGACGGCCAGCTTCAGCAGCTGGACGAAGAGCGAGCCGACCTCGTCGAGGGTGGTGACGAGCCAGCCGAGGTCCTGGCTGCGGGCCAGCCAGCCGAGCAGCACACCGAGGACCAGACCGGTGACGATCTGGGCCCAGAACGGGACCTTGGGTATACGGGGACGGGACCCGGAGCCGGAGCCCGTGGGCTGCTCGGCCTCGGGGGCGGCGGACGCGGAATTCGCGGACACGGACACACTCCAGTGGGGACGCATCGGGACGCACGGATGCCGTCCGTGCGGTCGTGCGGTGGAACGGGGACGGGGTCGCGGCGCCCGCGTCGAGGGGCGGCGCCGCTGCATGATGCCGTATCAGACCTCGCGGCAACAGACCGCGGACATACAGCGGCAGAGGTCGACATGCAGGCGCGCCACGAGCGGGGGGCTCGCGGCATGACGGAGGCGCACAGCTGTCTTCACGTCGAATACGTTAACACTTGAACTTTGAGAAGCTCAAAGCCTTTCTTTGGCTCGGGGGCGGCGCTCCCACCGCGCACCTGGCCGGAAAACGCCGTCGGGCCCTGGGCCGGAGCGGTTCGCTCCGGCCCAGGGCCCGACGGAAGGAAGAGGTGACGCGCGGCGCGCGTGTGAGGAACCTTACTGAACGGCGTCCTCGCGGGTGCGGTTGGCGTCCAGGCGCGCCTTGGTGCGGTCGACGCCGGCGACGATCTGCTCGGACATCTCGTCGCGCTGCTTGCGCAGCAGCACATAGCTGAGCGGCGCGGAGAGGACGAGGCCGAGGAGGATCACCCAGATCATGTTGGAGCCGCCGAGGCCCGAGGGGATCAGCCCGAAGTGGACGGCGACACCGGCGACGAAGAAACAGCCGACGAAGATCAGCAGGCGCAACGCCGTGTAACGGATCAACGCGCTCGGCTTGGCAACGGACACGGCTGGCCCTCTCTTCCCGTGGACGGTCGGCACACTTCTGCCCGTCCAGTGAAGCATGGCCCGAATTCTCTCGGTTCAGGGGGTTGCCGGGCCTCCGAGCGGCAGCAGCATGATGATGTCCTCGCGGTCCTCGCCGGGGGCGACGCGGATCGCGTCGGGGACGCGGCCGACCTCCTTGTATCCGCAGGAGGCGTAGAAGCGGTCGTTGCCGGTGCCGCCCCGGCAGGTGAGCCGGATGGCCTCGATGCCCTCGATGGAGCGCGCGGCGTCGGCGGCGGCCGCCATGAGGTCGCGGCCGTACCCCTGACCCTGGAGGCGGGGGTGGACCATGACGGTGTAGAGCCACAGCCAGTGCTTCATCAGCCGGTGGTCGTTGAGCGTGAGGAAGGCCGTGGCGGCGACCGTGCCGTCCTCGTCCCGGCCGACCAGCAGCCTGACCGTCCCCCTCTCCATGGCGGTGAGGTGCTTGAGCAGATCGGGCCGGATCTCCTCGGGGGTGACGGGCGGGACGAAGCCGACGGAGCCGCCCGCGTTGGTGACGTCGACCCACAGGGCGAGGATGCCGTCGCGGAGGGCCGGGGTGAACGAGGGATCCAGCTCGAAGGTAAGTGCCATAAATGAAGGCTAACCATTACATCTGGGCGGCTCAAACCCGTCCGGCACGCGAGAAAGCCCCGGCCGGGGACGGCGGCCGGGGCTTTCGTACGTCACGGGATACGCCTCAGACGCGCATCGGCTGCGGCGACTCGCGCAGGTCCGCGTCCGGGCCCGGGTACTCGCGCAGGATCTCGTAGCGGGTGTTCCGCTCGACCGGCCGGAAACCGGCGTCGCGGATCAGGTCCAGCAGATCGTCGCGGCCGAGCTTGTTCGGCGTACCGAAGTCGTCGGCGTCGTGCGTGATCTTGTACTCGACGACCGAGCCGTCCATGTCGTCCGCGCCGTGCTGGAGCGCGAGCTGGGCGGTCTGCACGCCGTGCATCACCCAGAACACCTTGACGTGCGGCACGTTGTCGAAGAGGAGACGGGAGACCGCGAAGGTCTTCAGGGCCTCCGCGCCGGTCGCCATCGTCGTGCGCGCCTGGAGCTTGTTGCGGACCTTGCCGTCCTTCATGTCCACGAAGTCGTGCTGGTAGCGCAGCGGGATGAAGACCTGGAAGCCGCCGGTCTCGTCCTGCATCTCCCGCAGCCGCAGCACGTGGTCGACGCGGTGACGGTGCTCCTCGATGTGCCCGTACAGCATCGTCGCGGGGGTCTTGAGCCCCTTCTCGTGCGCCAGGCGGTGGATGCGCGACCAGTCCTCCCAGTGGGTGCGGTGGTCGACGATGTGCTGGCGGACCTCCCAGTCGAAGATCTCCGCGCCGCCGCCGGTCAGCGATTCGAGACCGGCCTCGATCAGCTCGTCGAGGATCTCGGAGGCCGAGAGCCCCGAGATCGTCTCGAAGTGGTGGATCTCCGTCGCCGTGAACGCCTTCAGCGCCACGTTCGGCAGGGCTTCCTTCAGCGCGCTGAGCGAGCGCGGGTAGTAGCGCCACGGGAGGGTCGGGTGGAGGCCGTTGACGATGTGGAGCTCGGTGAGGTTCTCGTTCTCCATCGCCTTGGCGAGGCGGACGGCCTCCTCGATGCGCATCGTGTACGCGTCCTTCTCGCCCGGCTTGCGCTGGAACGAGCAGTACGCGCACGAGGCGGTGCACACGTTCGTCATGTTGAGGTGACGGTTGACGTTGAAGTGCACCACGTCGCCGTTCTTGCGCGTGCGCACCTCGTGCGCCAGACCGCCCAGCCACGCCAGGTCGTCGGACGCGTACAGGGCGATCCCGTCCTCGCGGGTCAGCCGCTCGCCGGCCCGGACCTTCTCCTCCAGCTCGCGCTTGAGTCCCGCGTCCACCCGTCCGCCTCCCATATCTCCGTGAATCAGGCTCCGACCAACGGTACGCCTACGACTCCTCGGGAAGTTCCCCGACCCGGTTCTCCCACTTGGTGGAGAGCACGATCGTCGTACGCGTCCGCGAGACGCCCTTCGTGCCGCTGAGCCGGCGGATCGTCTTCTCCAGGCCGTCCACATCGCCGACGCGGACCTTGAGCATGTACGAGTCGTCGCCCGCGATGAACCAGCAGTCCTCGATCTCCGCGAGGTCCTTCAGCCGGCGCGCGACGTCCTCGTGGTCGGCCGCGTCCGAGAGCGAGATCCCGATCAGCGCGGTGACGCCGAGGCCGAGCGACGCGGAGTCGACGGTGGCGCGGTAGCCGGTGATGACACCGGCGGTTTCCAGCCGGTTGATGCGGTCGGTGACGCTGGGCCCGGAGAGCCCCACGAGCCGTCCCAGCTCGGCGTACGAGGCCCTGCCGTTCTCCCTGAGGGCCTGGATGAGCTGCCTGTCCACCGCGTCCATATGACTGAAACCTTCCATTGTTCAGCAGTACCGCGAGTCTACGTGTAGAATCTAAGGCATGCGGGGCCGACGTCCTGCAAATCTTCTAGAACATCCAAGAAACGCTTTCGAATCTTCAGGAGTGAACTTCACCGTGTACACGATCGAGATGGCCTACGCCCGGATGCGCGAGCTACAGGACCTGGCCAACCGCTCGCGTGCCCACCAGCCCGCCGCCGCGCACCGCGTCGACAAGACCCGCTCCCCGCGCTCGCACAAGAAGCGCTGACCCGGACCTCTCAGTCCTCGGGGCTGCGGGAGCCGCCACCGAGCTCTCCCTCCCAGCGGCGGTACAGCCGGTGTTCCACCCCGGCCGCGTCCAGCACCCGCCCCGCGACGAAATCCACCAGGTCCTGGATGTGCGTCGCGCCCGCGTAGAACGCCGGAGAGGCGGGCAGCACGACCGCGCCCGCCTCGTCCAGGGCCACCATCTGCTTCAGCGTCTGGCCGCTCAGCGGGGTCTCGCGCACCGCGACGACGAGCGGGCGGCGCTCCTTGAGCGTCACGCTCGCGGCCCGCTGGAGCAGATCCTTCGACAGACCGAGCGCCACTCCGGCCACACAGGCCGTCGAGGCCGGCACGATGAGCATCCCCTTCGCCGGGTACGACCCGGAGGACGGCCCCGCGGCCAGATCACCGGCCGGCCAGTGGCGTACGCGCTCCAGCTCCGCGTCCGCCACCGCGAAGGCGTCCGGCTTCCCGTCGGCGCCGCGATCCAGCCAGGCCCGCAGGTCCTCGCGCCAGTGCCCGTCCCGGAACGCGATGCCGGTCTCGTCCAGCAGCGTGAGACGCGAGGCCCGGCTCACCACCAGGTCCACGCTCTCGCCGGCCGCCAGGAGCCCGCGCAGAACGGCGGCCGCGAACGGGGTACCCGAAGCGCCGGACACCCCGACAATCCAAGGCCGCCGCTGCCGCTGAGTCACTGAAGTCCTGGGTTCCACATCCGCGAGCCTATCCGGCGCACCTCCGCACGCGGCACCCGGAACCGGGCGGACGCCACAGACGTTCTCCGGGTGACGGGCAACCCGGGGGCAGGGGCAGACCATGGGCGACTACTGGACGAGCGACCGCACCACGGACCACGGCACCACCGGCAGCGCGCGGGCCCTGACCGCCGGGCTGCTGATGGCGGGCTGGGTGGCCCTGCTGTGGATCCTCGAAGGAATCGACGTGGCCACGGGCCACGCACTGGACACGTACGGGATCAGCCCGCGCGAGATGTCGGAGCTGCGGGACGTGGTGCCCGCCGCGTTCCTGCACAGCGGCTGGGAACATGTGGCCTCCAACAGCGTGCCGCTGCTGGTCCTCGGCTTCATAGCCGCCCTCGCGGGGCTGCGCCGGTTCGCCGCCGTCGTCGCGACGATCATCGTGGCCAGCGGCCTCGGCGTCTGGCTGACCGCCCCGGAGAACACGATCACGCTCGGCGCGTCCGGCGTGGTCTTCGGGCTGCTGGGCTATCTGCTGGTCCGCGGCTTCGTGGACCGCCGCCCCTGGGACATCCTCATAGGCGTCGGCGTCGCCGTGGTCTACGGCTCGCTGCTCTGGGGCGTCCTGCCGACCCAGTCGGGCGTCAGCTGGCAGGGGCACCTGTTCGGGCTGATCGGCGGGGTGGCGGCCGCGTTCCTCTTCCGCCGCCCGTCGGCGCGTCGCGGCCCGGACAACCTGGTCACGGTCTGAGCCGCGCTCGACGTCCCGGATGCGTTACGGGGTCAGGCCCCGCACCAGCAGGTCCAGCAGCGCGCAGGCGAACAGCGCGATGCCGATGAAGCCGTTCACCGAGAAGAACGCCCGGTTCAGCCGGGACAGATCGTGCGGGCGCACGACCCGGTGCTCGTAGACGAAGGCCACCGCGACGATCGCCATGCCGATCCAGTAGAAGACCTCGGCGTCCGTCGCCAGCCCGAACCACACCAGCAGCCCGGTCGTGATCGCGTGGCAGACCCGCGCGCCCCACAGCGAGGCCGGGATCCCGAAGCGCGCCGGGAAGGAGAGCACCCCGTGGGCCCGGTCGGCCTGGACATCCTGGCAGGCGAAGATCAGGTCGAAGCCGCCGATCCAGATCCCCACCGCGAGCCCGAGGATCACCGCGTCCCACGACCAGCTGCCGGTCACCGCGAGCCACGCGCCGACCGGACCGATGGCCTGCGCGATCCCCAGGATGGCGTGCGGGAAGTTCGTGAACCGCTTGCCGTACGGGTAGACGACCATGGGGACGACGGCCACCGGCGCGAGCACCAGGCAGAGCGGGTTGAGCAGGGCGGCGGCGCCCAGGAAGACGGCCAGCGCGACGATCGCGCCGGTCCACGCGGACTTCACCGACACCGCGCCCGTCACCAGCTCACGGCTCGCGGTGCGCGGGTTCCGGGCGTCGATCTCCCGGTCGATGATCCGGTTGGCGGCCATCGCGAACGTCCGCAGCCCCACCATCGCGAGGGTGACCAGCAGCAGGACGCCCCAGTGGATCGTGCCGTCCAGCTGGAACATCGCGGTCAGCGCGGCGATGTAGGCGAAGGGCAGCGCGAAGACCGAGTGCTCGATCATCACGAGCCGCAGGAAGGCCTTGACCTTGCTGCTGGAGGGTGCGGGGCCCTGGACGGACGCCGCTTCTGCCGCACTGCTCACAGCCCGTATTCCTTCCAGCGGCGGTCGACCTTCGCCGCCGTCTCGGGGTCGGAGACGACCATCTCCGGCCAGCCGCCGTCCCGGGTGTAGCCCTCGGTGGGCAGCTTCTTCGTGGCGTCGATGCCCGCCTTGCCGCCCCAGAACTGCTGGTAGGAGGCGTGGTCGAGGTGGTCGACCGGGCCTTCGGTGACCGTGAGGTCCCGGGCGTAGTCGGTGTTGCCGAGCGCCCGCCAGGCCACCTCGTGCAGATCGTGGACGTCGCAGTCGGCATCGACGACCACGATCAGCTTGGTCAGCGACATCATGTGCGCGCCCCAGATCGCGCTCATCACCTTCTGCGCGTGCTTCGGGTACTTCTTGTCGATCGAGACGATCGCGCAGTTGTGGAAGCCGCCCGCCTCGGGCAGGTGGTAGTCCACGATGTCCGGCACGATGATCTTCAGCAGCGGCAGGAAGAACCGCTCCGTGGCCCGGCCCAGCGGCCCGTCCTCGGTCGGCGGGCGGCCCACCACGATGGACTGGAGCAGCGGCCGCTTCCGCATGGTGACGCAGTCGATGGTCAGCGCGGGGAACGGTTCCTGCGGGGTGTAGAAGCCGGTGTGGTCCCCGAACGGGCCCTCGGGCAGCATCTCGCCCGGCTCCAGCCAGCCTTCCAGGACCACTTCGGCCTGGGCGGGGACCTGGAGCGGCACGGTCTTGCAGTCGACCATCTCGATCCGCTTGCCCTGGACGAACCCGGCGAAGAGATATTCGTCGATGTCCCCGGGCAGCGGCGCGGTGGAGGCGTACGTCACGGCGGGCGGGCAGCCGAAGGCGATGGCGACGGGCAGCCGCTCACCGCGCCGGGCGGCGACCTGGTAGTGGTTGGCGCTGTCCTTGTGGATCTGCCAGTGCATCCCGATGGTGCGCTTGTCGTGGCGCTGGAGCCGGTAGAGGCCCAGGTTCCGGACGCCGTTCTCGGGGTGCTTGGTGTGGGTGAGGCCGAGGTTGAAGAACGAGCCGCCGTCCTCGGGCCAGGTGAACAGCGCGGGCAGCTTGTCCAGGTCGACGTCGTCGCCGGTCAGCACCACTTCCTGGACGGGCGCGTCGCCGGACTTCACCTTCTTCGGCGGCACGTGCACCATCGAGCCGAGCTTCCCGAAGGCCTCCCGTACGCCGACGAAGCCCTGCGGCAGCTCCGGCTTGAGGAGCCCGCCGATCTTGTCGCTGATGTCGCTGTACGACTTCAGCCCGAGCGCCTTGAGCAGGCGCCGGTCGGTACCGAAGACGTTCATGGCCAGGGGCATCGAGGACCCCTTGACGTTCTCGAACAGCAGGGCCGGGCCGCCCGCCTTGTTGACCCGGTCGACGATCTCGCCGACCTCCAGGTGGGGGTCGACCTCGACCTTGACGCGCTTGAGATCACCATCGCGCTCAAGGGCCCGGAGCAGGGAGCGAAGATCGTCGTAAGCCATGCGGTCCAGTTTGTCATCCCCGCCCCCGCGGGCCCGCCGGGGCTCCCCCGTCCCACGCCCCGGATCCTCGTCGCCGAGCCGGTACCCTGGCCGCGATACGGGGCAATCGTCCCGCCCGCCGCCACTTCCTGGGGGACGCACCATGAGAGCCCTGATGTTTCTCGTGCCGCTGGCTCTGACGATCTACGCGTTCATCGACTGCCTGAACACCTCCGAAGAGGACACCAAGCATCTGCCGAAGATCGCCTGGGTCTTCATCATCCTGCTGTTCTGGATCGTCGGCCCCGTCGTCTGGCTCATCGCGGGCAAGGCCCGCCACACCGCGGCCGGAGGCGTTTCCGGGCCGTCCTCGTGGCAGCGGAACAGGCGGCAGCAGTGGGTGGCCCCGGACGACAACCCGGACTTCCTGAAGTCCCTCAAGGACGACCGTAAGCCGGAGGCGGAGGCCGAGGAGGAGCCGGGCCGTCGCGACGGCGGCACGAGCCCCGACGACAAGACCCCGCCCACGTCCTGACGGCGCACCACCCCCATACGAAAGGCTCCCCGGACGGGATTTCGTCCGGGGAGCCTTTTCGCGTCGTGCGCGGGTCGCTCAGACGCCCGCGTAGGAGTGCAGGCCGGAGACGAAGATGTTCACGCCGTAGTAGTTGAACAGCCAGCAGGCGAAGGCGACGAGCGCCAGGTAGGCGGCCTTGCGGCCCTTCCAGCCGGCGGTGGCGCGGGCGTGCAGATAGGCGGCGTAGGCGACCCAGGTGATGAAGGACCAGACCTCCTTGGGGTCCCAGCCCCAGTACCGGCCCCAGGCGTCGCCCGCCCAGATCGCCCCGGCGATGATCGTGAACGTCCACAGCGGGAAGACGGCCGCGTTGATCCGGTACGCGAACTTGTCCAGCGAGGCCGCCGACGGCAGCCGCTCCAGGACCGAGGACGCGAACTTCCCGGGCGTGCCGCCGGAGGCGAGCTTGTTCTCGTAGCTGTCGCGGAACAGGTAGAGGATCGTGCCGACCGCGCCGAGGTAGAACACGGCGCCGCAGAGGATCGCGGTCGAGACGTGGATCCACAGCCAGTACGAGTGCAGCGCGGGCACCAGCTGGTCGCTGTCGGTGTAGAGCGTGGTGACCGCGATACCGAGGTCCAGCAGCACGGTGGTGACCAGCGGGAGGCCGATCCAGCGGACGTTCTTCTTCAGCGCGAGCAGCACCAGGTAGGAGCCGACCGCCACCGTGGAGAAGGTGATGGAGAACTCGTACATGTTGGCCCAGGGGGCCCGCTGCACGGACAGGGCGCGGGTGATGACCCCGCCCGCCTCGACGAGGAACGCCACCACGGTCAGCGAGACCGCGATCCGGCCGTACAGGTCGCCCTTGAACGTGCCGCCCGCCGCACCCGGGCCGTCGGGCACGTCACGCGTACCGGCGGCGGAGCGGGTGATGACCTCGGGCCGCTCCAGCACGGCCGTGCCACCGGCCTGCGCCTTCACCGCGGGGGTGGCGGCGGAGGCTTTGGCCGAGGAGGCGGACAGCGCGGCGGCCGTGCGGCCGACCTTGCTGCGGCTGCCGAAGACCCACTCCGCGATGTGCGCGAAGAACGCCAGGGTGTAGACGGCCATCGACGAATAGATCAGCACATTGCTGGCTTCGGCCAGGCTCTCGTTGGTTGCGGCGGCGAGATTCACTTCTCAGCCCCTTCGGCAGGTGCTTCGGCAGGGTGTACGGGCCGGCTCCCGGCCTCGTTGGTGGCGTCGGTGGTGGCATCGGACGCGGCGGGGGCGACGGGCGCCGTCGCGACGAGGGCGGCCGACAGGTCGCCCAGTTCCTCGGGGAGCTTCGCGGACTCGCTGCGGCCCAGGCCCGCCATCTCCACGACCGTGACGCCGTCGGCGCCCCGGACGGCCCGCACCCACACCCGGCGGCGCTGGATGAACAGCGACGCGGCGAGTCCGGCGATGGCGGCGATGGCTCCGCCGAGCGCCCAGCCGTTGCCCGGCTGCTGCGAGATCTGGAAGCTGGCCCACTCCTCGACGCCGTCGAAGGTGATGGATCCGGCGCCGTCGGGCAGGTCCAGCTTCTCGCCGGGCATCAGCATCTTCTTGAGCAGCTCGCCGTCCTTGTCCTTGAACTCCTTCATCTTGGACGTGTCGAGCTGGTAGACGTTCTGCGCGAGCCCGGAGTCGACCCCGAGGGAGCCCTGGTAGGCGCTGAGCGCCAGCACGGGGAAGTCCAGGGCCGGGAACTGCGAGAACATCTGGCCCTTGCCGTGACCGGCGAAGGTCGGCACGAAGAACGCCTTGAAGCCCAGCTGGGTCTTGACGCCCTTCTTGTCCTTGTAGCCGTCCATCACCTTGATCGCGCCGGACGAGGTGATGTTGTTGTCGATCGGCAGGAGCGGGACGGCGGACTTCGAGACGACCTTGCCCCGGCCGTCCCGGACGGTGACGACGGGCGCGTAGCCGTGGGCGATCAGATAGACCTTGGTGCCGTCGACGACGAGCGGTTCGTTGACCTTGATGACGCCCTTGCGCTCCGCGCCCTCGGCCCCCTCGGTGTACGTCACCCGGGCCTCGAAGGTCCGCGGGGTGCCGCGCTGCGGGCCGCTCTTCTCGTACGTACCGACGAAGTCGTCCAGGACGAAGCTGAACGGGGACAGCGAGTCGGAGTCGTAGAGCGAGCCCGACTTGAAGTCGTCGTACTGGGTGAGCGTGTTGGAGAACCCGTCGCCCTCGACGACCAGCTTGCCGCCCTCGGACTTGAAGAGCTGCCCGGAGGCGAAGGCGATCAGCATCACGATCAGGGCGATGTGGAAGACCAGGTTCCCGGCCTCGCGGAGGTAGCCCTTCTCGGCGGCGACCGCGTCGCCCACCTCGTGGCCGCGGAAGCGCCGCTTGCGCAGCATCGCGAGGGCCGCCGCGCGGACCTCCTCCGGCTCGGCCTCCGTGCGCCACGTGGTGTACGCGGGCAGCCGGGTCAGCCGTTTCGGCGCGCCCGGCGGGCGGCTGCGCAGCTGGCCGACGAACTGGCCGGTGCGCGGCACGATGCAGCCGATGAGCGAGACGAACAGCAGGATGTAGATCGCGGAGAACCACACCGAGCTGTAGACGTCGAAGAGCTGGAGCGCCTCGTAGACCGGGGTGAGCGTGGTGTGCCGCTCCTTGAAGGCCTGCACCTTCATGTCGTCGACGCTGGTCTGCGGGATCAGCGACCCCGGGATCGCCCCGAGGGAGAGCAGGAAGAGCAGGATCAGCGCCACCCGCATCGAGGTCAGCTGACGCCAGAACCAGCGCACCCAGCCGATCACGCTCATCGCGGGCACGCCCGCCCCGGTGTCGGGGCGCTCCTCGCGGGGCGCGGTGGAGAGCTGTTCCCCGGCCGCGCCGTGGGCGGAGCCCGGGTCGTGCTCCTCCTCGGGCTGCCGCGTCCTTGTGCTGTTCGCCTTGCTCATTGGACTCAGATCCCTACAACGAAGCCGCTGGACCAGCTCTGCATGTGCTGCATGAGCGTGGCCCACGCACCGGTCAGCAGCAGGATTCCGGTCACGATCATCATGCCGCCGCCGATCCGCATCACCCATGCGTAGTGGCGCTTGACCCAGCCGAACGCGCCGAGCGCCTTGCGGAAGGCGACCGCGGCCAGGACGAACGGGACACCGAGTCCGAGACAGTACGCGACGGTCAGTATCGCGCCGCGTCCGGCGGTGGCGCTCTGGGTCGACAGCGCCAGCACGGAGGAGAGGGTCGGGCCGATGCACGGCGTCCAGCCGATCCCGAACAGGGCGCCGAGCAGGGGCGCTCCGGCCAGTCCGGTCACCGGCCGCTTGTGGAAGCGGAACTCGCGCTGTGTCACGCCCGGCAGGAGCCCCAGGAAGAAGACGCCCATGAGGATCATGAGGACGCCGAGGACCTTGTTCAGCACCTCGGCGTGCATCTGGAGTTCCTGGCCGAAGTAGCCGAAGAGCGCGCCGGTGGAGGCGAACACCGCGGTGAAGCCGAGGACGAACAGCGCGGCGCCGGCCACCACCCGGCCCCGGCGGGCGTCGGCCAGGTCGGTGCCGCTGACCCCGGTGACGTAACTCAGATAGCCGGGGACCAGCGGCAGGACGCAGGGCGAGAAGAAGGAGATGAGACCGGCCAGCAGGGCGAGCGGCAGGGCGAGCAGCAGCGCCCCGGACAAAACGGTCTCGTTGGTCGCGGCGAGCGTGACGGCACCTTCGTACGCGGCGAGCGTGGTCACCGGATCACTTCTCCGCGATGATCGGGTCGATCATCTCGCGCAGTTCGTCCGCGTTGAGCGCCTGGAGCGTGCGGGCCGCGATCTTCCCGTCCCGGTCGATGACCACGGTGGAGGGGATGGCCTGCGGGTTCAGGGTGCCCTTGGGGAAGCGGAGGATGAGCTTGCCGATCGGGTCGTAGAAGCTGGGGTACTTCACCCCGTAGTCCTTCTCGAAGTTGATCGCCTTGTCCCGCTCGGGGTCCCGGGTGTTTATCCCGACGAACTCGACGCCCTGGGCCTTCGTCTCCTCGGAGACCTGCGCGAAGTACTTCGCCTCCAGCCGGCAGGGGCCGCACCAGGAGCCCCAGACGTTGAGCACGACGACCTTGCCCCGGTGGTCCGCGAGGTCGAGCGGCTTGCCCTCCAGGGTGTTGCCGTCGAGCTTCGGCGCGGCCACCCGGTCCGCCTTCGCGACGGTGGAGATGCCCCCGCTGCCGGTGATGAAGTTGGTGTTGCCGCCGCCCCCGGCCTTGTTGCCGTCGCCGCACGCGGACAGCGTCAGGGCACCGGCCACGGCGGTGGCGGCGAGCAGGGTGAAGCGGTGTCGGGACGCGCGGCCAAAGCTCATGTGAAAAGTTTCGCATGGCAGTTTCCGGCGATCTGCGCGCCCCCCTCGGTGCCCGTAAAGCCCCTTGTCAAGCCTGTTTAAAGAAGGAGTTCCAGCCGCCTGCGGGCGCCTGTCCGACGTCCAGCGTCCGGAGCTTGGCGAGCACCTCGGGATCCTGGGCGTCGAGCCAGTCGACGAACTGCCGGAACGAGACGAGACGGACGTCGTCCTTGTCCGCGACCTTCTTGATCACTTCTTCCACGGCGTCCATATAGATGCCGCCGTTCCACTCCTCGAAGTGGTTGCCGATGTAGAACGGCGCGCGATTCGACTCGTAGGCGCGCTGGAATCCGGCGAGATAGGCGCCGGTCGCCTGCTCCCGCCAGCCGGGATAACGCGAGGGCATGCCCTTGGTCGAATTCTTCGACTGGTTGGCGAGGATGTTGTAGTCCATCGAGAGCACCTCGAAGGAGTGCCCGGGGAACGGCATCGCCTGGAGCGGCAGATCCCAGACGCCGCCGCGCTTCACGGGCCAGGTCTGGCGGCCGCCGGGCGAGCTGGCGTCGTAGCGCCAGCCCAGCTTGCGGGCGGTCGGCAGGAGATTGTCCTGGCCGAGCAGACAGGGGGTGCGGCCGCCGACCAGTTCCTTGCGGTAGTCGAACGGAAGCGGTTCCTCGTTCTCCCAGCCGGTGTTGGTCCGCCATTCCGTGACGAACGACACAGCCTGATTGATCTCGCTGTGCCATTGGGCCGGAGTCCAGCGCTCCACGGATCCGGAACCGCCGCAGAAATGCCCGTTGAAGTGGGTGCCGATCTCATGGCCGTCGAGCCACGCCTGACGCACGTACTTCAGTGTGTCCTTGACGTGATCGTCGGTGAGATATCCGATGTCGGAGGCGCCGCGGGGGTTGTTCGGCGGACGGTAGAGGGACTTCTTCGACTCGGGCAGCAGATAGATCCCGGAGAGGAAGAACGTCATCGCCGCGTCGTGTTCCTTGGCGAGTTCGAGAAAGCGCGGGAAGAGCCCGTTGCCGACCTCGCCCGCACCGTCCCAGGAAAAGATCACGAACTGCGGCGGCTTCTGGCCGGGTTCGAGCGGGACGGGGGCCTCGGGCTGATGCGGCTGCTTGCCGGTGTCGGCGGTCGAGCCGTCGCCGATCAGCCGGACCTTGTTCTTCGGCGAACCGTTCCCGCTGCCGTTGCCTCCGGCGCCGGAGTCGCCCTTGCCACCCCGGCCGGACCCTCCGTCGCCGGAGGAGCCCGAGGTGCCACAGCCGGCGAGCCCGATCGCGGCTGCGGCCCCGAGCCCCGCGCCGAGCAGGCCCCTTCGATTGATGTCGCGCATACCGTCCCCATCTGCGGTCGTTTTATCTCAAGCCCATACAAACTGCTGAAGGGGTAGATGAGGCGCGTAACACGTCGGTTCCGTGCATTTGGGGACTTTCTTTACGCTTTACCTTCCGAATGCGACGAGACAGTTGTACGGCCCTCGCACACCCTCACGGACAACCCTGAAGAGGGGACGCGGGAACGGCCCTCCGCAGTTCTGCCGCCGACCGACGGATCGCGGATCGATGGATCGCGGACAGCGGATCGACCGTTCGACTTCCCCGGCTCGTCGAACTCATGCGCGGTTACGGGGACCGTTCGCCGGCCGTTCCTACCGGAAGGCCTCCACCAGGGCTTCGGTGAGCAGCCCCTGCCAGCAGGCGTGGTCGCGGCCGCCGTTGTGGACGGTGCGGTGGACCTCGTAACCCCGGGCGCGCAAGGCCGGGACGAGGGCTTCGCCGTGCTCGGCGGAGGCGGCCCCGTCGTGCAGGCCCAGGCCGAGGTGGACGACGGGGGCGAGGGTGGAGGGCAGGTCCTCGCCGTACGTTCCGTCGGCGTACGTTCCGGCCTCGGGGTGCCGGCCGCCGGGTGAGGGCGACTGGGCGAGGATCCGGCCGAAGCGGTCGGGGCGGGTCAGGCCGGCGTACAGCGCCGCCGTCCCGGCGGACCCCTGGCCGGCGACGGCGGTCCGGTCCGCGTCGGCGGTCAGGGGCCACCGGGCGCGCGCCCAGGGCAGCAGCTCCTCGGCGAGGAAGGCGGCGAACGCCTCCCGCCCGCCCAGGTCCCGCCGCCGGGTCGCGGCGTCGACGGCGTCCGGGGAGAGGACGACGAGCGGCGGGAGGGCCCCGTCGGCGATCAGGGCGTCCAGCGTGTCCTGGAAGCCGAGCCGTCCGAACCACATGTCGCCGTCGCAGAGCACGACCACCGGCAGCGGGCCGCCGTCGCTGTCACCGCCGCCGTCGCCCTTGCCATCGTTGTCCGCGCCCTCCGGCGGGAGGTACGTCCAGACCTCGCGCTCCTCGCCCAGGGCGTGCCCGGTGACGGTGTGCCGCTCGACGGTCCCCCGCCGGATGCCCTCCCGGCGGCCCGCCCAGGGCTGGGGCGGGGCCTCCGGCAGGGCGAACACCGAACTCTCCACCGCCCGCCAGCGGACCGGCAGGCGGCGGGGGTTGAGCGGGTCGGCCACCGCGTGCGCCATCAGCGCGGTCAGCCGCCGCTGGAGCCGTACGGGATCGTCGGGCGCGGGGCCCGGCGAGATGTCGGCCACCAGCCGGTAGGACGCGCGGTGGTCGGCGCGCAGCCGGAAGCCGAGGTACCAGATGTCGGTGCCCGGGAGGTGGTGGAGGAGCGTGTCGGCCGGCCGGTCGCGGTCGCCGATGCCGGTCGCCATCAGGAGGACCTGGCGGGTCGCGCGGTGGCCGCGCCAGAGGAAGGTGACGGCGCGATGGCCGGGGGCGTCGTCGAGCGCTTCGACGAGCGGGGTGCCGGTGCGGGCGGCCGCCTCCCAGAACGCCTCGGTCAGGGCGGTACGGGCGGCGGCGTCCCGGGCGGCTTCGAGCTGCCGGGCGAGCCGGGCTATCCGGGGGCCCGTGACCGGCCGGGGGGCGGCGTCCGCCGCAGTACGGATCATCGTTCCACCGTTTCGTCGCAGGCGTCCGTGACCACGACGAGCCCCACGGGAACCAGCAGGGCCCGACGGGCCGTCGGCCCGCCCGCCTGGGGATCTAGTTAGCTTAGCCTAAGCTAACTTACCGTTAGGTGGTACGGGAAAAAGGGACGGGACCGCCCGCCGCGGTGTGCGGCAGCCGGTCCCGTACGTCCGTTGCGTCTCGCCCTGTCGTCGTCCTGTCTTCGTCCCGGGGGCGTCGGATCTTCGTCCCGGGGGCGTCGGAACTACGCCCCGAACGCCTTCGACTGTCCCTTCGCGGCCTTCCCCTTCACCGGCTTGGCCCCGGCCAGCAGATGCACGGGCACCAGGTCACGGGCCGGCTCCGAGTAGCCGACCGAGACGATCGTGTCGCCCCGGTAGGTGAAGCTGGTCAGCGAGGCCAGCGTGCACTGCCGCTTGCGCGGGTCGTGCCACAGGCGGCGGCGCTCCACGAAGGACCGCAGGATCCAGATCGGCAGCTGGTGGCTGACACAGACCGCCTCGTGCCCGCGCGCCGCGTCCCGCGCCGCGTCGATCGCGCCCATCATCCGGACGACCTGCTCGATGTACGGCTCGCCCCAGGACGGCTTGAACGGGTTGGTGAGGTGCTTCCAGTTGTCCGGCTTGCGCAGCGCGCCGTCGCCGACGCCGAAGGTCTTGCCCTCGAAGACGTTGGCGGCCTCGATCAGCCGGGCGTCGGTGGCCAGGTCCAGGCCGTGCGCCTTGGCGATGGGGGCGGCGGTCTCCTGGGCGCGCTCCAGCGGGGAGGCGACGACATGGGTGACGTCGCGCTTCTCCAGGTGCTCGGCGACCCGGTCGGCCATCTGCCGGCCCAGGTCGGAGAGGTGGTAGCCGGGGCGGCGGCCGTAGAGCACACCGTCCGGGTTGTGCACCTCGCCGTGGCGGACCACGTGCACCACGGTCAGCTGCTCGTCGCGGTTCTTCTCGCTCATGCGGTGGCCTCCGATGCGGCGCGGGCGGCGGCGGGCAGGGCGGCGGCGATGCGCTCGATCGCCCGCTCGTCGTGGGCCGTGGAGACGAACCAGGACTCGAACGCCGAGGGCGGCAGGTAGACGCCCTGCTCCAGCATGGAGTGGAAGAACGCGGTGAAGCGGAAGACGTCCTGCTTCTTCGCGTCGTCGTAGTTCTTCACCGGCCGGTCGGTGAAGAAGACGGAGAACATGTTGCTCGCGGCCGACACCGTGTGCGCGACGCCCTCCTTGGTGAGCGCGTCACCCACCAGGGCGCGCAGCTCGGCGGAGACCGCGTCGATCTTCGCGTACGCCGCGTCGTCCAGCAGCCGCAGCTGGGCGAGGCCGGCGGCGGTGGCGATCGGGTTCCCGGAGAGGGTGCCCGCCTGGTAGACCGGGCCGGCCGGGGCCAGGTGCGCCATCACGTCGCCGCGGCCGCCGAAGGCCGCCGCGGGGAAGCCGCCGCCCATCACCTTGCCGAACGTCATCAGGTCGGGGCGGACGCCGTCGACGCCGTACCAGCCGGCCTTCGACGTACGGAAGCCCGTCATCACCTCGTCGGAGATGTACAGCGCGCCGTTGGCCGCGCACAGCTCCTTGAGTCCGGCGTTGAAGCCGTCCGCCGGCGGGACGACGCCCATGTTGCCGGGCGAGGCCTCGGTGATCACGCAGGCGATCTCGCCCGGGTGCGCGGCGAAGGCGGCGCGGACCGCGTCCAGGTCGTTGTAGGGCAGCACGACCGTGTCGCCGGCCGTGGCGCCCGTGACACCGGGGGTGTCGGGCAGCCCGAAGGTGGCCACGCCCGACCCGGCGGCGGCGAGCAGCGCGTCCACGTGGCCGTGGTAGCAGCCGGCGAACTTCACGACCTTGGCCCGGCCCGTGAAACCGCGGGCCAGCCGGATCGCCGACATGGTCGCCTCGGTGCCGGAGGAGACCAGGCGCACCTGCTCGACGGGCTCGATCCGCGCCACGATCTCCTCGGCGAGCGCGACCTCGCCCTCCCCCGGCGTACCGAAGGAGGTACCCCGGGAGACCGCCTCCTGGACGGCGGCGATGACCTCGGGGTGAGAGTGGCCGAGAATCATCGGCCCCCACGAGCAGACGAGGTCGACGTACTCACGGCCGTCGGCGTCGGTGAGGTACGGACCGGTGCCGGACACCATGAACCGGGGCGTACCGCCCACGGCCCGGAAGGCACGCACGGGAGAGTTCACGCCGCCGGGCGTCACGACGGACGCCCGGTCGAACAGCGACTGCGAAACTGGGGCTTCGTATGAATACGCCACTTTGGTCCTGATCTGCGATTCGGGTGTCGGGGGGCCGGGCCGGGAAATCCCTAACGATCTCGGCCACCGGTGAGCAGGGAGGGCGCTCCCCTCGTATCACGAAAGAGCGTCAGTGCTCTCGCGTCTGCGAAACTGGGGCGTCATAGGGAAAGCTCACACATGCCATGGTGTCAGAGGCACGGACGGTCTTTGCGGACAGGTGTTTCACCGCACGCCCGCGGGGGAGGTCACTGACACGATGATCGGGTTGCGCGGCGGGGGCTGTGTCTCCTAAGAAGTAGTCGGGTGGATGAGATATGCATCGCGGTGGCGGAGTGGGCGAAGGGACCGACGACCTGGGGCCCGAGCCTGCCCGACGAGGGCGGCACCGGCGCAGGGCCGAGCGCGCCCAGAGCAGGGGCGCGGAGAGCACGCCGCCCCCCGGGACCAGGAGCGGGGGCGGGATGGGCGTGACGTACAAGTACTTCGGCGCCCCGGACGGCGCCACCGCCGCCCGTGTGCCCATCTCGATGCGCCCGGAGGAGCTCGGCGGTGACGAGCTGGGCATGGGCGGCATGTTCACCAAGATCAAGCCGGAGACCGTGGCCGCGATGGTCCTCACCGGCATCCAGGGCATACCCCTGCACAAGGTCCCCCCGCTGGAACTGGTCGTTCTCCACCCCGACTACGCCGTGGTCAAACTCCCGATGACCGTCGTCGACCCGCTGCGCGGCGTCGGCGAGGAGTCGGTCGGCGCGGCGGCCTTCATCTGGTCCACGGTCCCCGACCGCGGCGGCCCGCGCGACGCGTTCAACGTCTACCAGCTGCTCCACGAGTGGCAGGACTTCTCCCACCGCCTGCACGACGCGGGACATCAGGCGTACTGCCTGGTCTGGCCCTGATCCGGAACGCCCCGCCGAACCCCCGCCGATCCCTCTCCGGAGTGCGCGGTCAGCGCGAGGGAGCGAGCGCCTTCCAGAAGGCGTAGTGGTGGTCGGCCGCGAAGTCGGTCCGCCCGATGCCACCGGACGCGAGTCGCTGCACGTACGGGTCGCGTTCCGTGAACGGCTTCCACGCGGGCAGACCGCCCCCGCCCGTCCGGCCCGTGGCGGCGAACTGCGCCCAATAGGCGGTCACCGTCTCCGACAGTCCGGTTTGCGCGGCGTCGAGCGGCTCGAAGAGGTCGTTCTCGAACAGGTAGGCCAGGTCGATCATGTGGCCGGTGCCGAGCGGGAAGCTCGCCGGTCGCGGCACGTTCCTGAAGTACGGCGCCTCGGCCTCGGCGAAGTCGTAGGCGTGGACGCGGGTGTGGCGGGCCAGCGCGCGCTGGGTGTCGAGGGCCGCGGTCGACCACTCCGAGTCGGTCAGCACGGCCGACAGCGCCGCCCCGGGGGCCGGGTGGTCCGAGACGGGGTACTCCGCCAGGACCGCGCGAGCGTCCTTCCCGAACCGCTCGGTGATCTTCTCGGCGTACGCCTCCGGGGTCAGCGGCGTCCCGGTCATGATCTCGTCGAGCCCGGCCAGTCCGCTCATCTCGTCGTGGGTGGAGCCGTGCAGCACCGGCACCCGGGCGAACCGGCCGGCGGCGATCGCGCGTGCCGGGGCCTCGGGCAGAACCGTGCCGTCCACCACGGGCCGGTAGCCGTCGTGACCGGACGCCGACGCGTCGATGAGCTCCGAGGTGGACCTGCGGCGCAGGCAGGAGTCGACGGTGCGCGGATCGTCGCAGCCCGCGGCTTCGGCGACGGCGCGGCCGTTGGCCTCCGCCTGCTCCCGGGTGAACGAGCCGTCCGGGCCGACGCACCCCGCGCTCTGCACGATCGCCTTGTCGAAGAGTCCGCGCGCGCCGGGTGACACGAGCTGGGCGCAGACGCTGTAGCCGCCGCCCGACTGCCCCATGATCGTGACGTTACGGGGGTCGCCGCCGAAGGCCCCGGCGTTGCGCTTGACCCACTTCAGCGCGGCCTGCTGGTCCAGGAGGCCGAGGTTGGCGGGTGCGCGCAGGCCGGGCGCGGTGAGGAAACCGAGCGCGCCGAGCCGGTAGTTGACCGTCACGACCACGGCCCCCTGCCGCGCGGTGGCCAGCGCGGCCGCACGGTAGGTGGCCCCGTCGCCGTAGGTGAAGCTGCCGCCGTGGATCCAGACGATGACCGGCAGCCGTCCCGTCGTCCGCCCGGCCGGGGTCGTGACGTTGAGGTGGAGGCAGTCCTCGTCGCCGCCGCCCTCGATCGAGATGGGCTGGTCGGCCGGCTGCGCGCAGGCGCTCCTCGGGGCCCGGGCGTCCAGCGGCGACGACCACGGACGCACCGGCCGCGGCTCCTTCCACCGGCGCTCCCCGGTCGGCGGAGCCGCGTAGGGGATGCCCTGGAACGTACGCACGGCACCGGCGGCCACGCCCTGGACCGGGCCTTCCGCCGTCGTCACCCGCGTGGGCAGGGCCCCCCGGTCACCGGGTTGCGCAGGGGCGGGGCCGGCCGCGACCAGGGTGACGGCCAGCGCGGCGGAAACAGTGGCCGTCGTGAGGGCGGCGAGGCGGGACATGTCGATGGTCATCCGGGCTCCCGGGGTCGGTGCGGTCTTCGACGCTCGGAACCGTATTCAGGATTTGGGCATCTGCGCAAGACGTTCGCCTGAATCATTTGCCTTAAGCATTTGCCTGATGCGTTCGTCTGGCGCGTACGTGCAGGACGTTGCTAGGGTCCGCTCCATGGGAAACCGGGAGAAGCTGCTGGAGGCCGCGCGGGAGTGCCTCTTCGCCAAGGGCTACGAGCGCACGACCGTCCGCGACCTGGCCTCGGCGGCGGGCGTCAGCATGGCCGCGATCGGCTATCACTTCGGTTCGAAGGAGGCGCTGCTCAACCAGGCGCTCTTCGAGGCACTCGACTCGGGGGAGCAAGCCTTCGGGCCGTCGTCCGGCGACGGCACCGGCCTCGACGCCCTCTGGAGCCGTCTGATCGAGGCCTTCTCCGTCAACAGGACGTTCTGGCTCGCCAATCTGGAGACCGTCCTGCGGGCTCAACGCGACCCGGAGCTGCGGGAGCAGGTGGCCGCCGGACTGCGGCAGGGGCGCAGCGGGATGGCGCGCGAGGTCACCGGGACCGCCGAGGAGGAGCTCTCCGAGGAGACGGTCCGCACCGTCGGATCGGTGCAACTCGCCCTCGTCAGCGGTCTGATGATGCAGCACCTCACCGACCCGGAGTCCGCGCCCACCGCCGACGAGGTGCTGGCCGGACTGCGAGCGCTGGCCACCGCCCTGCCGAAGGAGGAGTGACGTCCGGCCGCACGGCCGGTCGAAGCGCTGCGTTCAAACAGCGGTTGCGTTCAACAGCCGTTGCGTTCACACAGGCGAAGCGCTCAAACAGGCGCACCCACGCGCACACATCCGGTCAGAATCCAGCCAGGGCTTATGGATTTTTGGCCGACGGCAGGTCTTCAGCCGACCCGCCCGGCACGCCGATGGACAGGACACCGATCCGTCGAGGAGGTCCGCCGTGGGCGACGTTCTGCTGGCCCTGTCCATCCCCGTGCTCGTCTTCGGCGGCGGCATCTACGCCGCCTGCGACTGCTGGTGGCGCCGCAGGCATCCGGCGCCGCCGTCCCCGTACACCCATCGGGCGGCCCGGCTGGCGGAGCAGGAGATGCTGCTCCTGGCCGAGGAGATCGTCAACGACGCGCACGCCGCGCTCAGCTCTCTTTACGACGCCCCGGCCGCTCCGGCCGCTCCGGCCGTTCCGGGTCCCGCCGATACGCCCGCCGCGCCGCCCACCAAGCTCAGCCCCCGGCCCTCCCGCCCGGCGTCCACCCCGGATCGCGCCCCGTCACCGCCAGCAGCCGTTCAAAAGCCGTAGCGCTCTCCGGCACCGGGAACGGCTCGCCGAACACCTTCATCTCGCGCGCCTGCGGGGCCATCGCCGCCAGCCCCGGGCCCACCTCGTCCAGCACGCTCCGCTCTGGCACGAAGTCCCCGCCCGTCGACCGCGCCAGGTCCCAGGCGTGCACGGTCAGATCGCCGAGCACCATGAGCCCCACCGTCCGGGCCGGCAGCCCCATCTGCCCCGTCGTGCCCTCCTCGACGCCCGGCACGCTCCACGCCTTCACCAGCCGGGCCGTCTCGTCGCCGAACCTGGCCCGCCAGTCGCCGTCCGCCACGAAGTCCGGCTCCCGGGTGAAGTCCACGTCCTCGCGGGCCGCGAGGGCCTGGAAGTTCACGACCACCAGGAACAGATGGTTCAGCAGCGCCCGTACGTCGTACGCGGCGCAGGGCGTGGGGCCGCCCAGTTGCCCGTCGTCGATCCCCCGCACCACGGGCAGGGCCCGGTCCGCGGCCGTCTCCAGCAGTTCACCGATCGTCTGAGTCATGCCCCCACCCTGCATCGGTCGCCCGGCCCGCGTCTTGAAGAAACACGACAGGCGTCCTGAGCCCTCACTAAAATCGTGGTCATGGCCGCCGGACCGCGCCGCGACACCCGGGGCATCGTCGACGCCCCGGACCTCTTCGCGCACGTCCGCTTCCGTCGCCGCGAGCCCGCCGCCGCACTGCGCCCGTATCTGGAGCACTACTGGCTGATCGACTGGGACCTCGCCGAGCCGTACGCCGCCCACGTCGTCCCGCACCCGTCGGTGAACCTGGTCTTCCAGCGGTACGAGGCCGGGGACAGCCCCCGGGAGCGGTCCGGGTACGCCGAGGTGGCGGGCGTGGACCCCGGGCTCTTCACCCGGAAACTGGCCGGGCGCGGCCGGGTCTGCGGGGTGCAGTTCCGGCCCGGCGGCTTCCGGCCGTTCGCCCCCGGTCGCCCGGTCTCCGCCTGGACCGGGCTGCGGACGGATGCCGCCGAGGCGCTGCGGCCACCGCCGCCCGTCGACGCGGTCCTCGGCCCGGACGACGAGGACGCGCGGGTCGCGGCGCTGGACGCCTGCCTGCTGGCGCTGGAGCCGCGCCCCGATCCCCGGGCGGCCCTCGCGATGGCCGCCGTCGACCGGGTGCGTACGGACCGTACGGTACGAAGGGCCGACGGGCTCGCCAGGGACACCGGCCTCTCCGCCCGCTCGCTGCAACGGCTGTTCTCGGCGTACGTCGGCGTCGGCCCCAAGTGGGTCATCCTCCGCTACCGCATCCACGAGGCGCTGGAGGCCGCCGAGTCCGGCCCGGCGGTCGACTGGGCGCGGCTCGCCGCCGACCTCGGCTACAGCGACCAGGCCCATCTGGTGCGGGACTTCACCGCGACGGTGGGCGTACCCCCGACGGCGTTCGCACCGCGCTGAACCGGCGAGGACGCGCACCCGCGCGCCCCGCCACATACCTGGCAGGCCGTCCCGTCCCGGTGGCATCCTGACCGGGTGAACGGACCCGAGATCACCCTCGAAGTAGCCCCTGAGCTGCGGCTCTTCGTCCCGCACGACCGCCGCGGCGGGCCCACGCCGCTCGTCACCGACGGCGCATCGACCCTCGGCCATGTCATCGAGTCCCTCGGCGTCCCGCTCACCGAGGCCGGAACGCTGCTGGTGAACGGCGCCCCGGTGGCCCGCTCGCATGTCCCGGGCCCCGGCGAACACGTCGACGTACGCGCCGTGGAACGCCCCCAGCGGGTCCCCGGCGCACCCCTGCGTTTCCTCCTCGACGTCCATCTCGGCACGCTGGCCCGCCGGCTGCGGCTCCTGGGCGTCGACGCCGCGTACGAGAGCGAGGACATCGGCGACCCCGCCCTGGCCGCCCTCTCCGCGCGCGAGCGGCGCGTCCTGCTCTCCCGGGACCGCGGGCTGCTGCGCCGCCGCGAGATCTGGGCGGGGGCGTACGTCTACAGCGACCGCCCCAAGGAGCAGCTGCGCGACGTCCTCGGCCGCTTCGCTCCGGTCCTGGACCCGTGGTCCCGCTGCACCGCGTGCAACGGGGTCCTGGCCGGGGCCGCCAAGGACTCCGTGAGCGGGCTGCTGGAGCACGGCACGCAGGAGGCGTACGACGTGTTCGCCCAGTGCACGGAGTGCTCCCGGGTGTACTGGCGCGGCGCCCACCACGGCCACCTGGAGACGATCGTGTCCGAGGCGGTCCGCGAGTTCGGCGGCACCCCGGCGTAGTGGCACGCACCGTGTGCGCCGGACGGGTGCGCCGGGCGGGTGCGCCCGCGCACGGGTCGCTCCGCGACGCCTGCCTATCCTTGGCCCGTACCCGATCAGCAGTCCACATCAGCAGTACGCACCAGCAGCCCGAGGAGAGATTCGCCATGGCCGCCACCCCCATCGCCGTCGTCACCGGCGCGAGCAGCGGCATCGGCGCCGCGACCGCCCGTACGCTGGCCGCCGAAGGCTTCCGGGTCGTGCTGACCGCCCGCCGCAAGGACCGCATCGAGGCGCTGGCGGCCGAGCTGACCGAGGCGGGCCACCAGGCGACGGCGTACGCGCTGGACGTCACCGACCGGGCGGCGGTCGACGAGTTCGCCACCGCGTTCCGCTCCCTCGCCGTCCTCGTCAACAACGCGGGCGGGGCGCTCGGGGCCGACCCGGTGGCGACCGGCGACCCCGCCGACTGGCGTCAGATGTACGAGACGAACGTGATCGGCACGCTCAACGTCACCCAGGCCCTGCTGCCCGCCCTCACCGCGAGCGGCGACGGCACCATTGTGATCCTCTCCTCGACCGCGGCGCTCTCCTCGTACGAGGGCGGCGGCGGTTACGTCGCGGCCAAGCACGGCGAGCACGTCCTGGCCGAGACCCTGCGCCTGGAGATCGTCGGCACCCCGGTCCGCGTCATCGAGGTGGCCCCCGGCATGGTCAGGACCGAGGAGTTCGCCACCACGCGCTTCCGCGGCGACACCGAGAAGGCGGCCAAGGTCTACGCGGGCGTCGACGCCCCGCTGACCGCCGAGGACGTGGCCGACACGATCGGCTGGGCCGTCACCCGGCCCAGCCACGTCAACATCGACCTCCTGGTGGTCCGCCCGCGCGCCCAGGCCTCCAACACGAAGGTCCACCGCACGCTCTGACCCTACGTCACCTCTCCGCAGGCGCCGCCGCGACGAGCACGGGGTGGTCGTGCGGGGTGATCGTGCAGCGCGCCCCCGGGGTCAGCGCGGTCGCCTCCCAGCTGGGCAGGTCCGCCTTGCACTCCGCCCCGCCGTCCGTGGTGAGATGCAGCCGGGTGGTGGGCCCGAGGAAGGTCGCCACCCGTACGGTCGCCGGGGTGCCCGCCCCGTCGTCGGCGGCGCCCACCGCCAGCCCCTCCGGGCGCAGCAGTACGTCGACCTCGGCGCCGGCGGCGGGCCGCTCGCCGTGGATGGGCAGCCGCCGCCCGAACAGCTCGACGACCCCGCCGTCCCGGACGGTGCCCGGCAGCCGGTTCATGGTGCCGACGAACTCGGCGACGAACGGCGTGGCCGGGCGGTCGTACAACTCCCCCGGCGCGGCGCACTGTTCGAGCCGCCCGTCCTTCATCACGGCGACGCGGTCCGCCATCGACAGCGCCTCCTCCTGGTCATGGGTGACGAACACCGTGGTGATGCCCAGGTCCAGTTGGATGCGCCGGATCTCCTCGCGCAGGCTGAGCCGCACCTTCGCGTCCAGGGCGGAGAGCGGCTCGTCCAGGAGCAGCACCCTGGGGCGGATCGCCAGGGCGCGAGCGAGGGCGACGCGCTGCTGCTGGCCGCCGGAGAGCTGGTGCGGGTAGTGGCCGTCGCGACCGGGCAGGCCGACCAGCTCCAGCAACTCCCCTGCCCGCGCCCTGCGTTCGGCGGCGGCCCGGCCCCGTACCCGCAGGCCGTACGCGATGTTCTCGGCGGCCGTCATGTTCGGGAACAGGCTGTACGACTGGAAGACCATGCCGATGTCCCGCCGGTTGGCAGGGACGGAGGTGACGTCCTCGCCGTCCATCAGCAGTTCGCCGCCGTCGGCCGTCTCGAAGCCCGCGACGATACGCAGCGCGGTGGTCTTGCCGCAGCCGGACGGGCCGAGCAGGGCGACCATCTCGCCCGCGGCGATGTCCAGGTCGAGGCCGTCGAGCGCGACCGTGGAGCCGAACTTCCGGCGCAGTTGCTTGAGATGCACGGGGACGGTCATGACACGGTCTTCCTTCGGTTGTCGCGGTCCTCGCGGCCGGATTCCAGGGGCGTACGGCGGCGACGGCCGCCCGCCAGGGTGGTGAGCAGGAGCAGCAGCCCCCAGGTGATCAGCAGGCTCAGCATCGCGGCCGCCACCGAGAGCTGCGCCTCGGAGTCCTTGATCTCCACCATCCAGACGGAGAACGGGCGGTAGGAGAGCACGGAGGCGACGGTGTACTCGCCGAGCACCATGGCCAGGCTGAGGACCGCGCCGCCCACCACGGCGGTCCGCAGGTTCGGCACGATCACCTGCCACAGGGTCTGGAGCCGGGACGCGCCCAGGCTGCGGGCGGCCTCGACGAGGATGCGCAGATCGACGGCGCGCAGCCCGGCGTCCAGCGAGCGGTACAGGAACGGCAGGGACATGACCGTGTAGACGAGCACGAGGACCAGCGGGAAGTTCTCGTCCCGCAGCATCTGGAAGGTCATGTAGAGGGGCGTGTCGGCCAGGTCCTGTTCCCAGGACAGCACCGTCGTGACGCCCGCGACCAGCGCGATCGGCGGGACGACCAGCGGCATCATGCACAGGATCTCGACGGTCCGGCGCAGCCCCGGCAGATAGAGCGCGACCGCGACCAGGGTCGGCACCATCAGCAGCAGCCCGCAGACGATGGTGGCGAGCCCCAGGCGCACCGAGAGCATCAGGCTGGTGGTCAGCCCCTCGGTGCCGAGCCCCTGGGTGTACGCGTCGAAGCTGATGCCCTCGACCTCGTTGACGCTGAACCAGATGGAGGCGCCGACGGGGACCAGGAAATACAGCGCGGCCAGCGGCAGGACGACGGCCCGCGAGGTGAACTTCATCCGAGCCATCGGGCACTCCTGCGCTGCAACGGGATCTGTACGGCCATCACGAGCAGCGCGATCACGACCATGTTGAGGCTCATCGCGAGGGCCAGGTTCTCCTGGCCCACCAGGACGTTGCCGTTGAGGGCGTTGGCGATCTGGATGGTGATCAGCGGCTGCGAGGAGCCGACCATCACGGCGGCGGTGGCGTGCGAGGCGAACGCCGTACCGAACATCAGCACCGCCCCGCCGAGCAGCGACGGCGTCAGCACCGGGATGCCGACGTGGCGCCAGTACTGCCGGCGGGTCGCCCCGCAGGACGCGGCGGCCTCCTGCCACTGGGAGCGCAGCCCGTCGAGCGCGGGCAGCACGGTCACCACCATCAGCGGCACCATGAAGTAGAGGTAGGCCAGCACCAGGCCGGTGAAGCTGTAGAGGCTGAAGCCGGTCCGGTCCAGGTGGAACAGCTGGGTGACCGTGCCGGTCGTACCGAGCGTCGCGATGAACGCGAAGGCGAGCGGCGCACCGGAGAAGTTGGCGAGGACCCCGCTCGCGGAGACGACGATCCCGCGCAGCGCGGGCCGCGGCGAGCTGACGACGGCCTGGGCGATCAGGGTGCCGATGACGGTCGCCAACACGGCGGTGAACAGGGAGAGTTCGACGCTCCCGGTCAGCCCGGTGGCGTACGCCCCGGAGAGCGAACCACTGACGTTCTCGGTGGAGAAACGGCTCGCGCCGCTCTCCGGGTCCAGGACGGTGAACGCCCCGTACACCATGGTCCCGGCGGGCAGCCCGAAGCACACCGCGAGAAACGCGAAGAACGGGACGACGACGGGCCATCGGTGGCGCCGCGCGCCGCGTCGGCCGGGGGCGCCGCCGCGGACGTCCGGGGCGGGAGGCACGGGGGCGGCCGCGCCCGCCACGGGCACGGGGCCCGTGACGGGGGCGGGAAGTGCGGTCCGGTCGGGCATGGTCAGCTGACCGCCTTGCCCCAGCCCTGGACGACGGTCTCCTTGGCCTTCGCCTCCTGCTCCGCGGTCGGCTCCTGCGGAGTGCCGTGGACCTCGGGGATCCGGGCGACGGCGGCCTTGTCGGCGGTGCCGTTCTTCTTCATCGTCTCCAGGAGCGCCGGGCGCGAGAAGCCCTTGAGCCAGATGTTCTGGCCCTCGGGGCTGTAGATGAACTCCAGCCACAGGCGGGCGGCCGCCGGGTGCGGGGCGTACTTGTTGACGCCCTGGTTGTAGTAGCGCGAGTACAGGCCGTCGGCGGGCACCGCGACCTGCCAGTCGACGCCCTTGGGCGCGAGCTTCTCGCCGTACCCCAGGTTGAGGTAGTCCCAGTCGATCGAGATCGGCGTCTCGCCCTGCTGGATGGTGGCGAGCGTGGACTTCGCGGGAACGAAGTTGCCCTTCTTCTTCAGCGCCTGGAAGAAGTCGAGCCCGGGCTGCGCGTCGTCCAGCGAGCCGCCGTTCGCCAGCGAGGCCGCGACGACCGCGGCCAGCGCCGAACTGGACTCGGTCGGGTCGCCGTTGAGCGCGACCTTGTTGCGGTACTCGGGCTTGAGGAGGTCCTTGAACGTCTCCGGGCAGTTCTTCACGGCCTTGGCGTCGCAGCCGATGGATATGTAGCCGCCGTAGTTGTTCATGAAGGAGGCGTCCGGCTGCTTCTGCGCGTCCGGGATGCCGTCCCAGCCCTCGACCCGGTACGGCGCGAGCAGATTCCGCTTCTTGGCCTCCTGCATGTACGAGGTGCCGAGGTCCAGCGCGTCCACGGCCCGGTCCTGGCCCTTGCGCTTGGCCGCCGCGTTGAGCGCGCCCTGGCTGCTGCCGCCCGGGTCCTCGTTGTTGACCTCGATCGCGTACTTCTTCTCGAACGCCGCGATCATCTCACCGTAGTTGGCCCAGTCCGGCGCGAGGGCGTAGACGTTGAGCCTGCCCTCCTTCTCCGCCGCCGCGACGAGCTTCTCCATACCGCCGAGGGCCGCGGCCGACTCCGCCTTCGCCGCCTTGCTGTTCCGCCCGCCGGCGTTGTCGGGGGCGGAGCCACAGCCGGTGGCCACCAGGGCGGTGAGGCCGACGAGGGCCGCGGCGGTCAGGACGCGGCGGGGATGGTGTGCCTTCACGATGCGTACTCCTGGGTCTGCGGCGAGCCACCTGTATGGACAAGCCATCGTCAGTAAGCGAGCCGAAGCTAGCAGCCGGGTGACCGGCAGGTAAAGCTTTATGGAGATAAAAAGTGCAGGTCAGAAGCGTTATGGAGACGTAGGTTTACGAAGCCGGGAAACCGGTTAGACGCAGGGTTCGCACTTCGCGGGCGAGCATGGATTGCGCGCACCAGGAAGATGTGCCGAAGAGCTGGCGGATGACATGATCGTCCTGGCCGTACGCCGCCCCGAAGTCGCATGACGCCCCATTGACGCCCCCGAGGAGAGACGTGACCCGACGGCACCAGCAGATCGCCGAGGAGCTGCGCCGCGCCATCGCCGACGGCACGTACCCCGTGGGCTCCGAGCTGCCGTCCGAGTCCGAACTCGCCCTGACCCACGGGGTGTCCAGGGGCACCCTCCGGCAGGCCTTCGGCACACTCCAGTCCGAGGGCCTGATCGGCTCCCGCCAGGGCGCCCGCCGCACGGTCCTGTCCACGACCCCCAGCCAGAGCTTCACCGAGCTGCGCAGCTTCGCCCAGTGGGCCAGGGCGGGCGACCGCACCCCCGGTGGTCTGGTGCTCCGCTCCCGCTACGCGAAGGCGACGGAGGCCCAGGCCGCCCAGCTCCACCTCACCCCCGGCGACCCGGTCCTGCACATCCTGCGGGTCCGCACCCTGGACGGCGAACCGGCGCTCCTGGAACGCACGGTGTACGCCGGGTGGGTCGCGGCGGCCGTCGAACTCCTCCCCGACGACTGCGAGTCGGTCACCCAGAGCCTCTACGAGACGGCCGGCGTGGTCATGAGCCACGGCGAACACCACCTGGACGCGGTCGCCGCGGGCACCACGGACGCCCGGGAGCTGGGCGTACGACGCGGAGCGCCGCTGCTGAGGGTGCGCCGCACGACGACGACGTCCGAGGGCCGCCCGGTCGAGACGTCGGACGACCGCTACCGCCCGGGCGCGGTGGTCTTCACCGTACGCAACTCGGTCCAGGCGAACCCACTGGTGCGCACGGCGGCGGACTGAGGACCGGACGGCGCGCACCGCCCCGAACGACGGGGCCCGCCCCCGCAGCCGACTCCACCCCACCCCAGGAACGCCGACTCCACCCCACCCCAGGAACAGCGAGCCCGCATGCCCCCGAACCCCCTCCCCCTCCCTCTCCCTCGCCCGGCGGCCCTGCTGTGCGACATGGACGGCACCCTCGTCGACACCGAGCACGCCTGGCTGGACACGGTCGCCGGCTTCCTGCGGACGCAGGGCTCCCCGGCAGGGGCGGGCACCCTCGCCCCGTTCGCGGGCGCCGCGCTGGCCGACGCGGCCGACCGCCTCGTACGCGACGGCCTCACCGCGCTGTCCCCGGCGGAGACGGCGGCCCGGCTGGACCGGGAGTTCACGGCGCGGGTGGCGGCGGGGGTGGCCGTCCAGCCGGGCGCCCTCCGGCTCCTGGACCGGGCGCGCGCCCTGGGCGTACCGACGGCCCTGGTGACCGCGTCCGAGCGGCACGTGGCCGACCTGGTGCTGGACACCCTGGGCCGGCACCGCTTCGACACATCGGTCGCCTCGGGCGAGACGGAGCGCGGAAAGCCGCACCCGGACCCGTACCTGGCCGCGGCGGCGGCGCTCGGGGTGGCAGCACCCGACTGCCTGGCGGTCGAGGACACCCCCACCGGCGCGACCGCCGCCCTGGCCGCGGGATGCCGCCTGCTCGCGGTCCCATCGGTACCGGGCATCGAACCGGGCCCGCGCACGGTCCTGGTGGCTTCCTTGACGGAGGCGGACCTGACGGAGGCGGGGTAATCACTCGTGCGGGTGATCGGCCCTGCTCGCCCGCCCGGCCCTCGCACACGCTGCCTAGGCTCGGTCGCGCCAGAACACAGCGCGGCCCCCGGTCAGGATTGCCGTCCCGACCGAGAGCCTCACCATCAGGAAGTAGGGCTTCCCGTGGCTGAGCACGACACTAGCGCGCCCCCACTCTTCGAACTCGGAGACGTCTCACCCGCCCCACCGGCGGCTCCGGCGTTCATGGATCTCCAACGCCCCGACTACGCCTACATGTTCGGATTCCTCCAGGCCGACGGCCACCTCGCCCAGGGGACCGGGCACAAGGGCCGCCTGACGGTGGAGATCAGCGTCCGCGACATCGCCGTACTGCGCGCGTTCCAGCGCCTGACTCCGTACAACAGCAGCATCACCGAACGCGTGCGGGCCACGAACTTCTCCAAGGAGCACCACTCGGCGATCTGGACCCTCTGCAACCGGGAAGCCAGGGCAACGATCAACGGTCTGGGCCTTCCCTACGGCCGGAAGTCGAGGAAGATCACCCCGCCCCGGGTGGAGTTCTCCCGCCGCGACTACCTCCGGGGCGTCATCGACGCCGACGGCTCGGTCGGGCATACCGGACAAGGCCTTCCCTTCGTCTCGCTGACCACCGCGAGCGCCGCTGTCGGCGCCTACCTCTGCCGGTACGCCAAGGCGGTGACGGGATCCGCCCGGCAGATCGGACGCAATGCGCGTGACGGGATCTACAACGTGGTCTACACGAAGGAGGCGGCGGTTCAGCTGGCCGGGCATCTCTACTACCCGGGCTGCCTGTCCCTGGCCCGCAAGCGGACGGCGGCCACGGCTCTGGCGTCCTGGGAACGACCGGCGGACATGCCCGTCCGCTCGCCCGGACGACGCTGGAAGCCGTGGGAGGACCGCGCTCTGCTGGCCCATGACGACGCCGGTTCGGCGGCCGCCGAACTGGGCCGCAGCGAAGCCTCCTGCTCCGTACGGCTGTGGCGGCTGAAGACCGGAAAGGTACGACGACCCGAGGACGGTCCCGCAGGCACGTAAGCGGTCCGCCGGGCCGTGAGGGGCCCGCCGCTGTCCGCGGCGCGCCCCTCACCTCAGCCCTTGATGCAGATGACCTGCTTGAGCTTCGCGACCACCTCGACCAGGTCCCGCTGCTGCTCCATGACCTGATCGATCGGCTTGTACGCGGCCGGGATCTCGTCCAGGACACCGGAGTCCTTACGGCACTCCACGCCCCGCGTCTGCTCCTCCAGGTCGCGCACCGTGAACCGGCGCTTGGCCGCGTTCCGGCTCATCCGGCGTCCGGCGCCGTGCGAGGCCGAGTTGAACGCCTTCTCGTTGCCGAGGCCCTTCACGATGTACGAGCTGGTGCCCATCGATCCGGGGATGATCCCGTACTCCCCGGAACCGGCGCGGATCGCTCCCTTACGGGTGACGAGCAGGTCCGCCCCGTCGTACCGCTCCTCCGCCACGTAGTTGTGGTGGCAGGAGATCTCCTGGTCGAAGACCGGCTTCGCTTTCTTGAACTCCCTGCGGACCACGTCCTTGAAGAGCGCCATCATGATCGCGCGGTTGTACTTGGCGTACTCCTGCGCCCAGTACAGGTCGTTCCGGTAGTCGGCCATCTGCGGGGTGTCCGAGACGAAGACCGCCAGGTCCCGGTCGACGAGGCCCTGGTTGTGCGGAAGCTTCTGGGCGATGCCGATGTGGTGCTCGGCCAGTTCCTTGCCGATGTTGCGGGAGCCGGAGTGCAGCATCAGCCACACCGCACCATCGCTGTCGAGGCAGAACTCGATCATGTGGTTGCCCGAGCCGAGCGTTCCCATCTGCTTCGTGGCCCGTTCCTGACGGAATTTGACCGCTTCCGCGATCCCCCCGAACCGCCCCCAGAAGTCGTCCCAGCCCGCCGTCGGGAACCCGTGCAGACTCCCCGGGTCCACCGCGTCGCCGTGCATTCCCCGGCCGACCGGGATCGCCTGCTCGATCTTGGAGCGCAGCCGTGACAGGTCGCCGGGGAGGTCGTTCGCGGTGAGGGACGTCTTCACCGCGGACATCCCGCAGCCGATGTCCACCCCCACCGCGGCCGGGCACACCGCGCCCTGCATCGCGATCACCGAACCGACCGTCGCGCCCTTGCCGAAGTGGACGTCGGGCATGACGGCCAGGCCCTTGATCCACGGCAGCGTGGAGACGTTGCGCAGCTGCTGCATCGCCACGTCCTCGACCGACGCGGGGTCCGTCCACATCCGGATGGGAACCTTCGCCCCCGGCACCTCTACGTACGACATAACTCCTCGATTCCCCCGAAAAGACTGAAAGCGCAAAACCGGCGCCAAGGTCGGCAAACCCGTCGGCCGACCGGCATTCACAGCGGCGCGTGCGATACACATTGTGTCCATCGGCCGCCTTCGAGCGGCAACTCGTTATTCCGTACCGAAGGGAGCCTGGGACGGTGCGACACCTGCCGTACGTACCCGGCGTCGCGCTTCTCGCAGCGCTCGTCGTCGGCTGTAGCGCCGGCGCCGGCAGCGACGCGAACGGCGCCGACAGCAAGGCGGGCAGCCCGACGGTCAAGCCCGCACCCCCGGGCAAGTACCTGACCCTGCCCGCCCCCTGCCGCGCCGTGCCGCGCTCCATGCTGAAGGACCTGCTGCCCGGCGCCGCGGAGCTGTCCGGAGACCAGCAGGACAAGGTGTTCCGGGGCTCGGCGGCCGTCACGTACGACACGGACCGCAAGGTCGGCTGCGGCTGGAAGTCCGACGCACCGAACGCCACGCGGAGCCTCTTCATCGACCTCGAGCGCGTCGTCTCGTACGACCCCGCGGTCAGCGACGACGACCGTGCCGACACCGTGTACGCGAAGAAGGAGAAGGCCGCCGGCCTGTCCTCCTCGGCGCCCTCCGGGCCGCCCGACGAGAAGGACAAGAAGGGTAAGAAGGGTAAAGCGAGCAAAAGCCCTGAAGTCGACGACGTCACGGGGTCGGCCGATCCCTCACCCTCCGGAAGCGACAACGCGAGCAGCGGCGCAAGCACCCCCGGAAGCAGCGGCAGCCCGGAGGAAGCCCTCCCCTCCCGCATCCTCGACAACCTCGGAGATGCCGCATTTCTCCAGGATCTGCCCAAACGGGCAGGTTCCACCGCACAGCACCACACGGTGAGCGTGGTGTTCCGCACATCGAACGTGGTCGTGACCGTCCGGTACGCCGAGCAGCCGGCCCTCGTCACGCAGGTGCCCGACGGCAAGGAACTTCAGGAGAAGGCCCAGGCACTGGCCCGGAAGCTGGCCGAGACGCTCAGCGAGTAGCCCCCCTCCGACGGGCCCCCACCGGCCGGTTTTCCGGTCTCCGGGGGTCCTCGGCGGCGGCGCGGCACATCCGCCGCCCGTCGTACCGTGGCTGTCCGGAAGACGTACCGACCCGCTACCGAGCCCGCCCGTACACCGCACGAACCGAGACCTCCAGCACCCGAGAGCTCCACCCGTGCCATCCGAGTGAAGGAACCATGCACCGATCAGCCCCGCGCCTGTCCCGCATCCTCGCCTGCGCCGCCGTTCCGGTGATGCTCGTAGCCGTCGGCTGCTCGTCGGACTCCGGCTCCGGCTCCGACGGCAAGAAGGACGCGGGCTCGTCGTCGTCCGGCACGGCCGGCACCAAGCCCTCGGAGCCCACCGTCGAGCCGGCGAAGTTCGACGATCTGCCCGACCCGTGCGGCTCGATCGGGATGAAGACGATCGAGGAGCTGGTGCCCGAGGCCAAGAAGAAGGGCGGCACGGCGGGCGGGTCCTCCGACCTGTCGGTCCGCAGCAGCTGCTCCTGGAACGGCCTGGACGACCAGGGCGTCAAGGGTTCGCAGTACCGCTGGATGGACGTCGGCTTCACCCGGTTCGACTCGGACCAGTCGCTGGGCAGCGGCGCCGAGCGGGCCACCGAGGACTACGCGAAGCAGGTCACCAAGACGAAGGCCTCCGAGGGGGCCGAGAAGGTCGCCGCGGAGCCCGCGGCCGGTATCGGCGACCAGGCGACCCTCGTCACGTACGGCCTCAGCAAGACGGACGAGGACTTCGTGTACGCCACCGTCGTGGCGCGTACGGGCAACGTCGTCGTCACCCTGACGTACAACGGCGCGGGCTACGCGGGAGCGAAGACCCCGTCGTCCTCGGACATCGTCAAGGGCGCTCAGAAGGCGGCGAAGGAGGCGGTCGCCGCGGTCGAGAAGACCGCGGGCTCCGGGGGCGCCGACGAGGACGCGGACAAGGACACGGGCAAGGACGCGGACAAGGACGCGGACAAGAGCGAGTCCTCCGCGAAGCCGAAGTCGAGCTGACCCCGGCACCCCCTCCCAGCACGGCTTTCCCGCGACCCGGCCCTCCCGAGGGCCGGGTTTCGCACGTTTGGGCAAACCCCGGTGGCATACGCCTGTCACCTTCATGCCAACCCTCCCCCGGTTCCGTTTCGAGCGGGCCGGACGCCGTTACGCTCCACGGCGAACCCCGAGGAAAGGCAAGGGAATTGCGCAATCGAATCGCACTCGCCGCAGCGCTCACGACCGGTCTGGTCGCGCTCACCGCCACCGCCGCCACCGCGGCTCCGGCCGAGCCCGGGACGGCGGCATCCGGCGATACCCGCGCGTGCGGGGACGTGAAGCTGTCGGGCGCCCTGCCCGTACCGCCCGAAGGCATGGCCGTACGGCAGGACGTCTCCATCGGCCCCGACTGCGAGCCGGTGCTCGGCCCCGCACGGCTGGTCGCGAAGGCCGGCCCGGCCGCGACCGCACGGACGGCCCGGGCCGCCGCCCAGGGCGACCGGCAGGTCCGCAGCTGGTCCGAGATGTACGACTGCTGCAACATCCGGATGACGGGGCTCTACACGACGTCCGACTGGAGCTCCGACGGCACGGTGGTCACCGCCTCGTCCACCGAAGCGACCCAGCAGTGGAACCGTGAACCGTGGAACGCGGGCTGGTCGCTGAAGTCCTCGGGCAAGTCCGCCGACTGCGTCGCGAACTGCGCGGTCTCCACCAACGTGGCCGACGCCTCGTTCACCTACAAGGGAATCTTCGACCTGACGGGCAACGTGTACGCCAATACGCACCGTTCCACTGTGGCCCTCAAGGCCGACGGGACCGCGTCCTGCGAGTTCGAGGTCGACCTGAAGAACACGTTCATCGGCTGGAACTGGCAGCGCGGCTGCGAGTGACAGAAACAAAAGCCTTCACTCCGCCGGGAGAAATAACCGGGGACGCACATTCCGCTGTGGCACTCACCTGCCACTCCTCTTGATCGGCGCATCGCGGGTCAGCACGATAAGCCTCGCCATGCTCCATCCGTAGAGAGAAAAGGAGTGTCATCCATGAAGAAGGCTGTCTACGAGACCCCTGAGTTCAATGCCGCGGGCTCCTTCCGCAGCGAGACCGGCCTGGTCGTCATCATCCAGGCCGACTGGAACGCCCCCGGCTGGTTCTAGTACCTCGTTCCTCAGGAGTTGACTGTGATGGATCACGGCACGCCGCACTTCCTGGCCTTTCCCGATCGGGACGATGCGGCGGCCGTGGTCCGTCGCCTGCGTTCCGCGCATCCCGGTCTCACGTCGGTCGACCACCCTTCGGGCCGCCCCTGGATCCTGGGCAGCTGGGACGACGAGGACCTGGCCGTGGCCCGGGCCGGGCACGATTCCGTGGCGCTGATCGGCACCCTCCCCCGGCTCGAGGGCGAGCTCCAGGACCTGGTCGCCCGTATGAACGGCTCCCCCGCCGCGCTCGACAACCTGCCGTCGGTGCTGCCCGGCGACTTCCACGTACTCGGCAGCGTCGCCGGCGCTCTGCACGTCCAGGGCACCGCCTACGGCACCCGGCGGGTCTACCACGGCCGTGTCGACGGCACGGTGGTCGCCTCGGACCGGGCGCTGCGCCTGGCCGAACTCGTCGGGGCCTCCATCGACATGTCGGCGCTGGCCTGGAAGCTGCTGCTGCCGGTGCCGCGACACCTGGACGGCCGCACCATGTGGCTCGGCGTCGACGCGGTGGAGCCCGGTCTGCGCCTGGTGGTCGGCGCGGGCGACGAGCGGGTCCGCACCGTACGCCGGCACCGGCCGCCCGAGTCCCGGCTGCGGATGGCCGAGGGAGCCGCGGCCGTACGGGAGGCCCTGGTCTCCTCGGTGCGGGCACGCACCCACCGCGGCGGGCTGATGAGCTCCGACCTCTCCGGCGGTCTCGACTCCACCTCGCTCAGCTCGATCGCCGCGGGCCAGCTCGGCGAGGGAGAATTCATCGTCTGCACCAACGGCGGTGACGAATCCATCAACGAGGACGGCCACTGGGCGCGGGTCGCGGCATCGGCCTGGCCGCACGTGGAGCATTACCAGCTCCCTCCCGAGGAACAGCCGCTCTTCTATTCGGGCGCACTCGACACCGCCTGTCGGTCCGATTTCCCCGGAATGATCGCAGTCAGCCGGAAACGCGCGACGATCCTTATGTCTCGCATGGCAGAACGGGGCTCCCGGCTGCATATGGGCGGGCAGGGCGGAGATCATCTGTTCTTCAGTTCCGGATCGCACTATTACAGCCTGCTGACCCGTCGCCCCGTTCTCTCTCTTCAGCGTATTCGCGCATATGGAATTCTTTATGGATGGTCCTGGACCACCGTGCTGCGCCAGCTGGCCGACCGGGGTTCGTACCGCAGCTCGCTGGCCGCCATCGACCTGGACGGGTCGGGCGACCTCGGCTTCAGCGCCCCCGGGCTGAACTGGGTACGCCAGCCCGTGGTGCCGTCCTGGCTCACGGCCGACTGCCGGGAGCTGCTGGCGAAGGAACTCGCCCGGGTGGTCGCGGAGGCGGAGCCCCGCAGTCCGGTCGTCAGTCGGCATCTGGAGCTGGACAACCTGCTCACCACCACGCTGGACATGGCGTCCACCTGTGACGCCTCCCGGCTCGCCGGAGTGCCGTTGTCCATGCCGTACTTCGACGAGGCCGTGGTGGACGCCGCGCTCTCCGTACGTGTCGAGGACCGGGCGACCCCCTACGCGTACAAGCCGCTGCTGATGGAGGCGATGCGCGGGATCCTTCCGGACGCGTGCCGGGCCCGCACCTCCAAGGCCGAGGGCAGCTTCGACGCGGTCGGCGGTCTCTACCGGCACCGCGCGGAACTCATCGAGCTCTGGCAGGAGAGCGCGCTGGGCAAGGCGGGGCTCATCGACGCCGCCCGTCTCGCGGATCTGTGCAGCCGGCCGGGCACCCCGGACCTGAAGGACGGATCCATCAACTCCACGCTCAGCTGCGAGGTCTGGCTGCGTTCCGTCGCCTGACGAGCGGCCACACGACGAAGCGACGACGGCACCCACCCCACAGACACGGCACCCACCCCACAGACAGGATGAGCCAGGCATGAAACTGCGTAACCGCAAGCATCTGGTCGTCACCGACACCGACTACGGCGCCGTGCTGCTGGACACCAAGAGCGGGCAGTACTGGCAGCTCAACCCGCCCGGCGCGGTGATCGTCCGGACGTTGCTGGACGGCGAAGGGCCCGACGAGGCGATACGGCGGGTCACCGACCGCTTCGACGTGGAGACCGAGCGGGCCACCACCGATGTGCACGCGCTGATCGAAGCCATGCGCTCGGCCGGGGTGGTGGAGAAGTGAGCGTCACCGTCGCGCTCAACCGCGACCACCGGCCGCGTTCCTGGAAGCTCCGCCTCCAGACCAGGCTCGCCATCTGCCTCGCCCGGGTCCTGGCGCTCTTCAAGCCGTACGTGGTGCGCCGCGTGCTGGTCCGGCTGAGCAAGGGGGCGAAGGCCGCCGACGCCGCCGAGATCACGACCGCGCGGGACTCCGTGCTCGCCTCCAGTCTCGGGCTGCACGGGCTGCGCGCCTGTCTGCCCCGTTCTCTGGCGACGGCGCTGCTGTGCCGGTTCCGGGGGACCTGGCCGACCTGGTGCGTGGGGGTGCGCACGGCACCGCCGTTCGCCGCCCACGCCTGGGTCGAGGCCGGGCGGGAGATGATCGGCGAGACGGGCGGTTACGACAGCTACTCGCGGCTGTTCACCGTGCCGCCGACCACGCCGCTTCCCCTCGCGGAGAGCGAACCGGCCACGGAGGACGAGCCGGCCACGGATCAGTAGGCCCGGCCCACCGGAAGCCCGGCTCGCCCAGGGCGTGTCCGGCCTGGACCCCGGGCGGAAATCCCGTCAGAAACCCCGGCAAGTCGCCGCCATGGCGGTCGCCCGGAGCCGCCCGCGCTCCTCCCCGCGCAACGAAACTCGTACACATGTGCCAGGCTGTCCCCTCGCCGGGCACAAAGGCCGGCGCAGAGGCCGGACACGGCCGGGCACAGAGGTCGGGGAGGGGATCGCAGGTGGCCGCGATGCAGCTGACACGCACGCACCGCATACTCATCGGGGTCGTCGTCGCGGGTGCGGTGGTCATCGCCGCGATCGGGTTCGCGGGTTCCTACGCCGCCGTGCGCGAACTCGCGGAGGAGAAGGGCTTCGGGACGTTCTCCCTGGTCTTCCCGATCGGCATCGACGCGGGCATCTGCGTCCTGCTCGCCCTGGACCTCCTGCTGACCTGGATGCGCATCCCGTTCCCGATGCTGCGCCAGACGGCGTGGCTGCTGACCGCCGCGACCATCGCGTTCAACGGCGCCGCCTCCTGGCCCGACCCGCTCGGCACCGCCATGCACGCGGTGATCCCCGTGCTGTTCGTCGTCTCCGTCGAGGCCGCCCGCCACGCCGTGGGCCGCATCGCCGACATCACCGCCGACAAGCACATGGAGGGCGTCCGCCTCACCCGCTGGCTGCTCTCCCCCATCCCCACCTTCAAGCTCTGGCGGCGGATGAAGCTGTGGGAGCTGCGCAGTTACGAGCAGGTCATCAAGCTCGAACAGGACCGGCTCATCTACCAGGCCCGCCTCCAGGCCCGCTTCGGCCGCAACTGGCGCCGCAAGGCCCCGGTCGAGTCGATGATGCCGCTGCGCCTGGCGAAGTACGGCGTGCCCCTTGCCGAGACCGCCCCGGCCGGGCTCGCCGCCGCCGGCATCGAACCGGCCCTGCTGCCGCCGGTGCCCGTCGAGGCCGACCACGCGAAGGCCGAGCTGAGCCCCGCCGGGCCGGACCGGGCCGAGCCGGTTCACGCCGAGCTGCCGTACGGACCGCAGCCCAGCACCGAGCACGGGCAGCAGGAAGCCCACCCGGAGCACGCCCAGCCCCACCCCCAGCCCCAGCAGCCCCACCCCGCCTCGCTCCAGAAGCAGGACCCGGCCGTCCCGCCCACCCACGACAGCCCCTGGTTCGCCGCCCAGAAGCTGCCGGACAACGGCCACGAGAGCGCGTACGACCCGGAGTACGTCGAGGGCGTGGAGCGCACCCCGGTCCAGATCCCCGCGGGCCCCGGCCGCACCCGGCCGCTGGGTGACGTCGGCACGATCGGCGCGGTCCCGCACCCCCGCCAGGAGGAGCGGGCCCCCGAGCCGCCCGAGGTCCCCGACCCGGAAGAGGCCCCGCAGGTGGAGCCTTGGCCCATGGAGGACACCGACTTCGCCCGGGAGGCGTACGAGGTGTTCAGCGAGTACACGGACGCGCAGGCGCAGTTCCCGACCGTGGAGATCCTGGACATCCACCTCGCCGACACGCGCAACGTCCGCCACCCGCGCTCGGTGGAGCTGCTCCAGCAGCTGATGCCGCAGTTCAAGGAGGCCTACGCGCAGCGGCCGACCGCCGAACAGCCCGCCTGAGACACAGACGTACGGCACACAGCGAAAGGGCCGCCGCCCGGGAGAGGAATCCCGGGCGGCGGCCCTCCGTCATCGGCAGCGGCGTTACGCGCCCAGCAGCCTGCGCACCCGGTCCGCCCCCACCGCGAGCAGCAGCGTGGGCAGGCGCGGGCCCGTGTCGCGGCTGACGAGCAGGCGGTAGAGCAGCGCGAAGAAGGACCGCTGGGCGGCCTTCAGCTCGGGCGTCGGCTTGGCGTCCGGCTCCAGGCCCGCCAGCACCTTCGGCACGCCGTAGACGAGCGTGGTGAGCCCGTCCAGCGACCAGTGCGTGTCCAGGCCCTCCAGGAGGAGGCGCAGGGACTCGCGGCCCTGGTCGTCGAGCGAGCCCAGCAGCTCCTTGTCGGGCTCGTCGCGGACGATGGTGCGGGCCTCGGCCGGGACCTGGGTGGTGATCCAGTTCTCGGCCCGGTCCAGGCGCGGGCGCGCCTCGTCCAGCGAGGTCAGCGGGTTCTCCGGGTCCAGCTCGCTGAGGATGCGCAGCGTCTGGTCCTCGGCGCCGGCGGTGATGTCGGCGACCGAGGCGAGCGTCCGGTACGGGAGGGGGCGCGGGGTGCTCGGAAGCTCCCCGGCGGCCGTGCGGACGGCCCGCGAGTACGCGGCGGCGTCGGCGGGCAGCACCGTGCCGTCGGCGACCTTGCGGCCCAGCGAGTCCCACTCGTCGTACAGCCGCTGGATCTCCTGGTCGAAGGCGATCTTGAACGACTGGTTGGGCTTGCGGCGCGCGTAGAGCCAGCGCAGCAGCGGCGCTTCCATGATCTTCAGCGCGTCGGCCGGGGTGGGCACCCCGCCCTTGCTGCTGGACATCTTGGCCATGCCGGAGATGCCGACGAAGGCGTACATCGGCCCGATGGGCTGCACACCGTCGAAGACCTCGCGGACGATCTGGCCGCCCACCACGAAGGACGAGCCGGGCGAGGAGTGGTCGACGCCGCTGGGCTCGAAGATCACGCCCTCGTACGCCCAGCGCATCGGCCAGTCGACCTTCCAGACCAGCTTGCCGCGGTTGAACTCGTTGAGCCGGACCGTCTCGGCGAAGCCGCACGCCGAGCAGGTGTAGTTCAACTCGGTGGTGTCGTCGTCGTAGGAGGTGACGACGGTGAGGTCCTTCTCGCAGTTGCCGCAGTAGGGCTTGTACGGGAAGTAGCCGGCGCTGTTGCCGCTGCCGTCGTCCTCGGCGGCGGCGCCGGAGCCCTCGGCGGCCTCCAGCTCGGCCTCGTCGACCTTCTTCTGCTGCGGCTTCCTGCCGCCCTTCGCGGTGGCGGAAGGATCCTTCTTCGTCCGGTAGCGGTCGAGGACGGCGTCGATGTCGGCGCGGTGCTTCATCGCGTGCAGGATCTGCTCGCGATAGGTCCCGGCGGTGTACTGCTCCGTCTGGCTGATTCCGTCGTACTCGACGCCCAGCTCGTCCAGGGCGGCCGTCATGGCGGCCTTGAAGTGCTCGGCCCAGTTCGGGTACGCCGAGCCGGCCGGGGCGGGCACCGAGGTCAGCGGCTTGCCGATGTGCTCGGCCCAGGACGCGTCGACGCCCGGGACGCCGTTGGGGACCTTGCGGTAGCGGTCGTAGTCGTCCCAGGAGATCAGGTGGCGCACGGTGTACCCGCGGCGGCGGATCTCGTCGGCGACCAGGTGCGGGGTCATGACCTCGCGGAGGTTGCCCAGGTGGATCGGGCCCGAGGGCGAGAGGCCCGAGGCGACGACGACCGGTTTGCCAGGCGCACGACGCTCCGATTCGGCGATGACATCGTCCGCGAAGCGGGAGACCCAGTCGGTCTCGGTGCTGGTCTGACTCTCGGCCACGGTCGGCACGTCCTTCTCTCGTCTGTCGGTCCCAGTGGGTTACCGACCATTCTCCCAGCTACCCCCCGCAGCGCGAAAACGGCTTTACACCCCGTGGGATACTGGGGAGATCCCTTGGAGACCCAAGAGGATCCCTCGTACCCCCTACGGAAACGGCAGCCCGTCCCATGCCTGAGCACGGCTCGGTCCCTTCCCTCGCTTCCACGCTCCAGCAGCAGCTGGCGGACGCCCTGACGGCAGCCCTGCCGGATGCCGGCGCCGCGGACCCGCTGCTGCGCCGAAGCGACCGGGCCGACTTCCAGGCCAACGGCATCCTGGCGCTCGCCAAGAAGCTCAAGGGCAACCCCCGGGAGCTGGCCGGCCAGGTCACCGCCGCCCTCCCGGCGGGTGAGCTGATCAAGGACATCGAGGTCTCCGGCCCCGGCTTCCTCAACATCACGCTCACCGACAGGGCGATCGTCGAGACGCTGGCCGCCCGGGCGGCGGACGCCGAGGGCCGGCTCGGTGTGCCGCGGAGGCCGGAGGCCGGGAAGACGGTCATCGACTACGCCCAGCCGAACGTGGCCAAGGAGATGCACGTCGGCCATCTGCGGTCGGCGGTCATCGGCGACGCGATGGTCAGGATCCTGGAGTTCACCGGCGAGGACGTCGTCCGGCGGCACCACATCGGCGACTGGGGCACCCAGTTCGGCATGCTCATCCAGTATCTGATCGAGCACCCGGGCGCCCTGAAGCACGAGGGCGACGCGAGCGACGGTGAGGCGGCGATGTCGACGCTGAACCGGGTCTACAAGGCCTCGCGGGCCCTGTTCGACTCCGACGAGGAGTTCAAGGCCCGGTCCCGGGACCGGGTGGTGGCGCTCCAGGCCGGTGACCCGGAGACGCTGGAGCTGTGGCAGGGCTTCGTCGACGAGTCGAAGATCTACTTCCACTCGGTCTTCGACAAGCTCGACATGGAGGTCCGCGACCCCGACATCGTCGGCGAGTCCGGCTACAACGACATGCTGGAGGAGACCTGCCGGATCCTGGAGGAGACGGGCGTCGCCGTCCGCTCCGAGGGTGCGCTGTGCGTCTTCTTCGACGATGTGAAGGGCCCGGACGGCAACCAGGTCCCGCTCATCGTGAAGAAGACGAACGGCGGTTACGGCTACGCGGCGACCGACCTCTCCGCGATCCGGAACCGGGTCCAGGACCTCAAGGCCGACACCCTGCTGTACGTGGTCGACGCCCGGCAGTCGCTGCACTTCAAGATGGTGTTCGAGACGGCCCGCCGGGCGGGCTGGCTGAACGAGGACGTCAAGGCCGTGCAGCTGGCCTTCGGCACGGTCCTCGGCAAGGACGGCAAGCCGTTCAAGACCCGTGAGGGCGAGACGGTCCGGCTGGAGGACCTGCTCGACGAGGCGGTCCAGCGGGCCACCGCGGTCGTGCGGGAGAAGGCCGAGAAGGTCGGCCTGTCCGAGGACGAGATCGTCGAGAACGGCCGGTACGTCGGCATCGGCGCCGTGAAGTACGCGGACCTGTCGACCTCCGCCGTACGGGACTACAAGTTCGACCTGGACCAGATGGTGTCGCTGAACGGCGACACGTCGGTGTACCTCCAGTACGCGTACGCCCGGATCCGGTCGATCCTGCGCAAGGCCGGGGACGCGGTTCCGGCCGCCCACCCGGAGCTGGCGCTGGCCCCGGCGGAGCGGGCGCTCGGCCTGCACCTGGACCAGTTCGGCGAGGTGCTCTCCGAGGTGGCCGCGGGCTACGAGCCGCACAAGCTGGCCGCGTATCTGTACCAGCTGGCGTCGCACCTGACCACGTTCTACGACCAGTGCCAGGTGCTCAGCCCGGACAACGCCCCGGAGGTCGTCGAGAACCGGCTCTTCCTGGTGGACCTCACCGCCCGGACCCTGCACCGGGGGATGGCGCTGCTGGGCATCCGGACGCCCGAGCGCCTCTGACCGCGTCCGCCGCGTGGACACGTCGGCCCCGGCACCTGTTCCGCAGGCGCCGGGGCCGGTCGCGTACAGGAATCCCCGGGGCGTCAGGGCTGGCCGGTGCGCTCCCAGCCGTAGCCCGGGCCGCCGTGCACATACTCCGGACGTCCCTTCATCCCGCTCAGGCGGAACGGCTTCCCGTGGTCGTCGATCCGCAGCGTCCCCTCCTTGCCGCCGCTGCTCCACTCCAGCTCCAGGTACCAGGTGACGTCGTAACCGGCGGCCTCCATATCGAGGTTGAAGACCTCCACGTCCTCGGACGACACCTTGTACGGGAAGTCCACCGCCGGAACCTCGATGTCCCCCTGCGTCCCCGGCACCGCCCGCAGAGTGGGATGTCCGGCGTCGAGGTCGGCGGCGAAGGTCTGTGGCGTGATCCCGCTGCCGCAGCCGTTGCCCATCAGATACGCCGACCAGGGCAGCGGAGCCTTGCGGGACACGACCCGGACGTTCATGCCCTTCAGGACGACCGCCTCGCGCGAGGTGCCCTGCACGGTGAGCTGGAGCAGCATGTTCCCGGCGTCGACCCCGCCGTACGACTCCGCCCAGCCGCGCCGGTCCCGTGGCGCGGGCGGCGGATCGAGCTCGTCGGGCCCCCGGTTCACCAAGTAGTGCTGGCCGCAGGGTTCTTCCCAGTTGTACGAGGAGATGCTGACGGTCGGCGGAGCGCCGAGGCCCGTACCGCCACCGCCGTCGTCGCCCCCGCTCTGCCCCTGCCCCGTGCCCGAACCCGCCGCGGGCTTCCCGGACGGCTGCCCCGACGGGGACGCGGAGACGCTCGCCGAGGGATCGGCCGAACTCGGGCCGGCGGACGGCCGGGGTGGGGCCGAAACGGAGCCCTCCGGCGCGGCGGCGACGTCCCCGCCCGCGTCCTCCACCCGGTCCGCGGCGCTCCCGCCGCCCTCCTTGCCCGACCCGGCGAGATCGACGGCGACGACGGTGGCGGGGACGAGGAGCGCGGCGACCCCGGCGGCGGCGACGAGCACCCGCGTACGCCGGGAGAGCCGGGCCCAACGGGCGCGCGGGCCCGACGGATCGGACGACTGGGCCGGCTCGGGTTCCCGGGACGCCGGGGCCGGCTCACGGAGCTCGACCACACCGGGAACGGCGTCCGGCACAGCATCGGACACGGCGTCAGGCACACCAGCAGGCACAGGGACAGAGGCAGGCACACCAGCAGCCGCAGGCGTAACGGCAGCCGTAGGTGCGGTGGCCCCCGCCGAAGGCCGCCGCCGGGCCGCGTCCGCCACGATCCACCGCCGGTGCACCTCCACCAGCTCGTCGCCCGACGCCCCGCACACCCGCGCGAACCGCTCCACCGGAGCGAACTCGTTCGGCACGGCGTCCCCGTTGCAGTACCGGTGGAGGGTCGACGTACTGACGTGCAGCTTCCCCGCCAGCACCCCGTAGCTGCGCCCCGAGCGTTCCTTCAGATCCTTCAGCAGAGCCGCGAACTCCACAGCCTCCGGCGTCGCCACGACGGCGTTCCCCTTCCTCGTGCGTCCCGGAACGGCGTTCCAGGGACGCGGAATTCCCGCAGGTCACCGTACGCGTAGACGTTCCAGCATCCCCAATGGTTCGGCAGGCGTTGCGGCCGGATTCCGCCACCCCACAAGCTCGGACCAGACCACAGCAGAACCGCAGACCAACCGAGTACGGGGAGTACCACCGCCATGCGCACCAACCGCATCCGCACCACCGCCCTCGCCGCCACCGCTCTCGCGGCCGCCCTCTCGCTGACCGCCTGCGGCGGGGACGACCAGGCCATGGGGACCAAGCCGGCCGGCGCCGCCGAGACGGCGACCCCGGCGGCGGCGAACACCGACGGCAAGGCGCAGTCGGACGCGCCGGAGGCCGGCGCACCCGAGACGCAGACCGTGCCCACCGAGGGGAAGCACGCGGGCGGCAACGGCGACGGCGCCAACCGGGGCAAGAAGCCGGGGACCGCGCCGAACGCGGAGGCGGCGGCGTCGATCCCGGCGTGCACGCCCAAGAACTCCACGGTGAAGGTCTCCTCGGTGAGCCGCCCGATCAACCACCTGCTGCTCACGGTGACCAACACCGGCTCCAAGGACTGCGCCGCGTACCACGCGCCGTTCCTCCGCTTCGACGACGCGCAGGCGGTGTACCCGGTCCTGGACGACAGCAAGCCGCAGGCGGTCGTCGTGCTCTCCCCCGGCGAGAAGGCGTACGCGGGCATCGGACTGCTCGGCGAGCCCGGTGAGGACGAGCCGGTCAAGAGCGACAACCTCGGCGTGATCATGGTCGACAAGAACAACAAGTCCAAGGGCGAGGCCACGCTGAAGCTCCCGGCGGAGACGTACACGGACGGCCGGGGCTTCGTCACCTACTGGCAGTCGGACGTCGAGACCGCACTGATGTTCTGAGCCGCCGAGGCGGGCCCGGGCCAGCGCCTGACGTGCCGTAACCATGCGCGACCCGTACATTTTTGTTGTACGGGTCGCGCATGCGTGAAGTGGGTTCCTGGGTGGGAGTGGGAACCGTATGCACCCCAGAAAGCGACAGCGTAAGAACGCGTCGACGATGAAGCTCGTGGGCAAGCTCCTGGCCCGGTTCCGCACCGAGGCGGGCATGACCCAGGTCGAACTGGCCCGAGCCGCAGGCGTACAGGAGGACACGATCGCCTCCATCGAGCAGGGCAGACGCTCGCTCGTGCCGGATCTGGCGGAGACGATCGACGATCTGCTGGACACCAAGGGCGCGTTGGCGACGGCGGTCGACAACATGCCGGAATACGACCTGATTCCGCTGTGGGCCGAGCACTACCTCGACATGGAGCACGAGGCGCTGGCGCTCTCCTGGTACGACAACCAGGTCATCCCGGGCCTGCTCCAGACGAAGGCGTACGCGGACGCGGTGTTCAGCAACAAGATCCCGGTCTACAGCCCGGAGGAGATCGAGACGCAGACGGCGACGCGACTGCAACGCCAGCAGATCCTGGACCGGAAGAAGCCGCCGACGATCAGCATGGTGATCTGGGAGCCGGTGCTGATGATGAAGCTGACGTCGGACGAGGAGCACCGGGAGCAGTTGCGCCACCTCTACGCGATGGCCCAACTCCCGGGCGTCTGCCTCCAGGTGCTGCCACTGGACAGCAGGGTTCACGCGGGCCTCAACGGCCCCTTCATCCTCCTGGAGACTCCGGACCACCAACACGTCGCCTACTCCGAGACCCAGCGCGGCAGTCACCTGATCTCGGACCGGAATGAGATCAGCATCCTCGCCCAGAAATATGCGATGCTGCGAGCCCAGGCGCTCACCCCCCTTGAGACCCTGCGCCTGCTGGCCCGTTTACTGGGAGAGACATGAGCACCGCACTGAACTGGTTCAAGTCGAGCTACAGCGGCGACGAAGGCGGCGCGTGCCTCGAAGTCGCCTACGACTGGCGGAAGTCGAGCTACAGCTCCGACGAAGGCGGGGCCTGCGTCGAGATCGCCGCGCACCCCGCCGCCGTCCACGTCCGTGACTCGAAGGACATCGAGGGCCCGACGTTCACCGTCGCGCCTTCCGCCTGGTCGGCGTTCGCCGCCTACGCGGCCACCGCCTGACGCCCTCCGGTCAGCCCGCCCGGACCGTCTCGTAACGGAGCAGGACGACTCCGTTCCCGAAGGTCCGGGTCTCCATCAGCCGGAGCATCTGCCGCTCCTCGCTGTCTCGGAAGAAGCGGCGGCCCCGGCCGAGGATGACGGGGTGGACGTAGACCCGGTACTCGTCGATCAGATCGGCCTGCCGGAACGACTCCAGCAGGTCCGCCCCGCCGACCGCCAGATCCCCCGAGGCGGCGTCCCGCAGACCGCGCACCTGCTCGGGGTCGACCTCGTGCAGCAGGGTCGCGTTCGGCCCCACGCTCTCCAGCGTCCGCGAGAAGACGAACTTCGGCATGTCCCGCCAGATCCCCGCGAACTCGGCCATCGGGCCCTCGTTGGCCGGGTCCTGATCGGCGGTCGGCCAGAACTCCTCCATCAGCTCGTAGGTGACGCGTCCCTCGACGAAGCCACCCATGGTCCGGAAGTAGTCGTTGAAGTGCTGGTGCAGTTCCTCGTCGACGGTGTGCCAGTCGATGTCCTGGTCGGGCCCTTCGAAGAAGCCGTCGAGGGAGAGCGAGATGGACGTGACGATCCTGTTCACGGCGGCTCCTGCCGGATCGGCCCGGCCGACGGGGACCGGGCGGCGCGCGACGGGCGGCGCGCGACGGGCCCACGACGATACGCCCACCGGACGCGATTCGCCCGGAAATGACCGCTTCAGCGGAAGGCGTCGACCCGGGCCCGGCTTTCGGGGGACCGCCACCCCGCTCGTTGTCAGTGCCGCCGCCTAGGCTCCCCACCATGGCGACGCTCCCGAACCCTCTGCCCTCCCTGGCCTCCTCCGGCCTGGATCTCCCGCCCGGCTCCCTGGTGGACGCCACGCTGGACGGCCCCTGGCACGAACCGCTGCTCTGGCACGCGGACGCCCCGGCGGCCCCGCGCGACTGGCCGGACCTGCGGGCGGCCGGGCGGCGGCTCGGGCTGCTGCCGGTGCTGGTCACGGGCGGCTCGCGCGACCAGTGGCCCGAGGACTGGGACCTCTGCCCGGACGACACGTCGTATCCCGGCGACCACGATGCCGAGGAGGTCCTCGCGGGGTACTGGACGGACCACGTCGACCACATCGACGACACGGCCGACGAGATCGGTGACAGCGCGGCGGACCACACGGCCGACGAGCACGACGAGGACCGCCCGGGCCCCGGCTCCTCCTGGCCCGGCCTCGCGCCCGTCCCCGCGCGGGAGGCGGCCGAGGACGCGGACACGGCGGCCGCGGGCCTCGCGGGCGTCATCGCCGCCGACGCCGACGCATGGCTCGGCGGCGCCCGCATCGCCCTCGTCCCGGCCCGCCGCAGCGCCGACATACCGGCGGCGATCGGCTGGTCGGGCCCGATGAACCACGAGAACGACGTGGCCCGGCTCTGCGCGGTGCTCCGCTCCTGGGAGGACCGCTTCGACGCCCGGGTCGTGGTGCTCGGCTTCGACACGATGATCGTCTCCGTGGGCCGCCCGCCCGGCACCATCGAAGAGGCCCGCGCCCTGGCCGCCGAGCACTACGCGTTCTGCCCGGACAACATCGACCAGGCCCCGCCGCACGACCTCGACGCCTACGCCGAGAAGGCCGTGCTCAACCAGGAAGCGTGGTCGTTCTGGTGGGACTGAACACGGACCTCAGCAGGATCAAGGCCTGGTGGCGCACGCTCGGCGGCGACGGCTTCGCCGTCCTGCCTCCCCCCACCCGGGGTCGCTACACCCAGTCCGACGGCCACGCGGACGCGGCGGAGATGTTCGCGGCCCGGGGCATCGCCACCGACACCTCCTTCGCGTACTGGCACTGGCAGTCCCACGACGCCTTCGACCGCTCCGGCGACCTCCGGGGCGTGCTGTACCTGCACTGGGGCGGCGACCACGCCACGGTCGCCGCGGGCCTCGGCGACGGCCCTCCCGGCTACCGGATCGTCAACGGCGGCCCCCGGGGCGCCTTCCGGCTGGACCGGGTCACGGCGACCGACGCCGACGGGCTGCCCGACCCCGAAGACACCGCGGGCGTACGCCAGTTCCTCGCCCGCCTCGACGCACCGCGCAGCCGGACCACCCGGTCCGCGGAGTACGACCCGCTGACCGCCGCCGAGGAACGCTGGCTCCACAACCGGCTGTCCGGCCCCGTGGACCTGGACGCCGCCGTCCTCTTCGCCGCCCCGCTGGAGCACCGGCAGGCGCTCACCCCCGACGAGACGGCACGGCTGCTGTCCGCCTGGCGGGAGACGTACGCCGGGCGGCTCGCGGCCTGGCGCGGCCGGCGACCGCTGCTCCTCGCGCTGCTGCGCCAGGAGCACCCGGAGGCCTGGGAGGTGGCCGCCGAGCTGGGCCCGGACGCGGCGTACGCCCTCGCCGCGCACCCGTCCCCGCGCTCGCTGGAGCTGCTGCGTACGTGGGCGCTGACCGGTGATGACGGCGCCGTGCGCGGCTGGTTCCGTGCCCACCACGCCCTGCGCGAACCGGACCCGGTGCGCGCCGCCGCCGCACTCTCCGAGGAGCTGACGGCGCACACCGCGCCCGAGACCGCGCAGACCGGCCTCCTGAACGCGCTGCGGGAAGCCGTCACGGACGGACACCGGACCCCCGACGGGTTTTTCCCGCTCCTCCTCGCCACCGTCCGGTTCGCCACGGACGACCGTCTGCCGCGCCCGCTACGGGTCGCCGCCGCGAAGGCCGCAACCGACACGGCCGGCCGCGTGCGCGAGGCGGCCGGCCGCCTCCCCGAGGCCGCCGAAACGGCCGAGGCGCTGGCCGCCGTGGAGCGGTACGAGGCCGCCCGCGACGACCTCCTCGCGGGCACCGGCCCCGACCTCGCCGGCCACGAGGGCGGCCTCGGCGACATCTACCACCGCTACCGCACCCTCACCCCGTCCGACATCCAGTGGCTGCGCGACCGGCTCGCCGACCCCGCCACCGGCGTCCAGGGCATCGCGTTCTGCCTGGAGGTGCTGTACGCCCACGGCGAGGCCACCGAAACGGACCTGCAAGCCCTCCTCCCCCGCTGGAAGAAGGAGCTGACCAAGCAGTACCGCACCACGTACACCGAGTGGCGCCACCCGTTGGTCACCCTGACCTGCCTCGCCCAGGACCTCGGTCACCCGGCCGCCGAAGCGCTGCTGGCCTGGTGGGCGAAGCCCAAGCCGCTCTGGAAGGGCCCGGTCCGGCTCCTCACCCACCTCGGCGCCCCCGACGAGGCGAAGGCCGCCGAGCTGTGGGAGTTCGTCGTCTCCGGCGGGCACGACACCGGGCACCTGATGACCTGGGTGCTGCTCCGCGCCCGCCTCGACGGCGTACACCCGCTGCACGTCGCCGAGAAGCTGATCGGGGAGCCGGGCGTCCGCGCGTACGTCCTGGAGCGCGTCCTGATCGGCGTGGCCGACCCCGCCCAGCCGCTGTGGCACTACGCGATCGACCCGCGCAGCCACGGCTGGTGGCACCGCGCCCAGGAGGTGGCGGACGACCGGCGGCTCTCCGACGCGGCCCGCGCGATCGGCATGAAGGCGGCCCGCGAGCACTACGTCACGCGCCACCCGGACCAGGTGCGCCCGGCCCTCACGGAAGGCGAGGTGAACGCGGCACACGCCTGGCTGGAGGCCCGCGCCGACCGGACCGTCGCGGACTGAGCCCTCGTACTCATGCGGGCGGCGCCCCCTCGCGGTTGACTCGACCACATGAGCGAGAACAGCCACGACGGCGACAGCGGAACCGGCGGCACCCCGGCGGCCGGCCCGGTGTCCGGCCCCGACGAGACGCCCGACCCCCGCGCCTGGGTCGCCCCGCTGATCTCCTCGGTCGTCACCGTGCCGCTGGGGCTGCTCGCCCTGCTCTACGGCGCGCTCTCCCCCATGGAGTGCGACTCCTGCAACGGCGAGGTGGCCGACCGCTTCCACGACAGCTGGATGATCGGGTGGACCGTCCTGTGGATCGGCCTGCTCATCGCCCTGGCCGTGCTGATCGCGAGCTGGGCGGTCCCCCACCGGCTCCGCTACGCCGCCCGCCGCTTCGCCCTGGCCCTGGCCGCACCTGCCACCGTCGTGGTCACTTTCGTAGCATTCATGGCACTGGTCGACTGGCCCTGACAGAAAGTGTCCACCCCCATGAACGACACGAACCTCACGACCACGACGGAAGCCGCCTCCGCGACGGAAGCGGCCGAAGCCGCAGAACGCCTGATAGCCGAGTTCCGCGCGCTGCCCGCCGGCAGCGACCGCAAGCCCGAGATCATCACCGAGCTGGACGCCAACGCCCAGGCGCTGCCGTTCCTCGTCTCGGTCGTCGCGGACCCGGGCGAGTACGGCCTCGCCCGGGTCGAGAGCGCCACCGTCCTGCGCCTGTGGCCCCCGGCGGACCCCGCGCTGCGCCACGAAGCGGGCCGCGCCCTGCTCACCGCGCTGCGCGACCCGGCGGAGGACCTGGTCCGGCAGTACGCGGCGATGTCGCTGGCGCCCTACACCGACGACCCGGTCGTCGCCACGGTCCTGGACACCACCGCGCGGGCCGACGAGGACCCGCTCGTACGGGACAGCGCCCGCTTCTCCATCAAGGAGGCCCACCGGCTCCAGGAGACCGGAGCGGGTGGGCCGTGACCACGCGGGGGCTCAGCCCCTGCCGTGTCCGAGCCACTGGGCGGCCTCGGTCGCCCAGTAGGTGAGGATCATCTGCGCCCCGGCCCGCCGGATCCCGGTCAGGCTCTCCAGGATCGCCTTGTCCCGGTCGATCCAGCCCTTCTCGGCGGCGGCCTCGATCATCGCGTACTCGCCGCTGATCTGGTACGCCGCGACCGGCACGTCCACGGACTCCGCGACCTTGGCGAGGATGTCCAGATACGGTCCGGCGGGCTTCACCATGACCATGTCCGCCCCCTCCGCCAGGTCCAGCGCCAGTTCCCGCAGCGACTCGCGGGCGTTGGCCGGATCCTGCTGATAGGTCTTGCGGTCACCGGTGAGCGAGGAGCCGACGGCCTCGCGGAAGGGGCCGTAGAAGGCGGAGCTGTACTTCGCGGTGTAGGCGAGGATCGACACGTCCTCGTGGCCGGTCTGGTCCAGGGCGTCCCGGATCACGCCGACCTGACCGTCCATCATTCCGCTGGGGCCCACCACATGGGCCCCGGCGTCCGCCTGGACCTGGGCCATCTCCGCGTACCGCTCCAGCGTCGCGTCGTTGTCCACCCGGCCGTCCGCCGTCAGGACCCCGCAGTGGCCGTGGTCGGTGTACTCGTCCAGGCACAGGTCCGACATGACGACCAGGTCGTCGCCGACCTCCTCGCGGACCGCGCGCAGACCGAGCTGGAGAATCCCGTCCGGGTCGGTGCCCGCCGTGCCCCGGGCGTCCTTCTTCCCGTCCTCCGGCACCCCGAAGAGCATGATCCCCGAGACCCCGGCCGAGACCGCCTCGACGGCCGCCTTCCGCAGGGTGTCCAGGGTGTGCTGGTGCACGCCGGGCATGGCCGAGATGGCGACCGGGGCGTCGATGCCCTCCCGGACGAACGCGGGGAGGATCAGGTTCGCGGGGTCGAGCCGGGTCTCGGCGACCATCCGCCGCATCGTCGGGGTCGTCCGCAGCCGCCGGGGGCGGGAGCCGGGGAAGTTTGCGTACGCAGTCATCCTTCGACGATAGACCCGTACGCAGCGCGGTCTTACCGACACCCGTGCCGGGAAAGGCGGCGGGCCCGGCCGCCGAAGCGACCGGGCCCACTCACCCGCGTACTGCCGTTACGTCGTCGTCCGGCGCCGACGCGCGCCCGGGCGGCGCTCGCTCGGCCGGGTCACCGGGTCACCGGCCTCCTTCGCCGCGTCCCGGCGCTGCGCACCGAAGGCGGCGAGCGCCTCGGCGAGCTTGTGCACCGACGGCTCGGGGGACAGCACGTCCACCCGCAGACCGTGCTCCTCGGCGGTCTTCGCGGTGGCCGGGCCGATACACGCGATGACGGTCACGTTGTGCGGCTTGCCCGCGATACCGACCAGGTTCCGCACCGTCGAGGACGAGGTGAACAGGACCGCGTCGAAGCCGCCGCCCTTGATCGCCTCGCGGGTGTCGGCCGGCGGCGGCGAGGCGCGGACCGTGCGGTACGCGGTGACGTCGTCGACCTCCCAGCCCAGCTCGATGAGCCCGGCCACCAGGGTCTCGGTGGCGATGTCGGCGCGCGGCAGGAACACCCGGTCGATCGGGTCGAAGACCGGGTCGTAGGGCGGCCAGTCCTCCAGCAGCCCGGCGGCGGACTGCTCGCCGGAGGGCACCAGGTCCGGCTTCACGCCGAAGTCGATCAGCGCGGCGGCGGTCTGCTCGCCGACGGCGGCGACCTTGATCCCGGCGAAGGCCCGGGCGTCGAGACCGTACTCCTCGAACTTCTCCCGGACCGCCTTGACGGCGTTCACGCTGGTGAAGGCGATCCACTCGTAGCGCCCGGTGACCAGGCCCTTGACCGCGCGCTCCATCTGCTGGGGCGTACGCGGCGGCTCGACGGCGATCGTCGGGACCTCGTGCGGCACCGCACCGTAGGAACGCAGCTGGTCGGAGAGCGACGCGGCCTGCTCCTTGGTACGCGGGACGAGCACCCTCCAGCCGAACAGCGGCTTGGACTCGAACCACGCGAGCTGGTCGCGCTGGGCGGCGGAGCTGCGCTCTCCGACCACGGCTATGACCGGCCGGTGGCCCTCGGGCGAGGGGAGCACCTTGGCCTGCTTGAGGGTCTGGGCGATCGTCCCGAGGGTCGCCGTCCAGGTGCGCTGACGGGTGGTGGTGCCCGCGATCGTCACGGTGAGCGGAGTGTCGGGCTTGCGGCCCGCCGAGACGAGCTCACCGGCGGCGGCCGCGACCGCGTCCAGCGTGGTGGAGACGACGGCGGTCGCGTCGCTCGCGCCGACCTCGCTCCAGCACCGGTCGGAGGCCGTACGGGCGTCGACGAAACGGACGTCCGCGCCCTGCGCGTCGCGGAGCGGCACCCCGGCGTACGCGGGCACGCCGACGGCGTTCGCGATGCCCGGGACCACCTCGAAGGGCACCCCGGCGGCGGCACAGGCGAGCATCTCCGCGCCCGCGTCGCCGTCCAGACCCGGATCGCCCGCGACGGCACGGACCACCCGCCTGCCGCCCTTCGCGGCCTCCATGACAAGATTGGCCGCATCCCTGAGAACGGGTACACCGGCGGCTGTTGACGAGACGTCAACAACCGTCAGCTCAGGCGTGCTCACGCCTTCCCGCGCATGGCTGCGAACGACGTCGAGCACATCGGGCTCGGCGACAAGGACGTCCGCGCTCGCGAGCGCTTCGACAGCGCGCAGAGTCAGCAGTCCCGGGTCGCCGGGACCGGCGCCGAGGAAGGTGACCTGGCCTTGGGCGGACAGGACCGGAAAGTCGGATGCGGCGGGGCCGGTGGGGCTCAAAGTGCTCGCTCCCCCATAAGACCGGCCGCACCCTTGGCGAGCATCTCGGACGCGAGTTCGCGACCGAGGGCCGCCGCGTCGTCGTGCGACGTGGGGACGGGACCGGTGGTGGACAGCTGTACGAGCGAGGAACCGTCGGTGGAACCGACGACTCCGCGCAGGCGCAGTTCGTTGACAACCTGCCCGTCGGCCAGGACGTCGGCCAGCGCACCCACGGGTGCGGAGCAGCCGGCCTCCAGGGCGGCGAGCAGGGCGCGCTCGGCGGTCACGGCGACCCGGGTGTACGGGTCGTCGAGCTCGGCGAGCGCGGCGGCGAGGTCGGCGCTGGACGCGGCGCACTCGATCGCCAGTGCTCCCTGGCCGGGAGCGGGCAGGACGGTGTCGACCGGCAGGAAGTCGGTCACCTCACCGCTCCGGCCGAGACGGCTGAGCCCGGCGGCGGCGAGAACCACCGCGTCCAGCTCGCCGTCCCGCACGAACCCGATCCGCGTGTCGACGTTGCCCCGGATGGGGACGGTCTCGATCCGCAGTCCGTGGGACCGGGCGTACGCGTTGAGCTGCGCCATGCGGCGCGGCGAACCGGTGCCGATGCGGGCGCCGTCGGGCAGCTGCTCGAAGGTCAGCCCGTCCCGGGCCACCAGCGCGTCGCGCGGGTCCTCGCGCTGCGGCACAGCGGCCAGCACCAGCTCGTCGGGCTGGCTGGTCGGCAGGTCCTTGAGCGAGTGGACCGCGAAGTCCACCTCGCCCCGCAGCAGCGCCTCGCGCAGGGCGGCGACGAAGACGCCGGTGCCGCCGATCTGCGCCAGGTGCTCGCGGGAGGTGTCCCCGTACGTGGTGATCTCGACGAGCTCGACGGCGCGCCCGGTCACCTCGCGGACCGCCTCGGCGACGAGCCCGGACTGGGCCATGGCGAGCTTGGAGCGCCGGGTGCCCAGCCGGAGCGGCGCGGCGCCCCGCGCGTCCGGCGATGAGTTGTCGGTCATGACCGCCCTCTATTCGGGTCGTTCAGGTCGGCCCGGGAGACGGCGGCCACCGTCTGCGGGTCGAGGTCGAAGAGTTCTCGCAGCGCGTCCGCGTACCCGGCGCCGCCGGGCTCGCTGGCGAGCTGCTTGACCCGCACGGTGGGCGCGTGCAGGAGCTTGTCGACGACGCGGCGCACGGTCTGGGTGATCTCGGCGCGCTGCTTCTCGTCCAGGTCGGGGAGGCGGCCGTCCAGCCGGGCGATCTCGCCGGCGACCACGTCGGCGGCCATGGTGCGCAGGGCGACCACGGTCGGGGCGACGTGCGCGGCGCGCTGGGCGGCGCCGAAGGCGGCCACCTCGTCGGAGACGATCGTGCGGACCCGGTCCACGTCGGCGGCCATCGGGGCGTCGGCGGACGCCTCGGCGAGCGACTCGATGTCGACGAGGCGCACCCCGTCGATGCGGTGCGCGGCGCCGTCGATGTCGCGCGGCATGGCGAGGTCGAGCAGGGCGAGCCGGACCGGTCCGGTGGACTGCGCGGGCACGGTGACCCGGCGCGGCGCGGCCGCCGGACCGGCGAGCGCGGCGGAGGCGGCGGAACCGTTCTCCACCCAGGCGGCGTGCTGGTCGACGTCGTCCGGGGCGGGGGCGACGGCGGTGACCGTCGGTGCCTCGGGCGCGGCGTCCAGGGTCACGCCCAGGGCGTCGGCGAGGGCGTCGGCGGTGAGCACGAGGCCGGTGGAGCCGGTGCAGGAGACGACGATGTCGGCACGTGTCAGTTCGTCGCCCACCGAGGACATCTCGACGGCGCGGGCGCGCACGGCGGTGCCGTCGCCCTGCTGGAGGATCTCCACCAGACGGTCCGCGCGGGCGCGGGTCCGGTTGGCGACGACGATCTCGGCGACACCGGTCCGGGCGAGGGTCGCGGCGGCCAGCGAGGACATGGAGCCGGCGCCGATGACCAGGGCGCGCTTGCCCTCGGCCCACAGGGCGGGGTCGGCCCCGGCGGCGAGCTGCTGGAGCCCGAAGGTGACGAGCGACTGCCCGGCCCGGTCGATCCCGGTCTCGCTGTGGGCGCGCTTGCCGACCCGCAGGGCCTGCTGGAAGAGGTCGTTCAGCAGCCGTCCGGCGGTGTGCAGCTCCTGGCCGCGCGCCAGCGCGTCCTTGATCTGGCCGAGGATCTGGCCCTCGCCGACAACCATCGAGTCCAGCCCGCAGGCCACCGAGAACAGGTGGTGGACGGCCCGGTCCTCGTAGTGCACATAGAGATACGGAGTGAGCTCCTCGAGACCGACGCCGCTGTGCTGGGCGAGCAGGGTGGAGAGCTCGGCGACGCCCGCGTGGAACTTGTCCACGTCCGCGTACAGCTCGATGCGGTTGCAGGTGGCCAGCACGGCGGCCTCGGTCGCGGGTTCCGCGGCGAGGGTGTCCTGGAGCAGCTTGGCCTGGGTCTCGGCAGCGAGGGACGCCCGCTCCAGTACGGAGACGGGGGCGCTGCGGTGGCTGAGTCCGACGACGAGGAGGCTCATGCGGGCATCACGGCGGGCATGTCCCCGTCGGGTCCTTTTCGGCCGGTGGGCGTGGCGCGCATCGGGGGCGCGCCCTCGTCCTCGGCGGTGGCGTCCTCGCCCGCCTTGCGCTGCTCGTGGAACGCGAGGATCTGGAGCTCGATGGAGAGGTCGACCTTGCGTACGTCGACGCCCTCGGGCACCGACAGGACGGTCGGCGCGAAGTTCAGGATGGAGGTCACACCGGCGGCGACGAGCCGGTCGCAGACCTGCTGGGCCGCGCCGGGCGGGGTGGTGATCACGCCGATGGACACACCGTTGTCGCTGATGATCCGGTCGAGGTCGTCGGTGTGCTGGACGGGGATCCCGGCCACCGGCGTACCGGCCATGGCGGGGTCGGCGTCGATGAGCGCCGCGACGCGGAAGCCGCGGGAGGCGAAGCCGCCGTAGTTGGCGAGGGCCGCGCCGAGGTTACCGATACCGACGATCGCGACCGGCCAGTCCTGGGTGAGCCCGAGCTCACGCGAGATCTGGTAGACGAGATACTCGACGTCGTACCCGACACCCCGGGTGCCGTAGGACCCCAGGTAGCTGAAGTCCTTGCGCAGCTTCGCCGAGTTGACGCCGGCCGCCGTGGCCAGCTCCTCGGAGGAGACCGTGGGGACCGATCGCTCGGAGAGCGCGGTCAGCGCGCGCAGATACAACGGAAGTCGGGCGACGGTGGCCTCGGGAATTCCTCGGCTACGGGTCGCCGGTCGGTGAGTTCGGCCAGTTGCCACGGTGCTCCTGCGGGATGAGCGGGGCTGTAGGCGGCCGTATGTCCCAAGACCGCCCCGTCGAATGCAGGCTATGTCTTTGTGAACGCGTGCACAAAGATTGTGTCCGTTTTGTCCGGTCAAAGTGACCGGGGTCACGCGCATTTCCCGCGCGATCCCGGAACCAGGGACCGCAACGGCCCGTTGCAGCCTCGAAGGGGGCAAAGCGGTACACACTCCTCACAACTACGCCCCCGAGGCCACTCAAAACGCCCGCAATGTTAACCGGGTTTCGCGTCCGCACCCAGCGCCTTGCGCAGCCTCGCCGGGTCCACGCGCCAGAACGTGTGCTGCTCGTCATCGATCAGCACCACCGGAATCTGCTCCCAGTACTCCTTGTACAGCTTCTCGTCCTCGGTGATGTCCTTCTCCACCCACGACGCCCCGGTCTCCTCGCAGACCGCGCTCACCACCGCCCGCGCGTCCTCGCACAGATGACAGCCCGGCTTCCCGACCAGCGTGACCACCCGCTCGGCGGGCTTCTTCTTCGTACGTCGCAGCAGAGGACTCATGCTCTCCATTCTGCGCCCGCCGCGCCCGTTTTCCGGGCCCGCCCGACCCGCCGCGGGGCCGCCCGGAATCGACCGATTCACCATTCCGCCCCGAAGCGTTCACGCCACCGCATCACGGCAGGTCGGGCACGTACGGACGGACTGGCTATGCTCACCGCATGGCCGCTCTTGGATGGCTCACCCCCCGTAGGCGTTCCGCGACTGCGCGCAGCGTCCTGGCAGGCGAGGCCGCCGCCGAGGCCGCGCGCAAGACCTCGGCCGCCGACGACGACGCCGCCCTCCTGACCGCACCCCCCGAAGAAGCACCCGAGGAGCCCGCGTTCCCGGTCGCCGGGGACGTCCGCGCCGCCGCCTTCTTCGACCTCGACAACACCGTGATGCAGGGCGCCGCGATCTTCCACTTCGGCCGCGGCCTCTACAAGCGGAAGTTCTTCGAACGCCGCGAACTCACCCGGTTCGCCTGGCAGCAGGCGTGGTTCCGGCTGGCCGGCGTCGAGGACCCCGAGCACATGCAGGACGCCCGCGACAGCGCCCTGTCCATCGTCAAGGGCCACCGCGTCTCCGAGCTGATGTCCATCGGCGAGGAGATCTACGACGAGTACATGGCCGACCGCATCTGGCCCGGCACCCGCGCCCTGGCCCAGGCCCACCTGGACGCCGGGCAGAAGGTCTGGCTGGTCACCGCCGCACCCGTGGAGACCGCCACCATCATCGCCCGCCGCCTCGGCCTGACCGGCGCGCTCGGCACCGTCGCCGAATCGGTCGACGGCGTCTACACCGGCCGCCTGGTCGGCGAACCGCTGCACGGCCCAGCCAAGGCCGAGGCCGTCCGCGCCCTGGCCGCCGCCGAGGACCTCGACCTGGACCGCTGCGCCGCCTACAGCGACTCGCACAACGACATCCCGATGCTCTCGCTGGTCGGCCACCCCTACGCGATCAACCCCGACACCAAGCTCCGCAAGTACGCCCGCGCCCGTGACTGGCGGCTGCGCGACTACCGCACCGGCCGCAAGGCCGCCAAGGTCGGCATCCCGGCCGCCGCCGGGGTCGGCGCGCTCGCGGGCGGCACCGCCGCGGCCGTCGCCCTGCACCGCCGCCGCCGCTGACCCCCACTCCCTCCATCGCGCCCCGTGCCCCCATCCGGTCACGGGGCGCAGCCACGCCCGAAGCCGTACGTCCGGTCGAAAGCCGTTTCGCCGCCACCGCCGACGCCCCCTCCGGCCAGGCCTGTCACCGGTGCCCGGCCACAACCCGTCGCCCCCATAGGCAGATCACGAAGTAATCCGATCAATAAACGGTCACCATGTGCTACTTGATACGTCACTTAGCGATAAGAGAAGCGACGGAACCGGTGATTTAGACAACTGGGTGTAGCGCTGCCTGCACGAAGCGTTATTCTCCTCAGACGCATCACGGAGACCGTCACCCGCTACCACGGGTGACGATTTTCGAACTGCTCGTGATGGAAGCTCTGCCTCTGGGAGTCCCGTGTACCCACACGTCGGGGTTGACGCCTCGGGCCTGGCTACGCTGCGTGCATCGGTCATTGACCGCTTGCGCGGCTTCGTCCCCACCGCGTACGCCGTCCCCGCATTTGCCACCCCTGCACCTGCCGGCCCCTGCTACGCCCTGGCCGAACGCAGTGCGGCGGTCGGAAGACGCAGCACCCGCGCCGCCTCGACCACCACGTCGGCCGTCCGCCGTCCCACGGCCGACAGCGACAGCGCGCGCATGATGGATCTCGTCGAGCGCGCACAGGCCGGCGAGGCGGACGCCTTCGGCCGCCTGTACGACCAGTACAGCGACACGGTGTACCGGTACATCTACTACCGCGTGGGCGGCAAGGCGACCGCGGAGGACCTCACCAGCGAGACCTTCCTCCGCGCACTGCGCCGTATCTCCACGTTCACCTGGCAGGGCCGCGATTTCGGCGCCTGGCTGGTCACGATCGCTCGCAACCTGGTCGCCGACCACTTCAAATCCAGTCGTTTCCGACTGGAAGTGACCACCGGCGAAATGCTCGACGCCAACGAGGTGGCGCGCAGCCCCGAGGACTCCGTCCTGGAGTCCCTCTCCAACGCCGCGCTGCTCCAGGCCGTCCGGCGACTCAACCCCCAGCAGCAGGAGTGCGTCACCCTGCGGTTCCTCCAGGGCCTCTCGGTCGCCGAGACCGCCCGCGTGATGGGCAAGAACGAGGGCGCGATCAAGACCCTCCAGTACCGGGCCGTGCGGACGCTCGCCCGGCTCCTGCCGGACGACGCACGCTGACGACGCCCGCCGACACCCCCTGCCGACACCCCCGCCGACAACCCCTGCGTGACCGTCCCGTCACGCACTGGTCCGATCATCTTTCGTGCGTAACCCAAGTGCCGCGCGCGTCGTTGTGCCGGTTGCAGGCCCCCTGTCGTCACCACCTGTCCGTCTCCGCTCACTCCATCGAGTGGAAACGCTCAAGGTGGGCAACCTTCCGGACCGCCAGGGGAGTCGACCGTCATGACGAGAGGAGGTGCCGCCAGTGATCGCAAACGTTTCGGCACACCGGCGGGCGAACGCCTTCGCCCAGGCCCTGGAGGAGCAGACCCCCCAGGGTGCGGCGGCCGCAGAGCCCGCGGAGCCGGCCGACCAGGCCGACCGCGGACCGCTGTTGGCCCTGGCGAACGGCCTCGGTGAGCTACCGAAGCCGCAGTTGGACCCCGAGGTCAAAGTGGTGCAGCGAGCCCAGCTCGTCGCCGCCATGGAGGCCATGTTCGCCGAGGGCGGCGCGTCCACGGGCCCTACGGTGCCCGTGCAACGGGGCAAGGGGGCCCACCGGGCCTCACCACTGCGGAAACTGCGACCCCGCTCCCGCTGGGCGAAGGGGCTCACCGCCGGCGGGCTCACCGTCGGCGTGGCCGCGGGAGCCTTCGGCGGCGTGGCCGCCGCCAGCTCCGACGCCCTCCCCGGTGATTCGCTGTACGGGCTCAAGCGCGGAATGGAGGACATCAGCCTCGGCATGGCCAAGGGCGACGCCGACCGCGGCGAGGCCTATCTCGACCAGGCCTCCACCCGGCTCAGCGAGGCCCGCAGACTCATGGAGCGCGGCCGCTCCGGCGCCCTGGACCACGAATCCCTCGGCTCCGTCAGACGCGCGCTCAACGGCATGTCCCACGACGCCTCCGAGGGCCACCGCCTGCTCCGCTCCGCCTACCAGCGCGACGGTGCGATCGGCCCCATCCAGACCCTGGACACCTTCTCCCGCTCGCACCGCGACACCTGGAGCAGCCTCCGCGACCGGCTGCCCGTCCAGCTCACCGACGTCCGCGACGAGGTCACCTCCGTCTTCGACGCCATGGACGAGGAAGTCGCGCCGCTCCAGTCCCTCCTCCCCCGTCCCCCGGGCGAGGACAAGGGCACCGGACGCTCCGACACCACCACCGCCCCGGGCAAGGACTCCCCCCGCACCGACGCCACCGCACCTCCGGCCTCCCCCGAGAAGCCCGGAGGCCGCACCGACGGCAGCACGGACCCCAAGCCCTCCGGCTCGTCGGGCTCCTCCGACGCCACCCCGGACGACGGCCTGCTCGGCGGCACGGACGGCCTGCTGGACGAGCTCCCCACGGACGAGCTCACCCCGCCGCCCGCCGAGAACCGCCCGAGCGCACCCGCCGCCCCGGACGTCACCCTGCCCCCGCTCCTCCCCGGGCTCCTCCCGGGCCTCGGCATCGACGGCGAGAACCTCAGGCCGTAAAGCCGAAACGGACACGGAGAAGGGGCCGGTACGCGAATCGCGTACCGGCCCCTCCTTCATAACAGCCTTCTCCGTGACAGCCTTGTTCGTAACAGCCTCAGAAGAAGACCGACCGCCGCTGCACCAGCAGCTTGTACAGCGTGTGCTGGATCTGCTCCCGCACCTGGTCCGTCAGGTTGAACATCAGCATCGGGTCCTCCGCCGCCTCCGGCGGATAGCCGTCCGTCGGGATCGGCTCACCGAACTGGATCGTCCACTTCGTCGGCAGTGGCAGCGCACCCAGCGGCCCCAGCCACGGGAACGTCGGCGTGATCGGGAAGTACGGGAAGCCCAGCAGCCTGGCCAGCGTCTTCGCGTTGCCGATCATCGGGTAGATTTCCTCCGCCCCCACGATCGAGCACGGCACGATCGGCGCGCCCGCCCGCAGCGCCGTCGACACGAACCCGCCCCGCCCGAAGCGCTGAAGCTTGTAGCGCTCGCCGAACGGCTTGCCGATGCCCTTGAACCCCTCCGGCATCACCCCGACGATCTCGCCCATCTCCAGCAGCCGCTGCGCGTCCTCCGCACAGGCCAGCGTGTGACCGGCCTTGCGCGCCAGCTCGTTGACGACCGGGAGATGGAAGACCAGATCGGCGGCGAGCAGCCGCAGATGCCGCTCGGCCGGATGGTTGTCGTGCACCGCGACCTGGAGCATCAGCCCGTCCAGCGGCAGCGTCCCGGAGTGGTTGGCCACGATGAGCGCCCCGCCGTCCGACGGGATGTTCTCGATGCCCTTCACCTCGACCCGGAAGTACTTGTCCGCCAGCGGCCGCAGCGCCGACATCAGGACCTGGTCGGTGAGCTCCTTGTCGTAACCGAACTCGTCGACGTCGTAATCGCCGGTGACCCGCCGCCGCAGGAACGCGAGCCCGCCCGCGATCCGCCGCTCCCAGCTCCCGGCCGCCGAACGGCCCTCGTCCACCGTGGCCGACCCGGCCTCCCGGGGCCCGCCGTCCGTCTCCTCGGTCCCCGGGGACCGGTCGGACAGGGCGTCGGCCGGGACGTCGCCCTGCTCGGGGACCTGCGCCCCCGGCAGGGCGCTCACCGGAGCGGCGGAGCCGTCGCCCCGGCCGCTGCCGCCGCCCGCCCCGGTCCTGCGCCGCGCCGGACGGGCACCGCCACCGGACCGCGAACGGTCGTCGTCGAACGGAATGACCTTGGCATCCGCCATCGTCGGTGCGCTCCTCTACCTGGCGCCGTGAGTCGTCTGTACCGCACCGGCCCCGCGCTCCCGCGGTCCGGCGCCTCCCGGCAGCGGCAACGCCGCCAGCCGGTCCACCGCCCTGCCCACCGTCTCCGGCGGCAGCAGCCCCGGCCCCCGGCTCCGCGCGAACTCCGCGAAGGTCTCCGCCGTGGTGAACGCCGGCCGGAAACCGAGGGTCTCGCGCATCTGCACCGTCGAGACCACCCGGCCGTGGGTGAGCAGCCGGATCTGCTCCGGCGAGAAGTCCGTCATGCCGATCGTACGGAGCGCCGAGCCGACCCAGGTGACGGCGGGCAGCAGCACGGGAACGGTCGGCTTCCCCAGCCGCCGCGAGCACTGCGACAGCAGCAGCACCCCGTCGCCGGCGATGTTGAACGTGCCGCTGTTCAGCGTTCCGCGCCGGGGCTCGCTCGCCGCGATCCCGAGGACGTCGATCACATCGTCCTCGTGCACGAACTGGAGCCGCGGGTCGTAGCCGAGGACGGTCGGCAGGACGGGCAGCGACAGATAGTCGGCCAGCGGCGAGTCCGGGTGCGGCCCCAGGATGTTGGCGAACCGCAGCACGCACACCGCCACGTCCGGGCGGCGGCGGGCGAAGCCGCGTACGTACCCCTCGACCTCCACCGCGTCCTTCGCGAAGCCACCGCTCGGCAGCGACTTGGGCGGGGTGGTCTCGGTGAACACGGCCGGATCGCGGGGCGCCGACCCGTACACGCTCGTGCTGGACTTCACCACGAGCCGCTGCACCGTCGGCGACTTCTGGCAGGCGCCGAGCAGCTGCATGGTGCCGATGACGTTGGTCTCCTTGACCGCCGTCCGGCCGCCGGCGCCGAGCGCCTTGCCGGAGACGTCCAGGTGGACCACCGTGTCGACGGCGTACTCGGCCAGGATCCGCGCTATGGCCGACTGCCGGATGTCGGCGCGGACGAACTCCGCGTCGCCCAGCTGATGCGGGGGCACGACGGCGTCGACCGCGATCACCCGGTCCACCCCGGGATCGCGCTGGACGCGCCGGACGAAGCGGCCCCCCAGCTGCCGGGCCACTCCTGTGACGAGGACGACCTTCCCCAAGACCAGCGCCTTCCGTCGGCCCGGGAAGCCTGACCCGACTCCCCTGCTTCCCGCGGTAACTTCTCTGGCGGTCACCGTAGCGGGTGGACGGTTCCCTGTAACGCACCGCAGCCCCTCCACCGGAACGGCGGAGGGGCTGCGGTCTCACGAACTGCGTTCGCTTACTTCTTGTTGCGACGCTGAACGCGCGTGCGCTTGAGCAGCTTGCGGTGCTTCTTCTTGGCCATCCGCTTGCGCCGCTTCTTGATAACAGAGCCCACGACTACCCTCGCTCACTTCTTCTTCACTGGTGCGGGGCGTCTGGGCCCACACGACCTACGTCGGCCTAGCCTACCCGCCACTGTCCGAGGGACGTAATCCGCGGGCAACCCGAGGCGAACCTCAGGCTGATTCCACCCCCACAAAGGACTCGCGGAGATACGCGTGAACCGCTTGCTCCGGCACCCGGAAGGACCTGCCCACCCGGATCGCCGGCAGATGACCGCTGTGCACCAGGCGGTACACCGTCATCTTCGACACTCGCATGACCGAGGCGACTTCCGCCACGGTCAGAAACTTGACCTCGTTGAGAGGCCTCTCGTTGTCAGCAGCCATGATCCACCTGTCCCTCCGCACCGGACGCGCACCGGCTTCCCCTCCGGTGACTCTTCGTCGTTGTGCGCTCACTCCCCAGATTAGGGGCGGGTGGTGCGAGTGGGGAAGAGGGGAGGCGATCGACGGCTTACTGTGACAGACAGGCCCGATTGAGCACATAGCGCGTCAACGGCCGGTAGAACGGGGCCCGTACGCCGTCGTCGAGCGGTACGACCACGGACACCCGCCCCTCCGCCTCCCCCACGAACAGCGCCGGATCGTCCGTGTCCGCCGGACCGATCGCCTCGATCCCCAGCTGACCTGCGCCGCAGACCCAGCCGTGATCCCCGATCACCAGCTCGGGCAGCACCCCGAGCCGCTCCGCCGCGTCCTGGAGCGCGAGCCGCACGGGCAGCGGCGAATGCGTGTGCGCGCCGGTCTCGCCCCCGGTGGGCCGCCCCCCGGGTTCGCGCACCAGGGCCACACCCCGTACGTAGTCGAGACGGTACGTACGTACGCCAAACCGGGTCGTTATGTCGACACATCTCCCCTGCGCAGGGGTGAGAACAGGACAGCCGACCGCCGACAGAGCGTCTGCCAGCCCGGCGTAGAAACCGAGCAGCCGGTGCGGATGCCCGGTCCCCAGCAGCACCGGGGCCCGCCGCTCGGCCACCAGCGCCAACCGCTCGGCGAACGCGTCCAGCGCGGCCACCGTCCGGTCCGGATCGATCGCATCGGGGCCGGTCACCCGCGTCGGGTCGGCCGAGACCCCGCACCGGTCCGCCATCAGCCGCAACAGCTCACCCTCGCCCCAGGCCCGCTCGGGCGCCAGCCCCAGCATCACCCGGGGATCCCGGGCGGCGAACAGCCGGTAGCTGCGCAGACTCGTCTCGCGCGACGTGGCCACGGGCCCGGCCAGCCGGGCCGCCAGCAGATGGGCGCGCAGCGCCCCGGTGCTCAACACCCCTGGGATGCTGCCGTATCGCGGAGCCGGAGAGGGCGGGAATCCCGTTACGCCCCACCGTTGGCGTAACGCACGGCACAATGCCCCGCGCGACGCGCACACACGGACCGACAGCGCTCCCGCTGCGCCTCAGGTAAGCAGCCCCCGCAGCGGGAAGGCGGCCTTCCGGGACGCCAGCACCGCCTGGTCCAGCCTGTCCGCCGGGTCGTACCCGTCCTCCCACGCCTTCCACGACGGCGTACGCCCGTCGGTCATCCGGCCGGGCCCCAGCTGCCGCGTACGGGCGTAGACGAGATCGCGCCACGACGGCGGCACCACCGACTCCGGATCGACGGGGGCGTGCGCGGCGATCCCGACGAGGTGCGTCCACGACCGGGGCACCACGTCCACCACCGCGTACCCGCCCCCGCCGAGCGCCACCCAGCGCCCGTCGGCGTGGTCGTGGGCCAGCCGGTGGCAGGACTCCATGACCGCCCGCTGCGCGTCCAGCGACACCGCGAGATGGGCGAGCGGGTCCTCGAAGTGTGTGTCGGCCCCGTGCTGGGTGACGAGCACCTGGGGCCTGAAGTCGGCCAGCAGCTCGGGCACCACCGCATGGAAGGCCCGCAGCCACCCCTCGTCCCCGGTCCCGGCCGGCAGCGCCACGTTCACTGCGGACCCCTCGCCGGCCCCGGCCCCGGTCTCCTCCGGCCACCCGGTCTGCGGGAACAGCGTCCTCGGGTGCTCGTGCAGCGAGACCGTCAGGACGCGCGGGTCCTCCCAGAACGCGGCCTGCACCCCGTCCCCGTGGTGGACGTCCACATCGACGTACGCGACCCGCTCCGCGCCGAGCTCCAGCAGCCGGGCGATGGCGAGCGCCGGGTCGTTGTAGACGCAGAACCCGGCGGCCGAGCCCGGCATGGCGTGATGCAGCCCCCCGGTGAAGTTCACCGCGTGCTCGGTCTCGCCCCGCCACACGGCCTCGGCGGCCCCGACGGACAGCCCGGCGATCAGCGCGGAGGCCTCGTGCATCCCGGCGAACGCCGGATCGTCGACGGTCCCGAGCCCGTAGTTCTGGTCGGCGGCCCGCGGATTCGCGGAGGCGGCCCGGACGGCCGCCACATAGTCCTGCCGGTGCACGAGTCTCAGACTGGAGTCCCCCAAGGGCCTCGCCGACCGCAGATCCACCGCCGAATCGAGCCCGAACGCCCGCACCAGCCCCATCGTCAGGGCCAGCCGGACCGGGTCCATCGGGTGGGTGTCCCCGAAGTCGTATCCCGTAACTGCGTCATCCCACATCAGCTGTGCGCGGCCGCTCATGCCCGCCACCGTATCGGGCGGGCTCCGGCCCGAACGCGCGGGCATACACGAGCGTCGCCAGCACCAGAACCATCGGTACGAGCATGGCCCCGCGATAACTCCACGCATCCCCCAGAGCGCCCACGAGCGGCGAACCGACCAAGAACCCCACATAGTTGAAGATATTCAGCCGTGCCACAGCAGCGTCGCTGTTCCCCGGGAACATCCGCCCGGCGGCGGCGAAGGCCTGCGGCACGATCACGCAGAGCCCGAACCCGAGCATCGTGAACCCGAGCATCCCCACCCAGGCCCCGGGCGCGACCGCCACCACCGCGAACCCGCCGGCCGCCAGCAGACTCCCGCCCCGCACCACGGCGACGGCCCCGAACCGCCGCACCCCGAGGTCCCCCACGGTCCGCCCCAGCAGGGTCGTCACCATGTAGACGTTGTACGGGACGGTCGCGAGCTGCTCCGAACTGCCCAGCACGTCCTGGAGGTACTTGGCACTCCAGTTGGAGACAGTGGAGTCTCCGATGTAGGCGAAGGTCATGATGAGGCAGAGCGGCAGCAACAGCTTGAACGAAAGCGCCCCGCCCGAAGCGCCCTTCGCGCTTCCCGGCCCCTTCATGCCTTCCGGCCCGTTCGTTCCTTCCGGCCCCTTCCCTTCCGTGTACCACCGGCTCCCGATCAGCGCGGCGGGCAGCAGCACGGCGACGACGGGCAGGTAGGAAGCGAGCAACGACAGCTCCCACCGGGCCCCGACCCATGCCAGGGACGCCCCCGCGATCCCGCCGAGGCTGTAGGCGGCGTGAAAGCCGGTCATGATGGAGCGCCCGTACGCCCGTTGAAGGCTGACGCCCAGCATGTTCATGGAGGCGTCGAGCGCCCCGACGGCCAGCCCGAACACCCCGAGGGCGACGGCGACGTGCCACATCTCCCGCCCGGCGCCCACCCCGAGCAGAGCGAGGAGGACGAGGGGCTGGGCCCACCGCAGGACGACGCTCGGCCGTACCCGCGCGACCACCTTCTCGGTGGCCACGCTGCCGGCCCCCGCCAGGATCGGGACAGCGGCGAGGAAGGCGGGCAGCAGCCCGTCGGATATCCCGTACCGGTCCTGGATGGCGGGGATACGCGTCACCAGAAGAGCGAAAGCCACGCCTTGAACACCGAAGCTCAGCCCCAGGGAGGCCCTGCCGTGCCGCAAGCCCGCATCAGTCATGGCGGCGAGCGTAGAGCCAGGCAGCTACCCATGGGTAGATGGATCAGCCGAGCAGTTTCCGGACGGACGATGTCCGGAGGAGGGGCTTCAGGCGAGCAGTTGGGGCAGCTGGGCCATGTCCGAGAAGTGCCCGGTCACTCCGACGAGCCGGTCGGCGGGCACCATCGAGGTGAACCCGTACACGTCCATCCCCGCCGCCCGTGCCGCTTCGACCCCGAGCGGGCTGTCCTCGATGACGACGCACCGCTCGGGCGAGACGCCCATGCGCTCGGCGGCGTGCAGGAACAGGTCCGGTGCCGGCTTGCCCTTCCCGACATCCTCCGAGCTGAAGATCCACTCCTCCTCGAACCACTGGTCGATCCCCGTCTTACGGTGCCCGACCCGGATCCGCTCATGGCTCCCGGAGGAGGCGACGCAGTAGTCCACGCCGTCCGCGACGAGCTTCCCGAGCAGTTCCTCGGCCCCGTCGACCGCCACCAGCTCCTGCTGGAAGGCGGCGAATGTACGGGCGCTGAGCGTGGAGTCGAAGTCCTCGGGAAGCTTCTGCCCGGTCCTCTCCTCGACGAGATCGTGGACCCGGTGCACGGCGGACCCCATGTAGTCACGGAGCGATTCCTCGTACGAGGTGGGATGACCGAGTTCGGTGAGGTAGCCGGAGAGGACGGTGTTGGCGATCGGCTCGCTGTCGACGAGCACACCGTCGTTGTCGAAGATGACCAGTTCGTAGCGCATGGTCCGACCCTAGACGTTCAGAACGCAGAAAAGCCCCGTGCCACAAGGGCACGGGGCTTTCCCACAAAGATTGTTCGGCGGCGTCCTACTCTCCCACAGGGTCCCCCCTGCAGTACCATCGGCGCTGAAAGGCTTAGCTTCCGGGTTCGGAATGTAACCGGGCGTTTCCCTAACGCAATGACCACCGAAACACTATGAAACTGTGAACACCGGACAAAAACACGGCTGTTCGTTATTTCAGAACTAACACAGTGGACGCGAGCAACTGAGGACAAGCCCTCGGCCTATTAGTACCAGTCAGCTCCACCC
>NZ_LZRD01000018.1 GCF_001687325.1 Streptomyces sp. PTY087I2 | reverse complement strand
GGCCGAGGAGGTGCGCGCGGCGGCGGACCGGGCGGCGGATGAGCGGGTGGCCGCGGCGGCCCGGGAGGCGGAAGGGCTCCTGGCGGCGGCCCGGCAGGACGCGGAGGAGGTGCGGGCGGCCGCCGCCTCGGCGATGGCGGCGACCCGTGACCGTACGGCGAGCGTGCTGGCCCACCAGGAGCAGGAGCACGCGGAGCGCCGCAAGGCGGCCGAGGCCGAACTGGCCGCCCAGGAAGCCGCGTTGGCGGCCCGGCACGCGGAGCTGACCGAGCGGGCGGAGGCGCTGCTCGCGGAGGCGGGCCGGCACCTCGCCGCCACGCAGGAGGCGGCCCGGCACGGCCAGGAGAACGCGGAGGCGCGGGCGGCGGAGCTGCTGGCCGAGGCCCGGGTCCGGGAGGAGCGGGTGGTCCGGGAGACGGAACGGATCCTGCGGGAGCACGAGGAGGGCCGCGAGGAGGCCCAGGCGCACATGGCACACGTACGCAGCTCGCTCGCGGCGCTGACGGGACGCGTGACGCCGGACGACGTGACGCCGGACGAGGGGACAGCGGAAGGCGAGGGGGCGGCGGAAGGCGAGGACAGCTGACCGCCGTCTCACGCACCCCCGGCCACAGGGGAGTTCGCAACCCGTGGCTCTTGCATATATCCGCCGGCACGAGCTGAATAAGTCATGCACCTCGCAGTTCCCCCGTTCTGCTTGCAAGGGAGTGGTCATGACCGTCCGAGCACCGGACATTCTGTCGCCCGAGTTCGAGAGAGACCCGTATGCGGCCTATCGCCGTATGCGGCAGGACACGCCGCTCCTGTGGCACGAGGCCACCAAGAGTTACATCGTCTCGCGGTACGAGGACGTGGAGCGCGTCTTCAAGGACAAAGCCGGTGAGTTCACCACCGAGAACTACGACTGGCAGATCGAGCCCGTGCACGGGCGGACGATTCTCCAGCTCAGCGGGCGCGAGCACGCCGTACGCCGGGCCCTCGTCGCGCCCGCCTTCCGGGGCGCCGATCTGCGGGACAAGTTCTTACCGGTCATCGAGCGCAATTCGCGCGAATTGATCGACCGGTTCCGTGGTGCCGGTTCCGTCGATCTGGTCGCCGACTACGCCACCCGATTTCCCGTGAACGTCATTGCGGACATGCTCGGTCTGGACAAGTCCGACTATGAGCGTTTTCACGGCTGGTATACGGCCGTCATCGCTTTTCTCGGTAATCTCTCCGGCGATCAGGACGTGGCGCGGGCCGGTGAACGTACGCGCGTCGAGTTCGCCGAGTACATGCTGCCGATCATCCGGAAACGGCGGGAAGCGCCCGGCGACGATCTGCTGTCGACGCTGTGCACCGCGGAGGTCGACGGTGTCCGGATGAGCGACGAGGACGTCAAGGCGTTCTGTAGTCTGCTGCTCGCGGCGGGCGGGGAGACCACCGACAAGGCCATCGCCGGTATCTTCGCCAACCTGCTGACGCACCCGGACCAGTTGGCGGCGGTCCGCGCCGACCGGAGCCTGATAGCCCGCGCCTTCGCCGAGACGCTGCGCTACACCCCGCCGGTCCACATGATCATGCGCCAGTCGGCGGCGGACGTGGAGCTGAGCGGCGGCACCGTACCGGCGGGCTCCACGGTGACCTGCCTGATCGGCTCCGCCAACCGTGACGAGGACCGCTACCGCGACCCCGATGTCTTCGACATCTTCCGCGAGGACCTGAGCGCCACGAACGCGTTCTCGGCGGCGGCCGACCATCTCGCGTTCGCGCTCGGCCGGCACTTCTGCGTGGGTGCTCTGCTGGCCAGGTCCGAAGTCGAGACCGGCGTGGGCCAGTTGCTGGACGCCATGCCCGATCTGCGGTTGGCCGACGGCTTCGACCCGGTCGAGAACGGGGTGTTCACCCGGGGGCCGAAGAGCCTGCCGGTGCGTTTCACACCGGTGTCCGGCTGACACCGGGCCGGGGCCGGGGCCGGGACCACGGATTCCGGCCTCGGAACCGGCCCCGGGACCACGGATTCCGGCCTCGGAACCGGCCCCGGAACTCCGGCCACCCGCTTACTGCGCCATCGGGCTGAACTGCACCGGCAGCGCCGAAAGCCCCCGCATCCAGATCGAGGGCCGCCAGCTCAGCTCCTCCGGCTCGACCGCCAGCATCAGGTCCGGCAGCTGTTCCAGCAGCGTCTCCACCGCCGTACGGGCCATCACATCGGCCAGCAGCGGTGCGGGGTAGGGGCAGCGGTGCTCGCCGCCGCTGAACGACAGGTGCGCGGAGTTCTCGGCCCCGACGTACGCCTCCGGCCAGATCTCCGGGTCGGTGTTGGCGGCGGCGATCCCCAGGACCAGGCAGTCGCCCGCCCGGATGTGCCGGCCGCCGAGCTGGGTGTCCCGTACGGCCCAGCGGCCGATGAAGTTCTGCGTCGGAGTGTCCAGCCACAGCACCTCGTTCAGCGCCTCGCCGACGCTGAGCCTGCCGCCGGAGACGTTCACCGCGAAGCGTTCGTCCGTCAGCAGCAGCCGCAGCGTGTTGCAGATCCAGTTGGCGGTGGGCTGCTGGGCGGCGGCGATCACCGAGATCAGGTCCTGGACGATCTCCTCGTCCGAGAGGCCCGCCCCGTGCGTCACCATGCGGGAGGTGACGTCGGGACCGGGCGCTGCCCGCTTGTCCTTGACCAGTTGGCGCAGCCGGTCGCCGACGCGCCCGTACGCCGCCACCGGGTCGTCCCCCTCACCGGCGTCGAGCGAGATGCGCAGGTCGTCCACCAGCTGCTGGGTGTCCGAGCCCGACACCGGCATCCCGCACATCTGGACCACGGCCCGCATCGGCAGGGCGTGGACGTAACTGCTCATCAGCTCCGTCCGGCCGCTCCCGGCGAAGTCCGCGATGAGCCGCTCCGCGATGCGCCGGCAGTCGCGGGCCAGCTCGAACTGGTCGACGCCCTCCAGCGCTTCGGTGATGACGCCGGCCCTGCGCCGGTGCTCGTCGCCCTCCGTGAACAGCACCGACGGCTGGTAGCCGACGAACGGCAGGAGCGGCCAGTCCGGCGGAATGCTGTCCCACTGGTTCCAGCGGCGCGAGTCCCGGGCGAACAGTTCGTCGTGCGTGGTGACGTAGGAGAGTTCGGCGTACCCGAGGACCAGCCACGCCGGTACGTCACCGTCGAGCAGGACCGGCGCCACCGCGCCGTGCTCCCGCCGCAGCGAGCGGTAGAGCTCCGTGGGCGTCTGCTGGTAGGAGGCTCCGGACAGGCGTACGGCACCGGGGGCGACCGGGCAGCCGGAAGGGGCGGTGGAGGCGGCCGGGGCAAAGGACGGATCGAGGGACGGATCGAAGGACGGGCTGGAGGTGCTCATGGTTGTGTCGTCTCCCGGGCGATGGCCATCGTGCGCAGATGGTCGACGAGCGTGATCAGGACGTTCTTGCTGGACGTCCGGACCCGGGCGTCGCAGTCGATCATCGGGATGTGCTCGGGCAGGGCCAGGGCCTGGCGGATCTCGTCGAGCGGGTGGGCGACGTCGTCGTCGAACCGGTTCACCGCCACCACGAACGGGGTGCCGTGGTGTTCCAGCCGGTCGATCGCGTACCAGGAGTCGTCCATCCGGCGGGTGTCCACGAGGACGACCGCGCCGAGCGTGCCGGAGAACAGCCGGTCCCACAGGAACCAGAAGCGTTCCTGCCCCGGGGCGCCGAACAGGTACAGCACGATGCGCTCGTTGAGGCTGATGCGGCCGAAGTCGAAGGCGACCGTGGTGGTCGTCTTGGCGTCGACACCGCTCGTCTCGTCGACGCCGACACCCGCCTGGGTCATGACCTCTTCGGTGTTCAGCGGCCGGATCTCGCTCACCGAGCGGACGAGCGTGGTCTTGCCGACGCCGAACCCTCCGACGACGACTATCTTCAGGCCGGTCTCGGCGGCGTCGGCCAGCGGGGTGCGCCGGGCGGGCAGCTCACAGCTTCCGGAGACCATGCAGCACCTCCTTCAGCAGTTCGGAGTCGGGGAGTTCGGTCGGTGAGGCGGCCACCCGGGGATGGCGGGCGGTGATCCGGCCCATGACGTGGAGGTCGTCGAGCAGGATGCGGACCACGGTGACGGGGAGGGAGAGTTCGGCGGCGATCTCGACGACGGCGGTCGGGTGGCCGCACAGTTCGAGGATCCGCGCGTGCTCGGACTGCATGCCGGGGGTCGGCCGGCACTCGCTGACCACCAGGGTCACCAGGTCGAAGGAGTCCGGGGCGCGGCTGCGTCCGCCGGTGACCGTGTAGAGCCGGTCGGGGGCTCCGGTGTCGACGGGGCGCCGGGTCACGAGGGACTCCCCGGTACGGTGCCGCGTGGCGCGGCGCGCAGGTGTTCGCCGATCTGCGCGACCATCTGCGTCATCTGGTTGCCCACGATGCTGGGGTCGGCCTCCTCCGTGGCGACGACGGCCAGATGCGCGCCCTCACCGGCCTCGACGATGAAGAGCAGGCCGCCGTGGAACTCGGTCATCGAGTGCCGTACGCCGCCGGAACCGTCCCCGAACTCGATGGACGCGCCCTGCGCCAGCGCCTGCATGCCCGAGCAGATGGCCGCCAGCTGGTCGGCCTGGTCGAGCGTGAGGTGCTCGCTCCAGCAGAGCTTGAGCCCGTCGCGGGACAGGGCCAGGGCGTGCCGCGTGCCGGGGGTCTGCTCCAGCAGCCTCTGTAGGAGCCAGGTGAGGCTGTTGTCCGTTGTCTGCATGATGAGTGACGGGACCGTGGCGCCGGGATCCGGCCGACGTCCCGTACCTCCAATCTCGGATGTTCGGGCGAGCGCGTCCGGTGGACCCGGACACCCTGTGGATGGCGTTCCTGGCTACGGCGCGGGGGACGGCGGCGGTACGGTCCCGGCGTCCGGCCGCTCCGCTGCCGCCGGGCTGCCCGGGGGCCGCCGGCCGCGCTGGAAGGCGCCGAACTGCTGGCCCGCGGTGCGGGGCGGGGTGGCCCGTGGGGTGTCGCCCCGCGGGTTCGCCGAGGCGGCGGGCGCGGGCGCCCCGCGGTGACGGCCGCGCTCACGCTCCGCCTCACCCATGGTGCGACCGGGCGTACGGACGGGGAGGCCACCGGGGGTGGAGGCGGGAGCCGCCGGACGGACCGCGGGCTGCTCGGGCTCCCGGGGACGGACGACGAGGGGGTCGGGGGCGGGGGCTGGTGTCGGCGTGACGGGGTCCGGCAGGGAGGGCGTCGCGGGTACGGGCGCGGGACTGGGCGGTGGCGTTACGGGCGTGGGCACCGGCGTCGCGGGTTCCGGTGACACGGGTTCCGGCGCGAGCGTGGCCGTGGGGGCGGGCGCGGGCGGGACGGTGGCTTCCCGGGGGCTCGGGGCGGCCGAGACCGTGGCTTCCCGGAGGCCCGACGCGGCCGGATGGCTCTCGCGGGACTCCTGCGCGATCAGATGCCTCGGCAGCAGGACGACCACACCGGTGCCCCCGCGCGAGGACGGCCGGTAGTTGACGCTGATCCGGTGCTTCAGCGCGAGCCGCCCCACCACGGCGAGGCCGAGGCGCGTGCCCTGGAGGGCCGCGAGGTCGTTCATCCGCCCGGCGACGGAGTCCGCGGCCCGCCGCATCGCCGCGTCGGCCATCTTCAGGCCGCTGTCCTCGATGGTGACGACGATGCCGGTGCCGCGCTCCTCGACGTACACATGCACCTCGTCGATGGGCGGCGAGAAGTTCGCGGCGTTGTCCATCAGTTCGGCGAGCAGGTGCATGACGCCTTCGGCGGCGAAGCCGGAGATGGCGACGTTCGACGAGCAGTGCAGGCGTACCCGCTGATAGGCGGCGATCCGGCCGACCGCGCCCCGCAGGATGCTCTCCATGACGATCGGCCGGTTCCAGGCGCGGCTGGGCCGGCCGCCCATCAGCAGGGCGAGGCGGTCCGTCATCAGGCCGAGCTGAGAGGTGCTGTGGTCCAGCTTCAGGAGATCGCCGAACACCTCTTCGCTGTGACGTTCCTGCATGCTGCGCAGGTCGGCGAGCATGCTGACGGACTTCGCCTGGACGCGGCTGAGCGCCTTGGCGGACGCGGTCTGCGCGGCGAGGGCGCGGCGTTCGCTGAGCGCGAGCTCCCGGAGGACGGCCTCGACGGACGCGCGCAGCAGGGGCTGTTCCGGGAGGTAGACCTCGGCCTGCACGGCGGCACCGGACTCGCCCTCACGGAGCCGGGCGGCCACACCCGGCAGGGTCTCGCGGGTGAAGCGTTCCACTTCGGAGGTCAGGGCGTGCATCTCCTCGCGGAGCCGGGCGTTCTCCCGGCCCAGCTCGTCGTGGATCCGGGTGCTCTCGGTGCGCAGGGCGGCGGTCTGCTGCTCCTGCCCCTCGACGGTGGCCGCGAGGGCGTGCAGCAGCTTGCGCTGCCGCGGTCCGCGCGGCAGCGGGACGCGCCCGAGGGCATCGGCGGCCGGTACTCCGCCGCGTACGAGCCGGAGCAGCGCGGGCAGCGCCACGTCGGCGGTGTGGGCGGTGTCCGCTTCGAGCGCGGTCAGCGAGGTCTTGAGCCGTTCGGCCTCGGCGGTCCGGGCCGAGGCCGCGCGCTGGGTCCGCCGGGCGACGGTGTGCACGACGGCGAGCGTGACGGCCAGGACCACCCAGGCGGTGAGCACCACCGCCACCGCCCAGCCGCGCGCCCCGGCCGGGGCCAGGACCACGGCCACGGCTCCGGCGACGGCGAGCACGGACAGCACGGCCACAAGCGGCGCTGTCGCGGTCCCGGGCGCTTTCATCGGCCTCCGCCGCTGACTGGCTGGTACGGGTTCTGGCATGGATGCGGTCCCTCAGTTCTACCGAGCGGAAGGTGTGCGGCCGCTCCGGGAAGGTGCAGATCACCTGGGGAATCGGAGAAAAGCGGAAGCAGCCTTTCCTGTCAGGGTTCGACCACATCGTAGACATGCCTGTGCGGCGATTGATCCGGTGAGCGGCATAGTCCGTAGGCAGAGTGATTTTGTCGGGAAGTGGCCAGCGGAACTTGGGTGTTGTGGTATTCGCGCGGCCGTGCACGACGCTGACCGGCGCCGGGCCGGAATGGGCCCTGGGAGAATGGTCGGGGCATATGCGTCACGTGCGCCGCGAAGGGATGACGTTCCGGGTCCGAGGAATTCTTTTCGGCCAATCCGGAAAGCCTCGCCGGATCATATCGGGCGAGGCTGTGGTGCCGGTAAATCCGGTATCGCGCCGGTAAAGGCTCAGTGACACCAGTAAATGAACGCGCTCCAGGCGGCGGCCGGGACGACGAGGGCGGGGCCGGTGGGGTTCTTGCTGTCACGGACGGGGACGACGCCGGGGAATCCGTCCGCCACCTGCACGCAGTTGCCGCCCTCCTCGTTGCTGTAGCTGCTGCTGCGCCAGGCGGCGGCGGTCAGATCGGGACGGGATGCTCCCTGCACGGTAATCAACCTCCAGCACGGATCGGATCAGGTCGAGCGACATCAGCGGCGGCAGTGCCATCGCCCTGAGTTGATCGTAAGTCAGGTCGAACCGTTCGACCTCGTCCGGTTCCTCGGTCAACTGGCCGTGGTGCGCACCTTCCGTATAGGCGATCTTGGTGCCGTCCGGCATCACCAGCACGGTGAGGGAACCGGCCAGTGCGCCGTGCGCGCCTTGGTCGAACGGCAGTACCTGAATGGTGACGTTGGGCTCCTCCGCCATCCTGAGCAGCTTCTCCAACTGGCCGCGCATCACCGCCGCTCCGCCGACCGGACGCCGGAGCACGGCCTCGTCGAGGACGATCCACAGCTCTGGCCGGTCCGGGCCGGTCAGCCGCACCTGGCGGTCGAGCCGGGCTGCGACGCGTTCCTCCAGGTGTTCGGCGTCGCGCAGCGAGTGGCCCATGCTCAGCAGGGCCCGCGCATACTCCGGGGTCTGTAGCAGACCGGGAACGGCATGTGAGGAGTACTCGCGGATCACCGTAGCGCGGGCCGAGTACGCGATGAACGCCTGCGACCAGTCGGGATACGCCTCCCGGTACACATACGGCCAGAGGTCGATCAGTAACTCGTCCGCCACCAGCTCCTTGTCCAGAACCCGGGTCAGCTCCAGCGTGGGCTTCGCGCCGGTCGCTCGCTCCAGTTGGGCGATCCGGCTGCTGACCACGTGGGCGAGCGCGCCCACTTCGGCCTGGGTGAGTCCGGCCGCGACGCGGAGTTTACGCAGGCGCGATCCGAAGAGGGCGGCCATGGAGGCCTGCGGGTCAATTGCTTTGGCCACGGCGATACTTCCGTTCCTTACGGCCTGCGGGGTAAGGCGCTGTCACCTTCCGAGGCTAGGACGCACGGCCGACTCTTGAGTACGGAACGTCACGGAAGCCGCACGTGTGGGTGACGTGAGAGGAGTCGAGCGAACGGATGGCCAGGATGACCGGCGAGAAGACGACCGAAGCGACGAACGACGCCCGGCAGGAGCCGGCCCCACCCCACCCGCGCGGCTTCGGGTTGACGGCCAACGGTTACGGGAGCCTGTCGCGGCAGTTCCCCCCGACGCCCCGGGGAGCGCGGCTCGCCCGTCGTACGGTGGTGAGGCAGTTGGGGCACTGGGGGTTCGGGCCGATGACGGACGCGTCGTGCTCGGTCGCCCTCGTGGTGGCGGAGCTGGCGGCCAACGCGGTGTGCCACGGGCGGCTGCGGGGCCGGAACTTCCATGTCCGGGTGGACTACGAGGGCCCGGCGAGCCGCTTCCGTATCGAGGTCTCGGACGCCCTGCTCGGCCGGACCCCCGAGCAGGCGGCGCTGGCCCCGAAGGACGAGGAGTCGGGGCGCGGCCTGTTCCTGGTGGAGTGCCTGGCGACGAAGTGGGGGTGGGAGCCCCGGAACCCGATCGGCAAGACCGTGTGGGCGGAGGTGGCGGCGGACCCGCCTGCCGGTGGGGACCGGGCGCACGGATGACGATCAGGAACCGCCGTCGGTACGGGGCCCGGTCCAGCCTGTGGCGGCGACGACCTCCCGCGCGATGTCGGCGACGAGCCGTCCGTCCGTCGCCACGTACGATCCGCACTCCGGCGCCCATGGCGCGCTCGAACCATGCCGCTGCCGCCGCCCGCGGGTGCGGTGTCAGCCGCCGTTCTGCATGATCTGGATCAGGTTGCCGCAGGTGTCGTCCAGGACGGCGGTGGTGACGGGGCCCATCTCCACCGGCTCCTGGGTGAAGCGGACGCCGAGCTTGCTGAGCCGGTCGAACTCCGCCCGTACGTCGTCCACGGTGAACGCCGTGGCCGGGATGCCGTCCTCGACCAGGGCCGTCGTGTACGGCTTCACGGCCGGGTGCTTGTTCGGCTCCAGGAGGAGTTCGGTGCCGTCGGGGTCCTCCGGCGAGACCACGGTCAGCCAGCGGTCCTCGCCGCCGAGCGGGACGTCGTGCTTCTTCACGAAGCCGAGGACGTCCGTGTAGAAGCGCAGGGCCTTCTCTTGGTCGTCGACGAAGACGCTGGTCAGGTTGATCCTCATGGGGTGCTCTCCGGGGTTTTCGGGGTCCGCGGTGTCTTCGGTGTCTTCGCTCCGAGCCATCGGCTGACGATGTGCTCAAGGGGTTCGGTGTCGAGGTCGTGGAACTTGTACCGGCCCTCGCGGCGCGTGATGACCAGGCCCGCCGCCTCCAGGACGGCCAGATGCTGGCTGACCGCCTGGCGGGACAGCCCGAGGCCGTGTTTGGTCACCAGCCGCCCGCATATTTCGAACAGCGTCTGGCCGTTCCGGTCGGTCAGCTCGTCGAGGATGAGTCGGCGCGTGGGGTCGGCCAGGGCCTTGAAGACATCGTCCGCCATGACTCCACGATAGGCAAGTGGCGACTTGCCTATCAAGCGAGGATGCTCGGCCACCTCAGGGGCGACCGACGTCACGGTCCTGCTCCATGATCAGATCGCGGCACTGCCGTGCCCGGTTCCCCAGGTCGTCCGTCAGCGCGGAGAGCTCGACGAGGTAACTGAGCAGATCGGCGAGCTCCCCGCGGCCCTGGCCAGTAGCGAGCAATTCCTCAGTCGCCTCCGGTACGCGGTTCTCCGTTTCGACGAACAGCGACCGAAAGAGGTTCAAGAATCCGGTCTCTGCGTCGGTCGGGGTCACCAGGGAGGAGAACAGCTGACTCCACTGCTCCGTAGACGCTTGGAGCCGACCTTCCACAGCGTCGAACATGAGCTTCTCGAACGTGCAGGAGACGTCTTCGGGGTGCGCTGCGACAGCCCGGTCCAGGTCTCTTCGCGCTGCCTCGCGCCGGCCTGTTTGCCGAAGTACTTGAACGCGGGTGGCGAGCGCCCAGGCCAGGGTGGGGTCGAGTTCGAGCGCGGCGGTGAGGTCCGCGACGGCCTGGTCGTAGCGACCGGCCTGATGGTGTGTATGGCCGCGGGTGGCGAGTGCCCAGGCGTAGGTGGGGTCGTGCTCGAGCGCGGCGGTGAGGTCGGCGACCGCCCGGTCGTAGTCGCCGGCCGCCCGGTGTGTTTCGCCCCGGGCACCGAATGCCCAGGCGTACGTGGGGTCGTGCTCCAGTGCGGCGGTCAGGTCGGCGATGGCGCGGTCGTAGTGACCGGCCTGGTGGTGTGTGCGGCCGCGGCTGGCGAGTGCCCAGGCCAAGGTGGGATCGTGTTCGAGTGCGGCGGTGAAGTCGGCGATGGCCTGGTCGTAGCGACCGGCCTGTTGGTGTGCCTCTCCGCGGCCGGCGAGTGCCCAGGCGTACGTGGGGTCGAGTTCGAGCGCGGTGGTGTACTCGGCGATGGCCTGGTCGTAACGGCCAGCCTGCCGGTGTGTGTCGCCGAGATGGCTGCGTGCCCAGGTGAGGGTGGGGTCGTGTTCGAGCGCGGCGGTGAGGTCTGCGACGGCTCGGTCGTAGTGACCGGCCTGCCAATGAGATATACCGCGGGCGCTGAGTGCCCAGGCACTGGTGGGGTCGTGTTCGAGAGCGGTGGTGAGGTCTGCGACGGCTCGGTCGTAGTGACCGGCCTGTTGGTGTGTCTCTCCACGCAGCGTGCGGCTCCACGCGTCGGTCGGTTCGAGTTCCAGCGCGGTGGTGAAGTCGGCTACGGCCTGGTCGTAGTTGCCCAGCCAGCGATGGACTTCGCCGCGGCGGGACCAGGCAGTGGCGTTCCGGGCGTTCTGTGCGATGGCACGGTCCAACTCGGCGAGAGCCTCCTCCTCCCGGTCGCAGAAATAGAGGTGGTTGCCCCGGTAGGTGGAGGCCCAGCTTCTGCTGTCGGCGCTCAGCCCGCCGTGGGACAGCAGCACACCGAGACAGGCGAGAACGGGATCATCGCTCGTGAGGGCGGACTGGAGTCGTCCCGCCCACGAAAGCAGGGTGGGGTCGGTCGTGTCCCGCGCGGCTTGGTCGAAGGCCTCGATCCACTGGCGTAGCACGGCGACGCTCTGGCCGGCGGCGTGAACGACCTGTTCCAGGGCGGCTGTCAGGTACGCCCCCGGATAGGCACACAACCGGTGGTACGTCCCATCCACACGGTGCCGACGCCACTCGGCCTCCCCCCACCGTTTCGCTTCGGGGAGCCGCTCCTCGATCGACCCGCGCCAGGCGGCATGTGCGTCGGCGAGCCGGGTATGGGCGGAGGCCCAGCCGCGGGGGGAATGGGCGCGCTGCTGATGGACCATGCTGGCGCGGACCACCGCGTGGTAGTGCTTGTAGTCACCCCGGCCATTGACGAACGGCTGCCCGCACAGCCACTCCCACAGCCCCTCGGCCGCGGCCTCGGGCCCGGCCGCGGCCCCGAAGACGTCCTCGTTCAGCTGAAGGGGCAGCGCACCCGCCCGTACGGCCTCACGCTTCTTCGGGTCGGTGATCCACTGCACGAACCGTTCGACGGCCACATCGGCGAAGTCTCCGCCGGCATCGAGGTCCTCGACGGTGCTGGGGCGAGCCAGAGAGAGCAGCTCGACGAGCAGCGGGAGCCCCATCGACAGCTGCAACACCGCCTCCACCACCGCTGGTTCGGTCACGCCGCGCGAGGTCAGCAGCGCACGCGCCTCCGCCTCGGTGAACACCTCCAGCGGTACGTCCACGACATGCGCGCGCAACGGCGCCCAGTCCCGCTCCGCCAGCTCGTCCCGCCCGGCCAGCACGATGACGACGTTCGCCGGCACCGGGCCGAACTCCTCATCGAGCAGCCTCAGCAGCCAGCCGTCCAAGTAACGCGCGGTCTGCTCCCAGGTGTCGAAGAAGAGCACCACCCACCGTTGGCGGCGGCACAACCGTTCCAGCTCGGCGACGAAAGCACGGCTCAACCCCGTCTCGTCACCTCGGCCTCCTCGCCGCTGGGAACGGGACCGCGACTGCGACCGGAGCCGGTCCAGCCCCTGGGCCGCAGCCTCCGGATTCGCCATCGCCGTCACGAACCCGGCCCCGGGGATGAGCGAGGTCGCCCCCAACGCGGCCTGCGTCATCACTCGGCTCGATACCGACGCCTCGCCCTCCACGGGGAGTGGCTCGGCCTGAGCCGCCTGCTCCCGCCGGAACTGCTCGACCGCCTTGCCGAACTCCTTGCACGGCCCGCCCTGCGCCTCCAGCTGCCGGATGAGCTCGACCAGAGCCTGCTGCACGCCGTGGACGTCGTTCTCGTCCACCACCGCCGTCATCGCGTCCGCGCGCCTGGCCGCTTCCTGCCACTGCCGCAGCAGCGTGGACTTTCCCACACCGCCCACGCCGCGCACATGGAAGAGGAAGTCCGCCGGAGCCTCCTCGGAGAAGGGGTCCTTCGCCAGGTTCTCCGTGAACAGCGTCAGCTGCGCACGCCGGCCGACGAACCGGGCCTTCGCACGCTGCCGGATCAACGCCCCCCGCGACAGGCCCCGCGTCTCCGCCCCTGACATCCCGCACCCCGTCCGTTCCTCCGCCTCACCCTGCGGGCCAGGCATGACAACCGTCCGTCCGTGCTGGCCGCTTCGGACGTAGGCCATCAGTCTCCGGTCCAGCCCGCCCGTCTGTCAGCCGAGCGCGGGAGAACCCCGGCACCGGCGTCAGCGCCGACCCTGCACCCCGGCGGTCTCCGGCGCGTCCGTTCCCTCCGTGATGACCGGGAAGCGGCGCGGGGCGAGGGTGATCAGGGCGAGCAGGGCCAGGGCCGCGGCTCCGGCCGCGCCGACGTAGACGTGGTCCACCGCCGCGTCCACCGCCCGGCGCACGTGGTCCGTCGCCGCCGCGGAGAACGCGCCCGGGTTCTCCAGCGTGCGGGTCACCGCGTCCAGGTCGCCGGGGAGGCCGTCCACCGGGGCGTCGAGGAGGCGGGCGGCCAGGACGCTGTTGGCGACGGCCCCGAAGAGCGCCGCGCCGACGCTCTGGCCCACCTGGCGGCAGAAGAGGACCGACGCCGTCGTCGTACCGCGCTCCGCCCAGCCGACCGTCGACTGCACGCCCACGATCAGCGGCAGTTGGAACAGGCCGAGGGCCGCGCCGAGCAGCAGCATCAGGAGGGCCGGGTGCCAGGGCTCGCCGGGGTAGGGGAGGAGGGGGAAGGCCAGCAGGATCAGCAGCGCAGCGCTCATGCCGATCATCGCGGTCCGCCGGAAGCCGATGCGGTTGTAGACCCGGTCGGACAGGGCCGCCGACACCGGCCAGCTCAGCGTCATCACCGAGAGCACGAACCCGGCGGCTATCGGGCCGAGGCCCAGCACCGACTGGGCGTACGTGGGCAGGAAGACGGTCGGCGCGACCATCAGCAGCCCCATCGCGCCGAGCGCCAGGTTGACCGAGGCGATGGTACGTCGCCGCCACACCCAGCCCGGGATGATCGGCTCCGCCGCCCGCCGCTCGATGACGACGGTGAGCGCGGCCAGCACCGCGCTCGCCCCGAGCAGGCCCAGCGAGGGCGCCGACAGCCAGGGCCAGGCCACCCCGCCCTGCACGAGCGCCGTGAGCAGCAGGCTGCCGGTCGCGAAGACGGCCAGCGCGCCCGCCCAGTCGACCCGGGGCCGGCCGGCGGGCCGGGGGCGGGAGGGCTCGTGGAGATGGCGGACGACCAGCCAGAGGGCGACGGCCCCGACCGGCAGGTTGATGAGGAAGATCCACCGCCAGTCGGCGTACCCGGCGAGCAGCCCGCCGACGACGGGTCCCGCCACCGCCGAAGTGGCCCACACCGTGGACAGCTTGGCCTGGATGCGCGGGCGTTCCTTGAGCGGGTAGAGGTCGGCCGCGATGGTCTGCACCGTGCCCTGGAGCGCGCCGCCGCCCAGCCCCTGGACGATACGGAAGGCGATGAGCGCGGCCATGTTCCACGCGGCCGCGCAGAGGACCGAACCGGCCAGGAACAGGATGATCCCGGCGATCAGGACCGGCTTGCGGCCGAAGGTGTCGGAGAGCTTCCCGTACAGGGGGAGCGTGACCGTGACGGCCAGCAGATAGCCGGAGAAGAGCCAGGAGAAGACGGTGAGCCCGCCGAGATCGCCGACGATCTGGGGGACGGCCGTGGAGACGATGGTGCCGTCGATGGCGGCCAGCGCCATGCCGAGCATGAGCGCCGCCACGACGGGGCGGCGGCCCCGGGGGGTGGCGAGGGCGGGCGGTGCGCCGCTCTCGTCGCCGCCGTTCCGGCCCGTACCGCCTGCGTCGCCGCTCACCGGGTTCCTTCCCTATGCACGTATCTCCCGTGGCACTGTCTCATCCAGGGGCGCCGAGGGGGAGCCCCTGACCTCTCTCCGCCCGGGGGACGAGTTCCCCTAGGGGGCGCCCCCTCATTGCGGCCAGGGCCTGTTCCTCCCGGCGGAGGACGTGGTGGCGGGGGCCCTCTCCTTAACCTTTTCTTACGTCGCCGCTACGGCTCACCGCAGGGGGGTGGGTGGGGAAAACCCCACCTGAAGACTGCACTGAGCACCATCGCGCCGGGGACGGTCCGGAACGCAGACTCGGAACGTACTCAGCGACGTCCAGTCATCGACCGACATAGGAGAGAAACCGTGACAACGGCTGTGACCATTCCCAGGCACGGGGGCACTGGAGGGCGTACGGCCGTCGCGGCACGGGCGCGACAGGTCGTGAAGGCGTACGGCACCGGCGAGACCCGGGTCGTCGCCCTCGACCATGTCGATGTGGACATCGCCCGCGGGCAGTTCACGGCGATCATGGGCCCGTCCGGCTCCGGCAAGTCGACCCTGATGCACTGCCTCGCCGGGCTCGACACGGTGACGTCGGGCGAGATCTTCCTCGACGAGACCGAGATCACCAAGCTGAAGGACAAGAAGCTCACCCAGCTCCGGCGCGACCGGATCGGGTTCATCTTCCAGGCGTTCAACCTGCTCCCGACGCTCAACGCGATCGAGAACATCACGCTGCCGATGGACATCGCGGGCCGCAAGCCCGACGCCGCCTGGCTCCAGCAGGTCGTGGAGACGGTCGGGCTCGCCGAGCGGCTCAAGCACCGCCCCACCCAGCTCTCCGGCGGTCAGCAGCAGCGCGTCGCCGTCGCCCGGGCGCTCGCCGCCCGGCCGGACATCATCTTCGGTGACGAGCCCACCGGAAACCTGGACTCCCGCGCCGGGGCCGAGGTCCTCTCCTTCCTCCGCAGGTCGGTCGACGAACTGGGCCAGACCATCGTCATGGTCACCCACGACCCGGTGGCCGCCTCCTACGCGGACCGGGTGCTGTATCTCGCCGACGGTTCCATCGTCGACGAGATGCTCGACCCGACCGCGGACCAGGTCCTCGACCGCATGAAGCACTTCGACGCCCGCGGGCGGACGTCATGACCGTCTGGAAGACCTCGGTGCGCAACTTCCTCGCGCACAAGGGCCGGATGGCCCTCTCCGCCGTGGCGGTGCTGCTGTCCGTGGCGTTCGTCTGCGGCACGCTCGTCTTCACCGACACGATGAACACCACGTTCGACAAGCTCTTCGCCATCTCCTCGCCCGATGTCACCGTCAGCCCGAAGAGCGCGGACGACGACGGCGAACAGCCCGACAGCGGCAAGCCCGTCTCGCTGCCCGCCTCCGTGGTCCAGCAGGTCGAGAAGGCCGAGGGGGTGGAGCGGGCCGAGGGCTCCGCCTTCTCCATGGCGGTCACCGTCGTCAACAGCGACAACAAGAACATGGGCTCCGACACCGGCGCCCCCACCATCGCGAGCAACTGGACCAAGAACGACCTGCGTTCGATGAAGATCACCTCCGGGCACGCACCCCGCGGTCCCACCGAGGTGATGATCGACGCCGACACCGCGAAGAAGCACAAGCTCAAGATCGGCGACGAGCTGCGCACCATCGCCGCCACCGGTGACCTCACGGCGAAGATCAGCGGCATCGCGTCCTTCACCGTCACCAACCCGGGCGCGGCCGTCATCTACCTCGACACCGCGACCGCGCAGAAGCAGCTGCTGGGCGCCCCCGACGTCTTCACCCAGATCCTGGTGACGGCCAAGAGCGGCGTCAGCGACACCGAGCTCAAGAAGAACGTGGCCGCCGCCCTCGACGGCAACGCCGCGTACAAGCTCCAGACCCAGCAGGAGGCCGCCGACGCCAACAAGGACGACATGGGCGCCTTCCTGGACGTCATGAAGTACGCGATGCTCGGCTTCGCCGGGATCGCCTTCCTCGTCGGCATCTTCCTCATCGTCAACACCTTCTCGATGCTGGTCGCCCAGCGGACCCGCGAGATCGGCCTGATGCGGGCCATCGGCTCCAGCCGCAAGCAGGTCAACCGGTCCGTGCTCCTGGAGGCCGTCCTCCTCGGCATCGTCGGCTCCGTGCTCGGCGTCGCCGCCGGTGTCGGCCTGGCCGTCGGGCTGATGAAGCTGATGGGCGCCATCGGTATGACGCTGTCCACCGAGGACCTCACCGTCGCCTGGACGACCCCCACGATCGGCCTCGTGCTCGGTGTCGTCGTCACCGTCCTCGCCGCGTACATCCCGGCCCGCCGGGCCGGCAAGGTCTCCCCGATGGCCGCCCTGCGCGACGCCGGGACGCCCGCCGACGGCCGCTCCGGCTGGGTCAGGGCCGGTATCGGCCTCGTCCTGACGGCGGCGGGCGGCGCCGCCCTGTGGACGACGACCCAGGCGGAAAAGGCCAGCGAGGGCTCCATGTTCCTCGCCCTCGGCGTGCTGCTGACCCTCATCGGCTTCATCGTGATCGGCCCGCTCCTGGCCGGCGTCGTGGTGCGCGGGCTGAGCGTCGTCGTCCTGCGGCTCTTCGGCCCGGTCGGCCGGCTGGCCGAGCGCAACGCCCTGCGCAACCCCCGGCGTACGGGAGCGACCGGCGCGGCCCTGATGATCGGGCTCGCCCTGGTGGCCTGCCTGTCCGTCGTCGGGTCCTCCATGGTCGCCTCGGCCACCGAGGAGCTGGACAAGTCGGTCGGCGCGGACTTCATCGTCCAGGACGGCAGCACCGGCCGCCCGATCGTTCCCCAGGCGGCCGACGCCGTGCGCGCCGTGCCCGGCCTGGAGCACATGACCGACTACACCTTCGTCAAGGCGAAGATCACCGCTCCGAACGGCAAGACGGAGGACGAGGGGATCGTCGCCGCCGACCCGACGTACCAGCAGGACGTCCGCCGCACGGTCGTCTCCGGCGACCTCGCGAAGGCGTACGGCAAGGACGCCATGTCCGTCGGCGACACCTACGCCGAGCGGCACGGGATCAAGGTCGGCGACACGATCACCGTCGCCTTCAAGGTGGGCGGGACCGCGAAGCTCAAGGTCGCGGCCATCACCTCCGACGACACCAACATCGACCGCGGCGCGATGTACACCAACATCAAGACGGCCGCGTCCTACGTCCCGGCCGACCGGATGCCGCAGAACGTGGTCATGTTCGCCAAGGCCGAGGAAGGCAAGGAGAAGGAGGCGTACGCGGCCCTCAAGACCGCCATCGCCGAGTACCCGGTCTACAAGGTGCAGAACCAGGCCGACTTCAAGGAACAGCTGAAGGACCAGATCGGACAGCTGCTGAACATCGTGTACGGACTGCTCGCCCTGGCGATCATCGTCGCGGTGCTCGGTGTGGTGAACACCCTGGCCCTCTCTGTCGTCGAACGGACCCGCGAGATCGGCCTGATGCGCGCCATCGGGCTCTCCCGCCGCCAGCTGCGCCGCATGATCCGGCTGGAGTCCGTGGTCATCGCCCTCTTCGGGGCGCTGCTCGGACTCGGACTCGGGATGGGCTGGGGCACCGCGGCCCAGAAGCTGCTGGCGCTGGAGGGGCTGGAGGTCCTGGAGATCCCGTGGCCGACGATCCTCACGGTCTTCGCCTGCTCCGCCCTCGTCGGACTGTTCGCCGCTCTCGTCCCGGCCTTCCGGGCGGGCCGGATGAACGTCCTGAACGCCATCGCGACGGACGGGTGAGCGCACAGCCGCCCGGCGGGGGTGAGCCCCAGGGCGTCACCGTAGGATGACCGGCAGGCCCCGGGACGTTCCTCCAAACGTCCCGGGGCCGAGCCCGTTCCCCGTCCGGGGCCGTCGGTCACGGTGGAGCGTGTCAACTTGCTGCACAGGGTTGCGGACCCCGGTGCAGCAAGCTGACATCGCGGCCTCTCTTGTGGCGCGTTCCGCGCTGGCATCGTCTCTCGTGCCGGGACGACCCCCCGGCTCCGACGCCACCGTCGAAGGGGAACACGTGTCAAGGTCTCCGCTTGCGCAGAAGCAGCGCCGCCCGGCCAGAGCCGCCGCCCTCGTCACCGGTATCGCCCTCGCCGCCCTCGCCTTCTCCACCGGCCCCGCATCGGCCACCGCTCCGGTCGGCCCTCCGCCCGTCGCCGACCACGTCGCCCGGATCATCTGTACGGAGTTGGCCGGGATCATCGGCCAACTGCCCCCGGAATCGCCGCCCGTCCAGATGTGCAAGCTGGTCAACGGCTGGGACTAGACGTGTCCACCCCCGCGGCCGCGGCGGGAGACCTCCTGGGGGCGCCTTCCGGGATGCGGTTCCGGCTCCTGGGGCCGCTCGCCCTCGCGGACGGTCCCGACACCGTCGTCCTTCAGCCCTCCAAGCCCGCGAATCTGCTCGCCGCGCTGCTCCTGCACGCCAACACCCCGGTCTCCGCCGAGTACTTGCAGCGCGCGGTGTGGGGCGAGGAGCAGCCCGCCACCGCCAGGGCGGCCCTCCAGACGTGCGTGCTGCGGCTTCGCCGGCTGTTCTCCAAGCACGGCGTCACCACCTCCATCGACGCGGTGCCCGGCGGCTACCGGGTCACCGCCGCACCGTCCACCCTGGACCTCCTCGGTTTCCGCGACCGGGTGCGCCGGGCCGCCGGACTGGACCGGGATCCCGAGGCGGAGCTCTGCGCGCTGCGGGACGCCCTGTCGCTCTGGCAGGGTTCGCTGCTCGCCAACGTACGGTCCGTCGTCCTGCACCGCGACGAGGTGCCCCGGCTCGCGGAGGAACGGCTGCGCGCGGTCGAGCGGGTCTGCGACCTGCTGCTGGGGCTCGGGCGCTGCGGCGAGGCGCTGGTCGACCTGTGGACCGCTACGCGCGTCCACCCGGGGCATGAACGGTTCCACGAACAGCTCATCGAGGCCCTGTACCGCAGCGGACGCCAGTCGCAGGCCCTCGCCGAGTACCGCAGGGTGAAGGGTTTCCTGCTGGAGGAACTGGGCGTGGACCCCTCGCCCTCCCTGCGCCGGCTCGAACTGTCCATCCTGCGCGGCGAGGACCTGGGCCCGGCCGCCCCGTCGGCCCCGCGCGTCATTCGGGGCGAGACCGTCGCGCTTCCGGCCGGCCGGGAGGGCACGGCCGGGGGCGTCGGGCCCGTTCCGGGCCAGGGGGCCGTGTTCGTCCCGGCCGAGGGTGCTGTGTACGTCCCGGCTCCGGGTGTCGCGTCCGTCCCGGGCCCGGGGGCTGTGAGCGCCCCGGGCCAGGGCGGCGCGTACGTCCCGGCCCAGGGCACCGAGCCCATCTCCGCTCAGGGCACTTCGCCCGCCGTGGCCCCGGGGGCCGCGCCCGCCATAGCTCCGGGTGTCGTGTCCGTGCCGGCCGAGGGTGCCGCGTACGTCCCGGCCCAGGGCACCGCGAGCGCCCCCGTCCCGGGTGCCGTTTCTGCCCCGGGCCAGGGCGCCGCGTACGTCCCGGGCCCGGGGGCCGTGAGCGCTCCCGTCCAGGGCACCGGGCCCATCTCCGCCCAGGGCACTTCGCCCGCCATGGCCCCGAACGGCACGCCGGTCACGGCCCAGGGCATCACGACCGGCCCCGGCCAGGGCATCACACCGGCCCCGGCCCCGGGCACCGTGAGCGCCCCCGTCCAGGGCACCGCGCTTGTCCCGGGCGAGGGCGCAGCACCCGCCATGGTCCAGGGCGCCGCGTCTGTCCCGGCTGCGGGTGCCGCGTCCGTCCCGGACCCGGGCACCGCGCCCATCTCCAGCCAGGGCACCACACCGACCACGCCCCCGAGCGGCACACCAGCCCCGGCCCAAGGCGCCATACCGGTCACGGCATCCGCCCCGGTCGCCGCCTCCTGCATCGAGCCCGTCCCCGCCGTTCCGCACTTCACCGGGCGCGTCGCCGAGGCCGCTGCCCTGACCGCCCGGCTCACCGCGCCGCCGCCCTCCGGGCCCGAGGATCACCGGCCCCTCGCCGTTCTCGTCTCCGGGGCTCCCGGGATCGGTAAGTCGGCGCTTGCTCAGCATGCCGCCCGGCTGGTCCGGGACGCCTTTCCCGGTGGGCAGTTGCTCGTCCGGATGACCCGCGCGGACGGCGAGCCCCGGTCGGCCGAGGAGGTGGCCGTCGATGTGGCCGCCGCGCTCGGGGCGACGGGCGAAAGGCGCGCGCTGCTGATCCTCGACGACGTGGTCGACGCCGACCAGGTGCGCCCCCTGCTCACGCCGGGAGGGGAGGCCGGGGCGGGCCTCGCCGTCGTGGTCACCAGCCGGATGGGCCTCGGCGGGCTGATCGCGACCCACGGCGGCTGGGTGCAGCGCCTGACGACCTTCACCGAGGCCGAGTCGTACGCCCTGCTGCTGACCGCCCTGGGCGCCGAGCGGGTGGAGGCCGAACCCCGTGCCGCCCACCGCCTTGCCGCCGTGTGCGGGCACTTCCCGGCCGCCCTGCGCATCCTCACCGCCCGGCTGCTCACCCGGCCGGGCCTGCGGCTCGCCGACGCCGCCGACTGGCTGGGCGACGACCCGCTCGCCCGGCTCACCCTGACCGACTCCCCGGACCACTCCGTCACCGGCCTCTTCGACCGGGCGCTGGGCCGGCTCGACCCCCGGCTGTCCGAGGCGTTCACCCGCCTCGCGCAGGGCCCGCCGGCGCTGCTCGACGACCGGGGTCCCGAGGACGAAGGACCCGTTCCCGAAGCCGTACGGGAACAACTCGCCGACGCCGGACTGCTGGAGGACGGCCCGCCGGGCCCGTACCGCATCCACGATCTGCTCCGCGCCCACGTACGAAGAACCGCCCGGATCCGCGACCGCCGCACAGAGAAGGTGTGATCCCCATGGCCGAGAGCGCCGCCCCCGTCACCACCGCCGCACCCGCCACGCCCGCACCGACGACCGCGCCCGCCGCGACACCGGCGTTCGACGCGATCGCCGGCACCCGGCCGCGTATCCGCCGTGACGTGCTGTTCACCGAGACCCCCGGCGGGGTGCTGTTCCACAACGCCGACGGCGGTTTCCACCTCACCGGCCGCACCGCCTACCGGTTCGCCTCCCTCGTCGTCCCGCACCTCACCGGACAGCACCGCATGGCCGAACTCTGCGCCGGGTTCGGGCCCGCGCAGCGGGCGATGGCCGCCGAACTGGTCAAGACGCTGTACGCGCGCGGCTTCGCCCGGGACATCCCCGAGGCCGACACCACCGGGGACGCGGTCGACGGGGAGACCGCCGAACGGTTCGCCGCGCAGATCGCCTACGTCGACCACTACACCGACGACGCCCCCGCCCGCTTCGCCCGCTACCGCGCCACCCGCGTCGCCGTCCTCGGCGACGACGAGACGGCCCGCTGGTGCGCGCTGAGCCTCGTGCGCAACGGCTGCGCGAGCATCGGCACCGTCGCGGCCTCCGACGACGTCACCGCCGAGGCCGCCGCCAACGGGGCCCGTGTCGACACGGTCACCGCCGGGACGGACGCGGGCTGGGCCGACCTGGACGGTTACGACATCGTCGTCGTCAGCGGGGCCGGGGCCGGGGCGCGCACGCACCGGCTGCTGGCCGCCGGGGTGCCCGAGGGCGTGACGCTCATCCCCGCCTGGCTGTTCGGCCGCCGGCTGGTCGTCGGCCCGCTCACCACCGCCGGCTCCACCGGCTGCTGGTCCTGCGCCCTGCTGCGCCTGGGCGGCAACGCCGACCCCGGCACGGCGGCCGGGCTGTGGAGCGAGGCGGCGGGGGCCGTACCGTCCGACGGGGCCGCCCTGTCCGGGCCGGTCGCCGCGATGGCCGGCAACCTCGTCGGCTACGAGGTCTTCCGCCTCACCACCGGAGCGCTGCCCGCCGAGACGGCCGGCCAGGTCCTCGTCCAGGACCTGGAGTCGCTGGACGTGATGGCCGAACCGCTCCAGCCCCACCCCCGCTGCGCCCGCTGCTCCGGGCTCCCCGCCGACGAACCCGCCCCGCTTCCCGGCGCGTTGGCCCTCCCCGTCACCGCGACCGTGGAGACCGCCCGGGACGCGGAGGAGCTGGTCGAGGAGCTGAACCGGATCAGCAACGCGCTGGTCCGCCCGTACACCGGGACGTTCCGCCGGTACGACGACGAGGAGCTGACCCAGACCCCGCTGAAGCTCAGCCGGGTCGAGGTGGCGCTCACGGGCGGGGCGCGCCGCCGGATCGCCGCGTTCGACGTGCACCACCTCGCCGGGGCACGGACCCGGGCGCTGCACGCGGCGGCCGAGACCTACGTGGAGCACATGGTTCCGCCGGCGGGCGTCGAGGGAGCCGAGGCCGGTGACCGGGCGGGCAGCGGTGCGCGGGAGCTGCGGACGCTGGGGCCCGACGCCCTGACGACCGGCGGCGGCACCGGGGCCGCGCCCGCCGCCTGGGCGGTGGCGACCTCGCTGATCGGCAAGGATCCGGTACGCGTACCGGCCGCCGCCCTGCGCCCGTTCGGGCCGTACAACCGCGACCGGGTGCACCTGGCGACCACCGCCGGATCCGGGGCGGGCGGCAGCGCGGCGGAGGCGGCGGGCCGGGGGCTGCTGTCCGCGCTCGCCCACGACGCCCTGCTCCGCGCGGTCCGGGGCACCACCCGGGTGCGCCCGCTGGCGGTCGGTGGGGACGACCCGGAGCTGGTGTTCCTGCTGAAGTCCGCCGCCAACCTGGACATCGCCGTGGACCTCCTCGACCTGGGCGAGGCGGACCGCAGCACGGCCCACGCGGTGCTGGCCCGGGAGGCCAACGGGCCCGCCGCCGGGGCTCGTTGGGCGGTCGGGTCCGGGCTGTCCCGGCGCGCTGCGGCCGCCGCCGCCCTGCGGGATCTGCTCGGGCAGGTGCAGCTCGCCGCCGAGGACCCGGAGGCGGCGGTCGACCCCGGCGACCCGCTGATGGCCGACCTGGCCCCCGGGGCGATCGCGGTGAGCGGCGAGTCCGTCGTGGCGGACGCGGCGGAGACCTCGTTCGACGCGGTGCTGGAGGCGCTGCGGTCCGCCGGGCGCGACGCCCTGTACGTGCCGACGACCCCGGCGGACCTGGCCTCCGGCTCCATCGCCACGGCCCGGGTGCTGCTCACGGTGGACGGCGAGGGCGGCACCGATGGCCGTTGAGACGTTGCGCGGCGCGTCTGACGTGCCGCCCGCACCGGACGCGCCTGACGCACAGCACTCGTCTGACGCACCGCATGCGCCCGACGCGCCGGACGCTCCCGTGCTGGGGGAGTCCACCCGGCTCCTCGGCGAGCTGCTGCGGGAGGGGCTGGCCCGGCACGGAGAGGCGGCGGTCACCATGCCGCCGGACGTCCAACCCCTGGGCGTACGCGACGCGTTCACGGCAGACGCAAAGCTGCCCGGGGACGGGGCCGACACCGTGCCCGTGCGCTACTACGGGCGGCACGCCGTCGTCGGCCCCCTGCCGACGCCGGACGGGACCGGTCGACGCCCCTGCGCCCGCTGCCTGGAGCGCCGGTGGCAGGCCGTGCGGTCCGTCGCCCTGCGCGAGGCGCTGGAGCTCGGTTCCGGGACCCGGGCGGCGGGCCCGTCCCCGTACGTCACCCCGTTCGCGGCCGAGGCCGTCGCCGGGGTGATCGCCGCCCGGATGGCCGGCGGCGGACCGGACATCGGGGCCTTCCCCGCCGTCCACCTCGTCGACCTCCAGACCCTGGCCGTCCGCCACTACCCGCTCGTCCCCGACCCGGAGTGCCCCGGCTGCGGGCAGCCCGAACCCGACAGCGACGAGGCCGCCGTCATCACCCTGAAGCCCGCGCCCAAACTGCGGCCCGACGGCTTCCGGGTCCGGGACCTCCGGGACTACGAACTGCCCGTCGAGCCGTACGCCAACCCCGTCTGCGGGTCGCTCGGCCCCTCCGTCGTCCACGACGTCTCCTCCACGTCCACGTCCGCCACCATCGGCTGCTTCTCGCTGCGCTCGGGCCCGTATCTGCGCGAGACGTTCTGGGGCGGGCACGCCGACACCTTCGCCGACAGCGTGCGCATCGGTGTGCTGGAGGGCCTGGAGCGGTACGCGGGCATGCGGCCCCGGGCCCGGTACGCCCAGGTGCACGCCGCCCTGGACACCCTGCGCGCCGAGGGCCGGGCCGCCCTGGACCCGCGCGTCTGCGGCCTCTACTCCGACGCCTTCCACCGGGCCAACCCCCGGGTGCGGCCCTTCACCCCGGACCGGGAGATCCCCTGGGTGCGCGGCTGGTCGCTGCGCGACGGACACACCGTCCTGGTCCCCGAAGTGCTCACGTACTACCACGCGCCGGGCCTGGAGAACCGGTTCGTGCAGGAGAGCTCCAACGGCTGTGCCTCCGGCGGCGCGCTGGAGGAGGCCGTCTACTTCGGGCTGATGGAGGTCGTCGAGCGGGACGCGTTCCTGCTCTCCTGGTACGGGCGGGCCGCGCTGCCCGAGATCGACCCGCGCACCAGCCGCCGCCCCGCCACCCGGCAGATGGTGGACCGGCTGGAGATGTACGGCTACGAGGCGCGGTTCTTCGACACCCGGATCACCTTCCCGGTCCCCGTCGTCACCGGGGTCGCCGTCCGCCCCGACGGCGGGCCCGGCCGGATGTGCTTCGGCGCGGGGGCCGGGCTCGACCCGGAGGCGGCCCTCGCCGGGGCGCTCTGCGAGATCGCCACCGACGCCGTCAACCTCCAGGGCCGCACCGAGCGGGACGAGAAGCGGCTGCGCGCCATGGCCACCGACTTCGCCAAGGTCGAGGCGCTGCACGACCACCCGCTGGCGTACGGCATCCCGGAGATGGGCGACCACGCGGACTTCCTGCTCGGCGCGCCGGGGAGCGTACGTCCGCCGGCCCGCTCCTTCGACGAGCTGTACGGGGACGGGCCCGGCGGCCGGCCGGTCCTCCCGGTCTCCGACGATCTGCGCGAGGACCTTCTCCGGTGCGTGGACGCCGTCGCCGCCGCCGGGTTCGATGTCGTCGTCGTCGACCAGACCATGCCGGAACAGCGGGATCTCGGGCTGACCACGGTGAGCGTGATCGTGCCCGGACTGCTGCCGATCGACTTCGGCTGGACCCGCCAGCGGGCCCTGGGCATGCCCCGGCTCCGTACCGCCCTGCGCGAGGCGGGCCTGCGGTCGGCGGACCTCACCGACGCCGATCTCAACCCGGCCCCGCACCCGTTCCCATGACCGGTTCCCCGGCCGATCCCATGACCGTTTCTCCCCTTCCCCCTCCTGCCGTGATTCCCCCTCCTGCCGTGACCAAGGAGACCGCCATGGGATACGCCCATGAATACGCCGCCGCGATCATGCACCGCGGCCGGGTCCCGATGGACCCCGCCGACTACGTACCGAACTGGCAGGACGGCCCGCGCAAGGCGAAGTTCCACCCGGGCGCGGACGGATTCCCGCTGCCCGACGCCGGCTACCCGGCCGGGGCGACCGTCGACCGGGGACTGTTCGCCGAAAACGCCTCCGCCCAGGGCGCGTTCGACCTCGGCTCGCTCTCCGGCATGCTCCGTGACTCGTACGGTCTCACCGGCCGCCGCCTCGGCGTCCAGGCCAACACGGACCTGAACGCCCTGCCCTTCTACCCGCTCGCCAACTGGTCGCGCGGCTCCGCGTCCGGCGGCGGGCTCTACCCGGTCAGCATCCACTGGGTGTCCGGGCCGAGCGCCCCCGTACCGCCGGGGGTGCACTACTACTCCACCCGGCACCACACCATGCAGCGGCTGCTCACGGGCGATGTCTCCGGGCAGGTGCGCGAGGCGCTGGGCGACGGCGCGCCGGGGCCGGAGACCGATCAGTACCTGGTGCTCGGCATCAAGTACTGGCAGAACTCCTTCAAGTACAACAGCTTCTCCTTCCACGCCGTCTCCATGGACCTCGGGGCCTGCGTCCAGACCTGGCGGATGTGGGCGGCCGCCCGGGGCCTGTCCGTCGAACCGGCCCTCTGGTTCGACGAGGAACGCCTCGCCGCCCTGCTCGGCGTGGACCCGGCGCAGGAGGGGATCTTCGCCGTCGTGCCCCTCAAGTGGGCCGGTATGCAAGGGGGTTCGGCTCACAGGGGCGCCACCGCGCCCGTCGCCGTCGGGCGCGCGGACGTCGAGCGCTCCCGTACCGTCCTCACCTTCGACGCGCTGCTCCGCATGCAGGCGGCGACCTCCGCCGACGCCACCGCCCGCCCCGCCCCGGACGCCCTCGGGCCCGCCGCCGCCCACCCCGTCGACCCGGGGCTCGCGGAGGTCGCGCTGCCGCCCGCCCGGCCGCTGGACGCCGACGTACGCACCGCGCTGCGCGCCCGCCGCAGCAGCTTCGGCCGGTTCGACGCCCAGAAGCCCGTCACCGCCGACCAGTTGGCCGCCTGCCTGGCCGCCGCATCGGCCGGATCGCGGCTCGGCGGCGACACCGGTGACGCCCGGCTGGCCCGGGTGTACGCGTTCGTGAACCACGTCGAGGGCGTCGAGCCCGGTTCGTACGTCCACGACCCCGAGCGGCGGAGCCTGCGACGGGTGAAGGAGGGGCGGCCGGGGGAGTTCCTCCAGCGGAACTACTTCCTCGCCAACTACAACCTGGAGCAGGCCGGGGCCGTGCTCGTGCCGACCGTCCGCACCACCGCCGTCCTCGACGCCGTCGGCGACCGGGGATACCGGCTGGTCAACGCCACCATCGGGGCCGTCGCCCAGTCCGTCTACACCGCCGCCGCGGCCGTGGAGCTCGGCTGCGGGGTCGCCCTCGGCTTCGACAACATCTCCTACATCGAGGAACTGGGGCTCGAAGGGACGGGCGAGGCGCCCCTGCTGATCATGATGATCGGCAACGAACGCCCCGCCCCCGCCGACTTCCGTTACGAGATCGCCTGAGCGGGGACACGACGATGACGGACACCACGAACTCCCCTTCCGCACCGCCCGCGTTCATGCTGCGCGTCGCCGGGCTCCCGGTCGACGAGGTCCGGGCCCTGCGCTGCCCCGACAGCCGGCGCTGGGCCGACGACGTCCTCGACACCACCGAACAGCTGGCCCTGCTCGCCGGGAAGGCCGCGGACCAGCTGCACGGGCTGATCGGCGGCAGCGACGACGAACCGCTGCGCCGTGCCCTGCTGAAGCTGCGCCGCGACGTCTTCAACAACCGGCTGCCGGACCCGGCCGCCGCCGAGGACGCCCTGAACCGGGTCCGCGCCCTCGACCCGGCCGCCGCCGGGGCCCTCGCCGACTGGCTGACCGGCCGGCGCGCCCTCGCCGGCAAGCGGGGTGCGGGGGCCGCCCTGCTGGCGGACGAGACCGGGCGCACCCGCACCGAGCTGGCCCGGATCGCGGGCCACGAGCGGCTGCGCAGAGGCCTGTTGCTCGCCTCGCCGACCCTGGACGCCCAGCTCGACGCCTACCGGGAGAAGGCGTCCCGCCCCGGGGCGCGGCCGGACCGCAAACAGCGCAAGATCGAACGCTCGCTGCTCTCCTACGTGTACCGGACCGCGTGCAAGACGAGCCCCTTCTCCACCTTCACCGGCGTCGCCCCCGGCGTCTTCGGCGGCTCGGACGGGCTGCGTACGCGGGTGGGGGAGGAGTGGCGGACGCAGGTCCGGCTCAACGTCGTGGCGCTCGGCCGGATCGCCGACGCGGTGATCGCCGACCCGGTCCGCCGGGCCGATCTGCCGCTCGCCCTCGCCTCCGGCTGGGGGCGCGACGACGACCGGGTCCGCTACGTACGGCGCTGGGTCACCACGGGCGACGAGGACGCGGCCGTCACCTTCGACGCGGTGAAGGACCGGCTGTTCTTCCTGCGCCGCAGCGGCACCCTGGAACGGCTGCTCGGCCTGTTCGAGGAACGCGGCACGATCCGTTACGGCGAGCTGGCGGCCTGGCTGGAGCGGGACCGGGGGGCGGCGCGCGAGGAGTGCGAGCAGTACCTCGGGGCGCTCCTGGACGTCGGCATGGTCCAGGTGCCGTGTCTGCGGACCGAGGTCCACGACACCGACCCGCTCCGGGCCTTCCAGGACGCGCTGCGCGGCCTGGACCGCCCCTGGGCCGCCCGGCTCGCGGACCGCCTGGAGGAGCCCGCCGCCCACGCGGCCCGCTTCGCCGACGCGGCCCCGGACGAGCGGCGCGTCCTGCTGGCAGCCGTACGGGCCGGGCTGCGGGCGGTGCAGGAGGAGGAGCTGGGGGTCGAGCGCGCGAAGGTCCCGCAGACGCTGCTGTACGAGGACGCGGCGGCGGGCACGGGGCGCGCGCCGGACCGGGGCGACCGGGCTCCGGGCGTCGCGGGCAAGGGCGCTCAGGCTGCGCGCGACCAGGCTCCGGAGGCTCCGGGCCAGGGCTCCCTGGGCGACCAGGCCCCGGGCGACCAGGCTCCGGAGGCTCCGGCTCCGGGCAGCTCGCCGTACGACCAGGAACCGGACGACCAGGCACCGGGCGGCTCGCCGGACGACCAGGCACCGGGCGACCGGGCTTCGGGCGGCGCGGCTCCGGCAGCTCCGGGCCAGAGCTCGCCGGGCGACCGGGCCCCTGATGCCCCGGCCCCCCGCGTCGCGCTGGATCCCGATGCCTGGCGCGAGCTGGCCGCCGGGCCGCTGGCGGCCGTGGAGCGGGTGCTGCCCGCCTTCGACCTCACCCTCCCGCAGCGGATCACCTTCCAGGGCTTCTTCCTCGCCCGGTACGGCCACGGCGGCCGCTGCGACGACCTGCTGAAGCTGGTCCACGACTTTCACGAGGACTTCTTCGACCAGTACATGACGTTCACCGCCTCCCGCACCCCGTACGACGCCGACGGCACCTACGTCCCGGAGGTCAACTGGCTCGGCCTGCCCCGGCTGCGCGCCCTCGACGACGCGCGCCGCACCTTCACCGCCCGGATGGCCGCGCTGTGGGAGGCGGCGGAGCCGGACGCGGGCGAGGTGTGGCTCGACGACGCGTTCCTGGACGCGGTCGCCGGTGAACTGGACGTCCCCCGGGCCGGGTTCGCCCCGATGAGCCACCACGTCCAGATCGCCGACCGCCCGGGCGACCCGCTCGTCGTCCTCAACCGGTCCTACGGCGGGGTGTCGTTCTCGTTCACCCGGTTCACCCAGCTCTTCGACGGCCTCGACGAACAGCTCCTCGCGGACGCCGACGCCCTCGTGCCCGAAGGCGCGGTCCTCGCCGAGGTCACCGGCGGTCCGGTCACCAGCAACCTCAACCTGCACGGCAGGCTCACCCCGTACGAGATCGTCTGCCCCGGCGAACGCGGCACGCTGGGCGAGGAGTTCAGGATCGACCTGGACGATCTCTACCTCGTGCACGACCCCGAGGCCGACCGGCTCGCCCTGCGCTCGGTCCGCCTGGACCGCGAGGTCATCCCCGTCTACCTCGGCTACCTCGTCCCGCTCGCCCTGCCCGAACTGCCCCGCACCCTGCTCCTGCTCTCCCCGACCTCGATGGCCCCGCTCAACGTGTGGGCGGGCGTCCCCGAGGGCGAGCCGCGCGGCGGGGTCACCGGGCGGCCCCGGGTGCGGCACGGCTCGCTCGTCCTGAGCCGGCGCAGCTGGAGCGCCCCGGCCGCTGTCCTGCCGTTGCACCGGCCGGGCGCACCGGAGGACGGCTGGTTCCTGGACTGGCACGCCTTCCGGCGCACCCACGGGCTGCCCGACCGGGTCTTCGCGACCGTGTCGGACACCGGGGCCCGGGGCGCGACCGGCGCCAAACCGCAGTACCTCGACTTCGACAGCCCGCTGTCCCTGTCCGCGTTCGAGGCGCTGATCAAGTCTCCCGACGCCCGGGTGGTGTTCCGGGAGATGCTGCCGGACGAGGACGCGCTGCCCACCGTCTCGGGCCCCGGCCGCCATGTCGCCGAACTCGCCGTGGAGACGGCCGTACCCGTCCGCAGGAGGACCACCTCATGACACCCCCGCCCCCCGCCGTGCCGGCCGCGACCACCACCGGCTCCTGGCAGGCCACCCACGTCTTCTACGCCGCCAACCCCCGCCCCTTCCTCCTGAACTGCGTCCGCCCGCTGGTGGCGGAGCTGGAGGCGGACGGCCTGCTCGCCGGGTACTTCTTCATCAACTACTGGCTGGAGGGCCCCCACGTACGGCTGCGACTGAAGCCGTCCTCGCCCGCCGCCGAGCCGGAGGTGGCCCGCCGCACCGAGCGGGCCGTGGACGCGTTCCTGGCCGAGCGGCCCGCGCTGTACGAGGTCGACTCCGGGTTCCTGAACGACTTCTACAACACCCTCTTCGAGATCGAGTTCCCCGGCAGCGAGCGCGGCCACTACACGGACGAGCAGGGCCGGATGAACCTGCGCCCCAACAACTCCCGCCACCGGGAGCCGTACGAGCCGGAGTTCGGGAAGTACGGCGGGCCCGCCGGGATCGAGCTGGCCGAGTGGCACTTCCGGCACTCCAGCGACCTGGTGATCGACGCCCTCGCCACCAAGAACCTCCATCTGCGCACCGTACTGCTGGGCACGGCGGCCCAGTTGATGATGGTGATGTCCTCGACGTTCCTGCCGGACCGGGCCGAGCTGACCGGATATCTGGACGACTACTACGAGTTCTGGCACCGGGCGTTCCCCGGCACCGGCTTCATCGGCACCGAGGAGTACGACACCAACTACGCCCGGACGGCGGACGGGCTGCGGGACCGGTTCGCCCGGGTCCGGGCCGCCACGGCCCCGCCCGGGAGCGCCCGCTCGCTGCCCGGATCCCTGGCGGGCTGGGCCGAGCACTGCGCCGAACTGCGGGACCGGGCCCGGAAACTGGCCGTCGACGGGGACCTGGTGTTCCGGTCCTGGGACGGTGAGCGGGACGAACAGGTCACCGACCCGGCGGTGGCGCTGCCGCTCCTGCTCTCCCCGTACATGCATATGACCAACAACCGGCTGCACGTCACCATCCGCGACGAGGCCTACCTCAGCCATGTCCTGGGCCGGGTCCTCAAGGAGTCCGCGTGAGCGCGGCCCCCGGGGCGCTCGCCGCCTACCGCCCCGCGCTGCGGCCCCGTGTTCTGCTCAGCGATCCGCTGCTGGACGGGGCCGCGACGGTCCACCTGATCAAGGACGCCGAGACCGGGAACTCCTTCAAGGTCGGGGCCAAGGAGCACTTCCTCATCGCCCGCATGGACGGCGAGCGGAGCCTCGCGGAGATCGGCGAGGCGTACGCGGGGGAGTACGGGCGACGCCTGGCCGACGCCCACTGGCGGCAGCTCCTGGCCCTGCTGGGCACGAAGGGGCTCCTGGCCGGCGCCCCCGAACCGAAGCCCGCCCCCGTCCCCGTACCGGAGAAGCGCACCCTCCTGCGCGGCTCCCTCCCGCTGGTGGCCGATGCCGACGCCACCACCGCCCGCCTCCACCGCGTCTTCGGCTTCCTGCTCGCGCCCGCGGCCCTGGTGCCGCTGTTCGCGCTGGTCCTCGCCATGGAGGCGGTGGTCGTCGCCCGCTCCGGCGAACTGCTGCTGGCGGTACGGGGGTTGATGTCCAACCCGGTTCTGCTGACCGGCATGGCGATCCTGCTCTGGGTGAGCACCGCCCTCCATGAGCTGGCGCACGGCGTGGTGGCCCGGCACCACGGCGGGCGGGTCGCCGAGATCGGGCTGCGGTGGCGGCTGCCCGCCGTCATCATGTACTGCACGGTCGACGACTACCTCTACCTCGGCACCCGGAGGCACCGCATCGCCACGGCCGCCGCCGGTGCGGTGATGAACCTGGTCTTCCTGCTCCCGTTCTGCGCGCTGTGGCTGTTCGCCCCGCTCGACGACGCGACGCATGAGGCGTTCGCCGCCCTCCTGCTCCTCGGCAGCGTCCAGGCGTTCATGATGCTCGTGCCGCTGCCGCCGCTGGACGGCTACAAGATCGCGTGCCAACTCGCCGGGGCCACCGGCCTCGCCGCCTCCGCGGGCGGCTATCTGCGGCTCGCCCTGCGCCGCTCCCCGGAGGCGGCCGCCTACCCGCGCCGGGCCCGTATCGCCTACCCCGTCTACGCGGCGGCCACGGTCCTCGTCCTGGCCGCCGTCGTCGCGGCGCTCGTCGCGGGCGTCCATCACCTGCTGACCACCTGAAGTGCCCGCCCCGGGCCCGCTGTTCCCCATCGAGGAGAGTCCCATGACGTCCACCGCCCCCCGCCCCTCGCAGGGCCCCCCGACGGAACCGTCCGCCGGGCCCGCCGTCGCCCTGACCGAGGTCCACAAGACGTACGGGGCCACCCGGGCCGTCGACGGGGTCTCGCTGACCGTCGAACGCGGGGAGTTCTTCGGGCTGCTCGGGCCCAACGGGGCGGGCAAGACGACGCTCGTCGAGATCATGGAGGGCCAGCGGCGGGCCGACTCCGGCACGGTGGCGGTCCTGGGCATGAGCCCCTGGCCGCGCAACACCGCGCTGCTGCCCCGGCTCGGCGTGCAGACCCAGGCCTCCGCGTTCTTCGTCCGGCTGACCGCCCGCGAACACCTGGCCACCGTGGCCGCCCTCTACCGGTGCGACGCGGCGGCCGCCGAGCGCACGCTCGCCTCCGTCGGCCTCACCGAGCAGGGCGACACCCGGGTCGACGACCTCTCCGGCGGCCAGCGGCAGCGGCTCGCCATCGCCTCCGCCCTGGTCCACGACCCCGAACTGATCTTCCTGGACGAGCCGACCGCCGCCCTCGACCCGCAGGCCCGCCGCTCGCTCTGGCAGGTCCTGCGCGACCTCAAGGGCCAGGGCCGCACCATCGTCTACACCACCCACCACCTGGACGAGGCCGAGGCGCTCTGCGACCGGGTCGCCATCATGGTCGCGGGCAAGGTCGCCGCGCTGGACAGCCCCGGCCGGCTGATCGCCGCCGCCGCCCCGACCACCCGGCTGCTGGTCCCGGCCGGCCGCCTCACCCCCGAACAGGCCCGCGCCATCGAGGGCGTGGACCGGGTGACCGAGGAGGGCGGCTCGCTCGTGCTGGAGACCCTCACCGCGGGCCGGGTCCTGGCCGCCGTCGACGCGATCGCGGGGCTCCAGGGCGTACAGACCAGGACGGCGAGCCTGGAGGACGTGTACCTGGAGCTGACCGGCACCGGCGCCCCGCAGCCGTGACCCCGGCCGATCCGCCGCCCCCGACGCACGTACAGCGATGCAGCGATCCAGTGATCCAGCGATACGGAGACACCCCATGAGCGCCTACACCGCGCTGAGCCAGGCCGGGTACCGGGCCTACACCCGCGACCGCACCACCCTCTTCTTCACCTTCGCCTTCCCGCTGATCTTCCTGGTCGTCTTCGGGCTGATCTTCCACGGCCAGACGGTCGAGGAGAGCGGCAAGCCCTACATCAACTACATCGCGCCCGGTGTGCTGTCCTGGGGCGTCGCCAACGCCGCGGTCTTCGGCGTCGGGTTCGTCCTCATGCAGTGGCGGCGCGACGACATCCTCCGGCTGATCCGGATGACGCCCACACCGGTCTCCGCCGTCCTCGCCTCCCGCTATGTGCTGGCGCTCGCCATCGGAGCCGTACAGGCGGTGTTGTTCGTGGCAGTGGCTCTCCTGCCCTCATTCGGCCTTCAGCTGGACGGCCGGTGGCCGCTCGCCCTGCCCGTGCTGGTCCTCGGCATCACCGCGTTCCTCGCGCTCGGCGTCATCGTCGGCAGCTATGCGAAGACCCCCGAGGCGGTCGCCGCCGTCGCCAACTGCCTGATGATTCCCATGGCGTTCCTGTCCGGCTCGTTCTTCCCGCTGGACGCCATGCCCGGCTGGATGCAGGCCCTCTCCCGGATCCTGCCGCTGCGTTATCTCAACGACGGGGTCTCCGGCGCGCTGACCGGCGGCGGCTCCCTGGCCGACATCGGCGTCGCGTGCGCCGTCCTCACCGGATTCGCCCTCGTCCTCGGCGCGGTGGCGCTGAAGACCTTCCGCTGGAGCGACAAGTCATGACGACGGCCACCGCCCCGACCCCGCTGGACGCGGCGCGCACCCTCCTCCAGTCCGCGCTGTCGGCCCGCCACGAGGACACCCCCGGCGCGGGAGACCTCCCCGCGCCGTACGTGGTCCCGCTCGGGGCCGCCGACGTCCTCGGCTTCGGCCGCCCGGACCCGTACGCCGGCACCCGGCCCGCCGCCACTGTGCAGCTGACCTCCCGGGCCGTCCTCATCGGCCCCTGGGGCGGCGGACCCGATGCCCCTGTCTGCGGCCAGTGTCTGGCGATGCGCTGGCAGCGGCTGCGCAGCCGGTCGGAGCGGGAGGCCCTGGAGCTGGGTCACCAGCCGCGGGGGGCCGTGGACTGGCCGGTGCTCACGGACTACGCGGTGGACGCCGTGTGGGCGACGTACAGCGCGGTCTTCTCGGGCCTGCGCAGCACCCCGGGAGCGCCCGGCCCCGAGGGATCCGCCGCCACCCCGGCCGAGCCCGGCCGCGGAGGCTCCACCGCCACCCCCGGAGGGCCGGACCCCGAGGCCTCCTCCCCGACCCCCGCCGACCGGGCGCTGCCCCAGGTCACCCGGGTCGACCTGGTCACGCTCGCCACGGCCACCTTCCCGCTGCTGCCCGAACCCCTGTGCCCCTCCTGCGTCCACGAGGTCCCGGACACGGCCGAGGCGGCCCGGCTGGTCCTGGCCCCCGCCCCGAAACCGGACCCCGGCACCTACCGCCTGCGCACCCTGGACTCCTATCCGCTGCCGACCGCCGCCCTCGCCAACCCGGTGTGCGGCGCCCTCGGCTCCGACATCTGGATCAACCCCACCTCCACCACCACCGCCCCGGTCGCCGGAACCCACTTCGTCCGCGGTTACGCCGGTCTCAACGACGTCACCTGGAGCGGCCAGGCCAACCGGTACGCCACCAGCCGCACCCTCGCCCACCTGGAGGGCTTGGAGCGGTACGCGGGCACCCACCGCCGGCGCGGCACGACCCCGGTCGTCGACAGCTACCGCAACCTCTCCGGCCAGGCCCTGAACCCCGCCGACTGTGGCTTCTACACGCCGGAGACGTACGCCACCGACCCCCTGGTCAGCCCCTTCGACCCGGACCGGCCGATCCCCTGGGTCTGGGGCCACTCCCTGCGCGACGACGCCCCGGTCCTCGTCCCGTCCCGGCTCGCCCACTACAGCGCGGGCGTGGACGCCGACAACTTCGTCTTCGAATGCTCCAACGGCTGTGCCACCGGCGGCAGTCCGGAGGAGGCGATCCTCTTCGGCCTCCTCGAACTCGTCGAGCGGGACGCCTTCCTCCTCGCCTGGTACGGACGGACCCGGCTCACCGAGATCGACCTCACCGGCGCGACCGCCCCCGCCGTCCGCTCGATGCTCGACCGGGCGGCCCTGCACGGCTACGACGTGCACGCCTTCGATACGCGGATGGATCTGGCGGTCCCCGTCGTCACCGCCCTCGCGGTGCGCCGGGACGGCGGCCCCGGCACGCTGTCCTTCAGCGCGGCGGCCGGCTTCGACCCGGCGGACACGGTGGAGGCCGCGCTGTCCGAAGTGCTCACTTACATCCCGCACCTGCCCTACCAGGTGGCCGAACGCCGGGCCGAACTGGAGGCGATGGAGCAGGACTTCACCAAAGTCCGGCATCTCAAGGACCACGCCCAGCTCTACGGACTGCCGTCGATGGCCCGGCACGCCGCCGAGTACCTGGAACCGGCCGCCGTCCTTCCGCTGACGGAGGCGTTCGCCGACTGGCAGCCGCTGCGCCCCCGCACCGGCGACCTGCTGGACGATCTGCGGCTCCTGCGGGACCGGCTGACCGGGGCGGGCTACGACGTCATCGCCGTCGACCAGACGACGCCGGAACAGCACCGGATGGGCCTGCACACCGTCTCCACCATCGTCCCCGGGCTGCTGCCGCTGGACTTCGGCTGGACCAGACAGCGGGCGCTGCACATGCCCCGGCTGCGGACCGCGCCGCGAGCGGCGGGCCGCCGGACCGACGACCTGCCGGAGGCGGAGATCAAGGCCGTCCCGCACCCCTTCCCGTGACCGGCCGGCGCACCACGTACGACAGCCCCCTCCGACCGACGGAGGGGGCAGCCGCACGAGCGGGCCGAGCAGCGGTGTCAGGCGCTACAGGAAGTGGTGCTGGTGGTGGCGGAGCAGGTCGACGTCGAGGAGCTCGACGTGGAACCGGCGAGCACGACCTCCGCCACGTCGGAGTAGTCCGAGATCTCGAAGGTCTCCGACTCCAGCTCCAGGATCTCGTCGGCGAGGGTGGCGAGTTCGGTCTTGGGGGCCATGGTGATCTCCCTGGTTTCGCGGGAGTCGGGCCGGTTGTTCCGGTCCGGTTCCCCGGTGCTGGACGATCCGCGACCGCCCCGCGATCCGTTCGAGGGGCGCGGCACGTGCGGCGGCCCCTTCCGGCTCGCGGAGGGGGCCGCCGTACGCGCGGTCGAGCAGCGGTGTCAGGCGCTGCAAGAGGTGGTGCTGGTGGTGCTGGAGCAGGTCGACGTCGAGGAACACGACGTCGAACCGGCGAGGACGACCTCCGCCACGTCGGAGTAGTCCGAGATCTCGAAGGTCTCCGACTCCAGCTCCAGGATCTCGTCGGCGAGGGTGGCGAGTTCGGTCTTGGGGGCCATGGTGATCTCCCTGGTCTCGTGGGGGGTCCGGCCGGCTGTTCCGGCGCGGTGCCCGGGTGCTGGACCCATTGCAGGGGTGGCCGCTGTCAGATCGGCCGCGGTTTCGCTGTCACATCGCTGACACCCGGTGGCAGAGCGACGGAGCGGCACGTGACAGCCGTACGGAGCAGGCTCGTTGAGCAGAGATGAGGTGCGCGGTGGTCACAGCGGAGAGAGCCACGAAGAACGCGGACGACGACGGGCACACGGGGGACGCGGCGGCGCGGGCCGCACCCTCGCGGAACGCGGCCCCGGCCCCCGGGCCCCTGCCGCGACCCCTGCTCCGCTCCGCCGTCGAGCTCTACCTCGACCTGCACGCCCACCCCGAACTCTCCGGTCACGAGCACCGCACCGCCGGCCGCCTCGCCGCCCGGCTCGCGGAGCACGGCTGCACGGTCACCCGTTCCGTGGGCGGCGGTCACGGGCTCGTCGGGGTCCTGCGCAACGGCCCCGGGCCCACCGTGCTGCTGCGCACCGAGCTGGACGCGCTGCCCGTCACCGAGGCCACCGGACTCCCGTACGCCAGCACCGTGCCCGGAGCCATGCACGCCTGCGGCCACGACCTGCACATCGCGGCGGTCACCGGCGCGGTGGAACTCCTCGCCGCCTCCCGGGACGCCTGGCGAGGCACGATCCTCGTCGTCGGCCAGCCCGAGGAGGAGACGCTGAGCGGGGCCCGGTCCCTGCTGGAGGGCGGCAGGCTGTACGAGCGGTTCGGCGTCCCCGACGCGGTCCTGGCCCAGCACGCCGCCCCGCTCCCCGCCGGGACCCTCGCCCACGCGCCGGCCGGCGGGCCGCCCCTGATGGCGGGGAGCGTCGCCGCCGAGGCGGTCCTGCACGGCCGGGGCGGTCACGCGGCCACCCCGCACCTGAACATCGACCCGGTCCTGATGGCCGCCGCCACCGTGCTGCGCCTGCGCACCGTGGTGGCCGAGGAGACCGCGCCCGCCGAACAGGCCGTGCTCACCGTCGGCTCGGTGCGGGCGGGCGAGCGCGGCAACATCACCCCGGACCACGCCGAACTCTCCCTCACCATCCGGGCATTCACGGATTCGGCGCTCGACCGGCTGGCGGCCGCCGCCGAACGGGTCGTCCGGGCCGAGGCCGCCGCCTTCGACGCCCCGCGCGAACCCGGATTCACCGTCACCGCCCGCTCGCCCGCCCTGCGCCCCGACCCGGCGCTCACGGCCCGGGTGCGCCGGGCCCACGAGGCGCTGCTCGGCCCCGGCCGGGTGCTGGACCTCGCCGGGTCGACGGCCACCGAGGACTTCCCGCACTTCGCGGCGGGCGGGGTCCCGGTCGCGTACTGGATGCTCGGGACCACCGGAGCCGGCCCCTGGCGGGCGGCCCGCGCCGGGGGCGAGCCCGTACCGCCCAACCACGCACCCGGCTTCGCCCCCGACGTCCGGGCCGCCCTGCCCGTCGGCATCACGGCTCTGGCGGCGGCGGCCCGGCAGGTCCTCGACCCGGGGCCCGCCGGGGACCGGGAGACGGCGTCATGACGGCTCGCCGGACCGCCCGGACCAGGGCCGTGGTCGACGTCGTCGTCGTACGCCGCGACCGCGCGGCCCCGACCGGCTGGACCACCGTCGTACGGCTGCTGGGACTGCTCCCGGGGCACTGGTCCTGCCACCCCGAGGTGGGGCAGGACCGGATCGTGCTGCGGGTCGAGCTGGCCGGGACGACGGACGCGTCGGCGGTGCGGCGGGCGGTGTCCTGCGTCCTGGCGGACACGGCCCTGCGCGGCTGGGCGGAGGAGCCGCAGCCGTAGGGCGTGTGCCACGGGTCTCAGGAGCCGCAGGCGCAGGGCGGGCCCGGCGGATCCTGACCGGGGCCACGGGGCCACGGGGCCGCCGGGCCACGGGGCCCGGAGCCCGTCGGCGGTCAGATCCAGCCGCGTTCGCGGGCCAGCAGCGCGGCCTGCGCCCGGCTCGCCGCGCCGAGCGTCTGCATCAGATCGGCGACATGCCGCCGGTAGGTCCGCACCGATACCCCCAGCTCCCGCGCCCCCGCCTCGTCCTTGCCCACCGTGCACATCGACACCAGCACGCGGCGCTCGATGCCGGACGGGCGGGGGGCGGCCGCGCCCTCGCCGCTCCCCGCGCCGCCGACGGCCAGGGACAGATCGTCGGCCTGCTCCCAGATCCGTTCGAACAGGGAGATGATGTTGGAGACCAGGCCGCTGCGATGGGCCAGGAGCGCGCCCCGCGAGGTGTCGCGCGGGTCCAGCGGGACGAGCGCCGCCCGGCGGTCGTAGACGAGCAGCCGCTCCGTGGTGTCCGGCGTCACCCGGATCGCCGCCCCGTGCTCGGCCAGCTCGCGCAGATAGGCGGCGGTCGGCGGGTCCTGGAGCGCCGCGCTGGAGACGACGTTGCGGATCCGCACCCCGCGCCGCAGACAGCGCAGGTCCAGCGGGCGGGACCGGGCGATGTTCTCCGGCGACAGCCGCGTGTACGGCTCCACGGACAGGATCTCGTCCCGGGCGAAGAACGCGAGGTCGTCGATCCGGTTACGGATCTGAGCCAGCCCCTCCAACTGCTCGATGCCCTGCGGATGGGGTGTACGGGCCCCCTGCTCCGCGCGTAGACCCTCAATGACGTGCCGCGACCGGGTGACGCGACGCAGCTCCTGATGGAGCGCCGCGAGCCGTACGTCGACCAGCCGGGCGAGCGCCGCCTCGGGGTCCGCCGGGAAGATCCGCCGCTCCGCGTCCTCGGCGTGCAGCAGCCCCATCTCCTGGAGCCGGGCGATCCGGGCCCGGGTCTGGCCGTACCGGGAGCGCAGCAGGGGGTGGAGATCGTCGGCGCGGGTTCCGGGGTTGCGCAGGAAGTGCCGGTAGATCTCTTCCTCGGCCTCCGGGACCCCGAAGACAGACATCTCGTTCTCGCCCACGTACGCCCCCGATGCCGATGCCGTGGGGCTGTCGCACCGAGGGGGATCGCCCCGCGCCGCCCGCCCCGGCCGCTGCTCGCTCCGCCCGCGCCCGGTACTTGCCTGTATTGCCCGGTACTTGCCTGTATGACGACCGCGTGAATGACGCTCTCGCGCCACTCCGCACATCCTGTTGTGCAAGGGTCGGGCAAAGACTAGACGCTGGGATCACTCCTGTGAGGATCCCCGACACAACTGTGTGCGATACGGAGATGAACGGTGTGCGACCGTCGACGAGCGGCGGGCCCGGCACGACGGGCGGCGAAGCCGGCCGGGCACGGCGGCCGGCGAAGTGTCCCGGGGCGTCCAGGCCCGCCGGTCGGCCGGTTGTGGACGCGGCTGTCACCCCCGGGTCGTAACCTGGAACCCCCGGCGCGTCCCACGTGTCGGGCCCTTCGCGTTGCCCGGGCAGCAGCCGGCTGCCGGGCTTTGAGCCACCGCTGATCTGATCCCGGACGGAAACTTCATGAGCCTGCACGGTCTGCTGGATGTCGTCGTTACGGACCCGGCGCTCGCCGAGGCGGTGAAGGCCGCCGGAGACGGGCACCGGGCCCATGTCGACCTGGTGGGCCCGCCCGGCGCGCGCCCGTTCGCCGTGGCCGCGCTGGCCCGGCAGACCGGCCGGACCGTCCTGGCCGTCACCGCCACGGGCCGCGAGGCGGAGGACCTGGCCGCGGCCCTGCGCACGCTGCTGCCGCCGGACACGGTCGCGGAGTACCCCTCGTGGGAGACCCTGCCGCACGAACGGCTCTCGCCCCGCTCGGACACCGTGGGCCGCCGCCTCGCCGTGCTGCGCCGCCTGGCGCACCCGCGCGAGGACGACCCGGAGACGGGCCCGGTCTCCGTCGTCGTCGCCCCGATCCGCTCGGTGCTCCAGCCGCAGGTCAAGGGGCTCGGCGACCTGGAGCCGGTGAGCCTTGCGGGCGGGCAGAGCGCGGACCTGGGGGAGGTGGTGGACGCGCTGGCGGCCGCCGCGTACTCCCGGGTCGAACTGGTCGAGAAGCGCGGTGAGTTCGCCGTACGCGGCGGGATCCTGGACGTCTTCCCGCCGACCGAGGAGCACCCCCTCCGGGTGGAGTTCTGGGGCGACGAGGTCGAGGAGATCCGCTACTTCAAGATCGCCGACCAGCGGTCGCTGGAGGTCGCCGCGCACGGGCTGTGGGCCCCGCCCTGCCGCGAGCTGCTGCTGACCGACCAGGTCCGCGAGCGGGCGGCGGCCCTCGCCGAGGCCCACCCGGAGCTGGGCGAACTGCTCGGCAAGATCGCGGAGGGCATCGCGGTCGAGGGCATGGAGTCCCTGGCCCCGGTCCTCGTCGACGACATGGAGCTGCTGCTCGACGTCCTGCCGAAGGACGCGATGGCGATCGTCTGCGACCCGGAGCGGGTACGCACGCGGGCGGCCGATCTGGTCGCCACCAGCCAGGAGTTCCTCCAGGCGTCGTGGGCGGCGAGCGCGGGCGGCGGCGAGGCCCCGATCGACGTGGGCGCGGCCTCCCTGTGGGGCATCGCGGACGTCCGGGACCGGGCCCGTGAGCTGGGCATGATGTGGTGGTCGGTCTCCCCGTTCGCGGCCGACGCCGCCGACCACGACGACGACACGCTCCAGCTCTCCATGCACGCCCCCGAGGCGTACCGGGGCGACACCGCCCGGGCGCTCGCCGACACCAAGGGCTGGCTGGCCGACGGCTGGCGCACGGTGTACGTCACGGAGGGCCAGGGGCTCGCCTCCCGTACGGTCGAGGTGCTGAGCGGCGAGGGCATCCCGGCCCGCCTCGACGCGGACCTGGCCGAGATCTCCCCGTCCCTCGTCCACGTCTCCTGCGGGGCGATCGAGCAGGGCTTCGTCGACCCGGCGCTGAAGCTGGCGGTGCTCACCGAGACCGACCTGACCGGCCAGCGCACGGCCACCAAGGACCTGGGCCGGATGCCGGCCCGCCGCAGGAAGACGATCGACCCGCTGACGCTGGAGGTCGGCGACTACATCGTCCACGAGCAGCACGGCGTCGGCCGGTACGTGGAGATGGTGCAGCGCACGGTCCAGGGCGCGACCCGCGAATACCTGCTCGTCGAGTACGCCCCGGCCAAGCGCGGCCAGCCCGGCGACCGCCTGTACATCCCGACCGACCAGCTGGAGCAGGTCACCAAGTACGTCGGCGGCGAGGCCCCGACGCTGCACCGGCTGGGCGGCGCGGACTGGACGAAGACGAAGCAGCGCGCGAAGAAGGCGGTCAAGGAGATCGCCGCCGACCTGATCAAGCTCTACTCCGCGCGCATGGCGGCCCCCGGCCACGCCTTCGGCGCGGACACCCCCTGGCAGCGGGAGCTGGAGGACGCCTTCCCGTACGCGGAGACGCCCGACCAGCTGTCCACAATCGCCGAGGTCAAGGAGGACATGGAGAAGACGGTCCCGATGGACCGGCTGATCTGCGGCGACGTCGGCTACGGCAAGACGGAGATCGCGGTCCGGGCGGCGTTCAAGGCGGTGCAGGACGGTAAGCAGGTGGCGGTGCTGGTCCCGACGACGCTCCTGGTCCAGCAGCACTACGGCACGTTCACCGAGCGGTACTCCCAATTCCCGGTCAACGTCAGGGCGTTGAGCCGCTTCCAGTCGGAAACAGAATCAAAGGCAACCCTCGAAGGCCTGAAGGACGGCGCGGTCGACCTGGTCATCGGCACGCACCGCCTGTTCTCCTCCGAGACGAAGTTCAAGGACCTCGGCCTGGTCATCGTGGACGAGGAGCAGCGGTTCGGCGTCGAGCACAAGGAACAGCTGAAGAAGCTCCGCGCCAACGTCGACGTCCTCACGATGTCCGCCACTCCCATCCCCCGTACGCTCGAAATGGCGGTCACCGGCATCCGCGAGATGTCCACGATCACCACCCCGCCGGAGGAGCGCCACCCGGTCCTCACGTTCGTCGGCCCGTACGAGGAGAAGCAGATCGGCGCGGCGATCCGCCGTGAACTGCTGCGCGAGGGCCAGGTCTTCTACATCCACAACCGGGTCGAGTCCATCGACCGGGCCGCCGCCCGCCTCCGCGAGATCGTCCCCGAGGCGCGCATCGCCACGGCACATGGCCAGATGTCCGAACAGGCCCTGGAACAGGTGGTGGTGGACTTCTGGGAGAAGAAGTTCGACGTCCTCGTCTCCACGACGATCGTTGAGTCCGGCATCGACATCTCCAACGCCAACACCCTGATCGTGGAGCGCGGCGACAATTTCGGCCTGTCCCAGCTCCACCAGCTGCGCGGCCGCGTCGGCCGAGGCAGAGACCGGGGTTACGCCTATTTCCTCTACCCTCCCGAGAAGCCCTTGACGGAGACGGCCCACGAGCGCCTGGCGACGATCGCTCAGCACACGGAGATGGGCGCGGGCATGTACGTGGCGATGAAGGACCTGGAGATCCGGGGCGCGGGCAATCTGCTCGGCGGCGAGCAGTCCGGCCACATCGCGGGCGTCGGCTTCGACCTGTACGTCCGCATGGTCGGTGAGGCGGTGGCCGACTACCGGGCCCAGATGGAGGGCGGCGTCGAGGAGGAGCCCCCGCTGGAGGTCAAGATCGAGCTCCCGGTCGACGCGCACGTCCCGCACGACTACGCCCCCGGCGAGCGCCTGCGCCTCCAGGCGTACCGGGCGATCGCCTCGGCCTCCTCGGAGGACGACATCCGCGCGGTCCGCGAGGAACTGACCGACCGCTACGGCCCGTTGCCCGAACCGGTCGAGAACCTCCTCCTGGTGGCGGGCCTGCGCATGCTGGCCCGCGCCTGCGGAGTCGGCGAGATCGTCCTCCAGGGCTCCAACATCCGCTTCGCCCCGGTGGAGCTGCGCGAGTCCCAGGAGCTCCGCCTGAAGCGCCTGCACCCCAAGACGGTCATCAAGCCGGCCGCCCACCAGATCCTGGTCCCGCGCCCGACGACGGGCAAGATCGGCGGCAAGCCGGTCATCGGCCGCGAACTGCTGGCGTGGACGGGCGAGTTCCTGACGACGATCCTGGGGTCGTAGGTCCCGGGGTCGGCGAACGACGGGACCCCGCCGGGTTGGCTCGCCGGGCGGGGCAGCCTGGTCGGGGAGCCCCCCCGTCAGCTGTCGCGGCCGTCCTCCGGGGCGAAGATCAACGCGGCGAGGGACCGGAACGCCTTCTCGGGGTCCCGGCCCGTCATGGCGTCCGCCAGGTTGCCGCTGAGCAGCAGCGTCGCGAAGCCGTGGGCCAGCGACCAGGCGGCCACGCCCGCCAGCCGGTCGTCCTCGCCCCGGCCGCCCGGCGGGAGGTCCGCCACCCCCGCCCGCAGCGCCTCGGTCGCCCGGGCGCGGGCGGCCAGCAGGTCCGGGTCGTCGGCGCGGTGCAGGTCCGGCCGGAACATCACCTGGAAGTACGCGGGATGCGTCGCCGCGAACCGTACGTACGCCACGCCCCGCTCCCGGAAGTCCGGCGCTCCGGTCAGCGCGTCGGCGAGCAGGGCGTACCCCTCGGCGGCCACGGTGGTCAGCAGGCCCGTGCGGTCCTTGAAGTGGTGCGCGGGCGCGGCGTGCGAGACGCCGGCCCGGCGGGCCAGATCGCGCAGGCTCAGGGCGGCCGGGCCGTTCGCGGCGATGACGTCGAGGGCGGCGTCCAGGATCACGCGCCGCAGATCGCCGTGGTGGTAGGTGCGCTCGCGCTCGCTGCTCATGGGGGAACCCTACCCGGCATCTAGTCATTGACAAGTTCGAGCGGTGCGGGTCATGCTGGAAGTCGGATCTAGTCATTGACTAGATCGACGATTCCCGTTCCGGAAGCCCGGGAGAGGCGGAGATCATGACCGGAGAACCGGCTCGCGTACGGCAGATGTGGCACCTCTTGGAGCCCCTGCACGCCGTTCTGTACTACGCCCCCGCAACCTTCGAGGAGGCCGCCGCGCTCGGGTACGCCACCGAGGAGCGCTGGCCGAGCTACTTCGCCTGGCGGGCGGCTCCGCTGGGGGCCGCCGGCGCGGACGAGGTGGTGCGGGCGTTCCACAGCTTCGCCCCGGCGATGGTGGAGGGACACGTTCCGGCCGTCTGGGCGGTCGCCGACCCGGACGCCGTGCTCGCGGCCCGGCTGCGGGCGGTCGACCGGACCTACCGGGCGCTGTTCGGGGACCGCGTGGAGGGGGCGGAGTTCGCGGAGGCCGCCGCACTGGCGCGCCGCGCGGCGGAGGCGGCGGCCACCCCAGGGGCGCCCGGTCGCCTCGGTCCCGCCAACTCCGCCCTGCCCTGGCCCGACGCCCCGCACCTGACGCTCTGGCAGGCGGCGACCGTCCTGCGGGAACACCGGGGCGACGGGCACATCGCCGCCCTGACCGACGCCGGCCTCGACCCGGTCGAGTCGCTGGTGTCCTTCGCGGCGGTCGGCGCGGCGGCCCCCGAGGTGTTCGCGAGCCGGGGGTGGAGCGCGGCGGAGTGGGACGCGGCCCGGCAACGGCTCCAGGAGCGCGGGCTGCTGGCGGCGGACGGCACGGCCACGGACGCGGGGCGCGAGCTGCGCGCGAAGGTGGAGCTGCGCACCGACGAGGAGGCCGCCGCGCCGTGGCGGGCGCTGGGGGAGCCGGGGCGCGAGCGGCTGGCGGGGCTGCTGGGGGAGCCCTGGCTGGAGGTCATCGGCTCGGGGCTGCTGCCGTCCGAGAACACCCTCGGCATCGGGAAGGTGTGACCCGCGTCGAGGCGCGCTGTGTGCTGAAGCGCAGTCATGGAGGACGCCCCGACGGGGAAGACGCTCATAGGATTCTCCGCGTCCGCTTCTCTCCCCGTCAGGACGGCTTCCCGTGATAGCTCCCCGTACGCACAGCCGTGCGCACCGCCGTACCCACCGAGCGGCCCTGCCCGCCCTCGGCGCCCTCGTCGCGATCGCCCTGGCGGGCGGCTGCGACCCCGACGACCTCTCCGCCGACGGCGGCGGCACGAGCGGCGGGGCCAACGGCGGCGCGCAGTCCGCCGGGGGCTTCGGCGCCAGCCCGCTGGACAACCCGGACGGTACGAAGCCGGGCCTGGCGCCCCTCACCAGCGACGCGGACCGGGCCGCCGCCCGGCAGCTCATCGAGAAGGTGGCCACCAAGGGGCGCGGCCCGAAGACCGGCTACGAGCGGAAGAAGTTCGGCTACGCCTGGAAGGACGGCGTCGACGGCATCCCGCTCGCCCGCAACGGCTGCGACACCCGCAACGACCTGCTCGCCCGCGACGGCAAGGACATCGAGCACAAGGCCGGTTCCGACTGCATCGTCATGGCGATGACGCTCCAGGACCCCTACACCGGCGAGACCATCGACTGGCGCAAGGCGCAGGCGACGAAGGTGCAGATCGACCATGTGATGCCGCTGTCCTACGACTGGCAGATGGGCGCGGCCCGCTGGAACGAGTCCAAGCGCGAGCAGATCGCCAACGACCCGCTCAACCTCATCCCGGTGGACGGCCCGGCCAACAACGCCAAGCGCGACTCCGGCCCCGCCTCCTGGCTGCCGCCGTACAAGCCGATCCGCTGCTCGTACGCGGTGCGGTTCGCCCAGGTCTCGCTGAAGTACGAACTCCCGGTCACGGCGGCCGACAAGAAGGCCATGCTCGCCCAGTGCGGCGGCTGACCGGGCACCGTCCCTTCGGGAAGCTGGTGGGACACGGCGACGCGTGCCGATAGTGGGCCCCGTCCCGATCCTCTTGAGGAAGGTCCCTGAAGGCCATGCGCAAGCGACTCACCACAGTCCTGGCAGGCGTGGCGGCGCTCATCGCCACCTCGTTCGCCCTCGCCCCCGGCGCGAGCGCCGACGCGTTCCGCTGCGGCAACTCCGGCAGCGACCCGCGCGCGACGGGGCACGTCCAGAGCTACGTGAGCAAGTGCCTCTGACCCGCCGGGCCCGGTGCTGAGGGCCCGGCGGCGGTGGCATCCGGCCCGGCCGGGACCGAGCCGGTCCCGGCCGGGTCACGTGCTGCTGAAGCACCGGCGGTCGTCGGTCCCCGCGGGAACCAGGCACGCCCGTACACCGCCGGGACCACCGCCGACCATGGGGGTGCCCAGGTAGCCCTCGGCGTCGTACTTGTCGGCTATCCGGACCGACTGGGTCCCCTGTCCGGGAGCACTCACCTCCAGCCGGTCGCCGATCTCACCGAACCAGATCCTCGCCCAACTCGCGTCGCAGCCTTCGCTGTAGCGGATGTCGACCCGGGTCCGGTCGTCGAACTCCCGCTCGGCGGCCGTCAGCAGAGCACTGCCGTCGATCCCGCAGGCGTTCGGCTGCGACCTTTTCCCAGTGCAGTCGGCACCGCGGCAGCCGGGCTTGAGCCCCTCCGGCTTCCTGTCGGACCAGACCAGGAGGGCCCCGCCCACGACGGCGAGCGCGAGCAGTGCGGACAGGGCCGCGGCAGGCCGCCGGCGGGCCGGCCCGGACCGGTCCCGGGCTTGTTCGGTGCGCGCCTTCTCCGAGGCCGGGGCGGTGGCTTCCGATACGTCCTCGGCCGGCCCAGGGGGCGTCGGCGGCGCCTCCGGTGCCTCTTCGGCGTCGTCGGCGGCGGGCGGTTTCCCGCTCTCGGCGGGCGGCTGCCGCCGATGGCGTGAGGCCTCCGCCAGCTCCCACAGAGCGAGCAGCGGGCCCGGTTTCCGTCCGGCCAGTTCACACAGCTCCCGGACCACCCCGCGTGGCGGCAGATGCGCGCCGCTCAGGTAACGCTGCCAGGAGGACTTGCTGGCAGTGGTCCGGTCGGCGAGCGCCACCAGGGTCAGCCCGGTCTGCTGCCTGACCCTCCTCAACTCTCTCGCGAAAACCACGCGTTCATGCGGCAGGTGACCACTCACTGGCGCAGTGCCTGCCAGGTGTGCGGGCCGACGATGCCGTCGACCACCAGGCCGCTGTTCTCCTGGAGGCGTTTGACCGCCCTCTCGGTGGCTTGGCCGTAGGCGCCGTCGACGGCGCCCACCGGATAGCCCCGGTGTTCGAGGAGGCACTGTGCCTCGACGACGTCCCAACTCGTGGTGATCTGCTGGAGGAATGCCTCGTTGGTGTCGCTGTGGCCCGCCCACAGCTTGCCGTTGTCCCGGTGGACGTCGCAGCCGTGGGTGCGGCCGGGGGTGAAGACGAACTTCGTGCTCGCCACTCGGCGGTCCTCGGAGGCGCCCTCCGTCCTCGGGGCGAAGTACACGAGCAAGCCGGACACGACGAGGGCCGCGACGGCCACCACACCGATGAGCGCGGGGGAGCCGAGCCGGACGCGCGCCGGGACCAGCGGCTTCTTGTTCGGCTGCCCGTCCGAGGAGAGGGGCTGCGTCGTCCCGTCCCCCGTACCGTCATCTGCCGGCGGGGCCTCCCCAGCGGGGGAACCCCCGGCCACGTCCCGGGCGGCGTGCTCACCGGGGACGTCGGGGCCGGGTTCCCGGCCAGGTGCCGCCGCGCCCGAGACGTCCCCCGGCACCCGTGCGTCGGCCTGAACGTCCCAGTCGTCCGCCGCCAGCGAGTGGAGGGCGAGCAGCCGGTTCGCGTCCGCCCCGCACAGCCCGGCCAGCTCCCGTACCGCTTCGGCCGACGGGAGGCTCTTTCCGTTGAGGTAACGCTCCCAGGAGGACTTGCTGTAGCTCGTCCGGTTCGCCAGCGCGGCCAGACTCAGCCCGCTGCGGTCCTTCAGCTCACGGAGCCGGTCGACGAACCTCCGCCCATGAGGGCCGAGCGAACGCGGCGGCTCTTTCCCCTTGCTCACGGAACCCCTCATTTCTGAACCGGAACCGGTCCCTGTCCGGACCACGATCGTCCTGTCCCGGGCCGGGTTCGAGCAGATCAGAGCCCGGGACGTCCCAGAATACCCGCGATGAGTCCCATCCGATGGCCCGGCCGACTCCCCCTCCGACAGGCTGAAGCAGTCCTCGCAACATGCCACTTGAGAGGCAGTCACCATGCATCGAACCCGTGTCGCACGGGTCGCGGCCGCCGCCCTGGCCGCGGCGGCGTTCACCGCGTTCGCGCCGGCCGTCCCCGCGATCGCCGACTCGACCGTCCGGGCGGCCGACGCCTGCCCCGGCACCAGCACCGTGGGCCGCTACTGCGGGTACCACGCCGGCACCCAGTGGGCAGAGCTCGGCAGCCAGGGCGACCACGTCAAGGAGATCCAGGCACTCATCAACGAGACCACCCGTTACGGAGAGCCCGGCGGCACCAAGCTCGTGGTCGACGGCATCTACGGGGCGAACACCAAGTCCGCCGTGACCTGGTTCCAGTGGTACTACGGCAGCGAAGTGATCTCCGACGGCATCGTCGGGCCGCGGACCTGGGAAATGCTGCGCTACGGCAAGCGATGACGTCCCGTACCCGGTTCACGCTCCCGAAGGAGATTGCTCCACATGAAGGCCCGTAAGCTCCTCGCCACGGCGATGATCACCGTCGCGCTGTTCGGAACCTCCGTCGCGATGTCGCCCACCGCGTCCGCCGCGTCTGCCGCGTCCGCCGCCTCGTCCTGCAAGAAGGACCCGAGCGCCGGCTGGTACTGCGGCTACTACAAGGGCACGAACGCGCTGCTCGCCGAGGGCAGCAAGGGTGTCGCCGTGTTCGAAGTGCAGGCGCTGATCGCCAACACCACCGCGTACTACGCGTACCACGACACGGAACTGGCGGTCGACGGCGCGTTCGGGCCGCGCACCAGGGCCGCCGTCCGCTGGTTCCAGGCCACCTACATGGGGTCCGCCCACGTTGACGGCATCGTCGGCCCCAACACCTGGAAGCGCCTGCGTCAGACGTGACCGCGCCGGCTGTCCCGCCCCACGGGGGTGGACGGGGCAGCCGCGCCCTGTCCCGGACTCCGAAGTCGCTCCTCCACCGAAGGGATCACCCATGCACAGACTCACCCGCCGACTCTCCGTCGCGGCAGTGGCGCTGGCCGCCGCCGTCGCACTCGCCCCGGGTACGGCCGCCGCCGCGAACGCCACCGGCACCTCCCAGGCTGCCGTCTCCGCCGCGTACAGCTGCGACATGAACCTCAGGGGCGGGTACTGGTACGCCGGGTGGTACGACGGCATGACGGCCGTCCCGCGCGCCGACATCGTGACGGCGGCCGGCATCGAGGCCCAGTGCCAGCTCCGCGAGACCGGCTACTACGCGGGCGCGATCGACGGATACTTCGGCCCGCAGTCGCAGGCGGCGATGAAGGAGTTCCAGCGGCACATCAACAAGGTGCACTCCGTCGGTCTGGCCGTCGACGGCTGGCCCGGTCCGCAGTCCTGGCCCTGGCTGCGCCGCTGACCGCCGCGGGGCCGCTCCGAAGGAGCGGCCCCGACAGAGGTGCTTGCGCGACCGGGGCGGTCGCCATCGGTCCGGTCAGACCTTGCCGCCGCAGATCACGTCGTACGGGCGGCCCATCGCCATCATCAGCTGCATCGGCTCCGTGGTCGCCGCCGGGCACTCCGTCTTCTCCTTGACCAGGCCGAGGACCTTGAAGTCGTCCGCCCCGGCCGAGGCGCAGGCGATCTCCTTGGCCGTCGCCGTGACGCAGTCGCCCTCCACGAGCTGGCCGCCGCCGGCGCCCGCGTCGCCGGGGTGGTCGCCCGTCAGGTTGCGGCCGCAGACGGTGTTGGTCGGGATGCCGCCGCCCTTCTTGCCGTCGCCGGAGCCGAAGACCCGGGAGACCTTGATGATCAGGTCCGTTCCGGCCGGGCACTGGATCGCGTCGGGCAGGAAGCTCGCGTCCTCGATCTTCAGGGCCTTGAAGGTCGCGCCCTGGTCGTCGCAGTCGAAGGCGCGGTAGCCGTCCGGCTTGTTCTCCGGGTCCGGGCCGCCGCAGTCGCCGACCTCCCACGATCCGCCCTTGCCGTCCGATGCGGACGAGGACCCCTTCGACTTCGACGCATCGTCACCGAAGATCTTGGACGCTCCGTAGCCCAGGCCGAGGATCAACGCGAGCACCAGCAGGCTCTGTAGGCATCCGGCGCCTCTCCGGGGGCGGTTCGGTGTACTGCCGGGCTGGGTCATGGTTCTGCTCCTCGACGGGGTCCTCGACGGGTGACCACAGGTGGCGCACGGGGTGGAAGTCACGGGTGGGGACGCGGCATGCACACCTCACGGTTCCGGCCGGATCACGTCGGCCCGGGAGCGCCCCCGTCCAGCTCCTTGACCAGGAAGCGGGCCGGGTCCGCGACCTCGTGCCGGACGCCTTCGTCGTCGAGGTACGCGTACCGGTCCAGGTAGCGGCAGCCGGTCTCCCGGTAGCCGATCCGCAGGTAGAGCGCGGTCGCCCGGTGGTTGTCGTCGTCCACGCCCAGGCCGATCAGCGCGTGACCGGCGGCCCGGACCGTCTCCTCCGCCGCCCGGATCAACGCCGAGCCGATGCCCCGGGAACGCAGCTCCGGTGGCCAGATCGCGAGCCCGTTCAGCTCGGGGCAGCCGGGGAAGCGGGCCTGCACCTCGGGTGCCGCGCAGCCCTGCCACAGGATCTGCGCCGTTCCGACCGGTACGTCGTCGGCCCAGGCGGTCAGGAAGGTGGCGCGCCCCTGCTCCTGCCGGTCGAACCGGGCCGCGTGCCGCCGGGTCCGGCCGGGCGAGGGCATGTGCCGCTCCAGCACGTCGAGGTCGGCCGCCCGGCAGGGCCGGATATGTACGGGGGCGGGAGAGTTCGGTGGTGTCATCGTGGTCATGCGGCGAGAGGGTAGCCGGGCCGCCCGCCGCCTCCGGAGCGCGGCGGCCCGCGCCGATAATCGCTGGTCGGAGGGGTACGGGCGGCCTAGGGTCGCGCGTATGGAGCTGAACATCACCACCCTCGCCGAGCGCCCCGAGCTCGCCGGCGCCCTGGACGGAATGCCGGTCACCTGGCCGGAGTTCGTGCTGGAGGACATCGTCGGCTGGGCGAACTTCGCCCGGATCGCGGTCGAGTTCCCCCAGTACGTGCTGGTCGCCACCGACCCCGAGGGTGTTGTGGTCGCCCGCGCCTACAGCGTGCCCTTCGCGCTGGACGCCCCCGGACGCGGCGAACTGCCCGTCGGCGGCTGGGACCGGATGCTGCTGTGGGCCTTCGCCGACCTGCGGCGCGGCCGTACGCCCGACACGGTCGGCGCGATCGAGATCACGGTGGCCACCGGCCACCAGGGCAAGGGCCTTTCGGGCCGGATGCTCGCCGCGATGCGGGACAACGCGCGGGCGCTCGGCTTCCGGGAAGTCGTCGCCCCGGTACGGCCGAGCGGCAAGCACCTGCGCCCCGGCCTGCCGATGGAGGAGTACGCCCGCCTGACCCGGCCCGACGACGGGCTGCCGGAGGACCCCTGGCTGCGGGTCCACGTCCGGGCGGGCGGGACGGTGGACTCGGTCGCCACCGTGTCGATGACGGTGAGCGGTTCGCTCGCGCAGTGGCGGCAATGGACCGGGCTGCCGTTCGACACGGACGGCCCGGTGGAGGTACCGGGCGCGCTCGTCCCGGTCCACTGCGCGCTCGCCCACGGGTACGCGGTGTACGTCGAGCCCAACGTGTGGGTGCGGCACCGGGTGTGACAGCGAAACGTGGTGGGGAGGCGGTCCCCGGTCCTGGAGGCCGCCTCGGACAGCCTCCTCGGAACGGGAGGCAACCATCACGAAATGACGCGGATCACTTTGCAGCTGTTTGTGCTCGGAGACATGGGGCGCACAGCGTCGGCGGCCTCGTGTCCCTCTCCGATTCCGCCGACGATGTGCTCGTCAAGGTTGGCCGAAATATAGGTGGAGGTGATCTGAAGATTCCGCTATCTGCGGTCTGATACGCACTATGCGGACGCAGCGCAACTTTGCGGGCCGATGGGAGGATCCTCCGTCATACCCCCTTCATCTGCGGCGATACTCTTTGTCGATCATTTGCGAAGCGAAGTGGTTCATCTGTGAGGCGGTGATCCATGTCACATGTTGATGCATTGCGTAGTCGCGTGAATTGGCTGAAGATCGAGCGGCCGAGAGCCGGATACGATGTTCTCGTCGTCTGTTGATGCTTGGGGGATTCAACATGTCTACGGCACTTGATGTTCACACCTGGGAACTCGCGGAATACGGATATACCGTCCTCGACGGTATTCGCACGGATGAAGAGGCCGCCGAAGCGCTCCGCGCGTTCGGCGAGCTCGTGCCGCAATACGACGGCTCTCTCCGCTACCAGGTCAAGGCGGCTCCTGGATTCGAGGAGCGGCGCTATTCCAAGAGCGTCAACACCATTCTGGTGCACACGGAGGCGCCGGGCTGGAACCCGCCGCCCAGCTACCTGGCCCTGCACTGCCGCGTCCAGGCGACCTGTGGCAGCGGGCACACCGAACTCGCCGACATGCGGCGGTTCGTGGACGCCCTGAGCGAGAAGGACCGAGCCGCCCTCCACGAGCGGGGGATCGAATGGCTCGGCCACAACACCGGAGGCGTCGGCACCGAAGGGGTGCTGCGCCCCGTGGTGGAGCGGACCGACAGCGGCCAGGAGATCCTCCGGTTCAGCTACAACCTGCTCACCACCGGCCAGTACGACCCGCCGGTCAACGCCTCGGTCGACCCCGCGGAACTGCCCCTCGGGAGCTTCGGCGTCCGCCTCGCCGAGCAGGCCGAGGAGTTCTTCCGGCAGGAGAAGATCTCCGTGCTCATCCCGGAGGACTCGGTCCTCGTCTGGGACAACCAGCGCATGGTGCACGCCCGTTCCGCCTACCGGGACGCCAAGCGACACCTCACGCGCTACTGGATCGCCGCCCAGCGCTGACCACGGGCCGGCCGGCGCACCGCCGCGTGCCGCCGCCCGCACTTCATCACCCGCGCCCGGCCGCGCGCCCGTGCAGGACCGGCCGGGGCGCGCGGGCGGCAGGGAAGCGTCCGTGCGCCCCGCATCCACCCGTACGTCGACCTCGTAAGGCGAACCATGAGCAGCACACCGGAGACCACGGCCCTCGAAGAGGAATTCCCCACCGGCCTGCCGGAGGAATTGAGGGGGCTGCCCGAGGGCGTCCCCCGCCACAACCCCGACGACCAGGTCGAGAGCGCCGTCATCCGCCGCCTCGTCGGCAACTGGCACCGCCGGGCCACCGTGAAGCGTGACGAGCCCGATCTCGACGAACTCTTCGAGATCGACCGGCCCGACTACCCGGAGGGCATCCTGCCCTTCCACGACCACCCCACCTACCAGGCGCTCGACCCGGCCAAGAAGTCCGAGCTGATGAGCTGGGCCTGGATCGCGTACAACCGGCACACCATCATGGCCGAGCAGAAGGTCGCCAATCCGGCGTTCGCCCTGGTCATGGAGGGCGAGTACCCGATGCTCCAGGACGAGGCGCTCAACATCTCGCTCGCCCAGGCGATGGTCGACGAGCAGTACCACACCCTGATGCACCTCAACGCCAGCGCGGTCACCCGCCGTCGGCGCGGCCGGGCCATGCCCGACAACGATCTCCCGATCTCGCACACCGCGCGCGAACACCTGAGGCTGCGGGACACGGCGTCCCAGCGGTGGCAGAAGTCCCTCACCACCCTGGCCTTCGCGACCGTGTCGGAGATCTCCATCAACGCCTACCTCGACCTGCTGGCCGACGACCCGGACATCCAGCCGGTCAACAGCAGCACCGCCAAGCTGCACAACCGCGACGAGTACTGCCACGCCTCCATCTCCGCCGTCCTGGCCGAGATGGTGCACGACAAGCTCGACGAGGAGAAGCAGCGCTACTTCCGCGACATGCTCTTCGAGGGTCTCGAGGCGTTCGTCGCCACCGACTACACGACCTGGCACCGCGTCATGGACCTGGCCGGGATCCAGGGGGGCCACGAGATGCTCGCGGACTGCCAGGCGGAGACGAGCCGCAAGAGGCTCGTGCGCGACTACACCGGTCTGCACACCCTCATCGAGCGGATGGGCGTCCAGGAACTCGTCGAGTTCGACTGGTCCAAGTCCCATGTCGCGAGCTGACGGCGGAGAAGAGATCTTCCGGTGAAACACTACGCGAACGAGCGTCTCGCCCGCCTTGCACTGGACCGCGGCATGCCCGAGCCCTACGTCCGCGACCTGCGCGTGGTCGGCAGCGTGCTGCCCTTCAAGGTCAACGAGTACGTCGCCGACGAGCTGATCGACTGGTCGGCAGCGCCCGACGACCCGATCTTCCGGCTGACCTTCCCGCACCGCGACATGCTGCCCCCGGACGTCTTCGACCGGATGGCCGCCCTGGTGGACGGCGACGCCCCGCGCGACGAACTCCGCCGCGCCGCGGCCGAGGCCCAGCTGGAGCTGAACCCGCACCCCGGGGGCCAGCTGGAGGCCAACGTGCCGATGCTGGACGGCCGCCGGCTCGACGGATTGCAGCACAAGTACGCCGAGACCGTGCTCGTCTTCCCCTCCCAGGGGCAGACCTGCCACTCGTACTGCGGATACTGCTTCCGCTGGGCCCAGTTCGTCAGCCAGAGCGAGCTGCGCCAGGCGCTGCGCGATCCGGCCGACCTGACCGGCTACCTCGCTCAGCACCCCGAGGTCACCGATGTGCTGTTCACCGGCGGCGACCCGATGATCATGCGCACCGATGTGGTGCGCCGCTGGGTCGAACCGCTGCTCGCCGACGACGCGCGGGCCGTGCGCACCCTCAGGTTCGGCACCAAGGCGCTGTCCTACTGGCCCGCGCGGTTCACCACCGGGCCGGACGCGGACGACCTGATGCGGCTGTTCGAGCAGGCCGTCGCCGCGGGCCGCCACGTGGCGGTCATGGCCCACTTCTCGCACCCGCGCGAACTGGAGACGGACGCCGTGCGCGAGGCGGTGGCCCGGATCCGCTCCACCGGCGCGGTCATCCGCGCCCAGGCGCCCCTGGTCGCCCATGTCAACGACGACGCCGCCGCCTGGGCCCGGATGTGGCAGCAGCAGGTCGAACTCGGCATCGTCCCCTACTACATGTTCGTCGAGCGGGACACCGGCGCCCGCAACTACTTCGGGCTCCCGCTCGCCCGGGCGCTGGAGATCTACACGGAGGCGATCAGCGGCGTCTCCGGCCTCGCCCGCACCGCCCGCGGCCCCGTCATGTCGGCGGGCCCCGGCAAGGTGATGATCCACGGCACGGCCGACGTCGGCGGCGAACGCGCCTTTGTACTCAGCTTCCTCCAGGCCCGCAGGCCCGACTGGGTCGGGCGGCCGTTCTTCGCCGCCTGGGACGAGCAGGCTCAGTGGTACGACGACCTCAAGCCGCTCTCCGCGTCCGGCACCGTCTTCCCGCCGTTCCCGGAGATCGCCGCATGAAGCTGTACGTCCACGAGATCAGGCTCACCGACCACGACATCTGGCGCAGCGCCCGCGAAGCCATCCCCGAACAGCCCGGCCTGCTCGTCGAACTGCGGGAGCGGGACGTCTCCGGATTCGGGGAGGCCTCCGCCTTCATGACGGACCGCTACCGCTCCGCCCTCCCCGTCATGCACGACGACCTGCGCCGGGTCGCCGGCACCGTGCGCACGCTCCCCGCCGACGACCCCGGGGGCGCCTGGGCCGCGCTCGCCCCGCAGCTCGCCGGGTCGCCCTTCCTCCTGGCCGCCCTCGATGTCGCGGCGCACGACCTGGCCGCCCGGCTCGCCGGCGTACCGCTGTGGCAGCACCTGGGCGGGGCGCGCCCCGAAGGCCTGCACTCCAGCTACAGCATCGGGCTCGACACCCCGGACGTCATGGTGCGCAAGCTTCGCGAGCGGCCGGGCTGGCCCGCGTACAAGGTCAAGCTGGCCGCCCCCGGCGACCTGCACGTCCTGAGGGCGCTGCGGGAGCACACCGACGCGCCGTTCTTCGTGGACGGCAACTGCGGCTGGGACCTGCCCGGCACGCTGGCCGCCCTCGACGGCCTGGCCGGGCTCGGCGTCGAACTCCTGGAGCAGCCCTTCCCGCGCGAGCGCTGGGACGACGCCCGCACCCTGAAGGCGGCCTCCCCGGTCCCGGTGTTCGCCGACGAGAGCATCACCGGCCCCGACGACCTCGACGCCTGCGCCGAGGCGTTCCACGGGGTCAATCTGAAGCTGATGAAGGCCGGGGGCATCACCCCGGCGCTGAGCATGCTGCGCCGCGCCCACGCCCACGGTCTCGGCACGATGCTCGGCTGCATGCCGGAGTCCAGCGCGGGGGTCTCCGCCACCGCGCACCTCGGCCCGCAGGTCGACCACCTGGACGCCGACTCGATCGCGCTGCTGGCGATCGACACCGGCCGCGGAGTCCTGCTGGACGCGTCCGGCCGGATCACCCTGCCGGACGCGCCGGGCACCGGGTTCGTCCCGGACTTCACCGGCCCGGCGTTCACCGTCCGGCCCGCCGACGCCGACGCCCTGGACCACGACGAGGCCCGCCTGTCGGTCCACCGGGACGGTACGGCGGTGGCCTCTGCCCGGGTCCGTCGGCGACCGCTGCCCGGCACCGAACCGGTGGACGATGTGCGGGAGCTGGCCGAGACGACGCAGGACGGGGCCACGGCGGAGGAGACGACCGCCCTGTTGCGCACCGCGGTCACCCGTGCGGTCGCCTCGGGGGCCCGCACCGTGTGGACCCGGCCCGACGACGCGTTCCGCCCCGCACTGCGCGCCGCGGGATTCGTGGCCCACGATCCCGCCCGTACCGACTCGCCCCTGCTCTGGAAGGCGTAACCGCATGACCAGCGTGCACGAACCGCCCGCGACCGACGCCGTCGCCCGGCTGACTCCCCAGGCCGCCACCGCCGTCGCCGTCGCCGCGCTGCGGGAGGCGGGCGTCCCCGAGGGCGACGCCCGCGACGTGGCGGCCGCGCTCACCGAGACCTCGCTGCGGGGCATCGACACCCACGGCCTGCGGCTGCTTCCGCAGTATTTGGCCGAACTCCGGGACGGTATCGCCACCGCCCGGCCCGCCGTCACCGCGATCCGGGACACCGGCCCGGCCCTGATGCTGGACGCCGACGGCGCGCTCGGCGTGGTCGCCGGACTGGCCGCCGCCCGGGCCGCCGCCGAACGCGCCCCGGTCCACGGGGTGTGCGCCGTCGGCGTCCGCAACTCCAACCACTTCGGCGCCGCCTCCGTCTACAGCCGCTACCTCGCACAGCGGGGCCTCGTCGGCATCGTCACGACGTCCGCCGCGCCCCGCGTGGCCCCCTACTCCGGTACCCGCCCGCTGTACGGCACCAACCCGCTGAGCTTCGCCGCCTCCGTCGACGGGGACGAGTTCGCGCTCGACATGGCCACCAGCCAGGTCTGCTTCGGGGAGATCAAGGAGCGGCGCAAGCACGGCCGCGCCCTCGACACCGGCTGGGCCACCGACGAGGACGGCCGGCCCGCCACCGACCCGGACCGGGCGTACGCGCTCTCCCCGCTCGGCGGCTACAAGGGCCAGGGCCTGGCCATGGTCGCCACCCTGCTGGGGGCCGTCCTCACCGGCTCGCCCGCCGACTGGCACCTGGAGCACATCGGCGAGTCCGCCCCCGGGCGGAGCCGTCAGGTCGGCCACTTCCTGATCTGCCTGGACCCGGCCGCCTTCGGCGGCACGGACAGCTTCGCCGAGGGCTTCGCGGACCTGCTCACCACCACCCGGGGCACCCCGCCCGCCGTGGACGCGGCAGCGCCCGTCCAGGTCCCGGGCGACCCGCAGCAGCGCATCGCCCGGGAGCGCACCGAGCACGGCATCCCGCTCGATCCGCATACCGCCCGCGCCTTCGCCGATCTCGCGGCCCGCCATGGGATCGGGGCCGACGCATGATCCTGATCCTGATCAGCCCCCGCAACGCCGGGCTCCCGTTCGCCCGATGGCTCGGCGAGGAGCGCGGCCGGCTGCTCGCCGTCACCGCCGACGGGGTCGACCCCGGCCCGGGGTTCCTCGCCGTGGAGCGGGTCGCCGACTACACCGACGACACCGCCGTGCGCGACGCCGTACGACGGCTTCGCGCCCGTCACGACGTGACCCGGGTGCTGGCCCTGGCGGAGGTGGACGTCGAGCGGGCGGCCGACCTGCGCGAAGAGCTGGACCTGCCGGGCCAGCGCCCCAAGAGCGCCCGCGCCTACCGCGACAAGGTCCTGATGAAGGAGTACGCCCGGGCCGGGGGCATCCGGGTGCCCGTCTTCGCGCCCGTCCACGACGAGGCCGAGGTGCTGGCCTTCATGGCCGCGCACCCCGGGCCCGTCGTGGTCAAACCCCGCGACGGCTCCGGCTCCACCGGGGTCGCCGTCCTGCACCGGCCCGAGGACGCCCGGGCCGTGGCGGAGCGGGTGCGCTCCGGCGGTCACGAGGCCGAGGAGTTCGTGACCGGCCGTTTCTGCCACGTCGACGCCCTGCACGTGGGCGGTGAGTTCGTGGTGTCCATCCCCTCCGTCTACACCGACGGCGGCTGTCTGTCGCACTGGACGGACTCCGGCAACGGCAGCTGGACCCTGGAAGCGGGCGATCCGCTGCACGCCCGGCTGGTCGAGGAGACCCGGCGGCTCGTCACCGCCCTGCCCCCGGCGCCCGCCCTCTTCGTCCACGCCGAGTTCTTCGTGACCGAGGCGGAGGAGATCATCCTCTGTGAGATCGCCGGACGCGTCGGCGGCACCCCGATCCCCGCCATGCTCACCACCGTACTGGGCCTGGATCCACGGGAGTTGTGGTCCAGGATCGAGTGCGGGCTGCCCGTCGACCTGGATGCCGTGGCGGACCGTGCCCGCTCCGCACCCCTGGTCGCCAACTTCGGCCTGCCCCCGCGGAACGGCCGGATCACCCGCGTACCCGGGCAACCGCCCGCCGGAACGGAGGACTTCACGGTCCTCGCCCGGACCGGCGACGACTGGGGCGGTGCCCGCTACCGCGACCGCAAGTCCGGCGACTTCGTCGCCACCTGGCTGGTGACCGCCCGCACCGAGGGCGAACTGCTCGCTCGCGTCGCCAAGAGCGAGGCCGAGGCCGAGGCGGGATTCGGCTGGGAACGCGCCACGGAGGTGTCCCGATGAGCACGCTGACCGTCCGGGTCCTGGGCCCCGACGAGCGGCCGACCGCAGCCGGACTCCCCGCCCTCGACCGCCCGCCGGTCATCTGGGAGGACGACCGCTGGTGGCGTTTCACCGAGCGCACCGACCTGCACGAGGCCCACTACCTGGGGGTGTACGGGGCGGGCGGTGACCTCGTCGCACTGGCGCCGCTGCTGCTCACCCGGGACGGCGGCGGACTCCTGTTCTACGACGTGCCCAAGATGGTCGGCGACCTCGGCGCGTTCGGTGACCCGGAACGACTGCCGGAAGGCGATCGGGCCCGGTGGGAGGAGGCCGTCACCGGCCTCCCGGACGCCCGCCGCGGCCAGTATCCCTCCCTCGCCCTGTCCGTCTTCGGCTCCCACCTCGGCCTCGTCCACGCGGCCGGCCGCACCCCCGCCGAGCGGCGAGAGGTGCTCTCCGAGTTGCCCCGGCTCCTCGACGAGGCCGCCGAACAGCTCGGCTGCCGCAGCACCGGACTGCTGTACGCCTCCGACGAGCAGGCCGCGCTGATCGGCCCGGCCGCGGAGGCCCGCGGGCACACCCCGGCCGCGCTCGGCGCCGAATCCGTACTCCGGCTGAACGCCCCCGACTGGGACGGTTATCTGGCCGCCCTGACCAGCCGCAAGCGCACCCGGCTCCGCCGCGAGCTGCGCGACTACAACGAGGCCGGTTTCACCACCGTCATCCGGCACGGCGCCGACGCGCTCACCGGGGCCGTCGTCGATCTTCAGGTCGCCCTGCGTGCCAAGTACGGGCTGCCCGGCGGGCGGGCCCGCGTCGAGCGGGACTTCGACGCCATCCGCGAGACCGTCGGCGACAGCTGCCTGGTCTTCAGCGCCGAACGCGACGGCGAGGCCCTCGGGTTCGTCCTCTTCCTCCGGGCCGGGAACGCCCTGTACGCGCGCACCGCGGGCTTCGACGAGGACCGGGCCCGGGGCGTCTACTTCTCCCTCACCTACCACGAGGCGGTCCGCTGGTCCCTGGCCAACGGCGTCCGGGAGATCTGGTACGGCCTGGCCGCCTACGAGGCCAAGAGGCTGCGTGGCTGCGACATCGAACCGCGGCGCGGCTGGTTCCGCTTCGCCGGCGACGGCCACCGCACCCTCACCGACACCGTCCGCCTCCAGGGCGTGAGCGAGGACGAACGGCTGCGCAGCCTCGGCCCCCACCGCACCACCACACAAGGAGACTGAGCCGACATGCCCCTGACCCCTACCCCGTACATCTGGATGGACGGCGAACTGGTCCCCTGGGACGACGCCACCGTGCACGTCCTCACCCCGAGCCTGCACTACGGCTGGGGGGTGTACGAAGGCATCCGTGCCTACGCCACCGAGACCGGGTCCGCCGTCTTCCGGCTGCGCGACCACATCTCCCGGCTGCGCGACTCCGCCCGCGTCTACCTCATGGAGCTGTCCTGGACCGACGAGGAACTCGTCGAAGCCGTCCGCGAACTGGTCCGGGTCAACGGCCACGACTCCTGCTACATCCGGCCCATCGCCTACCTCGGCTACGGCGAGATGGGCGTCGCCCCCCAGCTCGACGCCGTCCGTATGTCCATCGCCGTCTGGCCCTGGGGCTCGTACCTCGGCGACACCGCCGAGAGCGAGGGCTGCCGCCTGATCGTCAGCAACTGGCAGCGCAACTCCAACCAGACCGTGCCGCCGCTGGCCAAGGCGACCGGCGCCTACGTCAACAGCGCGCTGGCCAAGGTCGGCGCCCAGCGTGCCGGATACGACGACGCGCTGATGCTCACCGCCAACGGCCATATCGCGGAGGCGTCGGCCGCCAACCTCTTCCTCGTCCGTGACGGCGAACTCATCACGCCGCCCGTCAGCGACGGCATCCTGCCCGGACTCACCCGCGACTGCGCCCTCACCTTCGCCCGCGACCTCGGGCTGAAGGTCACCGAGCGCAGCGTCCCGCGCAGCGAGGTCTACATCGCCGACGAGGCCTTCCTCACCGGCACCGCCGCCGAGATCGTTCCCGTCGCGTCGGTGGACGAGAGGCGCGTCGGCTCCGGCGTCGGCCCTGTCACCAAGCAGCTCCGCGACCTCTTCCACGAGGTCGTCCGGGGCCGCGACGAGAGGTACGCGCACTGGCTGGAGCGCGTGTGACCGGCGAGGTCCTCAGCGCGTCGAAGCGGGCGGCGGCGCGGCTGGAGGCCGCCGCCGCCGGGCTTCCCCCGCTGCGAGCGGGGCAGGAGTCGCTGAACGAGGAGATCTGCGACCGGCTCATCGACCTGGCCGCCGCACGCGCCGCCGTCGCCCGGCCGGCGGACGACGAGGGCGGTCATGACGCGGCGGCCCGGTCCGTCGACGCCTGCGTGTGCCGGGCCGTCGAGGACGACGTCGTACGGACCCTGTCCCGGACCGGAACACGGCTGGACGGCGGGCCGTCCCTGGAGGCCGCCCACCGGGAGGTCGCCCGGATCGTCACCCGCCTCGCCGAACCGGACCACTACGACGCGGTGTGCGCCCTGCTGCGGGCGGGGCTCGGGGGCCGGCCGGACGGCCGGGCCGCCGGTGCCTGGGACATCGCGGACGAAGCCCTGCGCGGTCTGGTCTCCGTCCGCGCCGAGTGGGCCGGCGCCGATCCCGCCTGCACGGTGGCGGGCGGCTGGGTCCTGGTGGACCGCGTCGCCCGGATTCGGCTGACCGCCGCGCTCCTCGCCCAGGCGCGAGCCCGGGGCGGGAACGACGCCGAGCAACTGGTCAACGCGGCCCGCAGATACGCCTGGAACTGGCTGCGGCTGCCCCCACCGGAGGCGGCCACCGCCGTTCATGTCCGCCGGACCGGTGAGCTGGCGGCCTGGATCGGGGCCTTCGCCGCCGGGGGCCCGGCCCAGGAGGGCGGTGCCGGATGAGCGAGTCCCCTGCGAGCCGGTCGTCCGGCCCGGGAACGGACGGGGCGGCGGACCGGCCTGCCGGCCGGATCCTGCGCCTCGCGCTCGCCATCCTGCCCCGGACGTCGGCCGGCCGGAAGCTGGCCGCCGGAGCCGTCGCCGACTCCGTCGGCTCCGGCATGTTCCTGGCCGCCTCCACGCTCTACTTCGTCACCGTCGTCGGGATCCCGGCCACCCAGGTGGGCGCGGTGATCTCCATCGCGAGCATCATCGGACTGATCAGCCCGGTGCCCTTCGGCCGACTGGCCGACCGCGTCGGACCCACCCGTGTCTACGTCATCCTGCTCGCGGCCCGGGGCGTGGGGTACGCGGGCTTCGCGCTGGTCGACAGCTTCTGGCCGTACGCCGTCCTGACCTGCGTCCTCACCGCCCTGGACCGAGGCTGCTCGCCGTTGCAGCAGGTCGTGGTCGGACTTATCGAGGGCGGCGAGAACCAGGCCCGCACCATGGCCTCCATCCGTTCGGTGCGCAACATCGGACTCACCGCCGGATTCCTGCTGGCCGGAGCGGTGCTCGCGATCGAGCACCGGGCCGCGTTCGCCGCCCTGTTCCTCGGCAACGCCCTCACGTTCTTCGTGATCGCGCTGGTCGTCGAGCGGCTGCGCCGAAGGGTGGAGGACCCGGCGGGGGCCGTCACGGTGAAGAAGGCCGTGCCGCTCGCCGAGGAGACAGCCGCAGAGCCGGACCCCGAACCGGCCCCGGTGCGCAGCCCGTTCCTGGACCTGCGCTTCCTGCTGTTCACCGTCTCCAACGGGATCCTTTCCCTGCACGACTCGGTGCTCTTCCTGCTGCTGCCGCTGTGGCTGACCACGGCCACCTCGGCGCCCGCTTCGGCGGTCTCGGTGCTCCTCGCCGTGAACACGGTGCTCACCGTGGTGCTCCAGGTGTACGTGGCGAAGTTCGCCGACACCACCGCCCGGGCGCTGCGGCTCATCTGGTTCGCACTGGTCCCGCTGCTGCTGTCCTGCGGGGTGTTCGCGGGCGCGGAGCACGTCCCGGCCTGGCCCGCCGCGGCCTTCGCGGTGATCGCGGTGGTCCTGCTGACGGTGGGCGAGAACGTGCACTCCGTCGCGGTCTGGAACCTGTCGTACGACATGTCACCGGCCCCCGCCCGCGCCCGCTACCTGGCGACCTTCAGCCTGGGCGTCACCGGCCAGCAGATCGTGGGGCCGGTCCTGATGACCGCTGTGGTGCTGCCCCTGGGGACGGCCGGCTGGGCCCTGCTGGCCGGAGTGTTCCTGCTCGCGGGTCTCGGCCTGCGCGCCACCGGCGGCCCCCGGCCGGAGCCCGCCGTCGACCACGCCCCCGCCCCGGCGCCCGCCGCCACCGCGAGGGCCACCGGCTCTCCGGCTCCCACCGACACCCCGACCACTCCGACACTCTCCGAGGTGGAGTCATGACCGAACATGTCCTCATCGTCGGCGGCGGGCGGGAGATCCCCGGCCTGATCCGCGAGACCGGCGGCCCCGGCACCGCCACCACGATCCTGTGCCGACTCGACCTCGTGCCCAAGATCCGCAAGCCCGCCCAGCACGACCGGATCATCGGCCTGCGCAGCGGAGCACCCGACGAGGAGTGGGTGGCGCTGGCCGCCGCGGTGCACGCCCGCCACCCGTTCACCCGGGTCGGCACGTTCGGCGAGCGGGACCAGGACCGCGCGGCCGCCGTCGCCGACGCGCTGGGGCTGCCCTGCCACAGCCCGCGGACCGTCGCGTGGGTGCACGACAAGCACGCGATGCGCCGGCGACTGGCGGAGACCGGGGTCGACACGACGCCGGTGGCCAGGGTGCCCGACGCCGCTGCGCTGCGGGCGTTCCTCGACGAGCACGGCACCCCGTGCGTCGTGAAACCCGCCCAGGGTGCGGGCAGTTTCGGCGTCTCGGTGGTGCGCGACGCCGAGGAGGCTGACGCGGCCTTCGCGCGGGCCTCGGCCGACTTCGCGCTCATCCCGGACGCGGGCGTGCTGGTGGAACGCTTCCACGAAGGGCCCCAGTTCAGCGTCGAGGCGTTCTCCGAGGACGGCGAGCACGTGATCGTGGCGATCACCCGCAAGTTCTCCGACCCGGTGGGTTTCGTCGAACTCGGGCACGTCGTCCCCGCCGCACTGTCCGAGGACGAGACCGAGGCAGTGCACGGCTACGTCCGGGCGCTGCTCGACGCCCTGGAGATCGGCTACGGGATCACCCACACCGAGGTGGTGCTGACCAAGGAGGGCCCCCGGGTCATCGAGACCCATGTGCGGCTCGCCGGCGACGAGATTCCCTACCTCGTTCAGGACGTCACCGGGGTGGACCTGATCTCCTGCGTGGCCCGCCAGACGCTCGGTCTGCCGGTGCTGGACGACATCCGTACCGCCCTGGCCGACCCGACCGTGGACCGGCGCCCGGAGGCGATCTGGTTCGCGGTACCGCAGGCGCGCGGCCGGCTGGACTCGATCGGCGGGCTCGCGGAGGCGGCCGAACTGCCGGACGTCGTCGCCGTCGAGGCCCTGCTGGAGCCGGGCGACGAGGTGGGCGGGCTGGAGAGTTCCGAGTCCCGCGCCGCGTTCGTCCGGGCCAGGGGAGCGGACGAGGCGGAAGCGGTCGAACGGGCGCGGAGCGCCGCGCTCGGGCTGGACTTCACCGTACGGGTGTCCGGCGGCGCCGGGTCCGCCGCCGCGGAGTGGGTCTGACATGACGACCGACGCCGCACGACCGCGGACGACCGGTCCTTCGGTCACCGCGGGCCGGGGGCTGGCCGAGCGCGCCCGGGCCGTACTGCCGCCCGGGGCGCACGCGTTCTACGCCGCGGGGGCCGACGAGGGGATCAGTGTGGCGGAGGCGGCCGGGGCCTGGCGGACCCGGCGGTTCGCCCCGCGGGTGCTGCGGGACGTGTCGGCCGTCGACACCGGCACGGAGCTGCTCGGCAGCAGGCTCGCCGCCCCTGTGCTGGTGGGCCCGACCGCCTTTCACCGGATGGCCCACGACGAGGGCGAGACGGCCACCGCGGCGGGGGCGGCGGCGGCCGGTTCACTGATGGTGCTCTCCTCCCGGGCGACCCGGCACCCGGAGGACGTCGCGGCGGTGGCGGGGCCGTGGTGGTACCAGGTCTACTGGCTGCGGGACCCCGATCTCACCCGCCGTCAGGTGGAGCGGGCGACGGCGGCGGGGGCACGGGCCCTCGTCCTGACCGTCGACGCCCCCTACGTGCCGCCCCGGGACACCGGCGGGCTCCCGCTCCCGCTGCCGCGGGACGACGAGCTGTGCCGGTCGGTGGGGGTCGCCACCCGGCTGCCCGGCTGGGAGCAGGACCCGTCGGTCGGGTTCGGCGCCATCGCCGAGCTGCGCCGGATTTCCGGTCTGCCGGTACTGGTCAAAGGGGTGCTCCGGGCGGACGACGCACAGGCCTGTGCGGCGGCGGGGGCGGCGGGCGTCATCGTCTCCAACCACGGTGGCCGTCAGCTGGACCGGGCGATGCCGAGCGCCGACGCGCTGCCCGCGGTGGCGGCGGCGGTCGGGGACCGGGTTCCGGTGCTGGCCGACGGCGGCATCGAGACCGGCACGGACGTCCTGGCCGCGCTGGCCCTTGGCGCGCACGGCGTTCTGATCGGCCGTCCGGTGCTCTGGGCCCTGGCGCTGGACGGCGCCGACGGCGTGGCGTCGCTGCTGGACTCCTACCGGAGCCAGCTGCGGACGGCCATGGCCCTGGCCGGGGCGGCCACCGTGGCCGGCATCGGCGCGGACCTGCTGCACCGGTAGGGCCCGGAGGCCGTGGGGACCGCCCGGACGAGGCGAACTGCAACGGTTGGGCACAACGTCGGGTACAACCGGCTCAGCCGGTCGGCGGAGGTGTATACGCTCACCCCACACGTCCGACATACGCCTCCCAGGAGCAGCACATGCACGGCTACGGCCCCATGCCGCAGCAGCCGACGACATCGCGGCCGTCCCCGGCGACGCTCACGACGGTGCGCGTGATCCTCGTCGTGGTGACCGTGCTGAGCTGCGGCCTGTTGGGCTGGGCGGCGATGCTGCGGCTCGCGATCGTCACCCGCAGGCCGCGCGACTGGTTCCTGCTGGTGGTCGTGATCGCCCTCACCATCGGGCTGTTCGCCTTCATCATGGCCACACCGGACGACCCCGACGAGATGTCGGACGCGGCGGCGGTGTTCATGCTGTTCTGGGTCGTCGGCCTGCTGGCCGGGGTGATCACCTACTACCTGTACACGGAGATACGGCACTACAACGCCCTCGGCGCCCCGGTCCCGTACGGCGCGCCCACGCACCCGGCGCCCCCGCTCCCGTACCACCAGCAGCACCTCGCCCAACACCAGCCGCACCAGCCCCAACAGCACCAGCCTCAGCCTCAGCAGCGTCAGCAGCCCAACCCGTACACCGCGCCGACCACCCCGCCCACCCCCACGCCCGCGCCCCAGCGCCTCGACCAGGTCCGGGCCGAGCTGGACGAGCTGAGCGACTACCTCCGTAAGGGGAACAAGGACAGCAGGGACGGCGAGGGCCGGTGAGCGGGCGGACCATCGCCGACCGGTACGAGCTGGCGGCCATCCTCGGCCAGGGCGGCATGGGCCAGGTGTGGACGGCGTACGACCGGCGCCTCGACCGCCGCGTCGCCGTGAAGCTGCTGCGCCCCGACCGGGTCGCCGGGCCCACCGGCAGCGACGCGGCCGACGAACTGCGCAGCCGGTTCGTCCGGGAGTGCCGGGTCACCGCCCAGGTCGACCACCCGGGCCTGGTCACCGTCCACGACGCGGGCAGCGACGGCGACGACCTCTACCTCGTCATGCAGTACGTCGAGGGCGCCGACCTCGCCGACCATCTGGCCGGGCAGGACCCGTACCCCTGGCCGTGGGCCGTCGCGGTCGCCGCCCAGCTCTGCGCGGTGCTCTGCGCGGTGCACGCCGTGCCGATCGTCCACCGGGACCTCAAGCCCCGGAACGTGATGGTCCGCCCCGACGGCACCCTCACCGTCCTCGACCTCGGCGTCGCCTCCGTCCTCGACACCGACACCACCCGCCTCACGCACACCGGTTCGCCCATCGGTTCCCCGGCCTACATGGCCCCCGAGCAGGCGATGGGCGGCGCGGTCGGCCCGCGCACCGACCTGTACGCCCTCGGGGTCGTCCTGCACGAACTCCTCAGCGGTGACGTGCCGTTCGCCGGGTCCACCGCGCTCGGCGTCCTGCACCGCCACCTCTACGAGGCCCCGGTCCCGGTCCGGCAGAAGCGCCCCGAGGTGCCCGTCGCGCTGGAGGCCCTCGTCCTGCGGCTGCTCGCGAAGGACCCGCAGGACAGGCCCGCCTCCGCGCAGGAGGTGTACGAGGAGCTGGCCCCGCTGCTGCCGAAGCACGGCACCCCCGCCGGGCCGCTCGACCCGACCCGGCCGTTCCTGCGGCCGCACGCCCCCTGGCCGGACCGGGCCGCCACCCCGGCCCCCGTGCCCGCGCCCGCCACGTTCGCCGCGCCGCCGCCCGTCTCCGCCGCGACGCGGCCGGCCCTCGGCGGCCCGCCGTCCTTCACCCCGCCCCTGGCCGTCCTCCCGTCCCCGGCCTCGACCCCGGTCCCGGCCGTCCCTGCCCGCCCCGCCACCCCGCCGCCCGGCAGGCTGGACGTCGCGCGGGCCGTGGACGAGGTGAAGAAGCTGCTCGGCGAGGGCCGGATCACCCAGGCCGTGGACGTACTCGGCGCCACCCTCCCGGCCGCCGCCGCCGAACACGGCGAGCACTCACCGGTCGTCCGCATCCTGCGCAAGCAGTACGCCGCCACGCTCATGGACGACGGCCAGTACCGCCGCGCCCTGCCCGAGCTGCGCCGCCTCGCCGAGGACCGCACCGCCGAGGCGGGCCCGGCCGACCCCCAGGCCCTCCAGTTCCGTTACGACGCGGCCCAGTGCCTGGAACAGCTCGGCGAGGCCGGGGCCGCGCTGGTCGAGTACCGCGCGGTCCTCCCGTACTACGAGAACGCCTACGGGCCGATCACCGCCGACCCCGGCCGCGCCCTCGACATCCGGCACCGCATCGGACAACTGCTCCTGGCGGTCGGCGACCACACCGCGGGCCGGGCCCAGCTCCAGGCGCTGCTGTACGACGCCGAGCGTACCTACGGGCCGCACCACCCGCTGCCCATGGACCTGCGCCGCCTGCTCAGCCACCAGCGGGACGTCCGCGGCGGCTGACCACATCCCCAACTCCTCCGGAATCGTTGGTCGAATCAGTGGCACGCACCACATCCACTGCCTAACATCGATCACCGCAAGGCTTTGTGCACCGATGCACAAACTCTCCCCGGGAGGCTCCTTTGCACCGCCGTCGTCGCACCGCGCTCGTCGTCCTCGCCGCAACGCTCGTCTCCGCGCCGCTCCTCGCGGCCTGCGGCAACCAGGCCCACCCCGGTGCCGCGGCCGTCGTGGGCGGCGAGCGGATCACGGTGGCGGCGGTCCAGGAGCGGGCCGCGGAGGTCCGGACCGCCCAGGAGAACTCCCCGCAGGCGGCCCAGCTGGTGAACAAGTCGGGCCAGCTCAACCGCGCCAAGCTGCACGGGCTGATCTTCGGCCGGATCCTCGACCGCGCCGCCGCGGACGCGGGGGTCACGGTCTCCCGCAAGGAGATCCAGGAGATGCGGCAGGCCGGCCTCGCCCAGCAGGGCGGCGAGGAGCAGTTCGAGGCGATGATGCTCCAGCAGCGCTGGGTGGCCCCGGACCAGATCGACGCCGACATGCGCCAGGAGGTCCAGCTCCCGAAGCTGGCCCGCGCACTCGGCGCGGACCTGGGCACGCCCGCCGGCCAGCAGGTCGTCGGCGAGGCCCTCACGAAGGCGTCGAAGGCCCTCGACATCGACGTGAACCCGCGCTTCGGCGCCTGGGACGACCAGAAGATGCAGCTCGGCAACTACAGCGCGCCGTGGATCACGCAGCGCACCGAGTTCACCCCGGAGCAGCCGACGGAGGCCTGACCGTCCCGGCTGCGCAGGGCGGCCCGTCGGCTGCTCGCGGAGCCGGAGGCGGGTTCCCTCTCTCGGGACCGACGGGCCGGAGGCAGGTCCCCTTCCGGAGGTAGGTTCGCAGGGTGAACGCCGAAGCCCCCGACGCCTCCGTCGAGACCCCCGCCGACCCCGGCCGCATCGTCCTGCTCACCGCCAGCCACCGGGTCGCGCCCGGCCTGCTGTCCTGGCCGGCCTGGCAGACGCTGCACGCCGCCGACCGCGTCCTCACCGCGGACCCGGACCAGCCGCAGCTGCCCTACCTCCGCGAGGCGGGCGTACGCGTCGAACACACCACGCCCTCCGCGGACGAGCTGGTCGCGGACTGCGCGGGCGGCCGGACGGTCGTCGTCCTGACCGGCGGCGAGGGCAACGGCCCCCTCACCGACGGCCTGGCCCGCCTCGGCGGCTCCGGCCGGGTGGCCATGCCGGACCTGGAACTGCTCCCCGGCTCCTACGATCTGCCCGGCGCCCGCCTCCTCGACCTGGTCCAGGTCATGGACCGGATCCGCCAGGTGTGCCCCTGGACTTCGCAGAAGACGCACCGGGGCCTCGCCAAGTACGCGATCGAGGAGGCGTACGAACTGGTCGAGGCGATCGAGGTCGGCGACCGGGACGCACTGCGTGAGGAGCTGGGCGACGTCCTGCTCCAGGTCGTCTTCCACGCGCGCATCGCGGAGGAGGACCCCGAGGAGCCCTTCGCCATCGACGACGTGGCGGGCGGCCTGGTCGAGAAGCTGATCCACCGCCACCCGCACGTCTTCGGCGACGAGACGGCGGAGACCCCCGAGGACGTCCACGCGCACTGGCTGCGCACGAAGGCGATCGAGAAGCAGCGCACCTCGGTCACCGACGGCGTCCCCCTGGGCCAGCCCGGCCTGGCCCTGGCCGCAAAGCTGGCGAGCCGCGTCCGCGCGTCCGACCTGGACGTCCCCCTGCCGACAGGCGACACCATCGGCTACGACCTGCTCGCCCTGGCCGTGGAAGCCGAGGCGAACGGCACCGACCCGGAGGCCGCCCTGCGCGCGGCGGCCCGGGCGTACCGGGACGCGATCGTGGCGGCGGAGGGCGGGGCGGGTTAGTACGGTGACGGCAGGGGCTTGACGAGGGGCGGGGGTTGGGTGTGGCCGAGGACCGGGAAGCGCCGGACGTCACGGTGGTGGGCGTGGGCAACTCCGTCTCGGGGGGCGCCTTCCAGGGCCCGGTCGTCCAGACCGGGACCCTCAACGGCGGCATGCACACCTACTACGCGCAACAGCCGCACACCGGCCTGTCCCCGGTCGCCGAATGGCCCCGGCTGGACGCGGCCGACCCGATCGCCTCCGGCGTGCGGCGTACCCGGCGGATCGGCGATGAGCCACCGCTGCCCCCGTACGTCGCCCGGGACGGCGACGCCTTACTGAAGGAGCGGGTCCGCACCGCCGCCAGGTCCGGTGGGCTGGTCCTGGTGACCGGCGAGCCGCTGTCCGGGAAGAGCCGGACCGCCTGGGCGGCGATGCTCGCGAACCTGCCGGGCACGAACCGCCTCCTCGCCCCTGCGGCCGGCACGGACCTGCGCGGCCTGCCCGCCGTGCTGCGCGGCCGGGGCGAGGACCGGTGCGTGATCTGGCTGGACGAGCTGGAAGGCCACCTCGGCGAACACGGCCTCACCCCGGCGCTCCTCGCCGAACTCGTCCGCCTGCGCGTCCCGGTGATCGCCACGATGAGCGACGATGCGTACAAAGCCCACCGCTTCGGCGGACAGGCCCGCGCCCGGGTGCTGGTCGGCGTCGACCCGGTGGAGCTGAGCCGCATGTGGACGCCGCAGGAGCTGAAGCGGCTGACCGGGGCACGCGAGGACGGGCGGCTGGGAGACGCGTCCTACTGGTGCGAGGACGACGGTATCGCCGCGTTCCTCGCCGTCGGCCCGGAGCTGTGGGACGAGTGGTGGTGGGCCCGCCGTCCGAACGCCCACCCGCACGGCCATCTGCTGGTGCGCGTCGCCATGGACCTGGCCCGGTGCGGAACGGACGACACCCCGATCCCGTCGAGCCTGTTGCGCGAGGCGTGCGCACTGTACGGGCCGGAGGCCGCGCAGGCGGCCGGGGAGTCGTTCGAGGACGCTCTCGCGTGGGCGTCCGAGGTCCGGCACGGCGTCACGGGAATGCTGGTCCCGGGTGCCGAGCCCGACACCTGGAGGTCCTTCGCGTCCCTGCACCGGGACGCGGTGTCCCGTCCGGACGCTCCGCCCGTGCCGCTGAACCTGTGGCGCTACGCCCTGGAAGCCGTCCGGGGCAATCCGGAGCTGCGCGAACTCGTGGTGGAGTGCGCCCAGAGCGAGCTGGAGGGCGAGGCGGACGGGTGCCCGGAAGTCGGCCTGGTGCTCGGCCGTCTCTACGAGGCGACCGGGCAGGGCGAGTACGCGGAGGAGTGGTTCCGGCACTCCGCCGACGCGGGCGGCGTGGAGGCCGCCCGCATCGTGGGGCAGGCACTGGCCGACCGGGGAGAAGCCGTACCCGCCATCACCTATCTGGAGCGCGCGGCGGAGGCCGGTGACGCCCAAGCGCGGGCCCGCCTCGCCTGGCTGTTCGCCGACCGTGCCGTCTACTGGCTGGACCGGCTGGGGGAGTCCGGTTACGAGGACGCACAGGGGGCCGCAGACAGGCTGCGGAAGGTCGTCAAGTCCCCGCCCGATACCGTCAAGGAGTGACCGACACCCCCGCCTGCCCCCACAGCTCCACCACCCCCGAGCCCGCCCCCGAACTCTTCACCTGGGAGTTCGCCGCCGACCCCTACCCCGCCTACGCCTGGCTCCGCGAGCACCGCCCCGTGCACCGCACCGCCCTGCCCAGCGGGGTCGAGGCCTGGCTCGTGACGCGGTACGGGGACGCCAAGCAGGCGCTCGCCGACGCGCGGCTCTCCAAGAACCCGGCTCACCACGCCGAGTCGCCGCACGCCAAGGGGAAGACGGGGATCCCGGGGGAGCGCAAGGCGGAGCTGATGACGCATCTGCTCAATATCGATCCGCCGGACCACACCCGGCTGCGCCGGCTCGTGTCCAAGGCGTTCACCCCGCGCCGGGTCGCGGAGTTCGCGCCCCGCGTGCAGGAGCTGACGGACCGGCTCATCGACGGGTTCATCGAAGAGGGGAAGGCCGATCTGATCCATGACTTCGCCTTCCCGCTCCCCATCTACGCCATCTGCGACCTGCTCGGCGTCCCCCGCGAGGACCAGGACGACTTCCGGGACTGGGCGGGCATGATGATCCGGCACGGCGGCGGGCCGCGCGGCGGGGTCGCCCGGTCGGTGAAGAAGATGCGCGGCTATCTCGCCGAACTCATCCACCGTAAAAGGGAGAATCCGGGCGACGACCTGATCTCCGGGCTGATCCGGGCCAGCGACCACGGTGAGCACCTCACGGAGAATGAGGCGGCCGCGATGGCGTTCATCCTTCTCTTCGCCGGGTTCGAGACGACCGTCAATCTGATCGGGAACGGCACCTACGCCCTGCTGCGCCACCCCGAGCAGCGCGCCACGCTGCAAGCTTCGCTGGACGCGGGGGACAGCGCCCTGCTCACCACCGGGATCGAGGAACTGCTCCGGTTCGACGGACCGGTCGAGATGGCGACCTGGCGGTACGCCACCGAGCCGCTGACCCTGGGCGGCGAGGAGATCGCCGCCGGGGACCCCGTACTGGTGGTGCTCGCGGCCGCCGACCGCGACCCGGACCGGTTCACGGATCCGGACACGCTGGACCTTGCACGGCGTGACAATCAGCACCTCGGTTACGGGCACGGCATCCACTACTGCCTGGGGGCTCCGCTGGCCCGGCTCGAAGGGCGGACCGCGCTGGCCACGCTCCTGAGACGCCTCCCTGACCTGCGACTTGCGGAAGAACCTGCCGATTTGCGCTGGCGCGGCGGACTCATCATGCGCGGACTGCGCACGCTCCCGGTCGCGTTCGAGCCGGGAAACCGTTCCGAAAAAAGTGACACGCTGTCAACTCTGTGACTTTCACGTGATCTGCGCTGCATCGACTTGTGACACACGTTCGAGTCCCGCTAGGTTCACGGTTCGACGCGTCGGTCGCACGTTGCTCACGCGTCACTTGTGCGCCGACGCAGGCACGGAATCCCGCTGCGCGGCGCTCAGGTCACTCGCTTGTCAGTCGCACGGAAGGCATACCCATGGGCTCCGCGAACGGCAGACACCGCCGCCCTCGCCAGGCACCCGCCATCGTCGTCGCCGCAGGGGTGACGGGATCGGCCATCGCCATCCCGCTGCTCGGGGCGAGCGGCGCGTCCGCCGCCGAGGCCTCCACCTGGGACCGGGTCGCGGAGTGCGAGAGCGGCGGAATGTGGAGCGCCGACCTCGGCAACGGCTACTACGGCGGGCTCCAGCTCTCGCAGGAGACCTGGTCGGCGTACGGCGGCACGGAGTTCGCGCCCCGCGCCGACCTCGCCAGCCGGTCGCAGCAGATCTCCGTCGCCGAGAAGGTCCTGGACGACCAGGGCCCCAAGGCGTGGCCGAGCTGCGCGGTGATCTCGGGTCTCGCGGTGGACGGCAGCCTCCCGGGCGTCGACCCGGGCACCTCGCCGGCCCCCGACCCGACGACCACCCCGACCGACGAGGCGGACGCACCCGACGAAGCGGATGAATCCGGCAAGTCCGGCAAGGGTGAGAAGAAGGGTAAGGGCGACAAGGGGGACGAAGGGAACGAGGGGGGTAAGGCCGGCAAGGGGGACAGCGCTGACGCGGAGAAGGGCGGCGGCTCCTCCGACCCCTCCGCGACCCCCACCACCCCGCCGTCCTCCGGCGCCCCCGACGACTCCTCCGCCCCCGACGCCTCGAACGGCAAGGGCGGCAAGCACCGCGGCGCCCCCGCCGAGGAAGCCGGAGCGGGTCAGGACGACGCCCCGCGCGGATCCGGCCGGCACGCCTCGCGCGGTGACGGCGACGCGCGGGACGGTGCCGCCGCCTCCGGTGCGTACACCGTGCAGCCCGGCGACAACCTCTGGGCGATCGCGAACGCCCAGGAGCTCCCCGGCGGCTGGACTGGTCTGTACGAGACCAACAAGGACCTCCTGGGCTCCGACCCGGACCTGATCCTGCCCGGCCAGAGCCTGGATCTGGGGCTGGAGCAGGGCGCCGACGAGTCGGCCGAGGAGCCCGCCGCCAACTGATTCAATTCGGGAAAAAGCCCCGAAAGCAGAGGCAGTTAAGAGGCCTATGTCCACTTTGCATAAGTGAGACATGGGTCTCTTTGCTTCAACTCACGCACCCCTTCCGGCCCATTCGTACACATCACCCCCGACCTGCGGAAACGACCCACCGGCCGCCGCGAGTTCGGGTTGATTGCCCCCTATGTCCATCTTTGAATGTCGGGGTTGCCTGTGTTTACGGTCTAAGCCGCTCGCACCGCGGGCCCCGTCGACCGTCACGCCGAATCCTGCCGTCGGTCGAAGGGAACAGACGCGTAAGCGCCGTAGGCAGGAGCGGGGGACCCAGGTAGGCCGCCGGGTCCGCACGGCCCCCTCCGAGGGGGCGTACGGGACCGGCTAGGGGTGAAGCCGTGCGCAAGGACGCACGGCCGGGCAACTCATCAGCCCGAACCCGACAGCTCACCTCGTAGGCGTCGGTGAGGAGATTCGTTCCATGCTGCTGAACAGCAAGGGCAAGCACCGCCGCCCGTCCAAGGCCACCCGTATCGCCACCCTCGCGGGTGTCACCGGTGCCGCCGTCGCCGTCCCGCTGATGGGCGCGACCAACGCTTCCGCCGCCTCCGTCGCCACCTGGGACGCCGTCGCCCAGTGCGAGTCCGGCGGCAACTGGTCCATCAACACCGGCAACGGCTACTACGGCGGACTTCAGTTCTCGCAGTCGAGCTGGGCCGCCGCCGGCGGTACGCAGTACGCCGCGCGCGCCGACCTGGCCTCCAAGGACCAGCAGATCGCCACCGCCGAGAAGCTTCTCGACATGCAGGGCCCGGGCGCCTGGGCCTGCGCCGGCGCCGGCGGCCTCACCAACGACGGTGTGGACCCGGGCGTGAACCCCGGCGGCTCCGGCCAGGCCGAGAGCAAGCCCGAGCAGGCGCAGCCCCAGCGCCAGGCCGAGCAGCCCACCACGCGCAGCGAGCAGCGCGAGGCCCCCAAGGCCGAGAGCAAGAAGACCGTCACCACCCCGACCGGCGAGAAGGTCAAGAAGGGTGACGGCGAGTACAAGGTCAAGGCCGGCGACACCCTGAGCAAGATCGCCGAGAAGGAAGGCGTCAAGGGCGGCTGGAGCAAGCTCTTCAAGCTCAACGACGACATCGTCGAGGACGCGGACCTGATCTTCCCGGGTCAGCAGCTCCACCTGAAGTAATCGCCGTCTCTCCTCCCCGGAGGAGAAGTGTCCGGCGGCACTTCTCCTCGCACGGCTTCCCGGCCCGGCGCGCTCTTCCCCCCAGCGCGCCGGGCCGGGTTCTTCGTGGACGGCGGGCGTCCGGGGGCCCGCATGCGTTCACCTCTTGTTGTTACCGCTCAGTAGATATCTAGAGTTCTGTCCCGTTATGCAGGCCCTTGGGTCCTTTTTCGTCCCAGGAGGCGGGCGGTCGGCCGACGGATACGGCCGGGCCGGATAGGCTCGGGTCGCAAGGCCACAGTGACCCTGCACAACCAGTGTCAGATCCCAGAAGGAGATGCCTCGTGCCGTCCATCGACGTCGTCGTAGCCAGGGAAATCCTCGACTCCCGGGGTAACCCCACGGTCGAGGTCGAGGTCGGCCTCGACGACGGCAGCACGGGCCGTGCTGCCGTTCCGTCCGGCGCCTCCACCGGTGCGTTCGAGGCCATCGAGCTTCGCGACGGTGACCCCAACCGCTACCAGGGCAAGGGCGTCGAGAAGGCCGTCCTCGCCGTCATCGAGCAGATCGGCCCGGAGCTCGTCGGGTACGACGCCACCGAGCAGCGCCTCATCGACCAGGCGATGTTCGACCTGGACGCCACCGAGAACAAGGCCTCGCTCGGCGCGAACGCCATCCTCGGCGTCTCGCTGGCCGTCGCGCACGCCGCCTCCGAGGCGTCCGACCTGCCGCTCTTCCGCTACCTCGGCGGCCCGAACGCGCACCTGCTGCCCGTTCCGATGATGAACATCCTGAACGGCGGCTCGCACGCCGACTCCAACGTGGACATCCAGGAGTTCATGATCGCCCCGATCGGCGCGGAGTCCTTCTCCGAGGCCCTGCGCTGGGGCGCGGAGGTCTACCACACGCTGAAGAAGGTCCTGAAGACCAAGGGCCTGTCCACCGGACTCGGCGACGAGGGCGGCTTCGCCCCGAACCTGGAGTCCAACCGCGCCGCCCTGGACCTCATCGTCGAGGCCATCAACGAGGCCGGTTACGTCCCGGGCCGCGACATCGCGCTCGCGCTCGACGTCGCCGCGTCCGAGTTCTACAAGGACGGCGTCTACGAGTTCGAGGGCAGGTCCCGCTCGGCCGCCGAGATGACCGAGTACTACGAGGAGCTCGTCTCCGCGTACCCGCTGGTCTCCATCGAGGACCCGCTGTACGAGGACGACTGGGCCGGCTGGAAGGTCATCACCGACCGCATCGGCTCCAAGGTGCAGATCGTCGGCGACGACCTCTTCGTCACCAACCCCGAGCGCCTGGCCCGCGGCATCGAGGAGGGCTCCGCCAACGCCCTGCTCGTCAAGGTCAACCAGATCGGTTCGCTGACCGAGACCCTGGACGCCGTCGAGCTGGCCCAGCGCAACGGCTTCAAGTGCATGATGTCGCACCGCTCCGGCGAGACCGAGGACGTCACCATCGCCGACCTCGCCGTCGCCGTGAACTGCGGCCAGATCAAGACCGGCGCCCCGGCCCGCTCGGACCGCGTCGCCAAGTACAACCAGCTGCTGCGCATCGAGGAGATCCTCGACGACGCCGCGGTGTACGCGGGCCGCTCCGCCTTCCCGCGTTTCAAGGGCTGACCCGCAGCGTCGAGCCGGTGGCCTCCGCCCGTCCCCGCACCCGGTCCCGTACCGTGTGCGGGGACGGACGTATGTGATGGGGAGGCGGGGAGACATGGCCGGCAAGGACCGTGACCGGTTCTCCACCGCGACCAGGCTGCGGCTGCTCGGCGAGCAGACCGCGGCCCGCGTGTACCGCTCCCAGAACCGCCGCCAGGCCCGCCGCTCCCGGCTCACCGGCCGGGCCGCGTTCCTGGCGCTGGTCGTCTGCTCCCTGGTGGTGGCGCTCGCCTACCCGATGCGGCAGTACGTCTCCCAGCGCGACGAGATCGCCGAGCAGGAGCGGCTCTCGCAGGAGGCGCAGCGGCGTACCGAGGAGCTGCGGGACGAGAAGGCGCGGCTCCAGGACGACGCGTACATCATGCGGCTGGCCCGCCAGCACCTGCATTACGTCCTTCCCGGGGAGACCGGCTACACCGTGGCCGACCCCGACGCGGCGAAGGACCGCCGGTCGGAGCCCGGCGCGAGCGGCCGTCCCTGGCACTCCAACCTCTGGGACGGCGTGGACAGCGCCGACCGTGACGACCGCGACTGACCGACCCGCGACCCCCCCTTCTTCACGAGCTTCGAGCAGAACCAAGGCAGGCATGGAAACGCCCCCTCCGCAGACCGAGTCCACCAAACCCACCGACGCGGACATCGCCGCGTTCCAGCAGCAGCTCGGCCGCCCGCCGCGCGGGCTGCGCGCCATCGCGCACCGCTGCCCCTGCGGCAACCCGGACGTGGTGGAGACCCAGCCCCGTCTGGAGGACGGCACGCCGTTCCCGACGACGTACTACCTGACCTGCCCCCGGGCGGCCTCGGCGATCGGCACGCTGGAGGCCAACGGGGTCATGAAGGAGATGACGGCCCGTCTGGAGACCGACCCGGAGCTGGCGAAGGCCTACCGGGCCGCGCACGAGGACTACATCACCCGCCGCGACGCCATCGAGGTCCTGGAGGGCTTCCCGAGCGCGGGCGGCATGCCGGACCGGGTGAAGTGCCTGCACGTGCTGGTCGGCCACTCGCTGGCCGCGGGCCCCGGGGTGAACCCGCTGGGCGACGAGGCCATCGCGATGCTGCCCGAGTGGTGGGCCAAGGGCCCCTGCGTCGCGCCGTGCACCGGGGACCGTGAAGGGCAGGACGCATGACCCGGGTCGCCGCCGTCGACTGCGGTACGAACTCGATCCGGCTCCTCGTCGCCGACCTGGACCCCGCCACCGGCTCCTTCACCGAGCTGGACCGGCGGATGACGATCGTCCGCCTCGGCCAGGGAGTCGACCGGACCGGCCGGCTCGCCCCCGAGGCGCTGGAGCGGACGTTCGCGGCCTGCCGCGAGTACGCCGCCGCGATCGAGGAGCTGGGCGCGGAGCGGATCCGTTTCGTCGCCACCTCCGCCTCCCGCGACGCCGAGAACAGCGCCGACTTCGTGGCCGGGGTGCGGGACATCCTGGGCGTCGAGCCCGAGGTGATCACCGGCGACCAGGAGGCCCAGCTCTCCTTCGACGGGGCCACCAAGGAGCTGGCCGGCAGTGACCATCTGACGAAGCCGTATCTGGTCGTCGACATCGGCGGCGGCTCCACCGAGTTCGTCCTCGGCTCGGACGAGGTGGAGGCGGCCCGGTCCGTCGACATCGGCTGCGTACGGATGACGGAGCGTCACCTCGTCGTGGACGGGGCCGTGATGGACCCGCCGAGCCACGAGCGGGCCGCCGCGATCCGCGCGGACATCGACGCCGCCCTCGACCTCGCCGAGCGGACCGTCCCGCTCACCGGAGCGGGCACCCTCGTCGGCCTCGCGGGCACCGTCACCACGGTCGCCGGGATCGCGCTGGAGCTGGAGGAGTACGACTCCAAGGCCATCCACCACTCCCGGGTCTCCCGCGGCCAGGTCCGCGCGATCACCGAGCGCCTTCTCCGGTCCACGCACGAGGAGCGCGCCGCGATCCCCGTGATGCACCCGGGCCGCGTCGACGTGATCGGCGCCGGGGCGCTCGTCCTGCTCGCGGTGATGGAGCGGACGGGAGCCCACGAGGTCGTCGTGAGCGAACACGACATCCTGGACGGGATCGCGTGGAGCGCCGCGGGCTGACCGGGCCTGCCGCTCAATCGCTTCATCACATGCACCTTTGAGCCGCCCACCGGCTTCGGTGGGCCGCTCGGGGGCCTTCTCCGGGGCGCACCGCGAGAAAGTTCGTGAACTTCTTCACAAGGAATTGGGCTCTGTCGGGCGCGGTTCGTGGCCCGTACGCCCCTATGGGGCACCCCCGGGGTCGCGGAGGGGTGTCGCGGGCGTGTTCCGGGGGTGTTACGCCGGAGTGGACGGGGACCGTGGTTCGCCCCGTTCGGAGGGTCAAGGGCCTGCTCACAAGCGGTGAAGAACGTTTCCCGCAGTGTCGTGGTTCCCTTTCGTACCCATGACCTGGGTCACGTGGGCGGCGAAGTGTAGCAGAGGGTCGGCCAATCCTTGTGAAGGGGCTCACGAGCACCCCCCTGGGGCGGGGTGGATACTCGATGGCATGAGCACCACGGAGCGTCCCAGGATCCTCGTTGTAGGCGGTGGGTACGTAGGCCTGTACGCAGCTCGTCGCATTCTGAAGAAGATGCGATACGGAGAGGCGACCGTCACGGTCGTCGACCCGCGGTCGTACATGACGTACCAGCCCTTCCTCCCCGAAGCTGCCGCCGGCAGCATCTCGCCTCGGCATGTCGTCGTCCCGCTGCGACGCGTGCTGCCCAAGGCTGAGGTTCTCACCGGTCGTGTCACGACCATCGACCAGGACCGCAAGGTCGCCACGGTCGCGCCGCTCGTCGGCGAGGCCTACGAGCTGCCCTTCGACTACCTGGTCATCGCGATGGGCGCGGTCTCCCGCACCTTCCCGATCCCCGGCCTCGCCGAGCAGGGCATCGGCATGAAGGGCATCGAGGAGTCCATCGGCCTGCGCAACCACGTCCTGGAGCAGCTGGACAAGGCTGACTCCACGACCGACGAGGACGTCCGCCGCAAGGCGCTGACGTTCGTCTTCGTGGGCGGCGGCTTCGCCGGCGCGGAGACCATCGGCGAGGTCGAGGACATGGCCCGCGACGCGGCGAAGTACTACACCAACGTGAAGCGCGAGGACATGCGCTTCATCCTCGTCGACGCCGCCGACAAGATCCTTCCCGAGGTCGGCCCGAAGCTGGGCGCCTACGGCAAGGAGCACCTGGAGAGCCGCGGTGTGGAGATCTACCTCTCCACCTCGATGGACTCCTGCGTCGACGGCCACGTGGTCCTGAAGAACGGCCTGGAGGTCGACTCCAGCACCATCGTGTGGACCGCCGGTGTGAAGCCGAACCCGGCGCTCGCCCGCTTCGGTCTGCCGCTCGGCCCCCGCGGCCACGTCGACACCACCGAGAAGCTCCAGGTGCAGGGCACCGACTACATCTGGGCCGCGGGCGACAACGCCCAGGTGCCGGACATGGTCGGCCGCCGCGCCGGCAACCCGAACGCCTGGTGCCCGCCCAACGCCCAGCACGCGCTGCGTCAGGCGAAGGTCCTCGGCGACAACGTGATCTCCGGCATGCGGGGCTTCCCGCAGAAGGAGTACAGCCACGCCAACAAGGGTGCGGTCGCCGGTCTCGGTCTGCACAAGGGCGTCGCGATGATCGTCATGGGCAAGGTGAAGATCAAGCTCAAGGGCCGTCTCGCCTGGTACATGCACCGCGGCTACCACGGCATGGCCATGCCGACCTGGAACCGCAAGATCCGGGTCTTCGCCGACTGGACGCTGGCGATGTTCCTCAAGCGCGAGGTCGTCTCGCTCGGCGCCATGGAGACGCCGCGCGAGGAGTTCTACGAGGCCGCCAAGCCGGCCCCGGCTCCGGCCGCCGCCAAGTCCGAGGGCGAGAAGGCCAAGGCCTCCTGACCCTCCGGTGACCGCTCCGCGAGGAGCACCCCGTACGACGCCCGAAGGGGCCGTCCGCCATCCGTGGTGCGGACGGCCCCTTCGGCGTATCCGGCGACCCGCCCGGGCCGGGACCGGGAACGGCGCGATGGCCCGCTCCCGCCCCTATGGATGGCGCGTACACGTGCTTTGCCGTTTCGTTGCCCGGTAGCGGGATGACGCGGTGTGCGGGAAGAGTTGACGCAGGTGTACCTCGCGACGGCGCTTCGGGGTGTCGCGGCGGGGCTTACGAGCATGTCTGTTGCCTGTTGTTGCCTGCTGTTCCTGTTGTGCTTGCTGTGCTTGTCGGGGAAACACCACGGAGGTGTGCGCCATGGCAGACGCCGCGTCGCGGCTGACCGCTCTCGCCGAAGAGTTGCTCTCGGAACCCCTGCCGGTCCGGATCCGGGCCTGGGACGGCAGCGAGTCGGGACCGCCCGACGCCCCCGTCCTCGTGATCCGGCACCGCCGCGCCCTGCGCCGGCTCCTGTGGAAGCCCGGCGAACTGGGCCTGGCCCGCGCCTGGGTGGCCGGGGAGATCGACGTCGAGGGCGATCTGTACGACGTGCTCGGCCGGATCGCCGGGCTGCTCTGGGACCGGGGCGCCGACGCCAAGGACACCGTCCACCCGGTCCGCGACCCCAGGGTCCGCGCCTTCGCCCGCGGCCTCCTCGGCCTCGCCGGGCCCTGGCCGCCGCCCGCCCCGCCCGCCGAGGAGGTGCGCCGCCGCACCGGCCCGCTGCACACCAGACGCCGCGACAAGGAGGCCATCAGCCACCACTACGACGTCGGCAACGACTTCTACGCCCTGGTGCTCGGCCCCTCCATGGTCTACTCCTGCGCCTACTGGCAGGACGGCTCCACCCTGGAGGACGCCCAGCGCGACAAGCTCGACCTGGTCTGCCGCAAGCTCGGCCTGAAGGAGGGCGACCGGCTCCTGGACGTCGGCTGCGGCTGGGGCTCGATGGCCATCCACGCCGCCCGCCACTACGGGGCCCGGGTCACCGGCGTCACCCTCTCCCGGGAACAGGCCGCCCACGCCCGTAAACGCATCGCCGAGGAGGGCCTGACCGACCGGATCGAGATCCGCGTCCAGGACTACCGGGACGTCAGCGACGGCCCGTACGACGCGATCTCCTCGATCGGCATGGCCGAGCACGTCGGCTCGGTCCGCTACCGGGAGTACGCCGAGGTCCTCCACGCCCTCCTCAAGCCCGGCGGCCGCCTCCTGAACCACCAGATCGCCCGCCGCCCCGAGAAGGACGAGGACGCGTACCACATCGACGCGTTCATCGACTCCTACGTCTTCCCCGACGGCGAACTCGCCCCGGTCGGCCGCACCCTGGCCACCCTGGAGGAGGCCGGCTTCGAGGCCCGGGACGTTCAGGCGCTGCGCGAGCACTACGCGCTGACCCTGCGTCAGTGGGTGGCCAACCTGGAGCGGCACTGGGAGCAGGCCGTACGCGCCACCTCCCCGGGCCGGGCCCGCGTCTGGCGGCTCTACATGGCCGCCTCCGCGCTCTCCTTCGAGCACAACAAGATCGGCGTCAACCAGATCCTCGCGGTGCGCCCGCTGGACGGCGGCGGCTCCCGGCTGCCGCTGCGCTCGCGCGCCTGGACGGAGTCCGCCGAGGGCGGGGTCGCCTGACCCGTACGAGGGCGAGGACGCCTGACCCGTACGCGTACGAACGCACGGGCGAGGGGCCGGTGCTCCGCTCCCCAGCGGTGCACCGGCCCCTCGTCGTCCCCTGTGTCCCGGATGTGTCCCGGCCCCGGGCCCGTGGCTACTCCGTCTTGATCGCCGTCAGCATGTTGAGCTTCGCGGCGCTGCGGGCGGGCCACAGTGAGGCGAGGACGCCCACCAGGCCGGCCAGGAGCAGGAAGATGCCGAGCCGGTCCCACGGGATGACCAGGGCGTAGCCGGGGATGTCGGCGGACAGCGTCCGGCCGATCGCCCAGCCGAGGAAGACACCCAGGCCGACCCCGATCACCGCGCCGAAGACCGAGATGACGACGGCCTCCAGACGGATCATCCGCTTGACGCGGCCCCGGTCGAGACCGATCGCGCGGAGCATGCCGATCTCCTGCTGCCGCTCGAACACCGACATCGCGAGGGTGTTGACGACCCCGAGGACCGCGATCAGCAGGGCCATGGCGAGCAGCCCGTACATGATGTTCAGGGCGGTGTTGATGAAGCCGCCGAACATGTCACGGATGTCCTGCCGGTCCATGACGCTCATCGCCGGGTTGTCGCCGAGCGCGTTCACGAGGGACTGCTCGTTGGCCTTGCTCGCGCCGCCGTCCGTCTTGATCCAGATCTCGCGGATCTGCGGGCGGGTGGAGGCGCTGTACTTGTCGGCCATCTCCTTCGGGATCACGAAGGGCGAGAGGAACTCGTTCTCCTTGTAGGTCGCGCCGACCTTCAGCTCGCCCTTCTTGTCGTTGTCGAACTTCACGGGAAGGGTGTCGCCGGCCTTCCAGCCGTGCTTCTTCGCGGTCTTGGAGCCGATCGCGACCTGGCCGTCCTTGAGCGTGGACAGCGAACCGGACTCGGTCGTCAGGGAGAAGACCTTCTCCACATCGCCCGGGGTGACGCCGGAGGCCGAGAAGTAGTCGCCGTCGACCTCGAACCACGCCGCCTGCTGCGGGGAGAGCGCGGAGACGCCGTCGGCCTTCGACAGGGCCGTGAGCGCGGACTCGTCGAGCGAGTCGCCGCTGGCCATCGTGATCAGGTAGTCGGCCTTGATGTTGTCCGTGGTCATCTTGTCGATGGCCTGGCCGAGCGTGACGCCGAGCACCGAGATGCCGGTGACCAGGGTCAGCCCGATGGCCAGCGCGGAGGCGGTGGCTCCGGTGCGCCGCGGGTTGCGGACCGCGTTCTGCGAGGCCAGCTTCCCGGAGACGCCGAACACCTTCTTCAGCAGCGGCCGGACCAGCGCGATCACCGGGCGGGAGAGCAGCGGGATCAGGATGATGACGCCGATCAGGGCGAAGAACGCGCCCGCCGCGACCAGCTGCCGGCCGGAGGTGCCGCCCGTCGCGGCGCCGCCGACGATGCCGGCCGAGCCGAGCAGGGTGATCACGCCGCCGATCGAGTTCCGTACGACGAGGGACTTGACGGAGGCGGCGGCGTGGACGCTGCTCATCGCGGCGACCGGGGCGATCTTCGCGGCCCGGCGGGCGGGCAGCCAGGCGGCCAGCACGGTGATGAGGATGCCGACCGCGAAGGCGGAGACGACGGCGGTGGGCGAGACGATCAGCGGACCGGCCGGGATCTTGCCGCCCAGCAGGCCCATCGCGGAGCGCAGACCGGTGGCGAGGCCGAGACCGAGGAGGAAGCCGATGACGGAGGCGAGGGTGCCGACGAAGGCGGCCTCCAGCAGCACCGAACGCTTCACCTGGCGGCGGGTGGCGCCGATGGCCCGCATCAGGGCCAGCTCACGGGTCCGCTGGGCGATCAGCATCGTGAAGGTGTTGGCGATGAGGAAGACGCCGACGAACAGCGCGATGCCCGCGAAGGCCAGCAGCATGGTGTTGAGGCTGGTCAGACCGGACTCGATGTCCTCGGCCTGCTTGTCGGCGAGCGCCTTGCCGGTCTGCGCGGTGGCGTCCTTCGGCAGCAGCGGCTCGATCGCGTCCAGCAGCTTCTGGTCGGAGACGCCGCCCGCCGCGGAGACCGTGGCGTTCCGGAAGACACCGGGCTTCAGGTAGAGCTGCTGGGCGGTCGCGGTGTCGAACAGCACGAGGCTGCCGCCCGCGTTGACCGCGCCGTCCTCGGTGGTGAAGATCCCCGAGAGGGTGTACTCCTTCACCGGGCCGTTGGTCGCGACCCGCACCGGGTCGCCGACCTTGTACTTGCCCTTGCTCGCGGTGTCCTTGTCGAGCGCGACCGAGCCGCTCTTCACCGGGCCCGAGCCGTCGGTGAAGTCGTACTGGGTGTCCTTGCCGTCCTTGCCGGGGGAGAAGTTCGCACCGGTGTTGGACCAGCCGTTGCCGATCAGCTTGCCGTCGGGGTCGGCGACCCCGGCGAAGCCGTCGACGCGGCCGGTGGCGGAGGCCACGCCGTCCAGGGCCCGGATCTTCTCCAGGGTGGCGTCGTCGATGCCGGGGGTCTTCTCGTCGTCGCCGGCGAACGTCTCGATGGAGACGGCGACGTTGTCGTAGCTCTTGGCGGACTGGTTGCGGAAGGCGTTGCCGAGGGTGTCGGTGAAGACCAGCGTGCCGGAGACGAACGCTACGCCGAGCATGACGGCGAGCACGGTCATCAGCAGCCTGGCCTTGTGCGCGAGCACATTGCGCAGGGCGGTACGGAACATGTCTGTGTCCTGGGATGGGGTCCGGAAGGGGAGGGCGGGGGCGCACGCGGGTACGGGGCCGGGGTGCGGCGGCCGTACGCGTCAGCCGTGCGGCGGCCGGTCGCGGTGACCGGCCGCGGGCGTCAGCTCGTGCGGTCCTTCGCGTCGAACGCCTTCATCCGGTCGAGGACCCGGTCGGCGGTCGGCTGGATCATCTGGTCGACGACCGCGCCGTCCGCGAGGAAGACGACCCGGTCCGCGTAGGAGGCGGCCACCGGGTCGTGGGTCACCATCACCACGGTCTGGCCCAGCTCGCGCACCGAGTTGCGCAGGAAGCCCAGCACCTCGGCGCCGGAGCGGGAGTCCAGGTTCCCGGTCGGCTCGTCACCGAAGATGATCTCGGGCCGCGCGGCCAGGGCGCGGGCCACGGCGACGCGCTGCTGCTGACCGCCGGAGAGCTCGGTCGGGCGGTGCTTCAGCCGCTCCGAGAGACCGACCATGTCGATGACCTTCTGGAGCCACGCGGCGTCCGGCTTACGGCCCGCGATGTCCATCGGCAGGGTGATGTTCTCCAGCGCGGTGAGCGTCGGAAGCAGGTTGAACGCCTGAAAGATGAAGCCGATCTTGTCCCGGCGCAACTGGGTGAGCTGCTTGTCCTTCAGCGTGGACAGCTCGGTCTCGCCGATCCGCACCGAGCCGCTGCTGAAGCTGTCGAGCCCGGCGACGCAGTGCATCAGCGTCGACTTGCCGGAGCCCGACGGGCCCATGATCGCGGTGAACTCGCCCTGCGGGAAGTCCACGGTCACCCGGTCCAGGGCGACGACCTGCGTCTCGCCCTCGCCGTAGACCTTCGACAGCTCCGTGGCGCGGGCAGCCACCGCGGTGGCGCGGTGAACGGTGGGGGTGGTGGTCACTGGGACGCTCCTGGTTCGGGTGATGCGGATGGCCTGGGCCGTGGTGAGGCGGGGCGCTGACGCCATGCCTCGGGGACTTACTCCATCCTTACGGTCCGATCGCCTCCGGTCGTCACTCCCGAAGCCCGTTCCCGGGGCCCTCTTGAGTCGCATCACGGGCGTGAATCCGTCCTCCTCGGGTATGACATCGACCCTGAGCGGAGTAGTGCCGGCGCCCCACGGTCACCCAGCGTGAGCGGACGGGGGTGCCGGCGGAGGACGGTCGCGACGGCGGGAGGGCGGCCCCGGAGCGGTGTCGGCCACCGGGCCGGAGCGGGGCGGCGGCCGAGGGTGGCGCACGCCCTGGCGAGGCCTGGCGCGGACCTGGCGCGTTGGGCCGTACGAGTGCGGCGACTTTCCGTCATTCCGCTGCGGCGCGCACACCGCCCGGGATCGGTCGCGGGCGTGTGGTCAGCCCGGCCCCATGTGCTGACGGACCCTCAAGCGGTCAATAAAATAAGACAACATCGCGCCACTGTTCCGCTGATCGAGGGACGGCCCCCGATAGGGTCGGTAGCCAGACGCGGAGCCGCGCGGCACGCCCGGATGGTGGAACGTAGACACGGCGAGCTTAAACCTCGCTGCCCCTCGGGGGCGTGCCGGTTCGAGTCCGGCTCCGGGCACCACGCACCGCACGCTGCGTGACCCGGGCGGCCCGGACCGTGACCGCACCATCGCCCCGCATCCCCGCCACCGGACCGCCTCGGGACCCGGCCGGGCCCCCGGCGGGCGGTCCGTCACGGATGCCGGAAAGATCCTCCCCGGGCACTAGGGTGATTCTTTTGCCTACCCATTACTCTTGTGGCAAGGCCACGCAGTGTGGCCATGGAGGAGTGAGATGAGGAGCAGCAACCCGGTCTTCTCGCGACGGGGGTTCAGCCGCGACAACGGCCACGCGGGCTTCAACGCGGCGCCGCAGGCCGGGGCCCCCGCGACGGGCAACCCGTACGCACAGGGCACCGCCGCCAACCCGTACGCCACGAACCCCTACGCGCAGACGGACATGCACGGCGCCCCGCAGGCGCCCGCCCGTACCGACGTGATGACCATCGACGGCGTGGTGACGCGCACGGCGATGACGCTCGGCACCGTGATCCTGGCCGCCGCCGTCGCGTGGTGGGTCATGCCGGTCGACGAGGCGAACCTGAGCACCGCCTACGGCGTGGCCATCGGCGCCGCGCTCATCGGCTTCGTGCTGTCGCTGGTCAACTCGTTCAAGCGCCGGCCCTCGCCCGCGCTGATCCTGACGTACGCGGCGTTCGAGGGTGTCTTCCTCGGCATCGTCAGCAACATCGTCAGCATGTACGTCGCCCCCGGCGCCGCGATGCAGGCGGTGCTCGGCACCATGGCGGTCTTCGCCGGTGTGCTGATCGCCTACCGCACCGGTCTGATCCGGGTCACGCGCCGCTTCTACGGCTTCGTGATGGCGGCCGCCATCGGCTTCATGCTGCTGATGATGGTCAACCTCCTGTTCGCCGTCTTCGGCGGTGGTGACGGCCTCGGCTTCCGCAGCGGCGCCCTCGGTGTCGTCTTCGGCATCGTGGCCATCGTCATCGGCGCGTGCATCCTCGCCCTGAACTTCAAGCAGGTCGAGGACGGCATCGCGTACGGCGCTCCCCGCGAGGAGGAGTGGCTGGCCGCGTTCGGTCTCACCGTGACCCTGGTGTGGATCTACATCGAGATGCTGCGCCTGGTCGCGATCCTCAGCGGCGACGACTGAGCGACCTCGTAGTACCCGTAGTACCCGCAGAACCCAGTAGCACCGGAACGGCCCGCAGGCACCGCGCCTGCGGGCCGTTCCGCGTTCGCGGGTGCCGGGCCGTTGGCCGGGGCGCGGGAGGGGCGCGTAGGGTCGGCCGGGTGCTCGATACGACGCCCCTGATCCTGGCCGTGGACCGTTTCGCCGACCGGCTGCGCTCGGCCCCGCAGAGCCGCCTCCAGCGCGGCGCGGCCGCCGAGGCGCTGGCCGCCGCCCGGGAGCTCGCCGTACGGGCCCAGCGGCTGGAGAACCCGGCCGCCGAGCCGCGCGAGCTGCCGGACGCCGGGCTGTTCGCCGTGGGCGACCAGCTCGCCGTCGCCGGGCGGGACCTGGCCGTGGCACTGGAAACGGCCCCGTCCCAGGAGCTGGACGAGGCCGTGCGGTATGTCGACGAGGCGGCGGCGCGGGCTTTCGCGTGAGCGGCCCGCGCCCGGCGGTCAGAACGAGGCGATGACGCGGTCGGCGAGGATGTACACGTTGTCCTCGCCGCAGGAGAAGGTCAGCGCGTAGGCGCCCGAGACGCCCGAGCCGCCCAGCAGCACCGGCTGCCGGCCCGCCCGCAGCGCGTCCGCGAGCCGCTCGGCGGTCTCACGGTGGCCCGGGGTCATGCAGAGCGTGGTGCCGTCGGCGAAGACGTACACATCGAGCGTGCCCAGCGGGCCGGGCCGCACATCGGTCAGCTCGGTCGCGGTGTCGGCCAGCTCCTCAAGACGGTTCACGGTGCGCTCGTGGTCGGTGACCACCGGCGTCTGCACGGGGACGAAGTCCGGGTGCGAGGGGTGGCGGCGGCGGGCGGCGGCCAGCTCGGGGGAGTCCTCGGGGAACTCCGCGGTCTCCGGAAGCCCGGTCGCCAGGTCCGTCGAGAGCTCCGTCTGAAGCTCCGTCGGGAGATCGGTCAGCTCGCCGGCCTCGTGCTCCGCGAGGGTCCGCTCGCTCAGCTCGACGAGCTCCTCCATCGCCTCGGCCGCCTCCAGGTCCATCGACTCCAGGCCGGCGAAGTCGGCCTGCCGGGGCAGGTAGTACGGGGCGTCGTCGCCCAGGCCCGGCAGACCGCCGAGCAGGGACGGGGCGTCGGCGGCGTCACGGGCCTCCTGGGCCGCCCAGAAGGCGCGCGCCTCGGCCAGCTCGCGCTCCCGCTCCTCGGCGAGGGCGTCGGCGACGGCCGCGCGTATCTCCTCGGCCGGGGTGGCCGTACTGCGGCTCTGCGGTGGCACCGAGGCGCCGGAAGCACGGCCCGCGGCCAGCTCCGTGCGCAGCGCCGCGACCTGCTTGCGCAGCCCGTGAGCGGCGTGCAGTGCGGCGGCGCCGACGGCCGTGGCAGCGGCGGTGGTCAGCAACAGGGCAAATGACATGGCGCTCACTGACATACTCCCGGTCTCAATCGATACCCCCGACTTCCTACATCAGCTTGGCCTGTACCGGTACGGGCTGTCAGTGCATTACGTCACGAAATGGACAGGTCTTTCGGTCCGATGTTTAGCCCCAAACCGGCCTGACCTGCGAAAACGACTCTCCCCCGGGACGCAGATCACATCCTGGGGGAGATTCGGTCACGGTCGGAGCTCGGAGAGGTTAGCTCAGCCGCTCGATCACCATCGCCATGCCCTGGCCGCCGCCCACGCACATCGTCTCCAGGCCGAACTGCTTGTCGTGGAACTGGAGGCTGTTGATCAGCGTGCCGGTGATGCGGGCGCCGGTCATGCCGAAGGGGTGGCCGACCGCGATCGCGCCGCCGTTGACGTTGACCTTCTCCAGCGGCAGGCCGAGGTCCCGGTAGGAGGGGATGACCTGGGCGGCGAACGCCTCGTTGATCTCGGCGAGGTCGATGTCGTCGATCGTCAGGCCGGCCCGCTTCAGCGCCTGCTTGCTGGCCTCGACCGGGCCGTAACCCATGATCTCGGGGGAGAGGCCGGAGACGCCGGTGGAGACGATCCGGGCCAGCGGGGTCAGGCCCAGCTCCCGTGCCTTGGTGTCGGACATGATCACCAGGGCGGCCGCGCCGTCGTTGAGCGGGCAGCAGTTGCCCGCGGTGACCAGGCCGTCGGGGCGGAACACCGGCTTCAGGCCCTGCACGCCTTCCATGGTGACGCCCGCGCGCGGGCCGTCGTCCTTGGCGACCACGGTGCCGTCGGGGGTGGTGACCGGGGTGATCTCCCGCTCCCAGAAGCCGTTCTTCAGGGCTTCCTCGGCGAGGTTCTGCGACCGTACGCCGAACTCGTCCATGTCCTGGCGGGTGACGCCCTTCAGCCGGGCCAGGTTCTCCGCCGTCTGCCCCATCGCGATGTACGCGTCCGGGACGAGGCCGTCCTCGCGCGGGTCGTGCCAGTCGGTGCCGGTCTGCTCGGCGCGGGCGGCGGTGCGGGCCTCGGCGTCGGCGAACAGCGGGTTGTGCGTGTCCGGCAGGCTGTCGGAGTTGCCCTTGGTGAAGCGGGACACCATCTCGACACCGGCCGAGATGAAGACGTCGCCCTCGCCCGCCTTGATCGCGTGCAGCGCCATCCGGCTGGTCTGGAGCGAGGAGGAGCAGTAGCGGGTGACCGTACAGCCGGGAAGGTGGTCCATCCCCATCTGTACGGCGATGATGCGGCCCAGGTTGTTGCCCTGCTCGCCGCCGGGCAGACCGCAGCCCAGCATCAGGTCGTCGATGTCCTTCGGGTCCAGCTCGGGGACCTTGGCCAGCGCGGTCTGGATGATCGTGGCGGTCAGGTCGTCCGCGCGCAGGTCCTTCAGGGATCCCTTGAAGGCGCGGCCGATCGGCGAACGGGCGGCAGAGACGATCACGGCTTCGGGCATCACGCGGCTCCAAGGGGCTGGAAGGCTGTGTGGACGGCAGAACTCCTCTGGAAGTTACCCGGACGTATCGCCGGGGTCACCCGGCAGGCCGTGTGATGCGGAACTCTTTTCTAAGCGCTTGCTCAGCACGGCCTGCCGCGTTGGGCGCCATCCGTCACGCGTGCCCGTGGGCGGCGTCCGGGTGGGTGTGCGGGGTGGGTTCCGTGGAGGCGGGCAGACGCCGCCGCCTGCGGTGCTTGAGGAGGGCCCAGGGAGCCCGCGCCCCCGTGACCTCCGTACCGGCCTCCCGGGCCGCCTGGGACGCGGCCTTCGCCACCGGGAGGATGTCCTCGCGCCGGGCGCCGTCCAGCCGGTCGGTCTCCGGCCACAGGCCCAGCACCGCGCACAGCGTGGGCAGCACCGCCATGGCCGCCGTGGCATACCCCTCGGCCGAGGGGTGGTAGTTGTCCGGGCCGAACAGCTCGCGCGGGTTCGCCGCGAACTCCGGGCCCAGCAGATCGCCCAGCGACACCGTGCGCCCGCCCTGCTCCACCGTGCCGATCGTCTGCGCCGCCGCCAGCTGCCGGCTCACCCGCCGGGCCAGCCAGCGCAGCGGCTGGTAGACCGGCTCGATCGTGCCCAGGTCCGGGCAGGTCCCGACGACCACCTCCGCCCCCGCCGTCCGCAGCCTGCGCACCGCCGTCGTCAGACAGCGCACCGACTGGGTCGCGGGCATCCGGTGGGTGACGTCGTTCGCCCCGATCATGATCACGCAGACGTCCGGGACCCGCGCCGGATCCGCGAGCAGCAGCGACACCTGCCGCTCCAGATCGTCCGAGCGGGCCCCGGGCAGGGCCACGTTCCGCAGGTCCACCGGCCGCTCGGCCACCGCCGCGAGCCCCGAGGCCAGCAGGGCGCCCGGAGTGTGCCCGGCCCGCCGCACCCCCTGGCCCGCGGCCGTCGAATCCCCGAGCATCCCGAGCCGTATGGCGTCGTTCGGCCCGGCGAACGCCACTCCGTACCGCCCGTCCGCGCTCGGCGGAACCGGAGCCGTACCCCCGCCCACCTGCCTCTTCGCGAGCTGGACCTCCGCCAGGAACACGCCCACGGCCGCCGCACCGATCAACCCGATGCTGCCACCGCCGTAGGCCGCGCCCGCCGCGATCCGCCGTGCCACCCTTGCCCTCGACACAGTCCGGTCCACCTCCTCCTCGCCGTACAGCCGTACACGTACCTACTTGCCCCGCTCGGGGCCGCGTGTACTCCTTCCCGTACGCACAGTGCGTCCCGTACGCATACTCTGGGCCGGACCATCTCGGAGATCCCGGAGTACACGGTGCAATTCCACGATTCGATGATCAGTCTTGTCGGCAACACCCCGCTGGTGAGGCTGCGCAACGTCACGGCAGGTATCCAGGCGACCGTCCTGGCCAAGGTCGAGTACTTCAACCCCGGCGGGTCCGTGAAGGACCGCATCGCGCTGCGCATGATCGAGGCGGCCGAGCAGAGCGGGGAGCTGAAGCCCGGCGGCACGATCGTCGAGCCGACCAGCGGCAACACCGGCGTCGGCCTCGCCATCGTCGCGCAGCAGAAGGGCTACAAGTGCATCTTCGTCTGCCCGGACAAGGTGTCCACGGACAAGATCAACGTGCTGCGCGCGTACGGCGCCGAGGTCGTGGTCTGCCCCACCGCCGTTGACCCCGAGCACCCGGACTCGTACTACAACGTCTCCGACCGGCTGGTCACCGAGACGCCGGGCGCCTGGAAGCCCGACCAGTACTCCAACCCGAACAACCCCCGCTCGCACTACGAGACCACCGGTCCCGAACTGTGGGAGCAGACCGAGGGGAAGATCACACACTTCGTCGCGGGCGTCGGCACCGGCGGCACCATCAGCGGCACCGGGCGCTACCTCAAGGAGATCAGCGACGGCGCGGTCCAGGTCATCGGCGCGGACCCGGAGGGCTCGGTCTACTCCGGCGGCTCCGGGCGGCCGTATCTGGTCGAGGGCGTCGGCGAGGACTTCTGGCCGAGCGCCTACGACCGCAATGTGACGGACGAGATCGTCCCGGTGTCCGACAAGGACTCCTTCCAGATGACCCGCCGCCTCGCCAAGGAGGAGGGCCTGCTCGTCGGCGGCTCCTGCGGCATGGCGGTCGTCGGCGCCCTGGAGGTCGCCAAGCGGCTCGGCCCCGACGATGTCGTCGTGGTGCTGCTCCCCGACAGCGGGCGCGGCTACCTCAGCAAGATCTTCAACGACGAGTGGATGGCCGACTACGGCTTCCTGGAGGACTCCGGCACCTCCGCCAACGTCGGCGCGGTCCTGGACTTCAAGGAGGGCCCGATGCCCTCGCTCGTCCATATGCACCCGGAGGAGACGGTCGGCGAGGCCATCGACGTGCTGCGCGAGTACGGCGTCTCGCAGATGCCGATCGTGAAGCCGGGCGCCGGCCACCCGGACGTGATGGCCGCCGAGGTCATCGGCTCCGTCGTGGAACGGCAGCTGCTGGACGCGCTGTTCACCCAGCGCGCCTCGCTGACCGACCCGCTGGAGAAGCACATGTCGGCCCCGCTGCCGCAGGTCGGCTCCGGCGAACCGGTCGAGGACCTGATGGCCGTGCTCAGCGGCGCGGAGGGCGCCGACGCGGCGATCGTGCTCGTCGAGGGCAAGCCGAAGGGCGTCGTGAGCAGGCAGGACCTGCTGGCGTTCCTCGCCAAGGACGCGGGCACGGCGAAGGCCTGACGGGCCGTTCCCGCCGCCCGGCCGGACCGGGCGACGGGGCTGCGGGACAGCCGGGCGACGCGCCTGGGGCAGGCCGGGCACAGGTCGGCGTGGGGCCTCGGGACAGCCGGGCGGCGCGCCTCGGGCAGGCCGGCCGCGGGGCTTCGCGAAAACGGTACGAGCGCGTCACGTCCGCGCAGCACCCGCTTAACACGGCTCCGGCACATTGGTGGGTGTCGGCAGGGGAAACCCGCCGGCACCCAGAACGGCGACACCGGACTACGGAGCGGCTCCCGGACCTCCACCGTCGCCCGGACGCGGGCATCCGGCCCTGACCCGGACCGCGTCCCTCGCGGGGACCGCCGTCGTCCCGCCCCCCGGGCAACCGGGGGTGCGGCGGTCCCCGCGACATAACCTTCGGGCTCGCCCCTTCTCCATCCCCCCGCCGGGCTCAGTCCTTCCAGTCGGACGACGTCCGTTCGTCCCGGCGGCGGAACAGCCCCCCGCCCCGCGCCGCCTGGAACGCGTTGACGCCGACGATGCCGAGCCAGGCCACCACCAGCCCCTCGATCCCGGCGTTCACGACGCCGATCGCGGACAGCGGGACGGCCAGGATCAGCGAGACGATCCCCAGCGCATGCCGCTCCCCGAAGCTCTCCGGCTCCGCCGGGCGCGGCCCCCGGGCGGTGCTCGTCTGCTGCTCGGCGAGCTGGCGGCGGACCCGGCGGTCGAGCGTGGAGTCGAGGCGCTGCTCGACCTTCTCCAGGAACGATTCGATGAGCACGGCCTCGTACTCCGCGCCCAGCTCGCCGCGGGCCTGGAGGGTGGCGGCGAGCTCCTTCTTGAGCTCGTGGTCACGGGCTTCCATACGAATGACGTTACGGAGTCCGGGCCCCCATGACAGTAGGGCTAGCCCCCGAATCCCGTGGGGCTAACCCCCGCACAGGGCTCCTGCATATGGACATACAGCGACCTTCCTGGCTGAATAGAATGGTCGGCGCCGGTCGGGCGCGACGGATCCAGCAAGGGGACACCATGAGCGGGAGCAGCCCCACCGCACGGTTGCAGCGGCTCTTCGAGGGCCACCGGCTCACGCCCACCCAGCGGCGCATCGCGCACTGCATGGTCCGCCGGGCCGCCGACGCGCCGTTCCTCTCCAGCGTCGAGCTGGCCGAGCTGGCCGGGGTCAGCCAGCCCTCCGTCACCCGCTTCGCCGTCGCCCTCGGCTTCGACGGCTATCCGGCGCTGCGCAGGCATCTGCGCGAGGTCGCGCCCGCCGAGCCGGAGCAGGAGGAGGCGGGGGAGCGGTACAACGAGTACCAGCAGGCCGTCCGCGCCGAGATCGAGAACCTTCAGCACCTCTGTGACGTGCTCGCCGACCCCGCGCCCGTCGAGCGGGCCGGCCGACTGCTCGCCGGCTCCCGGCCCCTGCCGGTGCTCGGGCTGCGGGCCGCCTCCTCGCAGGCGCGCGGCTTCGGCTATTTCGCCGCCAAGGTGCACCCCGACGTCCGGGTGCTCGACGAGGGCGGCAGCATGCTGGCCGACCGGATCGACTCCGCCCGCCGGGCCGGGGCCACCGCCCTGATGTGCTTCGCGCTGCCGCGCCACCCCAAGGAGAGCGTGGACGCGCTGGCGTACGCCCAGGACCAGGGGCTGACCGTCGTGACGGTCGCCGACTCCGCGTTCGCGCCCGTCGCCAAGCACAGCGATCTGCTGCTCCCGGCGGCGATCGGCTCCGGGCTCTCCTTCGACACCGTCTGCGCGCCGATGCTGCTCGGCCGGGTGCTGCTGGAGGCCATGTGCGACGGACTTCCCGACGCCCAGGCGCGGCTGGAGGAGTTCGACGTACGGGCGGCGGCGCGCGGCCTGTTCGTGGAGTGAGGGCCCCGGGCCCCGCGCCGCCCCGGACGTGTCAGACCTCCAGCTCCGACTCGATCTTCTTCAGCTGGTGGCGGGCCATGGCCAGGTTGGCCCGGCTGGCGTCCAGCACCAGGTAGAGGAACAGGCCGTTGCCGCCACGGGTCTTGAGCAGCCGGATCAGGTGGTACTGGGTGCCCAGGGTGATGAGGATGTCCTCGATCTCCTCCTTGAGCCCCAGGTGCTCCATGGTGCGGAGCTTGGCGCGGATGACGTCGGTGTTGCCCGCGGCGGCGACCTCCAGGTTGAAGTCCTTCCCGCCGCCGAGCGTGCCGAGAGCCATCCCGCTCGTGTAGTCGACGAGGGCGACACCCGTGGTGCCCTCGATCGAGCTCATCGCTTCCTTCAGAGACGCTTCGGTGTTCGCCATGGTGGCTCGTTTCCTTTCCCTGGCCGGTCGCGGTGACCGGGTCCGTTTCTGTGCCGGCCGCTGGGCCGGCTTCCTTGCGGGCTGGTGCTCGGGCTTCTGCGTGATGGCTGAGTCCCGGTGGGTGTGGCGGTACGGGTGGGGGGAATCGGGCGACCGCTGCGCGAAGGTGCGTTACGTGGGGCGTTGCGGCAGGGCGCGGTCGGGTGCGGTGGCCGGGCGCGGCGGCGCGGCCCGGGTGGCCGCGGCGGCGGGGCGCTCGACGCGCTCCAGTGCGGTGTCGACGAGTTCGCCGATCCGGGCGCCCGCGCGGCGGCCCTCCAGATGGAGCCGGCCGACGTTGATGCGGTCCTCGGCCAGCAGGGTGAGGACGGCGGATGAGCCCGCGGCGTAGGTGGCGATGTAGCCGCTGCCGCCGCGGACCAGCAGTTCCCGGAAGCCGCCCCGGCCGGTGGCGTCGGTCATGCGGATGGAGACGCCGAGGGCCGCGGCGGTGAGGGCGGCGACGCCCTCCGCCTCGACGCCCGGGGTGTCGTGGGCCAGGACGAGCCCGTCGGTGGAGGCGGCCAGCGCCCCGGAGAGCAGGGGGACCCGGGCGCGTAACCGCTGGAGCTCGTCGAGGACATCACGCACTTCGGCCTCGGGCACCATCAGCTGTCTCCTCCCGGCACGCTGTCTGAGCGCGCGTATCACAGGGCCTCCAATGCGTCTCGGAGTCGGCGCAGCAGGGCGATATCGGGGTCGGCGGTCACCTCGGGGAGCGTGATCCGGCCGGGCGTCTCGGCGGCCGGCAGGGGCTGGGCGCGGACCGCCTCCACCAGGCCGGCCGCCGCGAGGCGCCGCAGGTCGACCAGGATGTGGAACGCGGAGCGGCCCAGCGCCTGCGCGATGTCCGAGGCCGTACGGACCCCGTCGACCAGGTCCAGGAGCCGGCGCTGCCGGGCCGGGACCAGGGCGTCGGTGCGGTGCGCGGTCCGCAGGAGCGGGGCGCTGTCGCAGGCGGGGTCGGGCCAGATCCGGTCCAGGAACTCCCGTCTGCGCAGTGTCTCGCGCTCCACGGCGGCCACCGGCACGGGCCGCACCGGACCGATCCAGTGCGCCACCCCGTAACGGAAGCGGGCGGGCGTCCCGGTCGGGGCGAGCGCGAAGAACGCGGCGTCGTACAGCGCGCCCAGATGGCACAACTCCAGCGCCCCGCCCGGCACATGGCCGCTGTCCACGAGATAGCGGCCGACCCGGTGGCCCGCCCCGGCCTGCGCCACCGCGTCCCACCAGCCCTCGTGCCGCAGGGTCCCGCCGGTGGTGAGCAGGACGTCGATGCCGGGGGTGGCGGGGCTCTCGGCGTGCACCACCTGGCCGTCGGCGAGATAGAGCGTGCCGCGGTCGCGCATCAGGGCGCCGGTGGCGCGCTCGGCGGCCAGGCGCTGGAGCATCGGGGAGAGGACCGGGAGCCGGTCCGTCCCGGGGACGTCGGGGGCGGCTATCGCGCTCATGCCAGCACCAGCCGCTCGGCCAGTTCGCCCAGCCGCCTCCGGGCGAGCGCGAGATTGCCCGCCGAGCGGTCCAGCCACAGATGCAGGAAGACGCTGCTGTCGAATGCCGTCTCCACGAATCGGAGCATGTGGTATCCGTCGTGGGTGGTGACGATGACGTCCTCGACGGGGGTGCTCGGTGACTCCGCGGTCCGTTCGCCTTCCGCGCCGAGGTGGGCGAAGGCGGGCTGTTCCGCGGTCATCCGGGCGACCTCCGCCGTCTCGGCGGCGGTCGCCTCGTGGTCGCCGTTGGGGGAGTCCCCGATGGTGCCGAGGGCGAGACCGCTCGTCCAGTCGACCACCGAGGCGCCCCGGGCACCGGGCAGCCTCATGACTTCGAGCAGGCACTCGTCGATTCCGGGCACGCGGATTTCCCCTCCCGACGTGGCGTACGGCTGTAACGCAGAGGCTACGCAACGTGCTCACGGCTGGTGGAGGTTCTGGCATTTTCCTTTGGTACATGCCCTCCGGGGTGTAAAGGAGCGGCTGAAATGCGGTGGCCGGGGGGTGTGGTGACGTCCGGTCAGGAGGCGTCGGCGCCGGACCTCTCGCGGGCGGTCATCACCGCCTTGTTGAGCACCCAGAGCCCGATCCCGATGAGCAGCAGGATTCCGGCGCGTATGTACACGTCGGAGCCCCGGTCGGCCAGGGGGCTCGCCAGGACGAGCGAGGTGAGCGCACCGAGCACCGGAAGCGCCGTGGGCGTACGGAAGTGGCGGTGGCCCACCGGGCCCCTGCGCAGCACCAGTACGGCGATGTTGACCACGGCGAAGACGCAGAGCAGCAGGAACGAGGTGGTGTCGCCGAGCCCCTCGATCTCGCCGGTGGAGACCAGGCCGATCGCCAGGGCGGAGACGAAGACGATCCCGACCCAGGGGGTGCGCCGGCCGGACAGCACCTTGCCCATCGTGGGCGGCAGGATGCGTTCGTTGGCCATGCCGTAGCAGAGCCGCGAGGCCATCATGAGGTTGATCAGGGCCGAGTTGGTGACGGCGAACAGGGCGATCAGCGCGAAGAGTTTCGGCGGGAAATCGACGCCCCCGGCCTTCACCACCTCCAGCAGCGGGCCGCTGGACCCCGACAGGGTCCGGGAGTCGACCAGGAGCGAGGAGATCAGGGCGACCAGGACGTAGATGGTGCCGGTGACGCCCACGCCGATGAAGATGGCGCGGGGGAAGTTGCGGGCCGGGTTCTTCGTCTCCTCGGCCATGTTGACCGAGTCCTCGAAGCCCACGAACGCGAAGAAGCCGAGCGCGGTGGCGCCGAGGACGCCGGTGAGCAGGGCGTATCCGGTGCCGCCGGTCTCGATCTGGGTCAGCCGGGAGGGTTCGCCCTCGCCGCTGAGCACGGCGTACGCGCCGATCGCGATGATCACCGCGAGCCCGCTGACCTCGACCAGGGTCAGGACGACGTTCGCCTTGACCGACTCGGAGACCCCGCGCAGGTTGATCGCGGCGAGGGCCAGGATGAACAGGATCGCGATCAGGGTGGGCGGCACCGCGTCGGTGAACTCGCCCAGGTAGTCGCCGCTGAACGCCCGGGCCGCGGCGCTCGCCGAGGAGAGGCCCGAACACATGACCATGAAGGCGATGACGAAGGTCAGGAAGGGGACCTTGAACGCCTTCTGGGTGTAGAGCGCGGCCCCGGCCGCCTTCGGGTACTTGCCGACCAGTTCCACGTACGAGGCCGCCGTCAGCAGCGCGACGACGAAGCCGATCGCGAACGGCAGCCACAGCGCGCCGCCGATCTTGCCCGCCACGTCTCCGGTGGTGGCGTAGATGCCGGTGCCGAGGATGTCGCCGATGACGAAGAGGATCAGCAGCTTGGGGCCGAGGGCGCGCTTGAGCGGCGGCGATCCGCCGTCCTTCTCGGGCGGCTGCGCACTTGGGGGTGGGTCGGGAGTGCTCATCGATGCCTCCGGGACGGCCGCTGGGACGGGTAGGAAACACGCCTTCCCGGCCGCGACGCGAACCCCACCTGTTGACTACGACTATTCAGAGCATCAGGATGTGAATAGATTTCCACCGTCGCGAGGAGGCACCGCCATGTCAGGACCCCGCCCCGTACGGGCACCGCGCGGCAGCGCGCTGACCGCCCTGGGATGGCAGCAGGAAGCCGCCCTGCGCATGCTCCAGAACAACCTGGACCCCGAGGTCGCCGAGCACCCGGACAAGCTCGTCGTCTACGGCGGCACGGGCAAGGCGGCCCGCGACTGGCGCTCGTTCGACGCGATGGTCCGCACGCTCCAGACGCTCAAGCAGGACGAGACGATGCTCGTCCAGTCCGGGCGGCCGGTCGGCGTCATGCAGACCCACGAGTGGGCGCCGCGCGTCCTCATCGCCAACTCCAACCTGGTCGGCGACTGGGCCAACTGGGAGGAGTTCCGCCGCCTGGAACAGCTGGGCCTGACCATGTACGGCCAAATGACCGCCGGGTCCTGGATCTACATCGGCACTCAGGGCATCCTCCAGGGCACCTACGAGACCTTCGCCGCCGTCGCCGCGAAGAAGTTCGGCGGAACGCTGGCCGGGACGATCACCCTGACCGCCGGGCTCGGCGGCATGGGCGGCGCCCAGCCGCTGGCCGTCACCATGAACGACGGCGTGGCGATCTGTATCGACGTGGACCCGCGCGCCATCGAGCGCCGCATCGAGCACCGCTACCTGGACGTGAAGGCCGACAGCCTGGAGCACGCGCTCCAGCTCGCCACCGAGGCCCGCGACGCTCGCCGCCCCCTCTCCATCGGCCTCCTCGGCAACGCGGCCGAGCTGCTGCCCCGGATGCTCGCCGAGGGCGCGCCGATCGACATCGTCACCGACCAGACCAGCGCCCACGACCCGCTGGCCTACCTGCCGCTCGGCGTCGACTTCGACGACATGGCCACCCTCGCCGCCGAGAAGCCCGCCGACTTCACCCAGCGCGCCCGCGAGTCGATGGCCCGCCATGTGGAGGCCATGGTCGGCTTCATGGACGCCGGTGCCGAGGTCTTCGACTACGGCAACTCCATCCGCGGCGAGGCCCAGCTCGCCGGGTACGACCGCGCCTTCGACTTCCCCGGCTTCGTCCCCGCCTACATCCGCCCCCTCTTCTGCGAGGGCAAGGGCCCCTTCCGCTGGGCGGCCCTCTCCGGCGAGGCCTCCGACATCCACAAGACGGACAGGGCGATCCTGGACCTCTTCCCGGAGAACGAGTCGCTGCACCGCTGGATCAAGATGGCCGGCGAGCGCGTCCACTTCCAGGGGCTGCCCGCCCGGATCTGCTGGCTCGGCTACGGCGAGCGCGACAAGGCCGGCGAGCGCTTCAACGACATGGTCGCCGGCGGCGAACTGGCCGCCCCACTGGCCATCGGCCGCGACCACCTCGACTGCGGCTCGGTCGCCTCCCCGTACCGCGAGACCGAGGCCATGCTCGACGGCTCCGATGCCATCGCCGACTGGCCGCTCCTCAACGCCATGGTCAACGTCGCCTCCGGCGCCTCCTGGGTCTCCCTCCACCACGGCGGCGGCGTCGGTATGGGCCGCTCCATCCACGCGGGCCAGGTCTCCGTCGCGGACGGCACGAAGCTGGCGGGCGAGAAGATCCGCCGCGTCCTGACGAACGACCCCGGCATGGGCGTCATCCGCCACGTCGACGCGGGCTACGACATCGCGGAGTCCGTCGCCGCGGACAAGGGTGTACGGGTCCCGATGACGGAGGGCAACTGATGCCCACGGGCACCTCGGGGCAGGGTCCGGCCGGTGCGGCCGGGCCCACCCCTCCCGCCCCGGGACGGCAGCCGTGGCGTGCCGGGGACTCCTTCCTCTCGATGTGGCGGGAGCTGGCTCCCGTCGGGCGCCACCCCGACAGCGGCGGCTACCGGCGCTACGCCTGGTCGGCGGCCGACCTCGACTGCCGGGCCTGGTTCCGTACGCAGGCCGAGGCGCGCGGGCTCGCGTACGAGACCGACCGCAACGGCAACCAGTGGGCCTGGCTCGGCGACCCCCTGGCCGGGGACGCCGTCGTCACCGGCTCCCATCTGGACTCCGTCCCGGACGGCGGGGCCTTCGACGGCCCGCTCGGCGTGGTGTCCTCCTTCGCCGCTCTGGACGAACTCCACCGCAGGGGAGTGGAGTTCACCCGGCCGCTGGCCGTCACCAACTTCGGTGACGAGGAGGGCGCCCGCTTCGGCCTGGCCTGCGTCGGGTCCCGGCTCGCCGCCGGACAGCTCACCGTCGCCGACGCCCACCGCCTGCGGGACGCGGACGGGACCACCCTGCCCGCCGTCATGGAGGCGGCCGGGTACGACCCCGGGACCATCGGTCCCGACCCGGAACGCCTCGCCCGGATCGGCGCGTTCGTCGAACTCCACGTGGAGCAGGGCCGCGCCCTCGACCTGACCGGCGACCCCGTCGGCATCGCCTCCGCCATCTGGCCGCACGGCCGCTGGCGGTTCGACTTCCGGGGCGAGGCCAACCACGCGGGCACCACCCGGCTCGTCGACCGCCGCGACCCGATGCTCACGTACGCCGAGACCGTGCTCGCCGCCCGCCGCGAGGCCGAACTGACCGGCGCGCTCGCCACGTTCGGCAAGATCGCGGTCGAGCCCAACGGGGTCAACGCCATCCCCTCCCTCGTGCGCGGCTGGCTCGACTCCCGCGCCGCCGACCAGGCCACTCTGGACGCCGTCGTCACCGGCGTCGAGCGCGCCGCCCGGGAGTACGCCGAGCGGGCCGGGATCGATCTCGACGTCGTACGCGAATCGTTCACGCCCGTCGTCGAGTTCGAGCACGCCCTCCGCGACGAGCTGGCCAAGATCCTGGAGGGCAGCGGCGACACGGGGCGGCCCGTGCCCGTCCTCGGCACCGGCGCGGGCCACGACGCGGGTATTTTGTCCGCCTCGGTGCCCACCGCCATGCTCTTCGTACGGAACCCCACCGGCATCTCGCACTCACCCGCCGAGCACGCCGCCGAGGACGACTGCACGGCCGGGGTCGAGGCACTCGCCGACGTACTGGAAGGTCTCGCGTGCAGCTGACACAACGGACGGCGGGCGCCCCCGTCACCGCGACCTACTGGATGGACCACGCCTGGCTCGGCACGCACGTCGAGCCGGGCGTCACCCTGGACGTCGCGGACGGCCGCATCGCCGGGATCAGGACCGGGGTCGAGACACCCCCGCCCGGCGCGACCGCGCTGCGCGGCCTGACCCTCCCCGGCCTCGCCAACACCCACTCCCACGCCTTCCACCGGGCCCTGCGCGCCACCGTCCAGGTGGGCACCGGGACCTTCTGGACCTGGCGCGAGCTGATGTACCGCACGGCGGCGAAGCTCACCCCGGACACCTACTTCGACCTGGCCCGCGCCACGTACGCCGAGATGGCCCTGGCCGGCATCACCTCCGTCGGCGAATTCCACTATCTGCACCACGCCCCCGGCGGCACCCCCTACGCCAACCCGAACGCCATGGGCGAGGCGCTCATCGCGGCCGCCGCCGAGGCGGGGATCCGGATCACCCTGCTGGACACCGCCTATCTCGCCGCCGGATTCGGCGAGCGGCCCAACCGGCACCAGCTGCGCTTCTCCGACACCACCGCCGAGGCCTGGGCGGAGCGCGCCGCCCTCCTCAAGGGCGACGACCACACGCTGATCGGCGCGGCGATCCACTCCGTCCGGGCGGTCCCGGCGGACCAGCTGGACACCGTGGCGCGGTGGGCCGAGGAGCGGGAGGCCCCGCTGCACGTCCACCTCTCCGAGCAGACGGCGGAGAACGACGCCTGCCGGGCCGCCCACGGCCGCACCCCCACCCGGCTGCTGGCCGACCACGGAGTCCTCGGCCCGCGCACCACCGGCATCCACAACACGCACCTCACCGAGGCGGACATCGAACTGCTGGGCTCCTCGGCGACGGGCACCTGCATGTGCCCCACCACCGAACGCGACCTGGCCGACGGCATCGGCCCCGCCGCCGCCCTCCAGAAGGCGGGCTCGCCGCTCTCGCTGGGCAGCGACAGCCACGCCGTGATCGACCTCTTCGAGGAGGCGCGGGCGATGGAGCTCAACGAGCGGCTGCGCACCCACATCCGGGGCCACTGGACGGCCGCCGCCCTGCTGAGGGCCGCCTCCGCCGACGGGCACGCCGCACTGGGCCGCCCCGACGCGGGCGTGCTGGAGCCGGGCGCCCCTGCCGATCTGACCACCGTCGCCCTGGACTCCGTCAGAACAGCGGGACCGGTGCCCCGACTGGCAGCGGAGACCGCCGTATTCGCCGCCTCCGCCGCTGATGTGCGGCACACGGTCGTGGCGGGGCGGCACATCGTCCGGGACGGCCGTCACACACAGATCGAGGACGTACCCCGGGCGCTCGCGACAGCCATCGCCGCCCTGCACGGCTGAGAGCCGCACGCGACCGCCCCGGGCGACCGAGCGCAGGAAGCACCCGGCCCGCACCACCGCCCCCGGAACCTTCGGAACGCAAGGAGAACACTCTCCAGATGACGACCACCGCCGTCACCCACATCGCCAGCCTGGTCACCAATGACCCCTCCCTCGGCAACGGGACCCCCCTGGGCCTGATCCAGGACGCGGCCGTCGTCATCGAGGGCGACCGCATCGTCTGGACCGGTGAATCCAGCAAAGCACCCGCCACTGACAACGTCCTCGACGCGGCCGGCCGCGCCGCGATCCCGGGCTTCGTCGACTCCCACTCCCACCTGGTGTTCGCGGGCGACCGCACCCAGGAGTTCAACGCCCGCATGTCCGGGCAGCCCTACCGCGCGGGCGGCATCCGCACCACCGTCGCCGCCACCCGGGCCGCCTCCGACGAGGAGCTGTCGGCCAACGTGGCCCGCTACCTCGCCGAGGCCCTGCGCCAGGGCACCACCACCTTCGAGACCAAGTCCGGCTACGGCCTCACCGTCGAGGACGAGGCCCGCGCCCTGCGCATCGCGGGCCGCCACACCGACGAGGTCACCTACCTCGGCGCCCACATCGTGTCCCCCGACTACGCCGACGACCCCGCCGGATACGTCGACCTGGTCACCGGCCCGATGCTGGAGGCCTGCGCCCCGCACGCCCGCTGGATCGACGTGTTCTGCGAGCAGGGCGCCTTCGACGGCGACCAGGCCCGCGCCATCCTCACGGCGGGCCGCGCCAAGGGGCTGCACCCGCGCATCCACGCCAACCAGCTGAGCTACGGCCCCGGCGTCCAGCTCGCCGTCGAGCTCGACGCGGCGTCGGCCGACCACTGCACCCACCTCACCGACGCGGACGTCGACGCGCTCGGCCAGGGCAACACCGTGGCCACCCTCCTCCCCGGCGCCGAGTTCTCCACCCGCGCCACCTGGCCCGACGCCCGCCGCCTCCTCGACGCCGGGGCCACCGTCGCGCTCTCCACGGACTGCAACCCCGGCTCGTCGTTCACCTCGTCCGTGCCGTTCTGCATCGCACTGGCCGTACGCGACATGGGGATGACCCCGGACGAGGCGATCTGGTCCGCCACCGCGGGCGGAGCCGCGGCCCTGCGCCGCACCGACATCGGCCGCATCACCCCCGGCGCCCGAGCCGACCTGGTCCTCCTCGACGCCCCCAGCCACGTCCACCTCGCCTACCGCCCGGGCGTCCCGCTGGTCAGCGCGGTGTGGCGGGGCGGGGAGCGGGTGGTGTGACGGACGGTCCGGGGGGCCGCCGCCGGGGCCCAGTCGCGCTCCGGCCACGTGTACTCGTAGAAGCCGTCGGGAAGCTTCCCGCAGCCCGCGTAGACGCTGACGGCGTACGTTCCGGTCTCCCGGTACCAGCGCGCGTCCACATGCTCCACGTGCTCGCCGTCGTCCCCGGCGTCCGGGTTCCGGAAGCGGAAGCCGGGCCGGTCCACGCCGCTGCCGACGAAGGTCCAGCCCTCGCGTTCCAGCCGCGCCCGCATCCGGTGCAGGCCGGACCGGGCCGGGCCGGTCCACGCCGCTGCCGACGAAGGTCCAGCCCTCGCGTTCCAGCCGCGCCCGCATCCGGTGCAGGCCGGACCGGGCGACGTCCTCCGGGACCGCAGTCACCTGCCAGTCCAAGTTGAAGCTCCTGACGTCCGAGCGGCCCCGGTCGATGTGGGCCAGGCTCCGCAGGCCTCGGTAGTAGCACGTTCCCGTCTCCACCCGGCCGAGCTCCACCTCGGGCCGGCCGGGCAGCGCGGCCTCGTCGTAGGCGCGCTGGGCCTGGTCCTTGAGCTGGGCGGCGATGCGGTCGGGGTCGGACTTCGGATACGGCGTCCCGTTCCACAGCCAGGCGAGTGCGGCGACCGTTGCCACCGCGACGACCACCGCGCGGAGGACGCGGGCGGCGCGGGACCGGGGGAGGGGTGGACGGCGCAGGAGGTGCCGGCGGGGTGCCGTGCGATACCAGGGGTGGGGCCGGGGCGCGTTCATGATCGAAACGCTAGGAGCCCGCGGACACCGACCGCCTCCGGTGGCGTACTCATCGCGGATGAGTAGCCGACCCCCGGGCCCGGCTCCGTACCGCCCCACACGCGGAAGGACCCGCTCCCGATGTCCGGGGCGGGTCCTTCCGCGGTGCTCCTCGGCCACCGGGCCCCGTGGCGGGGCGGTGGGCCGGGTGGGGGATCACTCCTCCAGGGTCAGACCCTTGCGGAGCTTGGTCAGCGTGCGGGAGAGCAGGCGGGAGACGTGCATCTGCGAGATGTTCAGCTCCTCGCCGATCTCCGACTGCGTCATGTTGCTGACGAAGCGGAGCGAGAGGATCATCCGGTCCCGGGCGGGCAGCGCGGCGATCAGCGGCTTCAGGGACTCGACGTACTCGATGCCTTCGAGCCCGTGGTCCTCGTAGCCGATGCGGTCCGCGAGGGCGCCCTCGCCGTCGTCCTCCTCGGGCTTGGCGTCGAGCGAGCTCGCGGTGTACGCGTTGCTCGCGGACATGCCCTCGACGACCTCGTCCGGGGTGATCCCGAGCCGCTCGGACAGCTCCGCCACGGTGGGCGCGCGGTCCAGCTGCTGGGAGAGCTCGTCGCCGGCCTTCGCCAGGTCGAGCCGCAGCTCCTGGAGCCGGCGCGGCACGCGCACGGACCAGCTGGTGTCCCGGAAGAAGCGCTTGATCTCGCCGACGATCGTCGGCATCGCGAAGGTCGGGAACTCCACCCCGCGGCTCAGCTCGAACCGGTCGATCGCCTTGATCAGGCCGATGGTGCCGACCTGGACGATGTCCTCCATCGGCTCGCTGCGGGAGCGGAACCGGGAGGCGGCGAACTTGACGAGCGCGAGGTTCAGCTCGACGAGGGTGTTGCGGACGTAGCTGTACTCGTGGGTGCCCTCTTCGAGGGACTCCAGCCGCTCGAAGAGCGTCTTCGACAGGGCCCTGGCGTCCAGAGCGCCCACTTCGGCGTACGGCGGGATCTCGGGAAGCCCTTCGAGCCCTTCGAGGCCCTCGTCGGAAGCGCCGGAGAAGTCTGAGGTGGTGCTGGTGGTGCTGGGGTTACCGGCGGTGCCGGTGCGCGGGCCGGGGACGGCGCTCGCGGCGGGGGAGTCGGAATTGGTCGGTCCCTGAGGACATGCCGACGACGCGTTCTGGGTACGCGCTACGTCGAGCCGGGGTGACATGGTTCTCCTCCATCGTTCTCGGCATATGGCTGCCGATGCCCATACGTGTTCCTGCGGTGAAGCGGCGCCTCCGAAGCCGGTCGCATTTCTGGTGTCCCTCTACCCATACCCGGTCTTGACCAGCAGTGACAAGCGCCAATTGCCGCCATATGTCCGGTTTGTTGAGGTCTCCGACTACCGTGTGGCGTGCGGAACGCGTACTGTTTTACGCACGTCGGCGGCAGCTACGCATACAGCCGCACAGGCAGTGACGCGCACAGTGACGAACGGCGAAGAGGGACAGGCATGGACCGCGGGACGGTCGGCAGTGCGAACCGGGGTCGGCTTCAGGTCGAGGCCCGGACCGAGGGGCGCAGCGAGGTGGTGACCCCGGTGGGTGAGCTCGATCACCACACCGCGGATCTGCTGCGCGAGCCTCTGGAGAGTGCGGTCGAGCAGGGGCGCTCGCGCCTGGTGGTCGACTGCTCCCGCCTGGATTTCTGCGATTCCACCGGGCTGAACGTGCTGCTCGGCGCCCGCCTCAAGGCGGAGGCGGCCGGCGGCGGCGTCCATCTGGCCGGAATGCTGCCCGTCGTGGCGAGGGTGTTCGAGATCACCGGCGCCGAGGCGGTCTTCACCGTCCACGCCACGCTCGACGAGGCCCTGGCCACCTGACCCGGCACGACCGTGCGGCCGCGGGCGTCCCTGATGTCGGCTGTGTCACGCGATCGTGTGCCTCAAGTGGGTGTTGTTGCGACATGGCAGGGCAGGAGACACCCCGTCGGTGCCCCGCGAGGGCTCCGGCACACTCGGTAACTGATCACTATCTGTTCAACGGCGACATGGCGACATGGCGAATCGGTGAGGTGAAGCGCTGATGAGCACCACCCGGCAGCATCCGCCGGGCGACCTCGGTCGCGAGCCGGACGAAGCGGGCGCGGCCTCGCCCGTCCCGGCCGAGCGGCAGTGGCGCACGCTCTCGCTCGCACAGGCCAGTGGCATCGTTCCGACGGCCCGGGACTTCGCCCGGCAGGCCCTGCACGACTGGGGCTGGCTCCCGGCGTCCACCGCCGACCGCAGGGCCGCCGCCGAGGACGTCCTGCTGGTCGTCTCCGAGCTGGTGACCAACGCCTGCCTGCACGCGGACGGCCCCGAGGAGCTCCGCATCGGCCGCACCCCCAAGGGGCTGCGGGTCGAGGTCGCCGACCGGGGCGCCGGCCAGCCCGCCCCCCGCACCCCGCACCGCGCCGGCCGGCCCGGGGGCCACGGCATGTTCATCGTGCAGCGCCTCTGCCTGGACTGGGGCGTGCTGCGTACGCCGGACGCCCCGGGCAAGACCGTCTGGGCGGAGCTCGCCGCCCCCGCGTAGAGGCCGCCCCCACCCGCACCGAAAAGAGCGCGCCGGATCGGCGCGCTCTTTGTCTTCCCTCCATCAGGCCCCGGGCGTACCTTGAGCGCCCAATCTGATGTGCCGTCAGCAATGTGCGTCCGTACGGGTCGTGGCGCGCGGCGGCGTCCGGCAAGAGGGGAACACGAGGTGCCGAACCGGAAACGGACAACTCTCGCGCTGGCGGCCGCGCTGGCGGGCTCGATCGTGGTGGCGGGCGCGCCTGCCGCGTACGCCGAGGTCGTGGACGTCGACTACCAGTGCGTGACGCCCATCGGACCCAAGGGCGCCGTCTCGCCCATCGACATCAAGAGCGTCAAGAGCGGCGCCGGCTACAAGCTCACCATGTCCTTCCAGAAGGGCGTCTCCTCCAGCCCGGTCGAGTTGGGGAAGGGGGCCATGAACCCGAGCGCCGTGATCGAACTGGGCGGTGCGGAGACGGGCAAGGTCCAGGTCTCCGGCCCGGCGAACGCCGAGGCGATTCCGGCCAACACCCCGATCAGGATTAGTGACTTGTCGGGGACGTACACCCCGAAGAAGAGCGGCAAGGTCACCTTCACCGCCGGGGTCCTCACCATCAAGGCCCTCGGTACGACCACCACCTGTACGCCCAAGAACAGCCCCGGCCCGTCCCTCGAACTCGACGTCCAGGGGGCGGGCGGTTCGTCGGGAGGCGGCTCCACGGGCGGTTCCACCGGAGGCTCCACGGGCGGCTCCACCGGTGGCAGTTCGGGAGGCTCCACGGGCGGCGGCGAACTGCCCCGCACCGGCCCCCTGGACTCGGCGGCGGCGCTCGGCACGCTCGGCGGCACCGTGCTGCTGACCGGAGCGGCCGGAGTGCTCTGGCTGACCCGGCGCGGACAGCGCTCCACGGGCTGATCACGGTCCGTGCGGTCCGTGCGGCGTGCGCGGGCCCCGGCCGTCCGCACGTACGGCCCGCACGGCAGCGCCATCGCCGCCGGAAGGCAGAGGAGCCGCCCATGTCGCCACCCACCCCGCGCCTCCGCCGGGCACTGCCCGTCCTGACGGCGGCACTCGCCGCGCTGCTCTGCGGGCTCGCGTCCCCGGCCGCCGCCGACGACGGTCCGGCCGACTGGACGGCCCGGCCCGCCGGTGGCACCGACCGGGACGCCCGGCCGTACGTCTATCTGGAGGGCACCCCCGGCACGGTCCTCCAGGACCGCCTCGCGGTGACCAACTCCGGCCGGACCCCGCTGACCGTACGGCTCCGGGGCGACGGCCGGGCCGGGCGCTGGATCAGGTTCGCCGAGGACACGGTCACCGTCCCGGCCCGGACCCGCGCCGACGTGCCGCTCGCCCTCACGGTGCCGCCCGACGCGGTGCCCGGCGACGCCTCCGGGGAGGCCGTGGCCACCGGCGGGGGCGAGGAGGTCCGCGTACCGGTCCGGGTCCGGATCGGCGGCCCGACGCTGGCGGCGCTCACCGTCGAGGACGTCGAGATCTCCGGCGGGACCATCCGGTACGCCCTGGTCAACCGGGGCAACGCGATGCTGAGGCCCCGGCTGGCGGTGCGCGCCGAGGGGGTGTTCGGCACGCTGCTGGACCGCCCGGAACGCGCCCTGCCGCTGGAGCTGGCCCCCGGCCGGAGGGCCGAGCGGACCGAACCCTGGCCGGACGCCCCGGCCCTGGACGCGGTCACCGTACGGCTGCGGGTCACCGCGCCGGGGGGTGCCCGGGACGAGGCCGAGGGCTCGGCGACGTACATCCCGGTGGCCCCGGCCGTGGGCGGCGGGCTGCTGGTCCTCGGCGGCCTGGCCGCGCTCGCCTCCGGCGCGTACCGACGGCGACGGACGCGGCGGCGAGGCACGGGGCGGCGACGCACGCGACTGCGGCGCACGGGGCACGCGCCCCCGCAACCGGCCCCGCACCTTCCGCCGGTCGAGGAGCAACCCCCGGTGGCCACCGAACCGTTGCTGAAGGCGGGAGCGAAGACGTGACGCGGCAGCTCGGACCCGAACCCCCTCGTACCCTCCGGCCCGCCCTCCTGGCGCTCCTGACACTCCTCGCCCTCCTCTCCGCCCTGTTCGTCCTGACCGCGCCGGGCGCGCGGGCGGCCGACGGGGACCCCACCGTCAGCCTGTCGAAGAAAGAGGCGGGCAAGGGCGGGGAGATCACCGTCAGCGGCAGCGGCTGGCGGTCCGATGCGCTGCTGATGCTGCTGATCTGCGGGCAGTCCACGCCGGAGCGGGGCGTCATCGGCGGCACCAACTCCTGCGCCAACGCCGACGGCCGCGCCGTCACGACCGACAAGAAGGGCGACTTCAGCAAGAAGCTGCCGGTGACCGAACCGCCGGAACCGTGTCCCTGCGTGGTGCACGTCGCCACGGTGACGGGTGAACAGGCACTGGTCGACGCGGTGTTCACGGTGGCGGGCCATCCCACGGCGGATCTGCCGCGGCAGAGCGGCGACGGGAAGCTCGCGGTGCTGGCCACCACCCGGCTGGACGGTGACAGCTCCCTGCTCACCTGGTTCGGGGCCCCGCCCGCGCGCCAACTCGTCTTCACCGTGGGCAATCTCGGGTCCGCCCCGGTGAAGGACCCCGTCTTCGAGATCGGCACCGCGCACGGCGTCTACGCGCCGCAGTGGGAGGAACGCCAGTGGCGCGGCACGGTCCCGCCCGGCGGCAAGGCGCGGATCACGCTGCCGGTCGAGCTGTCCGCGGGCGCGCACGGCGACTACCAGGTCTCCCTGCGGTACGGGGACACGGTGCTGGCCGAGCAGCCGTGGGGGGTGGGCCGCCCCTGGGGCGTCACGCTCTTCTGGGTCCTGCTCTGCCTGGTCGTCCCGGCGGCGGTCTTCCGTATCGGCATGGCGATCGTGGACAAGGTCCGGCCCCGCCCCGCCGGCGCGCACCGCATGCGAAGGCCGGCCGCGCCCCCGGCGCCCGCCGCCACGAGTACGAGCACGAACGCGACCACGACCACGAACGCGACCACGGCCGTGCTGCCGTGGTTCACCCCGGATTCCGCACCGTCAGAGAACCGACCCCGACCCACGACGAAGGGACAAGCGTGAGAACGCAACGGAGGATGAGCGCGGCAGGAGTCGCGCTGATGCTCGGCGGCGCGGGCATCCTGATGGCCGCGAGCCCGGCCCAGGCCGCCGAGGTCAGTTACGCGACGGAATGTATTCCGCCGCCGATCTCGGGACTGCCCGCCGTGCAGGGCACCACGAAGGTGGAGCTGACCGCTCCGGCCGAGGCGAAGGTGGGCGACGAGATCGAGGTCGTCTGGAAGACGGTCGAGGCCGCGTCCAGGAACCCGGACGTGCTGGACCTGGGGGCGGACACGGTCAAGCCGACCGGAACCGTCACCCTGGGCGGTGCGGCGAGCGGCGAACTGAAGCTGGAGGGCCCCCGGCAGAACCCGCCGATCCCCAAGAACAGCCCGATGGTGCTGCCCGACATGAAGGGCACGCTGAAGCTGGAGCAGGCCGGGGAGATCACGCTGACGCCGGGTGCGTACAACATCAACGTGTCGAAGCCGATCTCCACGGACACCAAGTGCGCGCCGAAGGAGGAGGTGGGGCCGGGCGCCACGATCAAGGTCACCGAGGACGGAGGCTCCACGACGGGCGGCACGGACACCGGCGGCACGACCACGGGCGGCACGGACACCGGCGGTTCGGACAGCGGTGGCACGGACTCCGGCGGCACCACGTCCGGAGGAACAGACACCGGAGGCACGACCTCCGGAGGCGGTGACGGCGGAAGCACCGGCGGCGGGGGCGGCGAGACCGACTTCCCCGGCAAGGAGGTGTCCGTCGCCTACGCGTGCAAGACCCCCATCGGGGACAAGAACGCCACCTCCCCGGTCCGTATCAGCGCCAAGAAGAGCGGCGGCGACTACGACCTGACGGTGGAGTTCAGCAAGTCCGTGATGGACAGCCCGATCGACATCCCGGCCAACCAGGTCAAGCCGTCGATGGAGGTCAAGCTCGGCGGGGCGGACCAGGGCACGGTCACGGTCGAGGGCCCGCTGAACAAGGAGGTCATCAAGACCGGCGCCCCGATCGAGATCCCCGACCTCACCGGCACCTACAAGCCCGGCGCGAGCGGCAAGTCCACGCTCAGCCCCGGCGTCCTCACGGTGATGGCCGCCGGTACGACGACCACCTGCACCCCGCCCGCCGATGTGGCCGTCTCCCTGGAGCTGGACACCTCGGCCCAGCCGGGCGGCGCGTCCGGCGGCAGCGGAAGCGGCGGAGCGGCAGGCTCCGGCGGAGCGGCGGCGTCCGGCGGCGGCACGGACTCGGGCGGCGGCCTGGCCGCCACCGGGGCCGAGGACGGCGGCGCGCTGAGAGCACTCGGCCTGGTCGCCGGCACGGCGATCCTGCTGGGCGGCGCGGTGTTCACGTTCACCCCGTGGCGAAAGCTGCGCGGCGTGCGCCGACCACCCTCGGCCCAGGCTCAGAACTAGCTCAAATCGACCGCCCCGCCTTGCTCGTACAAGATCGAAAAGGCTAGATTCCTCAGGTGTCTCTTCGCAGGAGCGAAGGGAAGGATCTGGGTGCGGCGCTCACCGGCAGGCTTGACCACCTGCCCGCGCCGCACCCTGGAGAAAAGGAACATCATGAAGGTGACCTGGGGGAAGAAGGCTGCGACGGGCGTGCTCGCCGGCCTGCTGATGACGTCCGGACTGTCGCTCGCCACCGCGGCGCCCGCCGCCGCGGCCGGTGCGAAGTACACCTGCAAGGCCACGCCCAGCCTCTCGCTGGGCCGTCCGGTCTCGACGTCCACCTGCAAGAAGTCGGCCAAGGGGAAGGCCGTCAAGAAGCACCGCGCCGTGCTCGTGTGCGACGTCGTGCGCGGCCGCGGCGCCGAGCACACCATCCCGTGGACGGTGTTCGGCGACTGGAAGAAGCCCGGCGAGAAGTCCTCGGTGAAGTGCGGGTTCAGCAGCTTCCTGCGCAGCGTCAAGGTCGAGACCAAGAAGTAGCCGGGGCCGAGAAGCACGGCCGACGGCAAACGACAGCGGGTCCGCACGAGAAGTTCGTGCGGACCCGCTGCCGTACCTTCGTACCTTTGTACGTCCCCTCGACGGGGAGCTACTTCACGCCACCCATGAGGGCGCGGATCTTGCGGCCCGCCACCATGAAGGCGATACCCGCGGCGACCGCCACGATCGCCTGCAAGGTGTAGTACGCGGCGTCGCCCAGCGGCGCGTTGAGCTTCGTGGTCCAGCCGTTCAGGGCGTTGCCCGTCGACGTGGCCAGGAACCACAGACCCATGATCTGGCCCACGAACATCTTCGGCGCCAGCTTCGTGGAGAGCGACAGACCGACCGGCGAGAGGCACATCTCACCCATGGTCTGCGCCAGGTAGACCGCGAGCAGCCAGAAGACGGTGACCTTGCCGGTTTCGCTGTTGGCCGCGGCGGCGCCCGCCAGGCCCATGATGCCGAAGGAGCCACCGATGAGGAGCATCGCCAGGGCGAACTTCATCGGGGTGCTGGGCTCACGGTTGCGCGTGGCCAGCCGGACCCAGAGGGCGGCGAAGACCGGGGCCAGGATGATGACCATGGCCGGGTTGACCGATTGCAGCCAGGAGGCCGGGAACTCCCAGCCGCCGATGAAGCGGTCCGTCTTGTTGTCTGCGAAGATCGTCAGCAGCGAACCGGACTGGTCGTAGATCATCCAGAACAGCACGGCGGTGATGAAGAACCACACGTACGCCTTGATCTTCGGCCGGTCCTCCTTCGTCAGCGCCGGGTCCCGGAAGATCGTGATGAAGTAGACGATCGGCACGACGACGCCCAGCACGGCCAGGACGTTGACGATGTGCTCGATGTCGTACGTGCCCAGCGCCAGGTCGATCAGCAGCGCGGCGACCGCGATGCCGGCCCACAGGGCCACCTTGCGCAGCGTGCTGCGGCGCTCCTCGGGGGAGATGGGCTTCGCGGGCAGCTTGCCGACGTCGCCGAGGTGCTTCGAGCCCAGGGCGTACTGGATCACCGCGAAGGTCATACCGACACCGGCGACACCGAAGCCGAGGTGCCAGTTGACGTGCTCGCCGAGGTAGCCGACCAGCAGCGGGGCCGCCAGGCCACCGATGTTGATCGCCATGTAGAAGAGCGTGAAACCGGCGTCGCGGCGCGCGCTGGGCTGGCCCTCGTAGAGGCCGCCCACCATCGCCGAGATGTTCGGCTTCAGCAGGCCCGTACCGGCCGCGATCAGCGCCAGGCCGACGAAGAACGCGATGTCGCTCGGCAGCGCCAGGGTGAAGTGGCCCAGCGCGATGATGATCCCGCCGACCAGAACGGCCTTGCGGGCGCCCCAGAGACGGTCGGCGACCCAGCCGCCGGGCATCGCGGCCATGTAGACGACGGCGTTGTACACACCGTAGATGGAGGCGGCGAGCGCCTCCCGGCCCTCAAGGGGGCCGTCGAGCACCGCGGCCACCAAGTACAGGGTGAGGATGGCGCGCATCCCGTACCAGGAGAAGCGTTCCCACATCTCCGTCATGAACAGGGTGGCCATACCGCGGGGGTGGCCGAAGAAGGTCTTCTCGCCGGAACTCGGCGAGTCCTTCGTCAGGCTGGACGCCATGGTCGATCCTTGCTGGTCGGGACGCGCCGCCTCGTGAGCGGTACGCGCCCGGTGGGGGCAGCCGGCACCGGCGCGGCATACCCCATCCCCACGCCTGAGGGGGACGTGCTCCGTGCGGCCGGGCTCCTGGCAGGGGGCTCGGCGGCGGAGCGGGGAAGAACCGCGTCGGGATCCACACCCGGGGCGCGTCCTCGCGCTCCGGGCCCGGCTCACAGGTCATTCACTCAGAAAGGGCCGGCGGGAAGCCGGCCCCGCACACAAAAGGGACCCTTGGCGCTCATGGCTGCCCAAAGGTCCTTGAGTAGTGCAACAGGCGTCGGGACACCATACGACACGACACAGCGGGATATGGAAGGACTTGAGATATGGATCACAGGTCCTGGCGGAACCAGGCTCCCATATTCAAAGGTCCCTGTCCTCTTTGTGGCGCTGACCCGCAGGTGACGTCGTGGGCCTCACTTCGGGGCTCCCGACCGGACTACCATCAGTCCATGACCCGTGTACTGCTCGCCGAGGACGACGCGTCCATCTCGGAGCCCCTGGCCCGCGCACTGCGTCGGGAGGGTTACGAGGTCGAGGTCCGCCAGGACGGTCCGACCGCGCTCGACGCCGGACTCCAGGGCGATATCGACCTGGTCGTCCTCGACCTGGGGCTGCCCGGGATGGACGGTCTCGAAGTCGCCCGCAGGCTCCGGGCCGGCGGCCACACCATTCCGATCCTGGTGCTGACGGCCCGCGCGGACGAGGTCGACACGGTCGTCGGCCTGGACGCGGGCGCCGACGACTACGTCACCAAGCCGTTCCGGCTCGCCGAACTGCTCGCCCGGGTCCGCGCCCTGCTGCGCCGCGGCGCCTCCGAGCCCGTGCCGCAGCCCGCCACCCACGGCGTCCGGATCGACGTCGAGTCGCACCGCGCCTGGATGGGCGAGGAGGAACTCCAGCTCACCGCCAAGGAGTTCGACCTGCTGCGGGTCCTCGTCCGGGACGCCGGCCGGGTCGTCACCCGCGACCAGCTGATGCGCGAGGTCTGGGACACCACCTGGTGGTCCTCCACCAAGACCCTCGACATGCACATCTCCTGGCTGCGCAAGAAGCTCGGCGACGACGCCGCCAATCCGCGCTACATCGCCACCGTCCGGGGCGTCGGCTTCCGGTTCGAGAAGAGCTGACGTACGAAGCACCCATGCATCTCGATCGAAGCACCCATGCACCTCGATGACGCGGGACAACGATGCGCCGCCGGCTGATCAACTCCACGCTCGCCGTGGTGCTCGTCGTCATCGCCGTCTTCGGCGTCTCGCTGGTGATCGTGGAGACCCGCACCATCAGCGCCAGCGCCCAGGAGAGCGTCGAGTCCGAGGCGCTGCGGCTGATCAGCGTGGTCGAGAGCCGGCTGCTGGGCGACGAGGCGATCAACTCCGGCGTGCTGGCCGAGCAGATCGACCCGGACCGGTTCGCGCTGATCGAGATCCCGGGCCGCGACCCCATCGGCGTCGGTGAACGCCCCGCCGGCAGTGTCCTGCGCGCCACCGAGACCGGCGAGCAGGGCGAGAAGGTCACCGTCGAGGAGTCCCGCTCCGCCGTCACCCGCGAGGTCGGGCGCACGCTCCTGATCATCGGCGCGGTGGCGCTGCTGGCGATCGTCTCGGCCGTGCTCCTCGCCGTACGCCAGGCCAACCGGCTGGCCTCCCCGCTCACCGACCTCGCCGAGACCGCCGAACGTCTCGGCTCCGGGGACCCCCGGCCGCGCCACAAGCGGTACGGGGTGCCCGAGCTGGACCGGGTCGCCGACGTCCTGGACTCATCGGCCGAGCGGATCGCCCGGATGCTGACCGCCGAACGCCGGCTGGCCGCGGACGCCTCGCACCAGCTGCGGACCCCGCTGACCGCGCTCTCCATGCGGATCGAGGAGATCTCCGTCACCGACGACCCCGAGACGGTGAAGGAGGAGGCGAACATCGCCCTCACCCAGGTCGAGCGCCTCACCGACGTCGTCGAGCGGCTCCTGACGAACTCCCGCGATCCGCGCACCGGCTCCGCCGTCGTCTTCGACCTCGACGAGGTCATCAAGCAGCAGATCGAGGAGTGGCGCCCCGCCTACCGCTCCACGGGCCGGGCCCTCGTCTGCTCCGGCAAGCACGGGCTGCGGGCCGTCGGCACCCCGGGCGCGGTCGCCCAGGTCCTGGCGGCGCTGATCGAGAACTCCCTCATGCACGGCGGCGGCACCGTCGCCCTGCGCACCCGCGTCACCGGCAACCAGGTCGTCGTCGAGGTCACCGACGAGGGCCCCGGCGTCCCCGCCGAACTGGGGGCGCGGATCTTCGAGCGGGCCATCAGCGGCCGCAACTCCACCGGCATCGGCCTGGCCGTCGCCCGCGACCTCGCGGAGGCGGACGGCGGACGGCTGGAACTGCTCCAGCAGCACCCGGCGGTCTTCGCGCTTTTCCTCAGCCGCGTCCCGGTCGACCGCGCGACCCCTGAGCGCCCCGTGCGCTGACGTAAAACCCCTGAGCGCCCGGTGCGCTGAACAACGACGGGCGCGGCGGATCAGTTCCGTACGGGGTCGGGCTCTACGGCCTCCGACGGCCGCCGCTGCTCCAGAAACCGCTCCGCGGAGCGTGCGGCCTCCTCGGCGTGAGAGGGCTCGACGGGACGGGTCTCGGCGGGGAGGGCCTTGAAGACCCACGTCCGGTAGGACCAGAACCGGAAGAGGGTCGCGATCCCGATGCCCAGGATCTTGAAGAAGTTGCTCTGGACCGGGCTGTTCCAGTCGAAGCCGTACGTCGCCAGGTACAGCACACCGTTCTCGATCACCGCGCCCGCCGCGCTGAACAGCAGGAAGAGCGTCAGCTCGCGGGTCCGGCCGGTCTTGTCGCGGTCCCGGTAGGTCCAGTAGCGGAAGCCCACGTAGTTGCAGAGGATGGCGACGAAGGTCGCCAGCACACTCGCCCGGACGACCTGGAGGTCGGTGGTGTGCCGGAGCAGGTTGAAGACCGCGATGTTGACCAGCAGCCCCACCGCACCGACCGCGCCGAACTTGGCGACCTCCCGGGCCAGCAGATCAAGCCGGGCCCGCAGTGCGCCCCGTTCGCTCATGGTGATCGCTCAGTCCGTCCGTTCGATGGCGTCGACGCAACCACGTCAACCCCGCCATGCTAACCAGCCCACCCGTGTGACGCCCGTGAGTCCACGGGGGCGGGGGCCGTGCGGCCATCCGTACGGCCGTCCGGGGACCACCGGCGTGGCGGATACCCTGGAGGCGTGACGTTCCCGGTAGTCGGCATGGTCGGCGGCGGTCAGCTCGCCCGCATGACCCACGAGGCGGGTATCCCCCTCGGCCTGAAATTCAAGCTGCTCAGTGACACCCCCCAGGACTCGGCGGCCCAGGTGGTGAGCGAGGTCGTCATCGGCGACTATCGCGACCTGGACACCCTGCGCGCCTTCGCGCGCGGCTGCGACGTGATCACCTTCGATCACGAGCATGTGCCGACCGAGCATCTGCGCGCCCTGGAGGCGGACGGCATCCCCGTGCGCCCCGGCCCCGACGCCCTGGTGCACGCCCAGGACAAGGGGGTGATGCGCGCCCGGCTCGCGGAGATCGGCGCCCCCTGCCCCCGTAACCGCATCGTGAGCGACCCGGCGGACGCCGCCGCGTTCGCCGAGGAGACCGGGGGCTTCCCCGTCATCCTCAAGACCGTGCGCGGCGGGTACGACGGCAAGGGCGTGTGGGTGGTGCGCTCCGAGGCGGACGCCGCCGACCCGTTCCGCGCCGGGGTCCCGGTCCTCGCGGAGGAGAAGGTCGACTTCGTACGGGAGCTGGCGGCCAACATCGTCCGCTCGCCGCACGGCCAGGCCGTCGCCTACCCGGTCGTCGAGTCCATCCAGGTCGACGGCGTCTGCGACACGGTGATCGCCCCGGCGCCGGAGCTGGACGAGACCCTGGCGGGCGAGGCCCAGCAGCTCGCGCTGCGGATCGCCGCCGAGCTGGACGTCGTCGGCCACCTCGCCGTCGAGCTGTTCGAGACGCGCGACGGGCGCATCCTGGTCAACGAGCTGGCGATGCGCCCGCACAACTCCGGCCACTGGACCCAGGACGGCGCGATCACCTCGCAGTTCGCCAACCACGTCCGGGCGGTCCTCGACCTCCCGCTCGGCGACCCGCGCCCGCGCGCGCCCTGGACGGTCATGTGCAACGTCCTGGGCGGCGACTACCCGGACATGTACCAGGGCTACCTGCACTGCATGGCCCGCGACCCGCAGCTCAAGATCCACATGTACGGCAAGGACGTGAAGCCCGGCCGCAAGGTCGGACACGTCAACACCTACGGCGACGATCTGGCGGACGTGCGGGAGCGCGCCCGGCACGCGGCCGACTACCTGCGAGGAACGATCACCGAATGACTTCCCCCTCCGCCGCTCCTCTCGTCGGCATCGTGATGGGCTCCGACTCCGACTGGCCCGTCATGGAGGCGGCGGCCAAGGCGCTCGACGAGTTCGAGATCCCGTACGAGGTCGACGTCGTCTCCGCCCACCGCATGCCGCGCGAGATGATCGCGTACGGCGAGGAGGCCGCGGGCCGTGGCCTGAAGGCGATCATCGCGGGCGCGGGCGGAGCCGCCCATCTGCCCGGGATGCTGGCCTCGGTCACCCCGCTGCCGGTCATCGGCGTCCCGGTGCCGCTGAAGTACCTGGACGGCATGGACAGCCTGCTCTCCATCGTCCAGATGCCCGCGGGTGTCCCCGTCGCCACCGTCTCCGTCGGCGGAGCGCGCAACGCGGGTCTGCTCGCCGCCCGGATCCTCGCCACGCAGGACCCCGCGCTCCAGGAGCGGATGCGGGAGTTCCAGCAGGAGCTGAACGACCAGGCCACGGAGAAGGGCAAGCGGCTGCGCTCCAAGGTCCAGGGTTCGGACTCCTTCGGCTTCGGAAAGTAAGGGGCGGCCCTCATGGACCACCTCGCCCGCGCCCGCGAGCTGCTCGCCGTCCACCCCGTCGTGGACGGCCACAACGACCTCCCCTGGGCCCTGCGCGAACAGGTCGGCTACGACCTCGACGCCCGGGACATCGCCGCCGACCAGCGCGGTCTGCTCCACACCGACCTGAACCGGCTGCGGGCCGGCGGGGTCGGCGGCCAGTTCTGGTCGGTGTACGTCCGCACCGACCTCACCGGGGACGCGGCGGTCAGCGCCACCCTGGAACAGATCGACATCGTCGCCGAGCTGATCGCCCGCTACCCGACCCACCTGCGCCGGGCGCTCACCGCCGACGACCTGGAGAAGGCCCGCGCCGAGGGCCGGATCGCCTCCCTGATGGGGGCCGAGGGCGGCCACTCCATCAACAACTCGCTGGGCACCCTGCGCGCCCTGTACGACCTGGGCGTCCGCTACATGACGCTCACCCACAACGACAACATCGACTGGGCCGACAGCGCGACCGACCTGCCGCGCCTCGGCGGGCTCTCCGCCTTCGGCCACGAGGTCGTCCGCGAGATGAACCGCATCGGCATGCTGGTCGACCTCAGCCACGTGGCGGACGGCGTCATGCGGGACGCGCTCGCCACCAGCACCGCGCCGGTGATCTTCTCGCACTCCTCGGCCCGCGCCGTCTGCGACCACCCGCGCAACATCCCCGACGACGTGCTGGCGGCCCTCCCGGCCAACGGGGGCGTCGCGATGGCGACCTTCGTCCCGAAGTTCGTGCTGCCCGAGGCGGTCGCCTGGACCCTGGCCGCCGACCGCAACATGCGCGAGCACGGCCTGCACCACCTCGACACCACCCCGGTCGCGATGCGCATCCACGAGGACTTCGAGGCGGCCCACCCGCGCCCCGAGGCCACCGTCGCCACCATCGCGGACCACCTCGACCACATGCGCGCGGTCGCGGGCATCGACCACATCGGCATCGGCGGCGACTACGACGGCACGGCGTTCACCCCGCGCGGCCTGGAGGACGTCTCCGGCTATCCGAACCTGATCGCCGAGCTCCTGCGACGTAACTGGTCCGAGGGCGACCTCGCCAAGCTGACCTGGCAGAACGCCGTACGGGTGCTGCGCGACGCGGAGGCCGTGGCGCGCGACGAGCAGAGCGGGCGGGGCCCGTCCCACGCGACGATCACCGAGCTGGACGGCGAGAGGCGCTAGGGCCTACCGGTTGTCCACCGCCGCGAACGGTCTTCCCGGACCGAAGGCGAACGCCCCGAAGCGCTCGCCCATGCGGCGGTGGGCGGCGGCGTCCGGGTGCAGCCGGTCCGGCAGCGGCAGCTCGTCGTGGTCGGCCTCGCCGTACAGCGCGCGCCCGTCCAGGTGGAAGAGGTACGGGTCCGACGCCGCCCGCTCCGCCACGATCCGGGCCAGCTCCTCCCGTACGACGCGCAGCGCCAGCTTGCCGGAGGCGGACTCCGCCGGGTCGCCCAGCGCGGTGAACTCCACCTTCCCGTCCCGGAAGTCCGGTGCCGCGGGCCCCGGAGTCTCCTCGTGGGCCGGGCAGAGCACGGGCGAGACGACGAGCAGCGGGGTGGCGGGCCGCCCCTCGCGGATGGTGTCGAGGAACCCGTGCACGGCCGGGCCGAAGGCGCGCAGCCGCATCAGTCGCGGTTGACGAGGTTGATGCCGATCTTGACGCTGATCAGATCGGCGGGGGTGTCCCGCAGGGCGCGCGCGGTGAACGGGTCGAGCAGGGCGTTGCCGGCCAGCGACAGATTGACCAGCTCCACGTCCGCCGCCGCGGCGGCCAGGGCGGGCCAGGCGGTGGCCGAGCTGGCGGCCGCCGAACCGTGGCTGATCGAACTGCCGTGGTGCAGCCACACCCGCCGCCCGCTCGGCGCCACGGCCGTGACGGGGGCGTCGGTGCGCAGATCGATCAGCTCGGCGGTCTCGGTGTACGGCAGCCAGATCTCGACGTCCTTCTCCCGCCCGGGCAGCCCGTCGAACCGGACGCGGCCGATCCGCCCGGGAAACCTCTTTTGCGAACCGTCCGCCAGGTCGACGAGCACGACATCGCCGCCGCTCGCCGTGGTCCGCCCGGCCGGCTCCCCGTCGATGTGCAGGTCGTACGCGCCGTCCGGGGCGGGCGGGACGCCCCGGTAGCCGACGACCGTACGCAGGAGGTCCAGCTCGACGACGGTGGCGCGGGTGCGGAACACCACCCGCACACCGGAGGGCTGGGACTCCGCCCGGGTCACCTCCTCGTCACCGTCGAACCGGGCCCGTGCGGCGGCGGGCAGCCGGTGCGGAAGCAGACCGCCGCGCGCGGTGCGCTCCAGGTCGAGCGCGCCGCGCAGGAGGTCGGCGGTGAGCGGGGTGGTGATCCAGTCGCGGGAGTCGTCCATGGCCTCAGCCTGTCCACGGGAGGCGGGGCGAAGCCAGTGGGCCGGCGAGAGGCCCTAGGCCTTCGGACGCCCCATCGCCCGGTACGTCCACCCCGCCTCGCGCCACACCGCGCTGTCCAGGGCGTTGCGCCCGTCCAGGATGATCCGGCGGGAGACGGCTTCACCCAGCTCGGCCGGGTCCAGCTCGCGGAACTCGCGCCACTCCGTCAGGTGCAGCACGACATCCGCGCCGCGCACGGCCTCCAGCGCCGAGTCCGCGTAACCGAGGGTCGGGAACAGCCGCCGGGCGTTGTCCATCCCCTTCGGGTCGAACACGGTCACCTGGCCGCCCTGGAGGTGGATCTGCCCGGCGACGTTGAGGGCGGGGGAGTCGCGTACGTCGTCGGAGTCGGGCTTGAAGGTGGCGCCGAGCACCGCAACGCGCGTACCGAGGAACGAGCCGCCGCCGACGGCCTCCCGGGCCAGCTCGACCATGTGGCCGCGGCGGCGCATGTTGATGGAGTCGACCTCGCGGAGGAAGGTGAGCGCCTGGTCGGCGCCCAGCTCACCGGCGCGGGCCATGAAGGCGCGGATGTCCTTGGGCAGACAGCCGCCGCCGAAGCCGATCCCGGCGCGCAGGAACTTCTTCCCGATGCGGTCGTCGTGACCGATGGCCTCGGCGAGCTTCACGACGTCGCCGTCGGCGGCCTCGCAGACCTCGGCCATGGCGTTGATGAAGGAGATCTTGGTGGCGAGGAAGGAGTTGGCGGAGGTCTTCACCAGCTCGGCGGTGGGGAAGTCGGTGACGACGAAAGGCGAGCCCTCGGCGACCGGCACGGCGTACACCTCGCGGAGCAGCTTCTCGGCGTTCTCGCTGGTGACCCCGACGACGATCCGGTCGGGGTGGAGGGTGTCCTGGACGGCGAAGCCCTCGCGGAGGAACTCCGGGTTCCAGGCCAGCTCGGCCCCGGCGCCGACCGGAGCCAGCTCGGCGAGCCGGTCCGCGAGACGGGAGGCGGAGCCCACGGGGACGGTCGACTTGCCGACGACCAGGGCGGGCCGGGTCAGAAGCGGGGCGAGCGCGTCGAAGGCGCTGTCCACGTAGCTCATGTCGCAGGCGTACTCGCCGTGCTTCTGCGGAGTGTTCACGCAGACGAAGTGGACGTCGCCGAACTCCGCGACCTCCTCCCAGGAGGTGGTGAAGCGCAGCCGCCCGCTGGACCCCTCGATCCCGGCGACGTGCCGCTGGAGCATCTCTTCGAGCCCCGGCTCGTACATGGGCACGCGGCCGGTCGAGAGCAGCTCGACCTTCTCCGGCACGATGTCGAGCCCCAGGACCTCGAAGCCCAGCTCGGCCATGGCCGCGGCATGGGTGGCGCCGAGGTAGCCGGTGCCGATCACAGTGATCCTGAGGGCCATGGAGTGCTCCTGGGAGGTACGGACGGAGGTGCGGACCGAGCATAGTCCGGGACCCGGAGGCGGGAATTCACCGCTCGATATGCCCGGTACTTCCCTCATGCCCCACCCCTGTCGGCAAGCTCACGTACGCGGCACGTATGCCGTCGGGCGGTCGGCGCACTAAAATTGAGTTACTTAACGGTAGTTAGCATCTGGGGAGTGAGCGTCTTGGCGGGTTCGACCGATTTCGACCTGTACCGTCCGGCCGAGGAGCACGACATGCTCCGCGAGACGATCCGCGCGCTCGCCGAGTCGAAGATCGCCCCCTTCGCCGCCGCGGTCGACGAGGAGAGCCGCTTCCCGCAGGAGGCGCTGGACGCCCTGGTCTCGTCGGACCTGCACGCCGTCCACGTCCCGGAGGTGTACGGCGGGGCCGGCGCGGACGCGCTCGCCACGGTCATCGTGATCGAGGAGGTGGCCCGCGTCTGTGCCTCCTCCTCCCTGATCCCGGCCGTGAACAAGCTCGGCTCGCTCCCGGTGATCCTTTCCGGCTCCGAGGAGCTGAAGGCCAAGTACCTGGGCCCGCTCGCCAAGGGCGACGCGATGTTCTCGTACGCGCTGTCCGAGCCGGACGCCGGCTCCGACGCGGCGGGCATGAAGACGAAGGCCGTGCGCGACGGCGACTTCTGGGTGCTCAACGGCGTGAAGCGCTGGATCACCAACGCGGGCGTCTCCGAGTACTACACGGTCATGGCGGTCACCGACCCGACCAAACGCTCCAAGGGCATCTCGGCGTTCGTCGTCGAGAAGTCCGACGAGGGCGTCTCCTTCGGCGCCCCGGAGAAGAAGCTCGGCATCAAGGGCTCCCCGACCCGCGAGGTCTACCTCGACAACGTGCGTATCCCCGCGGACCGCATGATCGGCGAGGAGGGCACGGGCTTCGCCACCGCGATGAAGACCCTGGACCACACCCGCATCACGATCGCGGCCCAGGCCCTCGGCATCGCCCAGGGCGCGCTGGACTACGCCAAGGGGTACGTCCAGGAGCGCAAGCAGTTCGGCAAGCCGATCGCGGACTTCCAGGGCATCCAGTTCATGCTCGCGGACATGGCGATGAAGATCGAGGCGGCCCGCCAGCTCACGTACGCGGCCGCCGCCAAGTCGGAGCGCGGCGACGCCGACCTGACCTTCCAGGGCGCGGCGGCCAAGTGCTTCGCCTCGGACGTCGCGATGGAGGTCACCACGGACGCCGTCCAGCTGCTCGGCGGCTACGGCTACACGCGGGACTACCCGGTCGAGCGCATGATGCGCGACGCCAAGATCACCCAGATCTACGAGGGCACGAACCAGGTCCAGCGCATCGTGATGGCCCGCAACCTGCCGTAACGGCCTTCCGCACAGCGCCTCTTGCACGACGGCCCCCGGCGAACCCCGCCGGGGGCCGTTCGCGTACGCCCCCTACCGCGCAGCGGCGACCGCGAACACGCCCCGCGCGGGCGTTCCGTCGGGCCAGGTCCAGCCAGCGACGAGGTGTGGTGTCGACGGCTGTTCGTCCTCCCCGGCCCGCAGGACGCGGTTGATCCGGACGTCGGACTCCTGGTCGGCAGCGGCTCCGTGGACGATGACGGTCGGGTCGGGGGTGTCGCTCAGGCTCTGATGCTGCGGGTTCGCCTCGCCCCGCAGCAGGGCGCTCAACTGGGCCGCCACCACCGGGTCGTGGGCGCCGTCGTAGACCCATCGGGTGCCGAGCACGCCGTGCTCGGAGGTGCCGAGGAGCGCCGCGTCGGGTGCGCCCTCCAGCGCCGCGTCGCGGTAGCTCAGCGGCACCAGATACGCCACCGGCTCCGGCCCGGCGGAGTCCACCACGACCATGAACTCGATCCCGACCGCGCCTTCCGGATCGTCCAGCCGGAACCCGCCGGCGTTGACCAGGTCCGGCGTTCCGCCGGTGCCCGCGTACCAACTCTGCTTCGGCAGCCAGCCGGTGATGAGCTCCAGCTTGCCGGGCGACATGGTGGTGCGGTGGATGAATGCCATGCGAGCTCCCTGTGGTCGGGTGTGGTCGGTCTTCGGCCGTGGACTTGGGCCGGGGGCCCTCTGGCCGTCACGTTCGCAGGATGATGGACTCGTGCCGTGGTGACCATGACGACCCGTGCCCTCCGGGCCATCGACCGATTCCACAGCGTCCACCCGTGGGACCATAACGCCCACTACCACCCCTGGATCATGCGGCAGGTCCCCCGGCGCTTCGCCAGGGCCCTGGACGTCGGATCGGGCAGCGGAGACCTCGCCAGGCTCCTCGCCACGCGAGCCACGGCCGTGCGAGGCCTGGACGCCGACCCTGCCATCGTCGCGAAGGCCCGGGAACTCACGGGCCCGGCCGTCCCTGTGACGTTCACCGCCGGAGACGCGCCGGCGGAGATACCGCCCGGGCCCTACGACGTCATCACGTGCGTCGCCGCCCTCCACCACATGCCGTTCTCCGAAGCTCTCACCCACTTCCGCCGGCACCTGGCGCCGGGCGGGACCCTGGTCGTCGTCGGCGTCGCCCGGGCGGAGTCTCCCGGCGATCACCTTCTCGGCGCCGTCGCGATCCCGCTGAACATCGCCATGGCATGGATCAAGAACAAGGGGCGCCGGGTGCCACGGCCGGACTCCATGACGGCCCCGACCCGTCCGGCGGCCATGAGCTTCGCCGAGATCGCCCGTGAGGCGCGCCGCGTTCTGCCCGGCGCCCGGCTGCGCCGACGTCTGTTCTGGCGCTACACATTGGTCTGGCATCAGCGTCCTGCCGAGGGCCGTACGCGTCCCCTAGGGTGGACCGATGATCATCTGGCTGAACGGAACCTTCGGCGCGGGCAAGACCACCACCGCGAAGGAGGTGACCTCGCTCCTTCCGGACTCCCGGCTCTTCGACACCGAGACGGTCGGCTGGATGCTCCGGCACGTCCTCGGCGTCCCGGAGAAGGACTTCCAGGACTTCCCGCCCTGGCGGGGCCTGGTCGTGGAGACCGCGCGGCAGGTGCTCGACCACGTCGGCGGCACGCTGGTGGTGACCCAGACCGTGCTGGTCGAGGCGTACTGGCGGGAGATCCACGACGGTCTGGCGAAGGCCGGTATCCCCGTGCACCACTTCCTGCTCCACACCGACCGGGACACCCTCGTCGAACGCATCGAGACCGACACCAAGCCCGAGAGCGCCGGTGCCGAGCAGTGGCGCCTGGACCACCTGACCGACTACGAGCGGGCCCTGCCGTGGCTCCGCCGGGAGGCGCAGGTGGTGGACACGACCGGTGTCCTGCCCACCGAGGTGGCGGAGACCGTCCTGCGCGGGGTACGCACCGGCTGACCTGCCCGGCTCGTCAGCGGACGACCTCGAAGACGTTCTTCTGGATGCCGTTCGCGTACGCCTCGTGCTCGACCAGCTTCAGCTTCTGCTGGTCCTTGTCCGTCGTGCTGAACAGGCGCTTGCCCGCGCCGAGCAAGACCGGGAAGACCAGCAGGTGGTACCGGTCGATCAGGTCGGCGTCCGCGAGGTTCCGGTTCAGCTCGGTGCTGCCGTGCACGATGATCGGGCCGCCCTCGGTCTCCTTCAGCGCGGCGACCTCGTCGAGCGACCGCAGGATGGTGGTCTCACCCCAGTCGGACACCAGGTCGCCGTCGGTCAGCTTGGTGGAGACGACGTACTTCGGCATCGCCTTGTACCCGGTGAACTCCTCCATGCCCGGCCACACCGGGCTGAACGCCTCGTAACTGGCCCGGCCCATCATCAGGGCCGCGGCCTCGTCCTGTTCCCGGGCCTTCAGCTCGTACGCCTCCGGCAGGAACTCGATGTCCTTGAACGTCCACCCCGAGTTCCGGTAGCCGGGCTCGCCGCCCGGGGCCTCCATGACACCGTCGAGCGAAATGAAGGCGGTGCTGATCAGGGTGCGCATCAGGTCTCCTGGCTGTGTCGTCGCGGGCCCCGTTCGGCGCCCTGTATCGCTTCTCACTCTTACGGATGTACTGACCGCGTGCCGGACGGAAACTCATCGCTCCTACGCCTCCGAGCCGCGTCGGCCGGCCCGGTCGGAAGGGGCCGACCGCGTCCCGCCCACGGCCGACCGCCTCCCGCCCCCGGCCGGTAGCCTCCCTCCCCATGACCGAAGCGACCGAACTCGACAGGCTGACCGCCCTCTTCAGCGCCCTGGGCGCGGATGCCGACGCCCGGGACTGGGCGGAGTCCGAGGCCGAGGAGGGGCTGCCGCAGCTCGCCCGCTACCGGCTGCTGCGGACGGTGTGGCAGGACGTCGACGCCTGGGGCACGGCCGCCCGGCAGTGGGTGGACGCCTACCGCGCCGACGGGGCTGCGGCCGACGCCGTCGATCGCGCCCTCGCGGCCGGCCTCACCCCCGAGGACCTCGGCGCGCTGGCCCGCGAGGTCGCCAGGGAGACCGCGTTCGGGGTGCTGTACGCCCTGGCGGACCCGGCGGACGGCTCGCTTCCCGCCGAGATCGAGGCGCAACTGCCGAGCTGGCGGCTCGCGGAGCTGAACGCGGCGGGCGCACCGACCGGCCGCCATCTCGACGCCCTGCACGAGGACTTCGCCGAACTCGAACCGAAGGGAATCGCCCCGTGATCGACGTGATCGACGTGACCGATGGCACCGCCTCCGCGACCACCCCCTTCGACGACGCCGAGCGCCGCATCTGGTCCGGCCGGGCCGAGGCCTACGCCCGTACCTACGCCCGCCTCTGCGCCTACCCCGCGCCGGCCCTCCTCGACGCCGCCGAGGCGGGGCCCGGCACCCGCGTCCTCGATGTGGGCTGCGGCACCGGAACCGTGAGCGCGGCGGCCGTCGCGCGCGGAGCGTCCGTGTACGCGGCCGACGCCGACCCCGGCATGGTGGCCGCGACCCGCCGAGCCGTACCGGGCGTCACCCCACACATCGCCCGACTCCCCGAACTGCCCTACGCCAACGACACGTTCGACGCCGCAGTCGGCAACTTCGTGCTCAACCACGTGGGCCGTCCCCTGACCGCCCTCACCGAACTCCGCCGGATCACCCGCCCCGGCGGCCGGATCGCGGTCACCATCTGGCGCTCGCCCGGAGCCCCCGGCCAGACCCTGATCGGCCGAGCCGCCCAAGCCGTCGGCCTGACCCGCCCCGCCTGGCTCCCCGCGCTCGCGCCGGAGGACGACTTCCCCCGTACGAAGGAGGGGCTGGCGGCCCTGCTCGACGCGGCCGGACTCCTGGGCGCGGAGTGCTCCGAGGTGGCCTGGGAGCACCGCTGCGACCCGGGCACCTGGTGGGCGGGGGCCGAGCAGGGGATCGGCGCGATCGGGCAGGTCCTCAACAGCGGCGGCGCGGAGGGGCTGGCGGCGGCCCGGCGCGCGTACGACGGCCTCAGCGCCGAATTCCGCACGCGGGACGGCCTGTTGGCGCTGCCGCACGTGGCCCTGCTGGCGCACGGGAGGGCGTAGGAGAGCGGGCGGAGAGCGGGCGGAGATCGACGATGGAGATCGTTTCATCACACAGGTAGGGTGACGCGCGCGAAACGATTCTCTAGGTAGTACACGGGGTGTGGAGCATGTCGTTCGAACAGGAGTGGGGCGAGCTCAAGGCCGCCGCCGCGATGAGGCTGAACCAGGTCGGGGGCAACGGTGGCTCCGGGACCAAGGGATCGGCCGACTACGTGGTCAAGGACGACGAGCTGGGGGGCATCGGTCACGCCGCGTTCGGCCTGTTCAACAACCTGGAGCCGACAGGCAAGCACGCGAAGACGGCGAGCGAGACGGCGTCCAAGGGCCTCACGGGCGACGGGTTCACGACCGGTGCGGCGTTCACCGAAGTGATCGGGACCTGGGAGAAGCAGGTCAAGAGCCTCCTCCAGGCATGCGCCCACATCTCCAACCACCTCGACTACACGAAGAAGGCGAGAAAGTCCGACGACGAGTGGCTCGAGACGCAGCTGCGCATCGTCGGCCCCCTCCCGCCGGGTGCGGAGGGCGCTGTCCCCGCCTCCCAGCTCAACAAGTACTTCCGGTAAGGAGAGCCGCCACCGTGCCCACCTTCGAGCAGCTCCTCACCGCCCGCCTCGGCCCGATGGAGACCGCGGTCACCCAGTGGACCGAGATGATCGGCAAGCTGAAAACCCCTCTCCAGAACGACGCCAAGGCGATGAAGTCCAAGGCCGACAAGTCCACGTGGAAGGGTGAGAACGCCACCGTCACCAAGGAGTTCGTCACCAAGACCGCCAAGGAATTCGACGACGCGGTCATCGAGGCGGAGTCCGTACGTGACCTCCTCAAGGACGCCCACGGCCTCTTCAAGTCGGCCCAGGACGACCTCAAGCACGCGTACGAGAACCCCCCGCCGGGCATCATCATCCACCCCAACGGCGTTCTCAGCCATCGGGTGCACCCCGACCGGCGCTCGAAGGACAGCACCGACCCCATCGCCACCGAGGCCCAGTTCGAGGCGCTGCGGAGCAAGCTCGAAGGCATTCTGAAGCGTGCCGACGAAGCCGACGAGCTGTGCGCCTGGGGCCTGCGCGCACTGATACGCAACCACCCCAACGACTTCGGCAGCACCGAGTTCAACGGCATAGCCGACGCCAAGAGGGCGCGTGCCGAGGAGAAGCAGCAGGGGGAGAACGGGCGCGAGTCCGCCAAGCTCTACGCTCGCTGGGAGCACCTCAACGACGAGGAGCGCGAGAAGCTCCTCGACTTCGTCGAGAAGGGCAAGGACTCACCGGCCTTCGCCGAGCAGCTGATGCTGAACCTCAGCTACCGGGGCCGCGACCAGCAGGAAGCTGTCCTGCTCCTCGCCAGCAGCCTGGAGTCGGGCGGCCGCGACGGCCAGCTCTCCAGCACCGACGCCCGCCTCTACAAGGCCCTGTCCGGCTCCCTGGCCACCGCCACCGGACCCGACTCCTCGATCGGTACGCCCGGTGGGGTCACCTCCGCCTGGACCGACAAGCTCATCACCACGGCCCGCGACGGCAACGGCCTGCCCCGCCAGCACCCCGGGGCCATCGGTGGCGGCGCCGCGTCCCTGAAGAACCTCACGGACCTGATGGCGGCGGACGCCGGTGACAAGCCGTACGACCCGAAGGACGAGAAGGCCTCCCCGTACGACAAGGACAAGGGCGACCCGGTCTACAGCGAGGCCTTCCTGACCGAGGTCGGCGACACCATCCGCGACTGGGAGACGGACAACGACGACGCCTACGACGGCGTCATGAAGAACTGGCAGGGCACACAGGAGGACCCGATGAAGGGTCTGCTGAACGCCATGAGCCGCAACCCGTCCGCCTCCACCCACTACTTCGACCCGAACACCACCGACAACCTCAAGTACTTCCTGGAGGACCGGGATTGGCCCGGCGGCGCCGTCGAGGACAAGATGCCCGACGAGCTGAAGCAGACCTCGGCCCGCACCGAGCTGGGCGCCGCTCTGGAGGCCGGGGCCACCGGTCGCGAGCCGGGCAGTCCGCTGCACGCTCCGCCCGCCCACCACGACAAGGCGGAGACCGCGATCTTCGAGCGGGTTCTCAAGGAGTACAGCGGCAAGGACGCGTCGGAGAACCAGAGTTCAGTGCCGTTGTCCATGCGCACGAGCGTGGGCGGCATGATCGGGGACTACGCCTCGGACGTCCACCAGATACTCGGCAAGAAGATGGACGGGCCCACCGAATTCAACAACCTGGAAGTCGAGCGGGGTGACCTCCTCCGCATCATGCGCGGTGCCGCGGAGGACCCCAAGGCCTTCGGTGTCATGCACCAGTCGCAGACGGTGGTGATCGCCGAGGGGATGAAGGACTACCCGGCGAGTTCGTACCGCCAGGAGGACGCGGAGCTCCGCGCGTGGGTCAAGCAGTCCGCGTCGGTGCTCGGCCACCTCGACGGCGTGCGCGGCGATGTCATCTACGACCTGGGCCAGGCGGAGAAGGACGCCAACGGCTGGAACAAGATGATGAACTACCACGCCATCGGCGCACCCCTGACGGGCATCCCTGTCGTCGGCGATGCGGTCCAGCGCGCGGTCGACGTCGGTACCGCCGCGTACATGAACGATCTGAACGCGAAGGTCGACGCCGAGACCCGCCGCAACATGGTCGACCACTTCGAGAACGGCGAGCAGCAGATGGACGCCATGATGCGCAAGATGGCGATGAGCAAGGGCCTCACGGAGGACGAGCTGGACGCCAGCCCGGGCGAGTACGAGGACCATCTCCAGGCGGCTGCCGAGAACTGGTACCAGTACGGCATCGAGGACGCCCAGAAGAAGATGGGACAGCCGTAGCCATGAACAAGAAGCACCTGGTCCTGCCCGCCGTGCTCGTCGTCGCGGCGGCGGTCGTCGCGACGGTTCACTTCTGGCCGACGGAGCTCAAGGAGCTGCGCGAGCAGAATCTGTGCCTCGGAATGCTGACCGAGCAGACCGCGGGCCTGATCCAGGACGGCAAGGGCGGGGCCGTCGTGGTCGAGGAGTCTGTTCCGGACAGCTCCGGATCCGCGGCCAAGCCGGCGGACCCGATCTTCTCCACCATCTGCTTCGTCAATCGGAAGAACGCCGACGACAAGAGCAGCGCGCGGCTCCAGTACACCCTGGACGTGCGGCCCACCGACACACTGAACGACCGACCGAAGGGCGCCACCCCCGTCAAGGGCGGACTCACGGGCTGGGTGGGCCAGCGGCAGAGCGAGATCCAGCTGCCGGACAGCTGCGCGAAGGAGATGAAGCGGCCCGACGCGCGATACATCACCGTCACCCTCAAGATCTCACCGGTCACCCTCGTCGGACGGGACTGGGACTACACGTCCCTGATGAAGGATTCGCGCACAGTGATCCTTGAGGCCGGGGAGAACCTGACCAAGCAGTACGACTGCGCCGACTGACGGTCACCCGGAAGGACCGATGGACAGGAAGTGGCTGCCGTTGACCATCACGCTCGGCGTCGCCGGGGTGGCGGTGGTGGTGGCGAGTGTCTGGCCCGACGACGTGGAGAAGCCGCCGCTACCGCAGAGCCTGTGTCATGGTGCGCTCAGCCGGGAGACGGCGGAGCTGATCGACGACGGCCAGGGCGGCGGTGAGGTCAGCGCGGGCGCGTGGGAGAGCAAGGGCAGCACCACTGACTCCGGTGCTCAAGGAGTGTCACGTGCTGCGCGCCGGCCAGGACGGTGCCAAGCGGCGCGGCGTCTACAAGCTGGTCGTCGAGGAAACGCGGAGCGCCCCCGGGACGAAGAAGGGCTCCGTCCCTCTCGGTTCCGGGTTCACCGGCTGGGCGCTCCCCGACCGGGCCGAGGTCACGTTGCCCACCGGCTGCGCCGCCCGCATGGGCTCGGCCGCCCCGCATGTCAAGGCATCGCTCGACGTGCCCTCGCAGGACGAGGAACGCCTGTACAGGCGGGGAGAGGAGCCGCCCGTCGACCCGGACACCGCGACGCGCAACAACGCGACCGTGATGCGGGAAGTGGCCACCAGGCTCGCCAAGCGGTACGACTGCGCCGACTGACGGTCAGGCGTACCGCGGCAGACCGTCGGTCGAGATCGTCCACTCGGCGATCGTGACGTCCTCGCCGTACTGGAAGTCCTTACGGGTCGCGTAACGCGGCCCGTCCGGGGTCCGGTGGATGTCGGACAGGACGGCGCCCGAGCCGGTGCGCGGGTCGAAGATCGCGTAGACGGGGACGCCCAGAAGCGGGTAGTCGCGTACCTTGCTCACCCAGTCGTTGTCCGGGTTGGACCGTGAGACCACTTCGATCGCCGCGATGAGGGCTTGAGGATCGACGGATCCGGCGACCTCCATGTCCGCCTCCGCGATCACTATCACGTCGGGGTGGCGCATGATGCCGTGCTCGACACTCTCCACGTCGGGGGTTCCGGTGTGGGCGACCAGTTCTTCCGGCATGACTCGTTCCATGCGCTTCCGGATACGCAGCGTCGTGAGCTCGTGAGGGCCGACAGGCGCCATCATGTCGTGAACGATCCCTTCCCGGGTGATCTCGAATTTGCCGGGAAGCGCGCCGTCCGTATGCGCGACGAAATCCCTCATGGCCTGGTAGAGGTGGGCGTCACGCCGTGCGTCGTCCGGGGCGATGGTCATCGTGCCCACTCCTCGTCGTCGGTGCCCGGGGGCGGCCAGGATCGTCCCCCTCATGCTAGGCCGCCTCCCAGTACTGGGCCCGGCAGTCGCGGCAGTGGCCCGGCTCGTGGGAGCGGAAGGCCCGTTCGCAGCCGTCGCAGGTCTGGAACGGGGTGACCTGCGTACGGCGTGGTGGAGCCAGGTCGTGGATGCCGGGGAGCGGGGGCGGCAGGAGGGCCGTGAGGCGGTGCCTGAGGAGCCTCGCCGGGTGCTTCAGCGGCTTCGGGAGGTCGGCCGTGAGGGCGTGCCGGAGCGCCTCGGTGGTCGCGTCCCGTTCGAGCCAGGCGGCCACCCCGGGCACCAGCTCCTCGACGGCCTCCTCCGAGAGCACCAGCTCCTCCGCGTGACGCCGCAGATCGGCGAGGAACGCGGCGGCGGTCTGCCGCAGCTCCGGGGTGAGCGCGCGGGGGTGGGGGAGCGGCTTACGCGGGGGCTTGGGGGCGGTCCGGGCCGGTAAGCGGACCGGGGCGGGCAGCGCTTCCGGTACGGGGACGGGCTCCGGCACGGGTCGGGGCTCCTCCGGTACGGCGACGGGCTCCGGCTCCGGTACGCGGATGTGTTCCCGTACGGGAGTGGGCGCGAGCCCAGCGCCACGTACCGCGGGTCCCACCACGGGCACCACCCCGCCCCGCAGCACCGCCCCCGGCTGGTTGCAGAACACCGTGCGGGTGGCGACCCGGCCCCTCGCGAGTCTCACGCGGGTGCGGTGCAGATAGCCGTGGGCCTCCAACTCACGCAGGGCGCAGGCGATCTTCACCTCGCCCTCCGGGAAGCGGGCCGCAAGCGTCTTGATGCTGACCTCCGCTCCGGCGGGCAGCGACTGGATATAGACGGCGATCCCGATCGCGACGAGGGACAGCTCGGCGTGCTGGGCGAGGTGGTTGCCGACGACCGTGAACCGGCTCGTGTGCGGGATCACGACGTGAATGACGCCGGAGGGCGGGACAGGCGCGGGAATTCCGGCCAGGGCATGGGCCAGGGCGTTATCGTGCTGGGTATCCATCGGGAAGATGCTGCTTCCTTGTTGGTTAGGCCCTCGGTTCGGGATTGCCGTCCCGGCCGGGGGCTGTCTGACGTCTGAAGGTGGATCGAAGGTCGATCAGCGCGAGCATATGCCTGCCAACCGGGCCGAAATCCAGCTCAGTCGGCAAACCTCACCCGCGCGAGTGACGAGCCCTCCCGCAGCTGACCACCGGCATCAGGTGGGGTGGGGTTGGGTTTTTTTCTCTTGGTTCTTTAAGTAGTTACGTCGTGGGCCACCAGGTCGCGGCCGGCCACGATCCGGTGGGCCACGACCGGGTCGTGAGGCAGCACGACCCGGTGTGAGCAGCGAATTCGGGTGGATTTCCGGTGATCCGCCCCTCGGCCCGCCCCACCGTCCTTACGCTGCCCACCATGGCTGCTGACGAAGGCGTACCCGAGCCCGATCTCGACCTCGACATCGATCCGGCCGACGATTCCAGCGCGGTGATGGCCGCCGTGGGGCGGCAGATCAGACTCTGGCGGGAGGCCGCCGGGCTGCGCGCCGCCGAACTGGGCGCGATCATCGGGTACGGCGAGGATCTCGTCTACAAGGTCGAGGGCGGACGACGCATCCCCAAACCGGAGTTCCTGGACGCGACGGACGTGGCCGTGGGGGCGGGCGGCAAGATCTCCGCGATGAAGCAGGACGTGGCGGAGGCCCGGTACCCGAAGAAGGTGAAGGATCTCGCCAAGCTGGAGCGGGAAGCGGTCGAGCTCGGCGCGTACGGAAATCACAACGTCCACGGGCTGCTCCAGACCGCCGAATACGCCCGCGCGCTCTACGAGATGCGGCGGCCGGCCTTCGGTGCCGACGAGATCGAACGGTACGTCGCCGCGCGCATGGCACGTCAGGAGATCTTCCAGCGGAAGCCCCTGACCATGCTCACCTTCGTCCAGGAGGAGGTGACGATCCGGCGGCCCCTAGGCGGGCGTGCCGTCCTACGACGTCAGCTCGAACACCTACTGGAGATCGGGCAGTTACGGAATGTCGAGATCCAGGTGATGCCGACCGACCGCGAGGACCATGCGGGCATGGGCGGTCAGCTCCAGCTCCTCAAGTTCAAGAACGGTACTGCGGTGGGACACTGGGAGGGGCAGTTGTTCAACCGCCTGACGTTCGACCCCAAGGAGATTCGGATCCTGGAGCAACGGCTCGGACTCGTCCGGGCTCAGGGTCTCAGCCCACGGGAATCGACGGCCTTCATCGAGAAAGTGCTGGGAGAGACATGACGCGCATGACCCCGAGCGGTGACACCTCCGCTCTGGAGTGGTTCAAGAGCAGCTACAGCAGCAACGACGGCCCCGAATGCGTCGAGGTCGCCGCCGCCCGTGGCAGCGTGCACGTCCGCGACTCCAAGGACCTCGCCCAACCGCCGCTCGGCTTCACCCCCGCCGCCTGGGCCGACTTCCTCCCGTACGCCTCCGGCAGCTGAGACACCCGCCTTCGCGGGGGAAACCGCGGAAACCCTGACACCGGCAGCCCACTTCGGCACACTGAGTGCATGGACGATCACCCGGGGAAGTCGCCGGACCACCTCACGATCAGAGTCACCCACCACGACGACCCGGTCTTCGAGGTCACCGAGGCGGATGCGTTCGCCTCGGTCCGCAAGTATCCGAACATCGTCGTCCGCGGGCCGCTGTTCGGGCTCGCCGAGCAGCGGCGCGGGGACCGGCCGCGCTGGCGGCTGATGGGCGAACTCGACAGCGGATTCCCGCAGATGGTCCGGGACGAGCTGAATTCGCACCTCTGGTTCAAGGCGAAGGACGAGACCGACGACCCCGCCGAGCGGCGGTCGCTGCTGGCGGCCGTGGCGCGGCTGGAGACCGAGAAGGTCAACGAGGTGTCCGCGTGCGGCGTGCGCTACCGGGTCGTGCGCGCCGACGAGTTCGCCCGGATCGGCGACGGGAGCCTGGAGCCGCCCCGGGCCACCGACCCGGACGACGACGGCTGGGACCTGGACGCCCCCGAAACCTGCCGCACCAAGGGCTTCGTGGTCGACCACGCGGCCGCCGTCGGGCTGAGCGAGGGGATCGGCCGGGCCGGGCTGCTCCACCTCACCTACACCGCGGAGCGCTTCCCCGCCGACGTACGGGCCGATTCCCAAAGGGCGTTGACCACCCACCCGGGCGTCGTGCTCCTCCCGACGACGTTCCGGGTGGTGCAGCGCAAAGAGGTGTCCTGGTCGATGGTGACCGGGCAGCACTCGACCCCGCAGGGCGCCCGGCGCGCCCTCGTCGACCACCTCGTCCGGCCCTTCCCCAAGCTGCCGGACCTCCCGGACATGCCGGAGCTGCCCGCCTGGATGAAGGTGGACGAGAAGGAGGCGGCCGTCAACGAACGGGCCGCGAAGAAGTTCATGGCACGCCGTCGCCCCAACGAACTCTTCGTGCGCGGAAAGCGGTTCGAGGTCGTCCGGGTCGAGCGCATGATGCGCATCGGGCCCGACGGACCGGAGACGCCGCGCCCGTCCGACGTCGACGAGTACGGCCCCTCCCAGATGCATCCCCCCATGGACGAGCACGGGAACATCACCTACAGCTCGTAGCCCCGCGGGTGATGTTCCCCAAGCCCCTCGCAACAACCTTGTGAGGGGCCTCAGTTGCCCTTGACCGTGACCTTCTCGTCGTTGTTCAGCTGCTGTACCAACTGCTTCACCTTCGCCTTGTCCCAGACCAGGTTCCCGCCGACGCTGCCCGAGATCGGCATGTTCAGCGACGTACCGTCGCCGCCCGTGACGCCCTTCATCGCGAAGAACATGTTGCCCAGCGACCAGAGCGACATGTCCTTGTCCACGATCAGCGTGTCCAGGCCCGCGCCCATCGTCGGGTACAGCTTGAACGGGTTGATGATCGTCGACGGGGTCGCCGTCTGGCTCGCCAGCGCCGCCAGGAACTTCTGCTGGTTCTTCGTACGGTCCAGGTCGCTGTTCGGGAACGCGTAGCGCGTACGGACGAAGGCGAGGGACTGCTCGCCGTTCAGCGTCTGCTTCCCGGCCTGGAAGTCGGCACCGGACTTCTTGTCCTTGAACGCCTTCGGGATGTCCAGCTCGACCCCGCCGATCGCGTCCACGATCTTCGCGAAGCCGCCGAAGCCGATCTCCACGTAGTGGTCGATGCGCAGGCCCGTGTTGAACTCGACCGTACGGACGAGGAGTTCGGGGCCGTCCTCGGCGTACGCGGCGTTCAGCTTCACCTGTCGGCCGGTGCCCTGGAACGTCTTCCCGGACTCCGAGCCCTTGAACGTCGGAATCTCGACGTTCGAGTCGCGCGGCAGCGAGATCAGCGTCGGGCCGCTGGAGCCGTCGTGCAGGATCATCATCGAGTCGGTGCGCTTGCCCTCGGCGGAACCGGTGCGCAGCCGCTTCTTCTCCTCGTCCGACATGCCCTCGCGGCTGTCGGACCCGACGATCAGATAGTTCGTGCCGTCGCCGGACTCCGGCCGGTCGATGACCTTGGCGAGGTCCACCTCGCGCTTCAGCTTCGAGTCGGCCCAGAAGTACGTCGAGATCGACACCACGAGCAGCACGACCACCAGGGTCAGCGCGCCGAGCTTGATCCGGCGGCGCCAGTCCGGAGCCGGGCGGCCCTGGACGTAACCTCCGTCACCGCCGCCGCGACGGCCACCGCCGCCCCGGCCGTCGGAGCCGCCGCTGCCCGATCCGTAGACCTGGCCCGTGTTGTAGCCGCTGTCGTACCCGGGCTCGGGGCCGTTGCCGTAGCCGCCGTCCTGGTAGCGGTCGTCGTACCCCTGGCTCTGCGGCGGTACCTGCGGCCGCTGGGGTGTACGGGGCTGGGCCGGGCGGCGCTGGATGTGCGGCATCGCCCGCGCGCTCTCGGGCTGGGCGCTGGCGCTGCCCCGCCCGTAGCGTTCGCTGCGGTCGCCGGTCCGTCGATCGGGCCAATCGTTCATCCGAACAGTGTGCCGTCCCGGCCCGGGGCTATTACAGGGTGTAAGGGAAATCGCACCAGGGCTGTTGCGAACCTGATGCATTCTGCGGGATCGCGGACCCCGCATAAGGTGGACGGTATGACAGATCAGGCCACTGGCGTAACAGATCCGGCCAACCGCTCGGAGGGCGAGATTCCGGGCAAGCCGACCGCGGCGTCCCGGACCACTCTCAGCCACATCATGACCGGCAGCGACACCAACCTCCTCGGCACGGTGCACGGTGGCGTGATCATGAAACTGGTCGACGACGCCGCCGGCGCGGTGGCCGGCCGGCACTCCGGTGGGCCCGCCGTGACCGCGTCGATGGACGAGATGGTCTTCCTGGAGCCCGTCCGCGTCGGTGACCTCGTCCATGTGAAGGCCCAGGTCAACTGGACCGGCCGGTCCTCCATGGAGGTCGGCGTCCGCGTCATGGCCGAACGCTGGAACGAGTCCACCCCCGCCCAGCAGGTCGGCAGCGCCTATCTGGTCTTCGCCGCCGTCGACGGGGACGGCAAGCCGCGCCGCGTACCGCCGGTGATCCCCGAGACCGAGCGCGACAACCGGCGCTACCAGGAGGCACAGATCCGGCGCACCCACCGGCTCGCCCGCCGCCGCGCGATCAAGGACCTGCGCGAGAAGCGCGCCGCCGAGGGATTCGACGACTGAGGCCGGGGGCGGGCCTGACAACAGGCCCGGCAACCGCCCCTACGGGCACACCACCTCGTCGCCCGTCACCGTCGCGAACTCGCCCGTCTGCCGGGTCTCCGCCTTCACCCGCTGCACCTTCGTGAAGTCCGCGCCCACCGTCACCCTCATCTGCGGCCCCTGGCCCTTCACCGCCTTCAGCTCGCTGCCGGGCAGCGCCGTGGCCAGGGACTTCGCCGACCGGTCCCAGCGCGGGTCGTACTCCACGAGCGTCCGCTTCAGCTCCCGTACCTCCCCGTTGAGCGGGGCCTCCGTCGTGGTGAACCCGGTCGCGCGCAGCGCCTCGTCGACGGTCCGGCCCAGGCCGTCCTTCGGGGTCCCGTTGTAGACCTGCACCCGCACGTCCTTCGGCGCCACGTCGACCAGCTTCGCGGGCTGCTGCTGCGGTCCCGCCGCGGGCTTCGGCTTCGGCTTCGCCGGGGCCAGCGGCTTGTCCTCGCGCAGGGCCTGGAACAGCTTCTTCGCCTTCTCCGCGTCCCACTGCACCGTCGAGCCGATGCCCTTGACCGGGAAGCTGGGGTTGCCGATCGGCACGGACGCGAACTCCGACGACGCCGGCCCGAAGTCCTTCATCGCCTTGCCGAGCGCCAGCATCTCCTCCGTACCGAAGCCCTTGTCGGCCCGGACCGAACCGAGCACCGAGGTGGAGACCTGCTGGAACTTCACCGGGTTCAGCAGCACCCCGCTGCTCGTCGCCTGCTTGATCAGCGCCGCCATGAACTTCTGCTGGCGCTCCATCCGGCCCAGGTCGGCGGCCACGTCCACATGGCGTGACCGTACGTACTGGAGCGCCTGGCCGCCGTCCAGCTCATGTGTGCCCGCGGGCAGGTTCAGACCGGTGTACGAGTCCTTCATCGGGCGGGCCGTGCAGATCTTCACCCCGCCCACCGCGTCCACCGTCTTCATGAAGCTGGTGAAGTCGACCTCCAGATAGTGGTCGACCTTGATCCCGGTCATGTTCTCGACGGTCCGCACGGTCAGCGTCGGCCCGCCCTCCGCGTACGCGGCGTTCAGCTTCACCGGGTGGCTCCCGTGGTGCTTGCCCGTGGTGCGGTCGGTGTGCGCGGGCATCTCGGCGTAACTGTCCCGGGGGAGGCTGACCACGCTCGCCCGCTGCCGGTCGGCCGACAGATGGACCAGCATGATCGTGTCGGTGCAGTGGCAGGGCGCGCCGCCCAGCCGGTACTTCTTCTTCTCGGCCTTGGTGATCGTGTCCCGGCCGTCCGTGCCGACGAGCAGCAGATTCGTGCCGTGGCCCCCCGAGGGGCGGTTCTTCATGTCCCGGAACGGATCGACCCGGCCGATCCCGCCCTCCAGGCTGCTCACCACGGCGTGACCGATCCCACCCGCCCCCAGCACCAGCACCGAGAGCCCGGTGGCCACCCGCATGCCCCAGCGCGGCCGCTCGTCCTGCTTCCGGGACCGGACCGGCCGGGTGCCCTGCGGCGGACGGCGTCGCGGGGGAGTGGTGCGGGCGTGCGGCGGGCGCTGCGCGGGGCGTTGCGGTCGTTGCGGTACGGGCACGGGGGGAGACACCTCCGGGGTGCAAGGGAGACACCTCTGCGGTGCAAGGGGACCATCGCACGGTAGGCCCATACGACCACCGCCCCCGCCCGCGACCCGGCGGCGCGCACCGGTGTCCCCCATTCGCGGTAACGTGGCGGCCGAAAACCGAGCCGCCTCCTGGGGTACGCAACCCCCGGCGCCCCCGAGGACCCCCCGAGGACCACATGTCTGCCGCGCAGTACCCCGCCGTCTCCGTGATCATGCCGGTGCTCAACGAGGAACGCCATCTCAGGAACTCGGTCCGGCACATCCTGGAGCAGGAGTACCCCGGTGAGATGGAGGTCGTGATCGCGCTCGGCCCCTCCGCCGACCGGACGGACGAGATCGCCGCCGAGCTGGTCGCCGAGGACCCCCGCGTCCACACCGTGCCCAACCCCACCGGCCGCACCCCCGCCGCCCTCAACGCGGCGATCAAGGCCTCCCGCCACCCGATCGTCGTCCGGGTCGACGGCCACGGCATGCTCTCCCCGAACTACATCGCGACCGCCGTCCGCCTCCTGGAGGAGACCGGCGCGCAGAACGTCGGCGGCATCATGCACGCCGAGGGCGAGAACGCCTGGGAGGACGCCGTCGCCGCCGCGATGACCTCGAAGATCGGCGTCGGCAACGCGGCCTTCCACACCGGCGGCCAGGCGGGCCCGGCCGAGACCGTCTACCTGGGCGTCTTCCGCCGCGAGGCCCTGGAGCGGGCCGAGGGCTACAACGTCGAGTTCATCCGCGCCCAGGACTGGGAGCTGAACTTCCGCATCCGCGAGGCCGGCGGGCTGATCTGGTTCTCGCCCGAGCTGAAGGTCCAGTACCGCCCGCGCCCCACCGTGAAGGCGCTCGCCAAGCAGTACAAGGACTACGGCCGCTGGCGCCACGTCGTCGCCCGCTACCACGCCGGCTCGATCAACCTGCGCTACCTGGCCCCGCCGACCGCCGTCGTCGCCATCGCGGCGGGCCTGGTGCTCGGCGCGGCCGTCACCCCGTGGGCGCTGCTCGTCCCCGGCGGTTACGTCGCCGCGATCGTCGCCGGCTCGCTGCCCGCGGGCAAGGGCCTCTCGCTCAAGGCCCGCGTCCAGATCCCGGTGGCCCTGGCGACCATGCACATGAGCTGGGGCTTCGGCTTCCTCACCAGCCCCCGGTCCCTGGCCAAGCGGGTCATCGCGAGCCGCCGCCCGGCGATGACGGGCAGCAGCGAGACCGTCTGAGCCGACGACGTACGAAGGGCCCCGACGCTCGGGGCCCTTCGTACGTCTCGAACATGCCGCTACGGCGTCACCAGGTGTAGTTCGGGTTGACCTTCATGCAGGCCTCTTCCTCGCCGTTGAGGGCGCCCGCCGACTCCGGGGTCTTCTCCGTGCCCTTGGACACCGGATAGGCCCCGTCCTCGCGCCAGTCCGCGCCCACCGCGAGCGAGATCCCCGACACGTCCGTGGACCGCTTCACCTGCGACAGCGGAACCCCGAGCGCCTTGGCGACCGCCTGCGCGTCGCCCTCCAGGTCCGCGCTCGGATACAGGATCCCGGTCCGCGCCGCCCCGGTCACATCGGCCGAGTTGACGGTGGTCCGCCCGAAGCCCGCGTTCTTCAGCTGGTCCGCCACCTGACCGGCACGCCCCGACGCCGGTCCGAGCGCGTCGGTGGCGGTTCCGTTCCGTACCGACACGGCGATCTCGCCGACCGGCGCGGACGGGTCCTTGGGCTCCGCCGGCTTCTTCCGCTTGGAGGCCTTGCCGTCCAGCGGTACGTCGTCCCGCACCATCCGGAACAGCTGCTCGGCGTCGCCCGCCTTCGGGTACACGCGGCCGCTGTTGACGCCGGTGCCGTACACGTTCGGCATGGTCGACATCGTGATGCGCTTCGTCGGGACCTTCTTGAACTCCTCGGCCAGGTCGTAGAGCTTCTTGACCGTGTCCAGGCCCTTGTCGACCGTCAGCGCCTTCGTGGCCGCCTCGGCGAGGTTCATCAGCTTCGCAGGGTCGGTGAGCTTGGTGCCCTTGCGCAGCTGACGCACCATCGCGTTCATGTACTGGTGCTGGGCCTTGGCCCGCCCCAGGTCGGTGTTGTCCTCGAAGCCGTACCGGGTGCGCAGCCACTGGAGGGCCTGCTCGCCCTGGACGTACGTGGTGCCCTTCTCCAGCTTCAGCCCGGAGCCCTTGCCGTCGGCGCTGCGCGAGTGGATGTTGGCGTCGACACAGACCGGGACGCCGCCGATGGCGTCGGCCATCGACACCACACCCGCGAAGTCGATCATCATGAAGTGGTCGATCCGGATGCCGGTCAGTTCGTACCAGGTGGCGACCGTGCACCCCGGGCCGCCGCGCCCCAGGCTCTCGTTGGTCTGTACGTCGCGGGTGCTGGCCGGGTAGACCGTGCCGTCCGGGGCCGTGCACTTGGGCATCTTCAGCATGGTGTCGCGCGGCATGCTGACGACGGACAGATTGCTGCGGTCCGCGGAGAGGTGGAGCAGCATCTGCACATCGGCGAGCGGGGGTGCGCCGAAGGTCTCCTTCGCACCGCCCAGCTTCTGGTTGGCCTCGGAGTCCCGGGCGTCGGAACCGATGAGCAGGATGTTGAGCGGGGTCTGCCCGGCGGCGTTGGCCTTGTGATCGGCCATCTGCTTGTCGCCGAGGGTCAGATCCTCTTTCTTGATGTTGCTGTTGAGGTACTCGTAGTAGAGGTAACCGGCGCCGCCGGTGCCGAGTATGAGCACCGCGAGCACGGAGGCGCTCCAGCGCAGGACGCGCCGCTTGCCGCTCTTGGGCGCGCGGCGGCTGCTGCGCCCCCGGGTGCCGCCCGCGGGACCGCGCCGGTGGCCCTCGGCCCGACGGCCGCGCTCACCGCTCGCGGCCGCGTCGCCGCTTCCGGGCCCGCCGCCGCTCTTCGCGTCTCGGCTGTCTCCCCGAGCCTCGTCCCCGCCGCGACGATCGGCGCGGCGGACGCGTGATCGCGTCTCCTCCCCGGGCATGCTGCTCCGTCCCACCGGACCCCCCATGCTGTTCAGATTTCCGCTGTGGCGCGGTGACCCGATGTCACTTGGCGCATACCGCCTTGTCGGCGCTCGCTTGCTCGACGCCTTCCGGAGCCTTCGCCGGACCGGTGATGAGCTGGCCCGCGCCCTTGAAGTCCGCCCCCAGTGTCAGCACCATCGCCTCAAGCCCTTCGGCGTCGGCGGTGCCCTTCTTCATGGCCGTCGCGGGAAGCCCCATCATCTCGGCGAGAGCCCGGGCCTGATCGGCCTGGTTGGGGGCGTACTCCAGCGTCGTCTTCTTGATCTTCTCGGGTGCGTTGGCCTTGTTGGTGGACTTCAGCACCCCCTGCTCGTTCTGGAGCCAGGTGACGGTCGCGCCCGCCGCGCCGGAGATCTCGCCGCCGTTGAGGACGTCCACGCGTACGTCGGCGGGATCGGCCTTCGGGCCCTTGAGCAGGGCCGCCTGCTTGCTCTTGGCGGCCTTCTCCTGCTGCTTCACCTCGGTCAGCGAGGTGTCGGAGCGCATCATCGCGAAGAGCTGTTCACCCTTGGTCGGGTCCACGACCACGGTGACGGGCTTCGGCTCGGCCGGGTTGTCGATGACCGGCATCGTGAGGAAGGTGATGTTCTTCGTGTCGACCTTGGAGATCTCCTGGGCGAGCGTCATCAGCTTCTTCGCGTCGGCGATGGCCGAGTCGACGGTCAGGGCGTTGGTGGCGGCGTCGGCCAGCTTGTACAGCTTCTTCGGGTTGGTCAGGGTGTCGCTCGACTTCATCTCGCGGATCATCGAGCCGAGGAACTGCTGCTGCACCTTGATCCGGTCGAGGTCGCTCCGGTTGCCGAAGCTGTCGCGCGTACGCAGCAGGGCCAGCGCCTTCTCGCCCTGCACCGTCGACTTGCCCTGCGGCAGCACCAGATGCGACTTCGGGTCGTCGACCGGCTTGGCCATGCAGACCTCGACGCCGCCGACCGCGGTGGTCAGCTCCTTGACCGCGTTGAAGTCGACCATCATGAAGTGGTCCGGCTTGAGGCCGGTGATGTTCTCGACCGTCTTCATGGTGCAGCCGGGGTCGCGGCCGTGCTGGCCGAGGCTGGTGTTGAAGCGTTCGTTCGGGGTGCCGGGGATGGTGGTGGAGGTGCCGTCCGACTGCTTCGTCTCGCACTCGGGGATGTCGGTCACCAGGTCGCGCGGGATGCTCATCGCCGTCGCGTTGGTCCGGTCCTCGGAGACGTGGAAGAGGATGTTGGTGTCGGCGTGGCCCTCGCTGCCCTTGTCGCCGTAGCCCTCGTTGCCCTTGCCGGTGCGCTTGTCGGTGCCGATGATCAGGATGTTCATCGGGCCGTCGCTGACGACGTTCTTGCTGCCCGCGTCGCCCACGTCGATGGAGTCGATGTTCCCGTTGAGCTTCTGGTACAGGGCGTACGCGCCGATCGAGGTGCCCACCACGACGAACGCCATCACGCCGCCCGTCCACAATAGGGCCTTCTTCTTGCGTGACTTCTGGGGCTTGCGCTTCCGGCGTCCGGAGGCGGGGGGCTCGGCGGCGCCACGGCCCCCCTGGGAGCCGCGGTGGCTGCGCTGGCCCGGCACCTCGCGGCGCGACGTGTCCGTGGCGCCCCCGCGCGAACCGGCCGCGCGGCGACCCGAACTTTCGCGGGAACCGGTCCGGGACTCCCCGCGGCGACCGGTTTCCTCGGCCGTCGCCGTAAGCGCGGAACTGCTCGCCGTATGCGCGGAGCCGGTCGACTCCCCAGCGGAGTGGTCCAGTCGCAATTCGTAATTACCGGTGTGCGGGTTCAGTACCCACTGGTCGGCGGGGTCGATATCGTCCGCCCGTCCACGACTGTGCGCGTCCACGGTTGCCTGCGTCCTCCGTCGGTGCCACGCGAGGCGCCCTCCCCCGGCAAGGCGCTCGTTCCTTCGCTCCAGCAGTGCACGACCTGACGGCCGGAAGCACCGGATCGCGTCACACTATCCGGCCGATTCCAGGTCGAGCGACGTGCGTGACACATTCCACCCCCCTTACAACCGGGCATACTTCCCATTACGCGCCGATTATGTTCTGTGTCTTGGCAATTGCTTTACTGCTTGCACAGGTCGTCCGCCGCGCTCGAACCCGAATAGGTGGGTGTGGGCGTCGGGCTTTCGGATCCGGCGTCGTCCGGCTTTCCGTCCCGTCCACTTTCCCGGTCCCGTTCCGCCTCTTCGAGTTCATCGGCCGGGACCACGGCGACGGGCTTGTCCTCGCGGAGCTGCTTGAACAGGTCCCCTGCGTCCGGTTCGACGAGTTCGTCCCGGTTGGGGTCGTTACGGTACGGCTGCCGGGGCACGGTCAGGAACTGCACCTGCTCGGTCGGTACGTCGCGCATCCCGCGCACCAGGTCGTACAGGTCGCGCAGCGAGTCAAGCCCCGGGTCGGTGGTCAGCGACTTGGTCGCCGCGTCCAGCACCGGGTAGAGCCGCGTCGGGTTGAGCAGGACGCCGTTGCTCTGCATCTTGTTGACGAGAGCCCCGAGGAACTGCTGCTGGCGCTCCATACGTTCGGTGTCGCTGCCGTTGCCGAGGGACTTGCGCGCCCGTACGTAACCGAGGGCCTGCTCACCGTTCAGCTTCTGCCGGCCCGCCGGGAGCTCCAGGTGCGCGTCCTTGTCGTCGATCGGCTCCTTGAGGCAGATCTCGACCCCGTCGACGGCGTCGACCATGTCCTTGAAGCCGTTGAAGTCGACGACCATGTGGTGATCGATACGGATGCCGGTCATCCGCTCCACGGTCCGGATCGTGCAGGCGGTGCCGCCGAGCTCGAACGCCGCGTTGAACTGGGTGAACTGCTCCCGCGTCTTCTTGTCGTCCGCGGTGCGGCAGCCGGGGACCTCCACCATCAGGTCGCGGGGGATCGACACGGCCGTCGCGCTCTTCCGGTCCGCCGCGAGGTGCAGCAGGATCGTGGTGTCGGAACGCTGGCTGCCGCCGTCGTCCCGCCCGTACTTGCGATTGTCCCCGGCCCGGCTGTCGGACCCGATGAGCAGGATGTTCTGGGCGTCCATGACGACCGGGGTCGGCCGCTCCTTCTCGTACGCCTTGAGTTCGGCGGCGGCGCTGGTGTCGGTGGTGATGTTCCCGTCGAGCTTCTTGTACATCCACCAGCCGACCCCGGCGGCGACCAGCACGAGGAACGAGGCGGCGAGCGCGGTCCAGCGCAGCCAGTGGCTCTTGCGGGCGAGGAGGATGCCGTCCTTGGGCTGATCGGCCCAGGTCTGCACACCGGGGGTGCCGGCCGGGGGCTTGGGGGAGGGCTGCGGGGCCCCGTCCTCGGGCTCGGCCGGTTCGCTGTCGGCCTTGCCGGGAGCGGCGCCGCCGGTTCCCTCAGGCTCACCATGCTCACCGGGCTTACCGGGCTTACCGGGCTTTTCGGCCTCGGCCTCGGCAGGGCTGCCCTCGGCGCCGCCGGACTTACCGGCTTTACCGGTCTCCGTGGCCTCGCCGGCCGAACCGGCCCCCTCGGCCGTACCGGACTTACCGGCCCCGTCGGTCTCCGCGGTGACCGGGCCCTCCTCCTGCGGGGTCCCGTCCTCGGGCTCGGAGGCTGCGTCCTCGGCCGGGCGGTCCGGGTCGGACGGCGGGCCAGCGCTGTCGGTCACGTCTGCGTCCATCCTTCACGTTCGGCGGCGCGAGGGGCCGCCGGTCGCAGGAGTAGACGGCTGAAACTCGCGCTTGGTTGTGCACGGCCAGGAGAGTGGTCTGTACCGCCCGATCATCTACCCGCTCCGGTGCCGATCACCGAGGACTCGGCCCGCTGTGGGCCGGACGAGTGGACCTCAGCGCGCTTGTCATACCGCGGTGTTGGTGACCCGCTCGCTCTCGACCCGCTTGGCAAGACCGTCCGCGTCGAGCTGCCCGAGATGGCGGCACAGCACCACGGACCCGCCCGCCGCCAGGGGCGCGAAGAGCCCGGCGCTCAGCCCTTCCCAGGTGTCGTACGTACGCCCGGTGAGCAGCCGGGACCCCGGTACGAGGCCGAGGGTGCCGGCGTCCTCGCGGGCCCGGGCGACGAGCTGCGCACCCGTCAGCTCGACCCCGCCCACGGCCAGCGCGGGGGCGTCGGCGTCCACGGGAGCGAAGGGCGCGAAGCGGTCGCCCTGGCTCGGCACCTCCACCGCGTAGTCCGCGAACCCCTCCGGCGCCTGCGGGAACCGGCCACCCAGCGGACGCAGAGCCAGCGCGACGCGCTCGCCCCGGCAGGCCCGTGCCCGCTCCAGGGTGTCCGGGCCGGTCACGACGAGGTCGGCGGCGGCCGGGTCGCCCTGGACGTCGGCGACGACCCCGACGGAGGAACAGGCGAGCAGCCAGACCGCGGACTGCCAGTGCGCGGGCAGCAGCAGGGCGAGCCGGTCGCCGGGCTCCGCGGCCAGGTCGCCCTGGAGCAGATTGGCGGTCTTGGCCACCCAATTGGCGAAGGTGGCCACCGACAGTTCGACGCGTTCTCCGGTGGCGTCGTCGTAGAAGGTGACCAGGGGGCGGGCCGGGTCCGCGGAGAGGGCGGATCGCAGCAGGTCGGCGGGGGTGCGGTCGCTGGAGTTCATCCGCGCAAGCGTACGCGGGGACGCGGTGCCGGGCGGGCTGAACGGGTGTCACGTACACCGGTTCGGCAGACGGTGCGTCATGAAGGGGTCGATGTCCGGGTAGCCGGAGTCGTCGCCGTATGTTCAGGATCTTTCGTATGCGTGCACTATTGGTCATCTCAGTCGGCGTCACCTGCGCGGCGGCCCTCACTCTGCCGCTCGCCGCCCCCGCCCTGTCCGCCCCGCTCCCGCACTCCGCCTCGGCCGGGCCGCCTTCCCTGTCCCCCGAATCGTCCCCCCGATCACCGGGGGCGGGCCCGCCGTCGGTGCGGGCCGCCGGACTCCCCGAGGCCGAATCCCGTGCGGCCGGCGAGGCCGCGGGCTCGACGCAGTCCCTGCCCCTGGAACCGCTCCCCGCCCCGTCCGACCGGGTCGCGGACGCGGGCGCTGCGGCGGGCCAGGGCCTGGCCCAGCGGGACGCCCGCCCGTTCTCGTTGGTGGGGGTGGTCTGGGAGGACGCGGAGGCCGAACTGCACGGCACGGTCCAGGTCCGTACCCGGGCGACCGGCGGCGAGAGCTGGTCGGGCTGGCAGGACGTCGAGACCCACAACGCCGAACACGCCGCCGACCTCGGCAGTGACGAGCGGTCGTCCGGCCCCGTGCGCGGCGCGACCGCCCCGCTCTGGGTCGGCGACTCGGACGGCGTGGAGGTACGCGTACGGCCGGAGGCGGCCGATCCGCAGGGCCGGTCCAAGGCCGCGCCGCTCCCCGAAGGGCTGCGCCTCGAACTCGTCGACCCCGGCGAGGACCCCGCCCCCGCAGCGGAACCGGCCCCCGAAACGGCCCCCGAGCCCGCCCGGGCCGCCCCCGTCAGCCGGACCGCGCCCACGGCGACGTTCGCCGTCAACCCGCCCCCGCCCACCACGACCCCGGCGGTCGTGCCGGAGGCGCTCACCGCCGAGTCCGCCGCCACCTCGGCCGTCAACGCGGACCTCGCGCCGCTCGGCGCGACCGTCATCCCCGCGCTGACCAAGGCGGAGACGGAGGAGGAGGCGGCGATCGTCGCGGCCGGAGCGAAGCCGTACATCGGACCCCGGCCGAAGATCATCACCCGTAAGGGCTGGGGCGCGGACGAGTCGCTCCGCGAGCGGAACTTCGCGTACACGAAGACCGTCAAGGCGGCCTTCGTGCACCACAGCGCGACCGGGAACAACTACACGTGCAGCCAGGCGCCCTCGGTGCTCCGCAGCATCTACCGCTACCACGTCAAGAGCAGCGGCTGGCGCGACTTCGGCTACAACTTCGCCGTCGACAAGTGCGGAAACATCTACGAGGGCCGGGCCGGAGGCGTCGCGAAGGCGGTCCTCGGAGCGCACACCCTGGGCTTCAACACCAACACCATGGGCGTCGCGGTCCTCGGCACCTACTCCTCCACCAACCCGCCCGCCGCCGCGGTGACCGCCGTCTCCAAGCTCACCGCCTGGAAGCTGGGCCTGTTCGGCGCCAACCCCAAGGGGAAGGTGACCCTCGTCTCCGGCGGGAGCAACAAGTACAAGGCGGGCACACAGGTCAAAATGAACGTCATCTCGGGCCATCGGGACGGCTTCGCAACCGAATGCCCCGGAGCGCGTCTCTACAAGAAGCTCGGCACGGCCCGGACCAGCTCCGCCAAATTGCAGGGCCGCTGACCGGAACGGGGCTCGACCGGTCTGCTTAACTGACCAGTCACCAACCAGGCCAAGCCCCAGCAGGAAGCAGAGACGGTGCTGTGACAGAGGCAAAAGAAGCGATCCTCCTGGTCGGGGGCAAGGGCACCCGGCTGCGTCCGCTCACGGTGCACACCCCGAAGCCGATGGTCCCGGCGGCGGGGGTCCCCTTCCTCACCCACCAGCTGGCGCGGGCCAGGGCGGCCGGGGTGGAGCACATCGTGCTCGCCACGTCCTACCTGGCCGAGGTCTTCGAGCCGTACTTCGGCGACGGCTCCTCGCTCGGTCTGCACATCGAGTACGTCACCGAGGAGGAGCCGCTCGGCACCGGCGGAGCCATCCGCAACGTCGCGCCGAAGCTGTCCTCGGGGCCGGACGAACCGGTCCTGATCTTCAACGGCGACATCCTGACCGGGCTCGACATCCGGGCCCTGGTCACCTCGCACACCGTCTCCGGGGCGGATGTCTCGCTCCATCTGACCCGGGTGGAGGACCCGCGCGCGTTCGGTCTCGTACCGACGGACGGAACGGGCCGCGTCACGGCCTTCCTGGAGAAGCCGCAGACGCCCGAGGAGATCGTCACCGACCAGATCAACGCCGGGGCGTACATCTTCCGGCGCTCGGTCATGGACACGATCCCGTCCGGCCGCCCGGTCTCCGTCGAACGCGAGACCTTCCCCGGACTGCTCGCCTCCGGCGCCCACCTCCAGGGCATGGTCGACTCCACGTACTGGCTGGACCTCGGCACCCCCGGCGCCTTCGTCCGCGGCTCCGCCGACCTCGTCCTCGGCCGCGCCCCGTCCCCGGCCGTCCCCGGCCGCTGCGGCGACCGCCTGATCCTGCCGACCGCCTCCGTGGCCCCGGACGCCAAGCTCACCGGCGGTACGGTGGTCGGCGCAGGCGTGATGATCGGCGCGGGCGCCAGGGTGGACGGCTCCACGATCCTGGAGAACGCGATCGTCGAGCCGAACGCGGTCATCACGGACTCCCTGGTCGGCGCGGGCGCGCGGATCGGCAGCCGTACGGTCCTGGCGGGCGCGGTGATCGGCGACGGGGCCCAGGTGGGCGCGGACAACGAACTGCGCGACGGCATCAGGATCTGGTGCGGCTCGACGCTGCCGGACGCCTCGGTCCGCTTCTCCTCGGACCAGTAGCCCCCGCCTGCCCGTACCCTCGAAGAGCCGCGGGAGGAGCAGCAGCCCTCCCGGATCGACGAACACCCAGGGACACCGAGACTTCGTGGCAGGACGATTCGCCCCCCGCACGACGCGGGCAGCGCTGCCGCACCGGACCGCTGTCCCCCGCCCGGCCGACGGCTCACCACCCCTCACCCGGGAGTGGACCCCACCGGGCCCCCTGGACCTCCGCCTGGTGCTGGGCCCGCTGCGCCGGGGCCCGGCGGACCCCACGTTCCGGATGGTGGGGGACGGCACGTTCTGGCGGGCGACGCGCACACCCGTGGGTCCCGGCACGTTGCGCATCGCGCGGCACGGCGACCGGATCGCGGCCGCGGCGTGGGGCCCCGGCGCGGACTGGCTGCTGGAAGGCCTGCCGGCGCTGCTGGGCGCGGAGGACGACCCGGAGGCGTTCGTCCCGCGCCACCGCCTGCTGGCCGTGACCCGCCACCGCCGCCCGGGCCTGCGCCTGCTGCGTACGGGCCTGGTGCTGGAGTCGCTGATCCCGTCGATCCTGGAGCAGAAGGTCACGACGGACGAGGCGTACGGCGCCTGGCGCCACCTGGTCCGCCGCTTCGGCACCCCCGCCCCCGGCCCCACGGCCGACCTGGGCCTGCACGTCATGCCGGACCCGCGCGGCTGGGCGATGATCCCGTCCTGGGAGTGGCACAAGGCGAACGTGGACGCCAAACGCTCGTCGACGATCCTGCGCGCGGTACGGGTGGCCCGCCGCCTGGAGGAGGCGGCGACGATGCCGCTGCCCGAGGCACAGACCCGCCTCCAGCTGATCCCCGGAATCGGCCCCTGGACGGCGGCGGAAACCCTCCAGCGCTCGAACGGCGCCCCCGACGCGGTCACGGTCGGCGACCTGCACCTCCCCGGCATCGTGGGCCACGCCCTGGCGGACAACCGAGACGCGGACGACGAGGAGATGCTGTCCCTCCTGACCCCGTACGAGGGCCAACGCCACCGAGCAACCCGCCTGATCCTGCTCTCGGGCCGAGTCCCGGCGCGCAGGGCACCGAGGATGCAGCCGGGCAACATCGCGAACCTGTAGAGCCTGCTCTCAGAGCCTTCGGGCCGCGTCCAGCGTTCCGGCCAATCTCAGCCCCTCCGGCACTTCTCCGGAGTCTCCGGCACTTCTCCGGAGTCTCCGGCCGATCTCAGCCCCTCCGGCCACCCCAGCCCCTCCGGCTACTCCCGGCCCCGCCGTTTCCCAGCGTCTCCGGGCAATCTCAGTCCCTCCGGCGATTGAGGAGCGGGGTCCGGGGCAGAGCCCCGAAACTCCAGCCCGTCCGGCGCTTGAGGACAAACCGGGTCCGGGGCGGAGCCCCGGTTTCGGGAAGGGGCGGGTAGGGGGCAAGCCCCGCGCAGCGGCACCCCCGCCCACCAACGCCCGCCCCCCCCCAAACCTCACCGCACGGTGAGAAACTCCTCCGCCCCCCGAACCCCCCGCTCCCGCGGCACCCCCACCCCATGCCCCACAGCCACCGCCCCCAACGGATCCCACGACGACGGCAGCGAAAGCACCTCCCGCACCACATCCCGGCAGAACATCGTCGAGGACACCCACGCCGACCCCAGCCGCTCACCCGCCAACGCCACCAGGAAGTTCTGCACCCCGGCCCCCGCCGCGACCACGAACATCTCGCGCTCCGCGGTGTCCCGCCGCTCGTCCCCGTACGTATGGGAGCCGTCCATCAGCAGGCACGGCACCACCAGATACGGCGCGTTGCGCAGCACATCCCCGCGCCGCACCCGCTTGGCGATCGACTCCTCGCTCTTCCCGTCGCGCCGCAGATCCTCGATCCACGCCTCCCGCATCGCGTCGAGCAACCGGGTCCGCGACTCGGCGGACTCCAGCAGCACGAACCGCCACGGCGTCGTGTGATGAGGCGCGGGTGCGGTGACGGCAGCCGCGACGGCGCGCCGCACCGCCCCCGGATCCACCGGCTCGTCGCTGAACTCGCGCACCGTACGCCGCAGCGTCACCGCTTCCCGCACGGCCTCGGACGTCCCGAGCCGGAACATGTCATCGGCGGCGCTGCGCACGAGCGCCCGAGCACCGGGCTCGTCGCCCAGGCCATCCGGGGCGACAACATGCGACAGCCCCCGGACCACCGCCACCGGCAGCCCCTCCGCCTTGCCCTTGACCAGATCCCCGGCCGAGGCCAGCTCGTCGGCCGTGGCCACGACCGTGGCGCTGAGCGGATTGCCGTACGCGTCCGAGCCGCCGCGCAGATCGTCCAGCACCCGCACCCCCGCCGCCCCGATGGCGACATCGGTGAGCCCGTTGCGCCAGGGCCGCCCGAAGGTGTCCGTGACGAGGACGCCGACCTCCACGCCGAGGATGTCCCGCAGCCCGTCCCGGATGGCCCGGGCGGAGGCGTCGGGGTCCTCGGGCAGCAGGAGCACGGTCCCGGCGGGAGTGTTGGACGCGTCGACCCCGGCGGCGGCCATGACCAGCCCCTGCCGGTTCTCCACGATCCGCAGCGTCCCGCGCCGGGCGACGACCCGTACGGTCTCGGCGTCGATGGCGGCCTCGCGGTCGGCGGCCTCGACGATCCGGCCCTCCGCCTTGGAGACGATCTTCGAGGTGACGAGCAGGACGTCACCGTCGACGAGCCCGGGCTCGGCGGCGGCGATCAGCTTGGCGAGATCGTCCCCGTCGCGTACCTCGGGCATCCCGCCCACGGCCCACACACGAAAAGAAGGCACGGAATCCGGCGAACCGCTCACGCCCGAACCTCCTCAGCCAGCGCCAGCGCCTGCCGCGCCATCTCCGCGGTCGCGTCCACGTCCGTCATCATCAGCGGCACCGCCCGGCAGCGGATCCCCGCCGCCTCCACCTCCTCGACCGCCCCGGCGTCCACCGTGTCCACCAGCCACCCGTCCAGCAGCCCCGACCCGTAGTGCCGGGCCACCGCCGAGGCCGTCGACTCGACGCCCACCGCGGCGAGCACCTTGTCCGCCATCCCGCGCACGGGCGCGTCCCCGACGATGGGGGAGAGGCCGACGACCGGCACCCCCGCCTCGGCGATGGCCTCGCGGATCCCGGGCACGGCGAGGATCGTGCCGACGGACACCACCGGGTTCGACGGCGGGAAGACGATGACATCGGCGGCGCCGATCGCCTCCAGCACCCCCGGCGCCGGCTTGGCCTGCTCCGCCCCGACCGGCACGATCGCCCGCGCCTCGACGGAGGCGCGCAGCTTCACCCAGTACTCCTGGAAGTGGATCGCCTTGCTCTCGCCGTCCATCTCGACGGCGACATGCGTCTCGACCCGGTCGTCGGACATGGGAAGCAGCCGCACACCCGGCTGCCAGCGGGCGCAGAGCGCCTCGGTGACCGCGCTCAGCGGGTAGCCCGCGCCGAGCATCTGCGTACGGACGATGTGGGTCGCGAAGTCGCGGTCGCCGAGCCCGAACCACTCGGGGCCCACGCCGTACGCCGCGAGCTCCTCCTTGACCCGGAAGGTCTCGTCGGTACGCCCCCAGCCCTGCTCCTCGTTGATGCCACCGCCGAGGGTGTACATCACGGTGTCGAGGTCGGGACAGACCTTCAGCCCGAACAGATGGATGTCATCACCCGTGTTGCCGATCACCGTGATGTCCGCGTCGGGCGCGGCCTGCTTGAGGCCGCGAAGGAAGCGGGCACCGCCGATACCACCGGCCAGAACAACAATGCGCATGCACAGCAGTTTGTCAGGCGGGTACGGCGTCCACGGCCGTCGGGGCGCTTTGGCTCGGGTGCATCGGCATCTCGGTCAGGCCCGGGTAGTAGATGTGCAGACTCACGGCCGGTTCGAGCGAATCGTTGACCACTTCGTGGACGTACCCCGGGGCGAAGGACCGCTGCGCGCCCGCGCCGAGGGACCGCGTCCCGCGCTCGGTGTGCTCGGTCAACTCGCCTTCCAGGACCGTCAGGACGCCGGCGGAGAGACCGTGGTCGTGGCGTCCGCTGCCCTGCCCGGGCACCCAGCTGAGCAGCCACACCTCGTAGCCGGGGCCCTGGTGCAGGCGGTGGTACCAGCGGGAGGCGGAGTCGTACTGGACGATGCCCGCCCACCGTGCGCGGTCGGCCGCGATGGAGCGTGCGAGGCCGACGAACTCGGAGACGGTGGAGGGGTGCTCGCGGGCGGGCCGGAGGAGGTGCTGGACCTCAAGGATGTCGCCGGCGATCTGAAGGTCGCTGTCGCTGTTCATTGCTGCGGTGGTTCCTCGGCATGGGGGGCGCACGTGCGGGGAGTCACGATGACTGCGGGGAGGAGCGAAAACGAAGAAAAACGCTCGACCGGAGAGTCGGAGAGGCTGGATCAGAGCTGGAGCACTACGGCATCAACAGCTGTGACAGCTGGAACAGCAACAGCGGGCCTGGACAGCGCTACGGAACCCACGGGCGTGGGTGACGTGCAGGGCTGCGGTCGCTGGCATGGAAACAAGGAGACCGGCTCGGCCGTCCGCTGTCAACCCAATGCCCGATATGGGGGCAATGTTTCACCCCTTCCGGTTGTCGGATTGGGAGAAAGGTTTATGCACCCAGGGGCAGGGACATGTGGCGCATCATCCGCGCCCTCAAACGCGGCTGACGCTCCGTGACCTGACTGTGATCTTGGTCGCTTCGGTGATCGAATCGCAACACAAGGCCCACCCCGGTCGTCTTCATCGAGAGAGGGTGCGGGGCCGTGGGGCCCGTGGCATATGTCAGATTTTTGCTGATTTGAGCACTTACCGCATACGCTTGGTTCCGCAGAGTGAATCCCTGGGCCAATAGCAGATCCTCGCTTGACTGCCCCAGAGCTACAGATTTGTAATTTCACTCGTGTCGTTCAGCCGCAAAAGGCTGCATCACGGGACGCAAGAGACAGACGAGGGGCGCACATGACCGAGCTGTTCCAGCAACTGCTGGTCGAGGACGCGGATGAGGAACTCGGCTGGCAGGAGCGCGCACTGTGCGCCCAGACCGACCCCGAGTCCTTCTTTCCCGAGAAGGGCGGATCCACCCGCGAGGCCAAGAAGGTCTGCCTCGCCTGTGAGGTGCGCTCGGAGTGCCTTGAGTACGCCCTCTCCAACGACGAACGCTTCGGCATCTGGGGCGGACTCTCCGAGCGGGAACGACGACGCCTCAAGAAGGCCGCGATCTAAAGAGGGCGGCGACCCAAGGCCACGATCCAAGGCCGCGCCCGCCCCTCTCATCGGCGCGAGGCGCTAGCCGGCCAGACGCGAGACACCAGGCGCGAGACACCAGGCACCAGGCACCGCCCCCCCCCGGCCCCCCGCAGGCCCCGAGCCCCGGACCGGCCGCGCAGAGCCGGTGGTCTCCCGACAGCTCATCCCCGATCATCCCCGACGGTTCCGATCACCTCTGATCACTCCGATCACCTCCGACGGCCCGTCCGCCACCCCCTTCTCCACGGGGCGGCGGACGGGCCGTCGGCAGGTCCGGGCCCGTCCCCTTCACCGGCTCGGACCCCCGCCACCTGTCCGTACCGTTAGTGTGGGGCCCCGTCCGAGACGCGCCAACGCCCCGCCGGCGCGCGCGTGTACACCGATGCAGCCCCCGGGGACGCCCCCCGGACCCGGCCGGAGGGCCCGTACCTCGATGTCCGTGCACAGCCACTCGGCGGCGCCGAACGCGGCCGCCGCCGCCCCAGAGTTCCCCCGGCACGTCGTCACCGCCGTGCTCGTCTCCCACGACGGCGCCCGCTGGCTGCCCGACGTGCTGGCCGGGCTGCTCGGGCAGGAACGCCCCGTACAGAACGTCATCGCCGCCGACACCGGCAGCGCCGACGACTCGGCCCGGCTGGTCACCGAGGCGCTCGGCGACGAACGCGTCCTGCACCTGGCACGCCGTACGAGCTTCGGCACGGCCGTCGACGAGGCGGCCCGCACCGCCGGCGTCCTGACCCCGGACGACCTGCCGTACCTCAAGCGCCCCAGCGGCTGGGACCCCGAGACCCGGACCTGGGTCGACGAGAACTACGACCTTCCCGAGCTGCCCCACGGCGAACCGGTCCAGTGGCTCTGGCTGCTGCACGACGACTGCGCGCCCGAGCCGGACGCGCTCGCCGAGATGCTGCGCGTCGTCGACACCGACAAGTACGCCACGATCGTCGGCCCCAAGCTGCGCGGCTGGTACGACCGCAAGCAGCTCCTCGAAGTCGGCGTCTCCATCGCCAACAGCGGCCGCCGCTGGACCGGCCTGGACCGCCGCGAGCAGGACCAGGGCCAGCACGACCAGGTCCGTACCGTCCTGTCCGTCTCCTCCGCCGGCATGCTCATCCGCCGCGACGTCTACGAGGAGCTCGGCGGCTTCGACCGCAGGCTCCCCCTGATGCGCGACGACGTCGACCTCTGCTGGCGCGCCCACCTCGCAGGCCACCGGGTCCTCGTCGCCCCGGACGCCGTCCTGCGGCACGCCGAGGCCTCCGCCCGCGAACGCCGCCCCATCGACTGCGCCGGCCGCTCCGTCGCCAGCCCGCACCGCGTCGACAAGGCGGGCGCGGTCTACACGATGCTCGTCAACGCGCGCGGCAAGGCCCTGCCCTGGGTCCTGCTCCGGCTCGTCGTCGGCACCCTGCTCCGTACCCTCGCCTACCTCGTCGGCAAGGTGCCCGGCCAGGCACTCGACGAGGTCACCGGCCTGCTCGGCACCCTGCTGCGCCCCGGCCGCATCTTCGCCGCCCGCCGCAACCGCGGAAAGGGCGTCGTCGACGCCGCCGAACTGCGCGCCCTGTTCCCGCCGCCCGGCGCCACCGTCCGGGCCACCGTCGACCAGGTCGCGGGCAACTTCGGCGGCCGTACGGACTCCGACTCGGGCGGCTCGCGCCACGGAGCCGTCGAATCCGGTCCCGGCGGCGACGACGCCGACTTCCTCGAAGTCGACCAGTTCGCCCGCCTCAAGCGCATCGGCCGCAAGCCCGGCCCCGTTCTCTTCGCCCTGCTCCTCGTCGTCTCGCTCATCGCCTGCCGCAACCTGCTCAGCGGCGGCGCACTCGCGGGCGGCGCGCTGCTGCCCGTCCCCGCCGAGCTCGGCTCGCTCTGGGGACGGTACGCGGACGCCTGGCACACGGTCGGCACCGGCGGCACCCAGACCGCGCCGCCCTACCTCGCCCTGCTCGCCGCCCTGTCGGCCCTGATGCTCGGCTCGACCGGGCTCGCCGTCAGCGTGCTGCTGGTCTGCTCGATCCCGCTGGCCGGGGCCACCGCCTACTTCGCCTCCCGCCCGCTGCTCCCCTCCCGGCTGCTGCGGGCCTGGGCGAGCGTCGCGTACGCCTTCCTGCCCGCCGCGACCGGCGCGCTGGCCACCGGCCGCCTGGGCACCGCCGTCCTTCTCGTCCTGCTCCCGCTGATCGCCCGCGCGGGCGTCGCCGCCCACGGGCTGCGCGCCGACAGCGCGGCGGGGGAGCGCGGCAGCTGGCGCGCCACCTGGGCGTACACGCTGCTGCTGACCGTCACCATGGCGTTCACCCCGATCGTCTGGCCGCTCGCCGTGGTCCTCGGCCTCGGCGTGCTGGTGCTGCGGCGCGGCGACATCACGGCGTACGCGCTCCGCTTCGTCGCCGCCGTCGGCACCCCGGTCCTGGTCCTCGCCCCCTGGTCGCTGAGCCTCCTGACGAACCCGTCCGCGCTCCTGACCGAAGCGGGCCTGGACACCGGTACGGGATCGGCCTCGGGCCTCGACCTGCTCGGCATCAGCCCCGGCGGCCCGGGCGCGGCGGGCGGCATCCTGCTGCTCGGCATCGTGCTGGCCGCGCTCGCCGCCCTGCTGCGCGAGGAGCGCCAGTTCGCCGTCCGCACCGCCTGGGCCGTCGCGCTCGTCGGCTTCCTCTTCGCCGCCGTCGCCAACGGATCCACCTGGGCCGGACCGGCCACCCTCGTCTACGGCACCGCCCTGATCGCCGCCGCTCTGGTCGGCGCGGACGGGGCCCGCATCCGGGTCGCCGAGCAGAGCTTCGGCTGGCGCCAGCCCGTGGCGGCGCTGATCGCGCTGGCCGCCGGACTGGCCCCGGTCCTGGCCGCGGCCGGCTGGATGATCGGCGGCGCCGACGGCCCGCTGGAGCGCCGCGACCCCGTGCAGGTGCCCGCCTTCGTCGCGGAGGAGAGCACCACCCGCGACCAGCCCCGCACCCTCATCCTCGGCGGCACCTCGCCCGACACCGTCTCGTACAGCCTGGTCCGCGGCTCGGGCGCTCGGCTCGGCGACGGCGAACTGACCGAGGCGGTCGGCAGCAACAGCCACCTCGACAAGGTCGTCGCCAACCTCGTCGCCGGCTCCGGCGCCGACCAGGGCGGCCAGCTCAGCGGCTTCGCGATCCGTTACGTCCTCGTCCGCGACGGAGCACCGCGCGAGATGAGCCGGGTCCTCGACGCCACCCCGGGCCTCAGCCGCCTCAGCCAGCTCGACGGCAGCGCTCTGTGGCGGGTGGACCGCCAGGTCGCCCGCGTCATGATCACCCCGGCCTCCGGCGAGGGCGAGCACATCGCGGTCGGCTCGGCCGCCGTCGAGGCCCATTCCAGGATCCCGGCGGGTGAGGCGGGCCGCGTCCTGCGGATCGCGGACGCCGCCGACCCGGGCTGGACGGCCACGCTGGACGGCAAGCCGCTGACCCGCAAGACCGTCGACGGCTGGGCCCAGGGCTTCGAGCTGCCCGCCAACGGCGGCCGTCTGGACCTCACCCACGACGCCCCGATCACCCACACCGCGTGGATCTGGGCCCAGGTCGGGCTGCTGGTGGTCCTGGTGGTCATGGCCCTGCCGGGCCGCCGCCGGGAGATCGACGACGACCTGCCCGACGAGGCGCTCGCCGTCGCCGCCGAGCCGGTCGATGGCGAGGGCCGCCGCGCCCGCAGGCTGCGCGCCGCGGCCCAGGCCGAGGCGGCGGCGGGCGAGGAGGCCGTGAACCCGGGGGAGTACATCCCGGCGCAGCAGTCCACCGACCCGTACGCCGAGAACGCTCCGGCGCACGACCCGCAGGCCCCGCACGACCCGCAGGAGGCCACCGGCGGCTACGCGGCGGTCCCGGTCCCGCAGCAGTACGACGAGTACGCGCAGTGGGACGGGCAGCAGCAGCCGACGGCCGACTACTACGCGACGTACCAGCAGCCGGACCCGTACGCCCAGCAGCACCAGCACCAGCACCAGCACCAACAGCAGGGACATCAGAGCGCCGACTACCAGGGCGGCTACGCAGTCCAGGACCCGTACGCGCAGCAGTACGACGACCAGGGCGCGTACAACGACCAGGGCGTCACGTACAGCAACCAGGGCGCGTACGACGAGTACGGCCAGTACACCGGCGGGCAGCAGCACCAGCAGCACCCGTACGGCGAGAACGGCGAACAGACCGACCCCCCGGCCCCGGGTCAGGCCCCGTGGCAGACCGGTAACGCATCGCGAGGCGAGTCCGAGTGAAGTCCACCCACCTGTCCCTGATCGCGGGCGCCGCCGTCCTGGCCGCCGTCACCGGCTTCGCCACGGTCACCGCGCCCGGCGCCCCGGCCGAGTCCGCCGCGAAGTCCGCCGCCCTGCTGCCGGTCGAGCGGGCCGGCCTGGTCTGCCCGGCGCCCAGCAACTCCGACCTCGCCGAGACGCAGTACACCGCGTTCACCCCGGCGGGCAAGGGCGGCGACGCCAAGGGCACCGCCGAGCTGAAGCCGGCGCTGCCGATCGTGGACGACGAGGACCTGACCGACCCGAAGAAGGCCAAGAAGGCCGAGGAAGCGGCGAAGAAGGCGAAGGAGAAGGCCGAGAAGCCGGTCCTCGCCGTGAAGGAGCCCGGAAAGCCGGTCGTCGCGGAGGCGAACGGCTCCGGCGCCCCGGCCCTCGTCGGCACGGCCACCGGCAGGCTGGCCCCCGGCTGGACCGCACAGCAGACCACCGAGGTCACCGCGGGCGGCTCCCGCGGACTCCTCGGGGTCACCTGCACCGCCCCCGACACGGACTTCTGGTTCCCGGGCGCGAGCACCGCCAAGTCCCGCCAGGACTACATCCACCTCACCAACCCCGACGACACCGGCGCCGTGGTCGACATCGAGCTGTACGGCCCCGAGGGCGCGCTGAAGTCCGACGTCGGCGACGGCATCACCGTGCCGGCCCGCTCCAGCGTCGCCGTCCTGCTGTCCACCCTCACCACCGAGGCCGTCGACCGGCTGACCGCCCACGTCACCACCCGCTCGGGACGGATCGGGGCGGTCGTCATGAGCGCCGACGACAGCGCGGGCAGCGACTGGATCACCGCGTCCGACGACCCGTCCGGCACGCTCGTGATGCCGGGCATCCCGGCCGACGCCACCTCCGTACAGCTGGTGGCGTTCGCGCCCGGCGACGACGACGCGGACGTGAAGGTCCAGCTCATGGGGAAGAACGCGACGTTCTCCCCGGCCGGGAACGCCACCCTGCACATCAAGTCCTCGATGACGGCCGCCGTCGACCTCAAGGACCTCACCCGCGGCGAACCGGGCTCCCTGCGCCTGACCCCCGTCCGGAAGGACCGGGCGACCCCGATCGTGGCCGCGCTGCGCGTGGTCCGGGGCAAGGGCGACAAGCAGGAGATCGCCTACATCCCCGCCACCGGGCCCGTCGGCGCCCGGGCGACCGTCGCGGACAACCGGGCCAAGGGCTCGACGCTGTCCCTGACCGCGCCGGGCGCCACGGCCAAGGTGAAGGTCACGGCGTCGGCGGGCAGCGGCGGCGGCGAACCGGCCGTCGAGACGTACACGGTCAAGGCCGGTACGACGCTCGCCGTCACCCCGAAGGCCCCGGAAGGCCTCAAGGGCTCCTACGCCCTGACCGTCGAGACGACGTCGGGCGGCCCGGTCCACGCGTCGCGCTCGCTGGCGATCGCCTCGGACGGCATCCAGATGTTCACGGTGCAGACGCTCCCCGACGACCGGGGCATGGTCGAGGTCCCGTCGGCGCGCCAGGACCTGTCGGTGCTGGACGACTGAGGGCGGGCCGCAGCCGGCCCCCGGAGGTCAGTCCTGCCCGTACCGGGGGTCGACCGACTCGGGGGCGAGCCCCAGCAGCTCGGCGACCTGCTCGACGACGACCTCGTGCACGAGCAGGGCGCGCTCGTCACGGCTCTTGGTGCGGATCTCGACGGGCCGCCGGTAGACGACGATCTGCGCGGGCCGCCCCTTCTCCGCGGAGACCGCGCTGCCGAGCGGAACGACCTCCTCCGGGGTGCCGGGCACATCGAGGACGACGAAGTCGACCTCGGCCAGCTGGGGCCAGCGCCGCTCCAGCCGCTCCACCGAGTCCTGGACCAGATCGCGGAAGGTCTCGCCCCGGCTGGCCGACAGCGGCACCTGCGGCGGGGCGACCGGCCCGCGCATACCGCGGCCATGACGGTCACGGCGCCGGGGCCGCGGCTCGAACGGGTGGGGAGGTACGGAGCTGTCCATCACCGACGCAGCGTAACGCTCCGGAGACCGGGACGACCGGAGAGACGATCGGAGAGGCGACGCGGCAGGGCGGACCCTTGCAGCTCCAACGGAAAGGGTCCGGACGTCCCCGGGAGGGGAGACCTCCGGATGTCCACAGTTGAACATTTCGGCCAAGGTTGAGCCCATTTCAGGCCCGTCATCCGATCATTGACCCTGCTGCTGGGACCGCGATGCACTCCGCCCGCGACCGACGCGACCGGCCGACGATCGCGCGCCCCTTGCGGCGGCGCAGGTCAGGGTAGCCCCCGGAAGCCCCGCTGTGCCGCAGGTCACAGGGCGACACGGTGGGGTGACCCGAGGGGGAGTCGTCGCGGCCCGCTCAAGAGTGCGGTACCGTCCAACATCGTGAGCCCTGTACGTCGCTGTTCGCGCACCGCGTGCGGCCGCCCTGCCGTCGCGACACTGACGTACGTCTATGCCGACTCGACTGCGGTCCTCGGCCCGCTCGCCACCTACGCCGAGCCCCACTGCTACGACCTGTGCGCCGAACACAGTGAGCGGCTCACCGCGCCGCGGGGCTGGGAAGTGGTGCGGCTCTCCGACGGCTCCGCCCCGGCGCACCCGAGCGGTGACGACCTCGAAGCACTGGCCAACGCGGTCCGCGAGGCGGCACGCCCGCACGACCGGGGCCCGGACGGCGAAGGCCGGGGCCGGCGCTCGGCCGACCCGGTGGAGGTGGCCCGCCGGGGCCACCTGAGGGTGCTGCGCTCCCCGGACTCCTGAGGCCGCCTCCTGAGGCACTGCCCGGCCGGGTAGTTTGGGCGGTCCGCAAAGACCCCAGGAGGACCGGCCGTGGTTGCTGATCTGTCGCAGCTCGTGAAGGCGTACGACGTGCGCGGAGTGGTGCCCGACCAGTGGGACGAATCGCTGGCCGAACTCTTCGGGTCCGCGTTCGTCCAGGTCACGGCGGCCGACGCGATCGTGATCGGCCACGACATGCGCCCGACCTCACCCGCCCTGTCCGCCGCCTTCGCGCGCGGCGCGGCGGCCCGGGGCGCGGACGTCACGCTCATCGGCCTCTGCTCGACGGACCAGCTGTACTACGCGTCGGGGGCGCTGGACCTCCCCGGGGCGATGTTCACGGCCTCGCACAACCCGGCGCAGTACAACGGCATCAAGATGTGCCAGGCGGGAGCGGCCCCGGTCGGCCAGGACACGGGCCTCGCGGAGATCCGCACCCTGGTCGAGCAGTGGTCGGAAGGAGCGCCCCGGCCCGGCGCGGCCACGACCCCCGGCACGATCACGGAACGCGACACCCTCACCGACTACGCGTCCCACCTGCTCGGCCTGGTCGACCTGACCGCGATCCGCCCGCTGAAGGTGGTGGTGGACGCGGGCAACGGCATGGGCGGCCACACGGTCCCCACGGTCTTCGACGGCCTCCCGCTCGACCTCGTACCGATGTACTTCGAGCTGGACGGCACCTTCCCCCACCACGAGGCCAACCCCCTCGACCCGAAGAACATCGTCGACCTCCAGGCCCGCGTCCTCGCCGAGGGCGCCGACCTGGGGCTCGCCTTCGACGGCGACGCGGACCGCTGCTTCGTGGTCGACGAGCGGGGCGCGGGCGTGTCGCCGTCCGCGATCACGGCCCTGGTGGCCGCCCGCGAACTGGCCCGCAACGGCGGCGAGGGCATCGTCATCCACAACCTGATCACCTCCTCGTCCGTCCCCGAGGTGGTCCGCGAGAACGGCGGCACCCCGGTCCGCACCCGGGTCGGCCACTCGTTCATCAAGGCGGAGATGGCCGAGCACGGCGCGATCTTCGGCGGTGAGCACTCGGCGCACTACTACTTCCGCGACTTCTGGAACGCCGATACGGGCATGCTCGCCGCCCTCCACGTACTCGCCGCCCTAGGCAACCAGCAGAAGCCGCTGTCCGAGCTGGTCGCGGAGTACGACCGCTACACCGGCTCCGGCGAGATCAACTCCACCGTCGCCGACCAGACAGCGAGCCTGACCAAGGTCAGAACGGTCTACGGCACCCGCGACAACATCACCTTCGACGACCTGGACGGCCTCACGGTCACGGCCCCCGACTGGTGGTTCAACCTCCGAGCCTCCAACACGGAACCGCTGCTGCGCCTGAACGTGGAGGCGAAGAACGAGAAGACGATGACGGAGGTACGGGACGAGGTTTTGACCTTGATCCGGGGCTGACCCGGCCCTTTCCGGGGGTCCTTTCCAGCGGTCCGGACTTCTCCCAGCCCGCCCGGGTCACTTCCAGCGGTCCGGGCTTCTTCCAGCCCGCCCCAGGTCGCTTCCAGCCGGTCCGAGTTTCTTCCAGCCCGTCCCGGGTCATTTCCAGCCGGTCCGGGTTTCTTCCAGCCCGCCCCGGGTCATTTCCAGCCGGTCCGGGTTTCTTCCAGCCTCTCCAGGGCTACTTCCAGCTTCTCCCGGGTTACTTCCAGCCTCTCCGGCGTTTGAGGAGCGGGGTCCGGGGCGGAGCCCCGAAATCCAGCCCGTCCGGCGCTTGAGGACCGTAACCGGGGCCCGGGGCGGAGCCCCGATTACGGGAAGGGGCGGGTAGGGGAGAAGCCCGCCGCAGGCGCCCACCCACCCCCACCCGCTCACCCACCCACCCCAGCCCACCCCCACCCCCACGCCATCCCCCGTTTCATCCCCCCGGCCAGGCCGCGCCCCCTCCACCCCAGCGGTAGGCTGACGACGCCTGATCCACGCGGATCGGAACTCGCATGCTCGAAGGGACTCACCCCATGCCGCTCGAAGCCGGCCTCCTGGAGATCCTGGCCTGCCCGGCCTGCCACTCCCCGCTCGACGACCGTTCGGCGTCCGACACCCCCGAACTGGTCTGCACGGGCGACGCCTGCGGCCTGGCCTACCCGGTCCGGGACGGCATCCCGGTCCTTCTCGTCGACGAGGCCCGCCGCCCCGCCTGACCGCGAGCGACACCCGTACGGGACTGGACGGGCAGCAGACCGCAGGCGGGGCGGACCGCCTAGGTCTCCTGTCCCAGCAAGGCCAAGCCAGGCAAGGCGGGCCAAGCCAAGCAAGGTCGGGCAAGGCCAAGCAGGCAAAGGCGCAAGCCAAGCCAGGCAAGGCCAAGCACGGCGAGGCCAGGCAAGCCCCCCGCCCCCGTACCCGCAGCCCGCACCCCACCCGGTGATCGGAGGCCCACTGCCATGCTCGACGAGTCCCTGCTCGACGCCCCGGAAGCCCTGGCCCGAGCCGACCGCCGCGATCTGCTGCGCGGCGCAGCCGAGGCCGGCGCCCGGGTCCGCACCGCCGCCCGGCACGCCGCCGAGGCGGGCATCGACGGCCTGACCCCCGAGGGCCGCCCCCGCGCCGTCCTCGTGGCGGGCCCCGGCACTGCCGCCTCCGGGGTCGCCGACCTCATCGGCGCACTGGCGGGCGCGGCCGCCCCCGTCACCCGCATCCCCCCCACGGGCGTCGCCCCCGCCCCCGGCGCCCTGCGCTGGGCCCTGCCCGGCTGGGCGGGCTCCGTGGACCTGCTCCTGATCGCGACCGCCGACGGCTCGGAACCGGGCCTCGCCCTGCTCGCCGAGCAGGCCTACCGCCGCGGCTGCACCGTCGTCGCCGTCGCCCCCACCCGCTCACCGCTACGCGAGGCGGTCGACGGGGTGCACGGCCTGGTCGTCCCGATGGCGGCCGCCCCGCACGGCGAGTACGACGCGGAGACCTCGGCCGCCGGCCCCGGCACGCTGTGGGCGCTGCTCACACCTCTGCTGGCGCTCCTGGACCGGGTGGGCCTGGTGACCGCGTCCCCCGAAGACCTGCAAAAGGTGGCGGACCGCCTGGACCGCACCGCGGAACGCTGCGGTCCGGCCATCGCCACGTACAGCAACCCGGCCAAGACGCTCGCCGCCGAACTCGCCGACAGCCTGCCGCTGCTGTGGACGGAGGGCGAAGCCGCGGGCCCGGTCGGCCGCCGCTTCGCCGCCGTACTGTCCGAGCTGGCGGGCCGCCCCGCCCTCACCGCACAGCTCCCCGAAGCGCTGCCCTCGCACGGCACGCTGCTCGCCGGGGACTTCGCGGCCGGCGCGGACCCCGACGACTTCTTCCGGGACCGGGTCGAGGAGGGCGAGACGCTACGAGCCAGGGTCGTTCTGCTCCGGGACCGCCCGACGGGAGGCCTCAGCGCCTACCCGGCGGCCAGGGAACTGGCGCTCGGCCACGACACACCGGTCAGCGAGCTGGAGCCGGAGGAGAGCAGCGAACTGGAAGCAGTCGCCGAACTGCTCGCGATCACCGACTTCGCGGCGGTCTACCTGGCACTGGCGTCGGCACCGCAGCCCTGAGAACTCGCCCCGGGCTCGCTCCGACCGACCCCACACCCCCCGGACACCCCCACGACGCCAGGACCTCACACAACCCTGGTATCCCTGGTGACGCAGAGAATCACGCCCACCCGCCCCACCCGAGGACGACTCCATGGACCGCCTGTCCAACACCGTGCGCCCCTACGCCTGGGGGTCCACGACGGCCATCCCCGCCCTGCTCGGCATCGCGCCCACCGGCGAACCGCAGGCCGAGATGTGGATGGGAGCCCACCCCGGAGCGCCCTCACGTATCACCCGTACCACCGCGTCCGGCGAGATCGAGCTGGCCCTCACCGAGGCCATCGACGCCGACCCGGAAGGCGAGCTCGGCGCCCCGACCGTCGCCCGGTTCGGCCCCCGCCTCCCCTTCCTCCTGAAGCTCCTCGCCGCCGGCGCCCCCCTCTCCGTACAGGTCCACCCCGACCTGGACCAGGCCCGTGAGGGTTACGCCGACGAGGAGGCCCGGGGCGTCCCCGTGGACGCCCCCCACCGCACGTACAAGGACGCGAACCACAAGCCCGAACTGATCTGCGCCCTCACCCCCTTCGCCGGACTGTGCGGCTTCCGCCCGCCCGCCGAGGCGGCGGACGCGATGGAGGCGCTGGGAGTCGACTCCCTCAAGCCGTACGTGGACCTCCTCCGCGCCCACCCCGAGGAGGCGGCCCTCCGCGAGGTGCTGACGGCGATCCTCGGCGCGGACCCGGCGGTGATGACCGAGACCGTGACGGAGGCGGCGGCCGCCGCCGAACGCCTCGGCGGCACCCACGCCCCGTACGCCCGCATCGCCCACCACTTCCCCGGCGACCCCGGCGTACTCGCCGCGATGCTGCTGAACTACGTGCAACTCCAGCCCGGGGAAGCCCTGTTCCTCGGTGCGGGCGTCCCGCACGCCTATCTCGACGGCCTCGGCGTCGAGATCATGGCCAACTCGGACAACGTGCTGCGCTGCGGTCTGACCCCCAAGCACATCGACGTCCCCGAACTCCTCCGTATCGTCCGGTTCGAAGCCACCGAGCCCGGCGTGCTGCGCCCGGAGGCGGCCCCGTCGGGCGAGGAACGCTACGAAACCCCGGTCGACGAGTTCGCCCTGTCCCGCTACACCCTCGCCTCCGGGGCGGCCCCCGCCGACCTGACCGCCCCCACCCCCCAGATCCTGCTCTGCACGGCGGGCACCGTCACGGTCGGCGAAATCGCCCTCGGACCGGGGGAGTCGGCCTACGTCCCGGCCGGCGAGCGTGTCGAGGCGGCGGGTCCGGGCACACTCTTCCGGGCCACCGTGGCGGCCTGACCCACGGGCCGCCCGGACGGCTGCAACAATGTGCCGCCTCACCGCGACGGCACGTGCCGCGCACCGACGAAGGGACACCACGCACCCATGAGCGCGTCAGGCGGAACCAAGGCGATCGTGGCGGCACTCGCCGCCAACCTCTCGATCGCCGTGGCCAAATTCGTAGCGTTCCTCTTCAGTGGGTCTTCGTCGATGCTCGCGGAGAGCGTCCACTCGCTCGCCGACTCCGGCAACCAGGGACTCCTGCTGCTCGGCGGCAAGAGGGCGAAGCGCGAAGCCACCCCCGAGCACCCCTTCGGCTACGGACGCGAGCGCTACATCTACGCGTTCCTCGTCTCCATCGTCCTCTTCTCGGTCGGTGGCATGTTCGCGGTCTACGAGGGCTACGAGAAGATCAAGCACCCGCACGCGATCGAGGCCTGGTACTGGCCCGTCGGGGTCCTGGTCTTCGCGATCATCGCCGAGCTCTTCTCCTTCCGTACGGCGATCAAGGAGTCCAACCTCACCCGGGGCAACCGCTCCTGGACCGAGTTCGTCCGCCGTTCCAAGGCCCCCGAGCTGCCGGTCGTCCTGCTGGAGGACCTCGGCGCCCTCGTCGGCCTGATCCTGGCGCTCGGCGGCGTCGGCCTCGCCCTCGCCACCGGCAACGGCGTCTGGGACGGCATCGGCACCCTCTGCATCGGCATCCTGCTGATCCTCATCGCGATCGTCCTGGCCGTCGAGACGAAGTCCCTCCTGCTCGGCGAGTCCGCGGGCATCGAGGACGTCGAGAAGATCAAGGCGGCCGTGGTGGACGGCGACACCGTCACTCGCATCATCCACATGCGCACCCTGCACCTCGGCCCCGAGGAACTGCTGGTCGCCGCCAAGATCGCGGTCCGGCACGACGAGACCGCCGCCGAGGTCGCCGAAGCCATCAACGCCGCCGAGAACCGCATCCGCGCGGCGGTCCCGATCGCCCGGGTCATCTACCTGGAGCCGGACATCTACAACGCGGAGGCCGCCGCGACCGGAACCAACCCGGGCAAGACACTCGACGGCCCGACCGAGGCCCCGACCGACGCCCCGAGCGATTCCGGCCACTGACCCACCGCACACCAGCCCCGATCGGCCCGGTGACCCCGCACACACGCCCCTCTCCCCGAACGGGCTGGGGCTCACTGGGCCGTTCGGTGTAGATTCGGATACGGAAAACAGACGTCGCTGCTGATGGCGGTCGACCGGCTGGCACGAGCGAGCCGGGCGAGGGACAGAGGGCCTCCGACGGACTGCACTGCGGATCCGCCCCGGGCACTCCTGTGCCCGCCGCGCCGCAGAGTCAGCCCAGACAGCCCACCCTCGACCCATCACGAGGAGCAGCCCGTTATGACGACGGCCACCAACCGCCAGGACTTCAAGGTCGCCGACCTCTCCCTCGCCCCGTTCGGGCGCAAGGAGATCACGCTCGCCGAGCACGAGATGCCCGGCCTGATGTCGATCCGCAAGGAGTTCGCCGCCGCCCAGCCGCTGGCCGGTGCCCGGATCACCGGCTCGCTGCACATGACGGTGCAGACCGCCGTGCTCATCGAGACCCTCGTCGCCCTGGGCGCCGAGGTCCGCTGGGCCTCCTGCAACATCTTCTCCACCCAGGACCACGCCGCCGCCGCCATCGCGGTCGGCCCGAACGGCACCCCGGAAGCACCCGCGGGCGTCCCGGTCTTCGCCTGGAAGGGCGAGACCCTGGAGGAGTACTGGTGGTGCACGGAGCAGGCGCTGACCTGGCCGAACACCCCCACCGGCGGCCCGAACATGATCCTGGACGACGGTGGTGACGCCACCCTCCTCGTCCACAAGGGCGTCGAGTTCGAGAAGGCCGGCGCCGCCCCGGACCCGTCGACCGCGGACAGCGAGGAGTACGCCCACATCCTCACCCTGCTGAACCGCACCCTCGGCGAGGCCCCGCAGAAGTGGACCCAGCTCGCGTCCGAGATCCGCGGTGTCACCGAGGAGACGACGACGGGTGTCCACCGCCTGTACGAGATGCACCGTGATGGCTCCCTCCTGTTCCCCGCGATCAACGTGAACGACGCGGTGACCAAGTCCAAGTTCGACAACAAGTACGGCTGCCGCCACTCCCTCATCGACGGCATCAACCGCGCCACCGACGTCCTCATCGGCGGCAAGACCGCCGTCGTCTTCGGCTACGGCGACGTGGGCAAGGGCTGCGCGGAGTCCCTGCGCGGCCAGGGCGCCCGCGTGATCATCACGGAGATCGACCCGATCTGCGCGCTCCAGGCGGCGATGGACGGCTACCAGGTCGCCACGCTGGACGACGTCGTGGAGACGGCCGACATCTTCATCACCACGACGGGCAACAAGGACATCATCATGGCCAAGGACATGGCCCGGATGAAGCACCAGGCCATCGTCGGGAACATCGGCCACTTCGACAACGAGATCGACATGGCCGGTCTCGCCCGGATCGACGGCATCGTCAAGGACGAGGTCAAGCCCCAGGTCCACACCTGGACGTTCCCCGACGGCAAGGTCCTCATCGTCCTGTCCGAGGGCCGCCTGCTGAACCTGGGCAACGCGACCGGACACCCGTCCTTCGTGATGTCCAACAGCTTCGCCGACCAGACCCTCGCGCAGATCGAGCTGTTCACGAAGCCCGAGGAGTACCCGACCGACGTGTACGTGCTGCCGAAGCACCTGGACGAGAAGGTCGCCCGCCTCCACCTCGACGCGCTGGGCGTCAAGCTCACGACGCTGCGCCCCGAGCAGGCGGCGTACATCGGTGTCGAGGTGGAGGGCCCGTACAAGCCCGACCACTACCGCTACTGATCCACCCCCGGCGTTCGGAAGGCCGGCCTTCCGAACGCCGAGCGGCGTCACAGCATCCAGCGGCAGCTCCGCGGCAGATGCGTCGCCGTCCGCGGCAGATACGTAGCAGGTCCGAGTGCAGGCCCCCGCACCCCCGTGCCGGGGGCCTGCTCCCGTTACCGCCCCCGCACAGCCCGAGGAACCCGAAGGACCCCATGCCCCGCGGCAGGTATTCGCTCCACGACCTTCACGATCACACCCCCCTCGGCGAAGAACACTTCCACTGCGCCCCCGGCCCCTCCGGCTGGCGCTACGTCTCCCAGACCACATCCCCCTCCGGAGACCACCTCGGCTCCGTCGACCTCGCCCTGGACGAGCTGGGCCGGCCCATCCGCCTCGAACTCCATGCCGCGAGCTGGCAGGTACGAGGAGCGGCCCTGGAAGGGGTCACCTGGGTCCGGACCGATCCCACCGGCAGCCACGCCACCGAAGGCAACGTCCGCGCCCACGCCTTCGCCGGCACGTCCCCCGCGTTCCTCATCGCGATGACCCGTCTCCTGCGCCTCACCCCTGCTTCGCCCACGACCCGCGTCCGCGTGGTCACCTTCACGGACCCGGTCCTCGCGCCCAGAACCGTCGACCAGTCCTGGGCCCTGATGAACAGTGAAGCGCACGCCACTGACAACGGCCCCTTGATCGTGGACGAATACCAGGTCAGCGCCCTGGACACCGGCGAGCAGCACACCGTCCACATCGCCGGTGACGTGGTCCTCGCGGCCCCCGGCATCGAGCTCGAACACCTGGAGACACCCCCGTCCCCGCGCACCTACGGCCCGGACCTCAGCGAGCTGGAAACGAGCAATCCGGACACGGGTGGCCCGGGCGCCGACTAACCGGGCGGAGCGAACCCGGTCGAGGAAACACCCCCGCGCCGCTGCCGGTCATCACCGACGCCACCGCCCCCACCACCGGCAGCAGCACCAGCACCAGCACCCCCACTCCCACCAAGCCCACCGGCCTCAGCGACAACAGGGGGCCCAGGGGACACAGGGGACACAAGGGTTACGGGGGCAATCGGAGCCTCGACGTACCCCCCGGCCCCGGCCCGAGGCCCGGCGAACACGCGCCGCGCATCCCGGGACTGCCGCTCATGCACCACCGCCGCCAGAAACGCGGCCGCGGGAACACCCTGGGGCGCGGCGGCCCCCGTCCGCGCGACCAGCTCACCGGCCAGCCGTTCCGCGATCGACCGCCCCACCCCGGGATCCAGCTGCTGCATCCGCGTCAGGTACTGCCGTACCGCGGACCAGAGCTCGTCCGGTACGCCCGACAAATCCAGCTCCGCGAACCGGCCCACCAGCCAGGGCGGGGGAGGCGGCACGGCGACGGACCGGCCCGTCGCGGCGACGCGCTCCCGGATCACCAGCGTTCCGGCGAACACATCACCGATCCGGCGGCCCCGCGCCGACACCAGCGACGCGATGGAGGCCACGGCACCGAAGGTCAGGAGGATCTCGACGAGCCCCATGGCCCCACGTACGAGCGCGTGACGGAAACGGATCGGCCCACCGTCGTCCCGCACCACCCGCAGCCCGCACGCCAGCTTCCCCAGCGAGCGGCCGTGGCTCAGCGTCTCGACCGCGACGGGCCCACCGATCAGGACCAGCAGGAACGAGGCGACCCCGATCGCGGCGAGGGCGGCCTCGTCGAGGGCGGCGGAAGCGATACCCAGCAGCACCGAGACGAGGATGAAGACGGCGAACGTCACCGCCAGATCGATGGCGGAGGCCAGGGCCCGGCTGGGCAGCCGGGCGGGCCTCAAGCCCAGAACGACCGCGTCACCGGTCACCAGCTCACTCATCGGTCCCCACCCTTCGCCGACCTTCCCTGCCCCAGCCGGGCCCAGTCTGCCAAGCTGACCGCGAGCGCGCCGCAGCAGTACGGACCCGTACGCCCCTTTGCCAGGAGCAACAGACGCCCATGGACCTCGACGTCTTCGTCACCGCCCACCGCACGGAGTGGGACCGCCTGGAACACCTCCTGCGCCGAGGGCGCCGCCTCACGGGTGCGGAAGCGGACGAACTGGTCGTTCTCTACCAACGCACGGCGACGCACCTCTCGCTGATCCAGTCGAGCAGCTCCGACCCGCTCCTCACCGGACGCCTCACCCAGCTCGTGGCCCGCGCCCGGTCGACCGTGACGGGCACCCGCAAGGCCTCCTGGCGGGACGCGGCCCGGTTCCTCACCACGGGATTCCCCGCCGCGGTCTACCGCTCGCGCCACTGGTGGGTTCCCACGGCGGTGCTCTCGACCGCGGTGGCAGCACTGCTGGGATGGTGGATAGGTACGCACCCGGAGGTGCAGGCCGCGATCGCGGCACCGGAAGACCTCCGCGCGATGACCCGGCCGGGCGGGGAGTACGAGACCTACTACTCCAGCCATCCGGCGGCGTCGTTCGCGGCACAGGTATGGACGAACAACGCGCAGGCCGCGGCCATGTGCCTGGTCCTGGGGGCGTTCCTCTGCATACCGGTGATCTGGATCCTCTTCCTCAACATGCTGAACCTCGGCGTCGGCATGGGCCTCATGTCCTCCGCGGGCCGGCTCGACGTCTTCCTCGGCCTGGTACTGCCTCACGGTCTGCTCGAACTGACTGCGGTGTTCGTCGCCGCAGGCACGGGGCTGCGCCTCGGCTGGACGGTGATCGACCCGGGCCCCCTGTCACGCCGGACCGCCCTGGCCCAGCAGGGCCGCGCCGCACTGGGCATGGCGATCGGCCTGGCCCTGGTCCTGTTCGTCTCCGGGATCATCGAGGGCTTCGTGACCCCGTCCGGTCTCCCCACCTGGGCCCGGATCACCATCGGCATCGCCGCTGAGCTGGCCTTTCTCGCGTACGTCTACATCCTCGGCGGCCGCGCGGCCCGCGCCGGTGACACGGGCGACCTCGCAGCGGTCGAACGCAGCGCCGAACTTCCCACCGCAGCCTGACCGCCGATGTGCTTTCACCCCGGCTGAGCTGCTAGTGTCCTCCTCGCCCACAAAACCCGTTGACACGGTTGATGTGGGGAGGTAGATTTGAACGGTTGCCTCGGACTGGACAAGTTCGGGATGAGCGCATAATGTCTACTCCGCTCGTGCAGGGGTTCTCGTTAACTCCGCCGGGCCACAATGATTCTCCTTTCTCGAATCGCTCGGGTCGTTCGTTTGCCCCGTGAGTTTCTGATAAAGTCGGATCCGCCGAAAGGCAAGGCCACTCCACAGGCCACCGGAAATCGAATTCGGACCGGAAACGGAACGAAAAAGAGTCTGGTAAAGTGGGAACCGCCGGAAAGGGAAACCGCGAAAGCGGAGAACCTGGAAAGCGAAACTGCATGGCCCGCTTCGACCGGGAATCGGACACGAAAGAGTCTGATAGAGTCGGAAACGCAAGACAGCAGGACAAAGAAGTAAAACGAAGGGAAGCGCCCGGAGGGCCCCGGTGATACGGGACCGAAGGAAGCGTCCGTTCCTTGAGAACTCAACAGCGTGCCAAAAGTCAACGCCAGATATGTTGATACCCCGTCTCCGGCCGTCATGGTCGGGACGTGGTTCCTTTTGAAATACACAGCGAGGACGCTGTGAACAACGGGTCTTATTCCGACCGGTTGTTCCGCTCTCGTGTGTGTGCACCCGATTACGGGTAAACATTCACGGAGAGTTTGATCCTGGCTCAGGACGAACGCTGGCGGCGTGCTTAACACATGCAAGTCGAACGATGAAGCCGCTTCGGTGGTGGATTAGTGGCGAACGGGTGAGTAACACGTGGGCAATCTGCCCTTCACTC